>NZ_AP018223.1:257015-846257 GCF_002368035.1 Nostoc linckia NIES-25 | reverse complement strand
AGGCAGGGGAGGGTTGGGGTGGGGTTTTGAAGGTTCATGCAAGAAGTCTATTGCATCGACTTGCACCTTTGTTGCATCGACTTGCACCTTTGTTGCATCGACTTGCACCTTTGTTGCATCGACTTGCACCTTTGTTACATCGACCTGCACCTTTGTTGCATCGGCTTGCACCTTTGTTGCATCGGCTTGCACCTTTGTTGCATCGACCTGCACCTTTGTTGCATCGACCTGCACCTTTGTTGCATCTTGCTACTACTGGCGTGGCAAGCTTTAAATGTTGCAAATTTCTTGTGGGGTGGGCATCCTGCCCGCCCCGGACGGGTGAGGACACCCATCCCACAATAAAATTTATTGCAACATTTTAGCCCGGTCACGCTACTACATACCGTTAACGTCAACCGTCAACCTTGCACTAAGCTCGCAATAGTTTCAATTAACAGCGCTGGATCTATTGGCTTACTAATGTGGGCTTGAAAACCGGCTGCTTTGGCTCGTTGTTCGTTACCTTCTCCAGCATAGGCTGTGAGAGCGATCGCCGGAACTTTGCCTCCTTGTTCTGGACTCATTAACCTAATTTGTCTCAATAACATATAGCCATCCATTTCTGGCATTCCGATATCGCTCACCAATAAATCTGGTTTCCACTGTGGCAATATTTCTAATACTTCTTTTGCGGATGATACAGCAGTGACAGTAGCTCCAGACTGTTGGAGTACGAAGCTAACTAACTCTAACGAATCAGGTTCGTCATCTACAACTAAGATTTTCAAATCATCAAAAGCTGGAGTATTGGTGACAAGTACATCGCTTTCTTTACTACTGTCAACTGTATCAGTAAGTATAGTCGGCAACTTAACAATAAAGGTTGCTCCGCGACCTTCTCCTAAACTTTCTGCTAAGACAGTTCCACCATGCATTTCTGCTAAATAACGGACAATTGCCAATCCCAAACCCAAGCCGCCAAATTTCCTAGTGGTTGCACTATCGGCTTGACGAAAGGTTTCAAATACATAGGGCAGAAAATCTGGGTTAATTCCTTTGCCTGTGTCTTTAACTGTAATTTGCACTTGAGAATCGATTTGCTCTAAATAAATCTCAACTTGTCCGCCTTCAGGAGTAAATTTAATGGCGTTGGAGAGGAGATTCCAGACAATTTGTTGCAAGCGCCCTGGATCTCCAAATACCTGACCAACAGCGGGATCGAGAGCAGAGTGAACTTGAATCAATTTGGTTTCCGCTGATAGCCGTACTGTTTCCATTGCGGCTCGAATAATGGTTGCCAAATCAACTGGGCAAACATTGAGACTGAGTTTACCTCGCAAGATGCGGGAGATATCTAATAAGTCTTCAATCAGTTTAGTTTGTAACTTAGCGTTACGCTCAATGGTTTCAAGAGCTAAAGCAGTTTTTTCTCGGTCTAGCTTGTTGGTACGCAGAAGTTTTGCCCAACCCAAAATCGGATTTAGGGGAGTTCTGATTTCGTGAGACAAAACAGCTAAAAACTCATCTTTAATGCGATTTGCGTCTATTGCTTGCTGGTAAAGCCGAGCATTGTCAATGGCTGTAGCTGCCCGCAAAGCCAGCGCTTGAGCCATATTTAAATTAGCTGTAGTGTAGCGACGGTTCGCTTGGGTAGTAATCAAAGTAATTGTACCTAGCTTGCGTAGGTGCATTGCGCCGTAGGCATCACGAGCCACTAACGGCACAATTATGTAGGATTGAATATCCATCTGGCGCATCAACCGTTGGGTTTCTGCGTCCTGCTTCATCGTTAATAAAAAAGAATTCGCCGTTGCATCAGTAACTAATTCTGGTTCGCCTGTTTGCAAAACTTTTCTGACGCCAAAATCAGCATCTGCGGAAGTAGAATAAAACCGTCTGAGTAAGAGGGCTAGTGCTTCTTTTTCGGGAGTAGCCGCTGCAACAACTGGTTCTTCAAATACTATTAAATTAGTGTCAACAATATCAATTAAACAGCAATCAGCTAATGTAGGAACTACTAAGTTGGCTAATTTTGCCAAAGTCGTGCGGTAATCGAGGGAAGATACTAGCAATCGGCTAGCTTCAGACAATAAACTGTAATTTTGCTTTTCAGCTTCAGCTTCCATGCGGGCGGCTTGTTCGCTGATGAGTAGTTGCTCTCGCTCTAATTCTACTCGTTTGCGATCGCTAATATCTTCTACCAAGCCATCAATGATACCTTTGCCATCAATTTTGCTGAAGGTTTTGCTGACACGTACCCAAATCAAACTACCATCAGCTCGTCGCAATTGAATTTCGCGATCGCGCACTTCGCCATTTTCTCGCAGTTGATTGATTAGCTGAGTATAATCTTCTGGCTGAAAATAAAGCTCTATGAACCGACTTGCTTGCTCTTGGGGTAAGGTTCCCAACCCAATCAAACGCAGGAATGCTGGGTTGCATTCGAGTAAAGAACCATCCAAAGTTGCCCGATAAATGCCAACATTGAGTCCGTTGAGCAGATTTTGAAAGCGAATTTCTAAATTTGCGGCTTTTTGGCGAGTTTCAGCTCGTTCTAGCGCCGATCGCACTGCTGCTGTTAAGCGTACTTGGTGCTGAGGAGATTTGATTACATAGTCATCTAATCCAGATTTCATTGCCTCCACAGCAATCTCCTGAGTACCGCTGTTGGTGAACATGATCGTTGGGCAGTTAGGATAACTAGCTTTAATTGCGTGTAATACTTCTATACCATTACTCCAGCGCAATTGATAATCGGTGACAACCAACTTAAATTGACCCCTCTCCAGTGCTTGAGCAAAGTCTTTTGCTGTGACCACTTGTTCTACTTCGAGGTCAGGAAACTCGCGTTCCAATTGCCGAATTGCTAAGACGCGATCGTTCGGATTGTCATCAATCAAGAGAATTCGTAACATTTGATTTGGCTACAAGTCCGATTGCCTTCAAATCATAAGCCTAAAAGTAGCCTAAACGTACTCCACATTTAGGAAGGAATTTCAGAAGACAAAGCAAAATATATGATATTTAATCCTAGCGATTTCTATGGTGGCGAGCGATCCCTTTGTCAAAAGGTTGTGGTTGGGTTGCGATCGTCTGCCGATTTACAAGGGACACCTGAGCTAATTTGTATAGAATTTAAGTACAATCAACTTGGCTTGGCTGTTTTATGAATTCCCGCCGCATTCTCAAAGCCGATGAATCGTATACATTTAGTCAGTATTTTGAATTACCCTTTACGATTGATGATATTTTAGCTGAATTAAATTGTACTTTGGAAAGGAAGAAT
The DNA here is from genome assembly GCF_002368035.1 of Nostoc linckia NIES-25. Taxonomy (GTDB): domain Bacteria; phylum Cyanobacteriota; class Cyanobacteriia; order Cyanobacteriales; family Nostocaceae; genus Nostoc; species Nostoc linckia_B. The sequence continues at coordinate 842,989 of NZ_AP018223.1, read as the reverse complement.
CTAACTTTACCCGAATCTTCAGAAGTTTTTGATTTACAGTTTTTACAGCAGCAACTTCAGCGTAATTTATCTCATATCGATTGGTGAAGACTGGCGTTTTGGAGTTTACCATCGCATAAATCGCCAGGTAACTCAAGACCAGAAACGCTATCAAGTCCCAAAAGATTTATCGCTGCTTGTAAAAATACTTGTAGGAATTATTAATGGTTAAGAATTTTGTGAACGAACAATTAATGATTAACCGATTTAATGACTGTACACTTTTACTTACGGGTACTGTTCTTGACTGATTAACACTTGCCGTTGAAGCAGACGATTGGCAACGTTAAACTGAAGTAATCTTGCAGTGGCTTGACCAATCTGAGTTTTCCCCTCTATTCTCGCGCCTTCAAGATAGAAATGTTCGCCCCAAATCTGACGACGAGGGTTAAACAACGACACAATTTCTTGTGTAATCCAATCTATGGTAGCGAAATCAGAACCTTTATGGCGATTACATGATAAACATGAAAGTGCCAAGTTTTCGATAATAGTTTCGCCCCCATGCTTGAGAGCAATAATATGGTCTACTTCATGGGTATAAATTGAAAAATCCTGATGAATTAGGCAATATTCACAACGTCCCGAAGCTTTTTTTACTACAAGCTGACGAAGTTCCTTAGAAATTGAATAAGAACTCATGTTAAGCGATCGCTTTTAAAGCTTGCGCCTTAAGTAAAATCATCAAATGTTCTAATTGCTCGTACACATCTAATTCTGCCAATTCCATTGCCGAGAGTGTTGTAGAGCGATTTTTTTCTAATAATGTTTGTAGCTCATTTTGGGCTTGCAGTGAGACTTTAAAAGCAAGAATTTCTTCTGGAGTTGGACGCTTAATTAAAAATTCTAGAACTTCTTGATAAACTGCTGGAATATCTATAGTCTCTGTTTTAACTTTTGGTTGAGCAGTTGTTTGCATATTCTCAATATCCAGTACTCGCTGAAGCAATTCGGGTAAACGATTTTGCAAAGGTTCTAAACGTTGAGCCAAATCATCGGGTATTTGAATAGTTACTTTTGCCATTTTTATTTTTCAGTAATTGAATTGCTTTTACTCAATTTTACCAATATTTGAAGTTATTTTATAAAACCTTTGTTTTCATTTATGTTTTCTTGCGACTGCAATACATTACCAAAAGTATAAATAATCCCATTCCTGCGAGATATTTAATCGGATCGGGTACGTTAGGATTAGGCGAAAAAAAGCCTTCGATCGCACCTGCAATCATCAACATTGGTACAATCGCAAATACTAACTGTGCTGCCTGATTTCCATAAAATTTCAGTGCATCGCCTCGGCGATATTTGCCAGGAAATAAAATTGCTCTTGCTAATAAAAATCCCGCACCTCCAGCAAAAAATATCGCTGGTAATTCTAAGGAACCATGCGGAAATACAAACGCCCAAAAAGGATAAGCCAGATTATTTTGACCGACTAAAGTACCAACGGCACCAATTAATAAACCATTAAATACCATCAAATAGGCTGTGTATATCCCGGCTGTAATTCCACCAGCAACAGCCCCAAAAGACACCGCCAAGTTATTAATCGTAATGCCGCTGGATGCTAGAGGTTCAATGCCAACAATTGACCCCATCCATAATTTATGCTCATCTCGTACCTTGGTTATCAAGTTTTCAGGTACGATTAAGGACATGAAGCTGGGATTTTGCCAGGAATACCACCAAGCAACTACTCCACCCACTAGAAACAGCGCCGTTGCCGCAGCTATGTATGCAAATGTTTTTTGGACTACGGATGGTAATCCCCAACGGTAAAATTCTAAAACTGCCTGCCACTCCTGTCGCCGCGAACCCTGATAAATTTGCGTATAAGCACGAGTTGTTAAAGATTGTAAACTTTGTATCAAAGTATTACTGATTTGCTGGGTACGGGCGCGGGCTAAATCTGCGGCTACTGAACGATATAAAGAAGCTAATTCTCTAATTTCAGCTGCCCGTAGAGACTTTAGCCCTTTTTTTTCTACCTGCTTTAGTAGGGCATCCAAACGCTGCCAATTCGGTTCTCGTCGTGCAATCCAACGTTGAATATTCATGAATTTTGGGAACACTGACTTTAACTTAGCTTAAGATAGCCTCAAATTCAGATCCGTACTTTCAAGGGAAATTTAGTATTATGTCTGAAAATTTTGGATCTCCCGGACACATACAACCACTGAGTGTCGGTAACGTTGTCAGTGCTGCGGTGCGGCTGTATCGTTCTCATCTCAAGAATTATCTTAATTTAGCTGCGATCGCTCACTTGTGGATTTTAGTCCCGATCTATGGCTGGGCGAAATATGCTGCCATTTCTGGATTAATTTCACGCTTGGCTTTTGGAGAATTAATTTACCAGCCTGAAAGTATCCAAAGCGCCAACAATCACATTAATCCGCGTTTGTGGTCATTTTTCAGAGTTGCTTTCCAAGTAGGGATATCTTTATTGATCGTTTATTTTGGGTTGGCGATCGTTGGTGGTATTTTCGCTGCTGTGGTGGGAGTAGCATTAGGAGGGATCTTAGGTGCTTCAGGTGTTGTAGTCGTAACTACATTGGCAATTATCTTCACAGTAGGGATTTTGCTTTTAGGACTAACGTGGTTTTACTCGCGTTGGATTGTTGCTGAAGTTCCCCTAGCAGTTGAGGAAAATATTAATGGTGGCGAAAGTGTTGCCAGAAGTTGGGAGTTAACTAAAGCTTCAGTATTTCGCATTCAAGGCGTAGTATTAGTTGCTTTTTTGGTGACATTGCCAATAGTATTTGTGTTTAACTATATACCCAGTTTATTCCTTTTAAGACTTGAGCAAGGTACTGCTATCTACTCACTTGTGTATTTTATTTCTTGGATTGGTAGCTTAATAGGCGGAGTTTTTGTGATGCCATTCTGGCAAGCACTAAAAGCTGTTTTGTATTTTGACTTGCGTAGTCGGCGTGAAGGTTTGGGTTTGCAATTGCGACAACCTCCTTTGTAGGTTTTTTGTTAACTCAATACCTGAATTCAACTTTATTAATTTTTGATTACTTCAAATATGCGCTTTTTTAATCGCATCTCATTCCAGACTCCAGAAAGTGTAGAACTAGAATTTACTTTAGCAGGAATCGGCAACCGAGCTTTAGCATTGCTGATTGACTATACAGTGTTGGGTATAAGTTTAGCGTTGTTTGTTTTGGCCTGGACTTTTTTCTCAACACAACTGTACAATTTTCTCGAAGACTTAGTTACAAATCCTTGGAATATAGGACTTTGGTTATTAGCGATTTTCTTCTTTATTGCCTTTGCAATTTACATCGGCTATTTCGTATTTTTTGAAACCTTATGGTTTGGTCAAACTCCTGGTAAACGCATCGCTAAAATCCGCGTGGTTAGAGATGATGGTAGACTCATCGGTTTACAGCAAGCGACATTACGTGCTTTGCTGCGACCATTTGATGAAACTTTCTTTATTGGCGCTTTTTTAATTATGTTGGGCAACCGCGAAAAGCGTTTGGGTGATTTGGCTGCTGGTACAATTGTGATTCAAGCCCAACCAAATACTGCATCCACATTGACAATTTCAGACCAGGCAAAAATACTCCACGACGAATTACTACAAACTGCCAATTTATCCCAATTATTACCTGATGATTTTGCAGTGATTCGTGAATATTTACAGCGACGTGGTGCAATGTCATTAAAAGCAAGAGCATCGCTATCTTTAAACTTAGCCGAGCAAGTTAAATCTATTATTAATTTAGAAAAATTGCCAGAAAATTTTACACCAGATGTATTTTTAGAAGCTATTTATCTTGTTTATCAGCAGCAGGAATTTTAAGGAATAATTCAGAATTATCTAAATCCAACAGACGCTATTTATCGCGTCTGTTGTTACTTGTAAACTTTTATATTATACATGAGTGTATTTTTTGAAGACGATATTTTTTATTTATAGCAGCCGCCACAATTGTTAGGACATTTCCGTGTTCTTTTGAGATCAAAAATATGATGTCCTCACCAATATGTTCGTTGCTATAGGACTAGTATTTGATTTCTGAAAAAATCTCAGTATCTGTAGCCTAACGCACCTAAATCATTAATCGGTGCGTTAGCCTTTGGCGTAACGCACCCTACTAGCGTGGCAAGGCTTAAATAGTGGATTAGTAAACTCTTGTGGGGTGGGCATCCTGCCCGCCCGGACGGGTGAGGACACCCATCCCACAATAAAATCTATTGCAACAATTTAGTCTTGCCACGCCACTACTGGACTGACAAGACTAAAATGTTGCAATAGATTAGCGTTAAAAACATCGAATTTATAAAGTTTAAAGCCCATTCCCTAATGCACTATTTTAGTCTTGTCACGCCACTACGTATATTTCAAAAATCAAATATGAGTCCTATATATTGTCAATACCTAATAAATAATCCCTCCAACTTCTGTAAATTTGCAGTTGTTGGAGGGGCGTTCAAATGTTGCAGCAAAAAGTGAATTGATATCAGTTAACAACTAATAGGTTAATTTTTGGTTAACGCAAGATTAAAAGATTGTATTGGCGATCGCCCTTACTGATTTAGCGGAATCACGATCGCAAACTCAGCACCTTCTCCTGGTGCTGAAATACACTCAAGTTTTCCAGAGTGTTTTTTAACAACAATTTGGTAACTAATTGATAATCCCATACCAGTGCCTTTACCCACAGGTTTTGTAGTGAAAAACGGGTCGAATAAGCGTTTGCATACTTTTTCGCTCATTCCTAACCCATTATCAGCAATGCGAATAGTTACAGAGTTTTGATCGATGGAAGTACGGATGCGAATTTTGGGTATTGGGCATTGGGGAGCCACTGCGGTCTTGGGGTCTCCCCAAGTGGAGCAAGTGGCGTCATGGGGCATTGGTTTATTCCCCGCGTCCCCTCGTTCCCATATCGCCCCGTCTACCTCATCTCCCCATCCTCCTATCCCCCCATCTCCCCATCTCCCCACTCCCTCTTCTAATGCATCGATCGCATTTGTCAGCAGATTCATAAATACTTGATTCATTTGTCCAGCGTGACACACTACTCGTGGCAGGTTGCCGTACTCTTTAATTACTTGGATTTCGGGATGTCCTAGTTTTGCTTTCAAGCGATTTTGTAGTAGTAGCAAGGTGTTATCCAAACCTTCATGGATGTCCACTGGCTTCATACCATCTTCATCAAGGCGAGAAAAATTGCGTAAAGATAAGACAATCTGGCGAATGCGTTCAGAACCCATGTTGATAGAATTGAGGACTTTGGGCAAGTCTTGTTTGAGAAAGTCTAAATCAATGGCGTGGATTTGTTGGTGAATTTCTGGCGCGGGTGGGCAGTAGTGCTGTTGATAAAGCCCTATTAAGTGCAGCAAATCTTCGATATATCCACTGGCGTGGCTAATATTGCCATAGATAAAATTGACGGGATTATTGATTTCGTGGGCAATTCCCGCTACCAATTGTCCCAAACTAGACATTTTTTCAGTTTGAATCAGTTGCGCTTGGGTATTTTGAAGTTCTACCAGCGCTGCTTCTAGTTGCTGGGCTTTGTCTTGGGCAGTTTGGGCGGCGATGCGACTTTGGGTATAAAGTTTGGCTTGGTCGATGGCGATCGCTATTTGATCTGTAACTGCTTGGAGTAATTCTATTTCGTTGTCTAGCCAAGGCCGAAAGCCATTACAATAACCACAGCTAAAGGCCCCAATTTCCCCAGATTGGGTATGTACGGGCAACGACATAAAAGCAGTGAAGCCGAAATCGTTCAAAAATTCCCGTGTAATGCTATAATCCACTGTTTTAACATCATCGATGCGGATAATTTCTTTGTTCAAAGTTTTGCTGGCAATGAGTTCGATTTCTGCATTATTTCCTTGGTCGTTTAGCAGACATGGTAAAAACGAACTTTTAGCCTCATATACTCTTTCCCAGTAGGGGACTTCAGCGTTTTGTCGATACCAAAAGAAGGCACAACGGTCTATTTGAAATAAGTTGCGAATCTCCCGCACTGCGGTTTCCACAATGTAATTGAGATCTAAGGAAGCTCGAATTTGGCTAGAAAGGCGATTGAGTAATCTTTCCCGCCGGACGCTTTCTCGAAGTGCGATTTCTGTTTGTTTGCGTTTGATGCCAATGGCAATCTCTTGGGCGGCAAATTCCAATGCTTTAAAAGTTGATTCTGTCACTACTTGGCGGGAAAACATCGCTATTACGCCTACAGTTTCACCTTCAACAATCAGAGGATAACCTGCAAAAGCAACCATACCTTCTCGCTGCGCCCATTCTTTGTTATTCACGCGGGGATCTGTCTGCACGCAGTTAGTTAGGTGGGGTTTGCCTTGTTGGGCAATCAAACCAATCTTGAGTTCGCCAACACGGACGCGTCTATGAGGCCCATTAATATGGGTGTAAATCCCAGAACTAACTTGCAACTCTAGTACATTTTCCCGTTTATTAAGCGTCCAAATCCGAGCAAAGGCCACATTCAGATGTTGAACTAAAGCCTCTGTACAGCGACGCATCATGTTTTCTAAAGTGTCACTCTGGGTGAGGGCTGCGTCTACATCCGCACGAAAATTTGCTAAACGGGCGCGTTCGGCTAGTGCTTCTTCTGCTTGTTTGCGGTCAGTGGTGTCGTAGCAAATGCCAACGAAGCTCAAAACATTACCGTTGGCGTCTCTAGTAGCAGATGAGTTGCTTGTGTGCCATCGCCAACTGCCGTTTTTATGTTTTATCCGATATTCAATTGCATCTTGTTTTTCGCCTGTTGTCACAACTCGTTGCAAATAATCTACACATATAGACAAATCGTCAGGATGTACAAACAGACTAAAGGATTTGCCTTCCACCTCGGCAACTTCATATCCTAAAATATCAGTCCAGTTCGGAGAAACGTAGGAAAATATCCCCTCAGGGGTCAGGGCAAAAAGAATGTTATTGGCATTCTCAATAATCGTGCGAAACTGGGTATCTCTTTTGAGGGATACAGCTTGTACTTTGTCTTCGTTTTCCCGGACAAGAACTATAATTTGCTGCTCTGGTAATGGTAAGAATCTAGCTTCAAAGTTATTATTTACTACTGTGTATTCAAAACTAACTTCACATTGAGTTGCAAGTACTTGAGTAATTGCTTTTTGAAAGCGATCGCCTACAGCAATCGGTAGGCATTCTCGCAAAGTTTTGCTCCGTTCGACTCCTTGTGCAATATATAAATTTGGCATTTTTCCCGGTCGATAATCCAGGATGGTTCCATCAGCATCAACACGAAAATAAAAATCCGGAATTACTTGCAAAATCGCTGCAAATTCTGATGTTTTTTGGCGCAACTGTAGTTCAAAAATTTGGCGTTTTGCAGTTTCGTTTGCCAGCCGCCTTAATACTTTGGTTAATTCTCTTGCTTGTTTTTTTTCTGTAAATTGACCCTGTTTTTTAAAAAAAATCTCATCTTGTTGTATCTTTTGTTTTTCAAGGTTGATTTGGTTAATGTAATTTTGCACCTTTCTAGGAAACACTTTTGCCTGCCTGCTCTGCCTAAATTATTAAACTAAAATCTCTGAAATTAGATTTGTTAAAAAATGTGTATAATATTTTTATCTCAGCCTGGTAATTATCTTAATACTTTATTTCTTTTTAGATATGCATTAATTCCTCTTTTTGTGTAAATAAATTGGGGAAATGCTGAAGTTTTGATTAAGATGAACTTCACCATTTTTATTCAAACTGAAAATTTATACACTTCAGTAAAATTACTTAAATATATTTTTTCCTTAAAATCATCGATAAATTTATACTGATTTTCTAATTTAATGACTGAAAATCTGAATTAGCTTTACTTGACTGTGTTTAGATCCTCGACTTCTTTAAGAAGTCGGGGATCTGACTTTTCACGAATTATTCACAACTGCTATATGAGGCGATTATGTCTTCATCAAAAGTTCACAAACTTCAAGATTTCCTATATCAAAGCAAAGAGTAGGGAGTGTGGGGAAAAAAATAATAATTCAATCAACAGCCCTAATACCAGTCTGTTGTATAGCTCCTTGGCGATCGCATTTTATATGTTATAAAGCTCAGAGAAATTTATGTTAGGCGGAAACTACTCTATGGAACCAGACAAACTGGCTAGTTTTAAAGAGTACAGTGAATTCATCCTCCGGAAGATAGATTCTGTACCTGAATACCCTTCACAACAAGAAGATTGGGTTCCAGCTAGCCTTGATGATTGTCTCCGTCGTCTGCGGGAAGCTGCCGAAAAAACTGTAGATCTTGCCACTTCGCCTGTGAAAATTGGTGTGATGGGGGAATTCAGTAGCGGCAAAACTTTACTTTTAGGCAGTTTAATTGGATATGCAGATGCTTTACCAGTCAGTGAAAACCCGACTACAGGTAATGTCACTGCCTTGCACATCATACCCCAAGATGATTTTGCAACTACGCAACTGAGTAATTTTACTGTAGAATATCTCTCCCATGAAGGGGTACACGAGTGTCTGCGTTTCATGCTGGGGGAAGCCAATAAACGGACAACAGCAGCGGGGCTTCCTCCCATACCAGTGTCAAAGCTCAATTCAGGCAAAGATATTATTGATTGGTGTGAGGAAGCATGGAACAGTTCTAACAATTTAGAATTACGGTATTTACTCAGAGAATTAGTATTATTTTTACGGGCTTATCAAGCCTATGGTCAAGTAATGTGTAGTGGGCGCTATCAGATTGATGCTACCACCGCCCGCGAAGGGCTACAGCTAGTGGAACAGCCAATGGCTATCCAAACTCTCAAATTTGAAGATTTACCGCCAGCACATATTCGATTACCGAGTCCACCCCAGAGGCTACCAACGAAATTATTGCAAAATAGCTTTCCCCTGATTCGTCGCGTAGATATTGATGTCAAAATCTCACGGGAAATTTGGGATGTTACGGGGGCTGCTAAATTTATTCTCATCGATTTTCCCGGATTGGGGGCTGCTAATTCGGGTGCTAGAGATACATTTTTGTCCCTGCGAGAATTGGCAGAAGTACAGACAATTTTAGTACTGCTAAATGGTAAATCTCCAGGAAGCGATCGCGCCAATAAAATCTTTACCATGATGCAGCAGCAGCGACCCGGACAAGATCTCAAAGATTTAATTCTCGTTGGTGTGGGTCGCTTCGATCAACTACCTTTAGAGAGTGAGGGAGGTGAAAGAGAACTCGACCACCTAACTGAAGATAGGGATTTGCACGAAGAAATTGTTTTCCAAAAACTTAAAGTTCTGCAAACAACTATTGATGGTGCAAAGGCGTTTACAACTCAAAAAGACCGCATCGTTTTACTGTCACCACTGTTAGGACTGGCTGATTTAGCAAAACGTTCAACTAAAGTCAAAGCAGGTTCGCCAGAGTTTTTAGCTAACTTGGATTATCCCGATTACTTAGACAGATCCAAACGGCTACAAGAAAAATGGGGACGCTTAAGCCAACAGCTTTTAGACTCTGATACTCGCAGCTATTTGGGCAGACAATTAGGTTACTTTGCTCAAGATGGTAGCCTTGCAAAACTACGAGAATTGATTCAAAATCACGTCGCTACTCATGGCCTCAAGCAATTGTATGAAGATACTAAAAGGGCTGCTGATGTAGTTAGTCAGCAACAAGATCATTTGAAAGATATCATAGATGAAATTCACGAGCAAGGCATCCCCACAGGAGATAGTCCGGCTTTCATTGAGTTGCGGTTTGTGGTGGAAACTTTAGATAAAATCTACAGAAATTTTCAAAAAAATTTAGCTAAAGAACCACTCAAAGACCGACGCGGCTTAGTTGTTAGCGATATAGTTAAAGACGAACTTACCTTTAAAATAATTAATTGGAATCAGTGGACTTTACTCTTTAATAAAGTCAACAATGGTAGCATCGCCCTCACTGAATCTAAAGGTGCAGCAGGTAAATTATTTGATAGAGGAAACCGTCTGAATACTTCTCTACCGACAAAGAGTGATGATTTTTATCCAATATTTGAAAAAACCGTTAAAGAAGTAGAAGAATTTGCCCGCGATCGCATTCGTCAGGCTGTGATAGATTTGTTAAATCAATTATCAAATCAGGTAGCCCCAGAACGCGACCAATTGAAAGCAATTCTTAATCCAGAAATGGAACAAGAAATCGAATCCAAATTTGGTGTGGAAGAAGCCGATCTATTTTATAATTTATTACTAGGATGCGACCCCAACGAATGGAAAGAAGCAATCATTTCTGAAATTAGTAACAACGACAAAACTGTTGCACCCGAAATCATTTTTCCCCTAGCACGTCAAGACGATAAACACAACGTTGGTCAAATCTTTGATTGGGCACCAGAAAAAAGCCAAGGTTTAGCCAGATCTAGCAATCACCAACTTTTAGTACTGCGACTGCGAGATGAAATTACTGCTAGCGTCAGCCTTCATCTCGTGCAGTATGTTAGTGAAATAAATCAGCAAATTAATTCCGAATTAGAAGGCATTTTGGATCGAATTATTCCGAGTTTGCAAAACCTCTCCAAAAAAGAAGCATTACTGAGATATTTAACAGCTGGTGACATGGCATCTGAGGTAGCAGTTCCTACTTGGTTGCAGATTCTTTCAGACATTGCCGCTGTTTCTTATTAAAATTTTTGACTGAGAATTTGCAATGCTTTTTCAAAGCGATCGCCCTAAATAAAGTCAGATCTAACAGAATTATTTCATACTAGAATGAACCCTTTTGAATTGAACAATTATACTGCTAAACAACCAAACGAGAAACAACAAAAAAGATTTCCGGGATGGTTTGCGTTAGATTTTGGTACGTCGAATTCCACAGTTACACTTTTCGATCCCATTGAAGTACCCATCGCCGAAATTTTACCGAAAGAACAAGAAATCCGATTGCGCGATCGCTTATCGCAATGGTTGAGTTCTCCCGCTTCTATAGCCTTACCAGATGTCAGTGAGGAGGATTGGCAAAAGTTTATTATTGAAATTAGCAAAAACCTGGAAGTAGAACCAAGAAAGTTAAGTGAAGTTTTTGAAACTGATAACAAAGAAAGATTTTTGGAAGCGATTCGCCAAATTGAACTTTGTTTAGGAAATAGCGAAAGATTCCGTCGCGCTGTCAGCAAAAAACTTTATCAAATATATCATGAAGTTTTTCGCGTTCCGACATTAGAATCGCAAAATCTCATCCCAGTTGTGTTGGATATAGATCGGCGCGAAACAGAAATTCCTAGCGAGTCGGAAATTTCCCATTTAGGCGAATTACAACTGCGGATGGGTAGAGAAGCTAGAGATAATAGAAAAAAAGCGATCGCCCAAGGTACAAGTAGTACTTTAAAGGAAATTATTAGCAGGTTTTATCATTCACCAAAACGCTATTTTGGTCAAGAGCGATCGTTTTCAGTTATTTTAGATGGAAAGGAAGAAATAATTACTGCCAAAGAACTAATTCAATCTGCTTGGGCGCATTTAATAAAGTTAACTGAAGATTACCGCCAACGGGCGCGACGCAGATTTTCTGAAGGGGATTTGTTAACAGCAGTCGTCACCTATCCAACAGTTGCACCGCCGATTGTTCGCAAAGAAGTTAAAGAATTAGTTGAACAATTAGCCATAGATGATGTCCAAACTGCTTATGATGAAGCTGTATCTGTGGCGATATTCTTTTTGTGGCGAGAATTCGGCGGTAATTTAAATATTGGTATTGAATCATTTAAAACTCGTTGTCGCCAAACTGGAAATAAATGGTCGCAAAATGTTCTCGTTTTGGATATCGGCGGCGGAACCACAGATTTAGCTTTGATTGAGTTAACTTTAGAAGATAAAACCCCAGCTTTTGCCGATTATGAAGATAGGGGTTTGGGAGGACGTTATTATAAACTGACTCCTAAACTATTAGGTTCGTCTGGGCATTTACAGTTAGGTGGTGAGTTAATTACACTGCGAATTTTTCGACTTTTGAAAGTGGCGATCGCTGACTTTTTATTAACAGCAGTGACCATCGGTGACATCGAAAGCGAAAAGCTAGAAGATTTAATTAATTCAGAGTTAAACGAGCGATTCTTAGAACAAGGTAAATTTAAAACTGGCAGTCTTTTGAAATGCCTAGATAAAGAAAATCCAGAAGGTGATGTTGCTTATAAAGATGCTCTCGATACTGCCGAAAAAGTATTACCTACCCGTTGGCAACAAGCGCCGCAACGCCTACAAACATTTTATCTTTTGTGGGATTATGCAGAAGCAGCTAAACTAAAACTTGGGCAAAAACCAGCCACTGATGATTCATTATTAACCTTCACACTTTCCGAACAAGAAATTTCTGAACTCCTAAATCAAAGCGCCGTTAAATTGCAAGTCAAAGACCCCAATAATATTTGTGTCATCCTAGACAATCATCAATTTGAACGAGCTGCGGTTTCAGGAATTAAAGAAGCGATCGGTATTGCCAAAGGATTGATGGAAAGCCGTTTGCGTCCCGACGATCTCACCAAAGATTCTTGGAATTCTCAAAAAGTTGATTGGTTAATTCTGTCTGGAAAAACCTGTAATCTCGACTTAGTACAGCGGCAAATTTATCAAGAATTTAGTAAGTCGCCCTATTTTGTTTGGAATCCAGAACGCATTACTTTTGTCTTGGAATTTACTAAATTAGCCACCTCTGCTGGTGCTTGCTATGCCGAAAAATTACGCAGGTTGAGATTCGATCCAGAAGAATCAAAAACTTTGCTACGCAAAGGAGCTAACCAGTTAGAAATTGATGTTAAAAACCTATTTTATTATTTGCCTTGCAACTTCAAACGTAAAACCCAAAGCAACGATTTATTAACTATATTTAAAGCTGGTCAAGAACTTTATCAACTAGCGTCTTGGGAAACTGTCGCCAAAGTTCGCACTCCTTGGCAAGGCATACAATTAACTAATATTATCTACCGCCAAGATTACGAAGAAGGAGATTTACGACTTTGGGGTAGCTTCGACGGTAAAAACCTGATGAATAAATTAGGAATGGAAGAAGCAGAGTTTCTGAAAAAAATCAAAATTCAGTTTGAAATTGACCAAACTCTCGAATTTAACGTGTTGCTTTGTCAGGGAAATCCCCATTACTTAATTGATGTTCACGGCATTGATTTAGGAGAAGTCTTTTCAGACAGTTCAGCCCTATTTGCTAATGGTAAATTGAAGTGGAATATTGCTGTAGAACGCCCCAATAAAGATTTAAATAACGGTGATATTGCCATTAATGTGATTGAATCTGCAACTGTGGATCGAGCAGATGCCTATCATTTAGTATTTGAAGTTGGAAATAGCGATCGCCCCTTCCACGAGTTTCACTACTTGCGTGATGGCGTCACACAACCAGGAATCGGATTAATTAGTAATCCTTTACCTCCCTTCCCCAAAACCGGCCAGCACACTTTCTATGTTTATCAAACAGACGCCGAAACCCAAACAAAAAAATGGATCAGAATTGGCGCACTCAGTAAACCAGACATCACAACAGATTATCCTTGTCAATATCGTGTGACTCTCGATAACCAAGGTATTTTACGGATGCACGCAGGTGAAGTACCTTATTGGACATCAACAAATCAAGAATGCCTTAAACAAGAAGGATGCGTTTATCTGACTGAATTAGAATTACAGCCTAATGAAGTTGATAAGGAACGCGATCCATTTTGCGGTATACATTAGAATTTGTTCGCACTCCAGACGCAGAGACGCAGAGTTTTTTAGTATCTTACGTCTTAGGTGTGAGATAGAAAAAAGCTCTTTCTCTCCGCGCCTCTGCGCCTCCGCGTGAGATAAAAAAAGGTAATATTAATGCACCATTTCCGTCAATTATTAGAAATACAAAACTCGCAATTAGCCCAATTATTACGGTTTACTCTCTACGGACTTGAAACTACTTTAAATCAGGCTCGTGCAGAATTTCCGCAAGATCCAGGAGTTAAGTTATGCGATGAATTACTGCAAGAACTTCATAACTTATTGCAACCTGCACCTACACCTTTACACCCACATATTGGTTGGGAAGATGTTATACCTTCCCAAAATACATTAAAACTCGATCGCTTAAGAGAAGCTTTTAATTCTGATTCAGAACTTAATTATTATTTGGGTAATTCCCAATTGCAAAGCCAAACTGACCCAGATTTATGGAATGAAATTCAACGCAAGCTGTTGCGAATACCGGAAGATTTAGCTGCATCCTGGCGACAGCGTACTTTAGATATGGCTCAAGAAATTGGCGCGATCGCTGACAATTCTAATCTCTATGAACTTCCTTTTATCCGCGATGAAATTATCTACCCTGGACTTAGCGGTAGCGTTCAAACTCAAGGCTTAAGTTTATCTCAAAAAGCATTTTTAAATTATCAAGATTTCCAAAATAATGAATCCGATTTATCAACAGGATTCTTACTTTTATATACGAAATTTATTGAAATAGAACCAAACTTATATCATGCTTTAAAGAGCGTTTGTAGCTTTGATATTATCTCGCTAAATTCCAAAGCAGAACAACAGAGTCAATATATTAATGCTTTGAGCGATCGCTGTCAACGCACCCAAAAAGCCGAAGAAAGTGCCGATCCACTGTCTATTTTGCGTGCCTGGATTGACGTGGATGAAGCAATACACTCTTTAGTATTTGTACCACCAGCGGAACGTTATTCCTGGTGGGGCAAGTTACAAAATGAATCACGCCGCATCCTCAAGAAAATCGCTGATAAAGCTATTAATGCAGGTTATGAAGTGCGGATTCGCCAATTATCCGGAATTTACGCAGATATCTGCGCTTCATCCAAAGATGACTTACAACTAGATTTTGGCGGTACTCCTGGCGAAGTGTTAACTTGTCTGCGGGTATATGCGCGAATCAACCACGAAGAATCACCAGGCCGTGTAATATTCCGCTCATCACGCTAGCTGCTGCCAATAGTCATTAGTCATCCGTATTTACAAGGACAAATGACAAATGACTATTGACTAATGACTAATTATAAAATGCCCCAGAAATGTAGAATCCCCTGACCGGAAAACGCTTCAATCAGAATGGCAGCTAAAAAACCAATCATCGCCAAACGACCATTCCAGTTTTCACTCTGAGGAGTAAAGCCCCAGCGTAAAGCGTTAGGATCTTCTGAAACCGAAGGCACAGTCTTGTTAGCGTTTGACATAATTAACACTCCGAGCTTCTATGTTGTAACGGTTCTAACCGTATGTAAAGTAATGTATCAGATTTTTACGAAATTGCAACATAAACTGAAAGTAAATCAGTGATACGGTATTTATTACGGATGCGTAACTTTTTGTGGTATGGTGGGCATTGCCTCAACAAAAAATGGCTTATGACTTTTCTTCTCTCTATGTTCTCTGCGCCTCTGCGGTTCGTAGAGGCTTTAAGTGAACCATATTGGCTTATGACTCACCACCAGGGAAAAATAAAGGTAAAACGAACGCTGTTAAAATTCCACCCAAAACAATCACCTCAATAATTCTGAGATAAAAGTTATTTTGCATAAAATTACTTAATAGCGCACCAAAGTTAGCTGACCTACTTAACCAACCACGGAAACGGCTAGACCATAGGACAGGACTATCTTCTGGTCGAAACTTCCAGGAAAACATCGAGAGTAACAACGGCGCACCACCCACCTTAGTAGACATCAAAACATGAATTGCCACACAGCAAACCATGACAACCCAAGCACTAAGGTGGAGAGAGTACCAAATATGATATACCTCTCCTCTAGGCAGCCACTCTTCCTTCATCATTCTGCCGGAGTTCACAGCCAAAATAGCAGCGATGAGCATGAGAGTGTTTGCCAAACGTTGCAAGCTAACCCACCAAATCGGCTTGCCAACTTGGCTCAATTGCTGTAAGGAATCAGATTGAACAAGCCGCTTTTGTCCAGCATGAAAGCTATAGAGGGCAAAAGCGGGTAGAACAAGCAAGAAACATAACGCAAAAGTCCCGTGAATGCCTTGAATATCTGGAAGTTGAGGAAATGTTATGCTGCCAAAACGGCGATCGTAAGTGTTGTAAACTAGAAATCCAGTAATAATTGCTGCGATAACTAAAATTCCACTCGCGCCATGAAGAATTCGCAACAATAAAGGTTGATAGGGTGCAGAACGAGTCATAAGATTGAGCAGAAGTTATAAGTTAATATTAAAAATTTTAGAGCTTATTAGGATTCCTATTTGATTGGCGGAAAAAACCTCATATAACTACAAAAGCCTGATTTTCCACTCATTATTTATATATACGACTCATATTTGATTTTTGAAATATATGTAGGGTGCGTTATGCCAAAGGCTAACGCACCAGCTAAATGTTTTGGTGCGTTAGGCTACGCCATAACACACCCTACATATACTTACTTATATTTTTTCACTAAATCAAATAGTAGTCCTATAGATAAGTTCCAAATTAAAAGCAAATTACTACATAATTTTAGGCTATGCTCAAAAGTCCTCTAAGATATCCTGGTGGAAAATCAAAAGCAATAAATCAAATAGTTGAATACTTACCAGAAAATTTTGATGAATTCAGAGAGCCTTTCGTCGGTGGTGGTTCTGTATTTATTTATTTAAAACAAAAATTCCCCGATCTCAAGATTTGGATTAACGATTTAAACCGCGAACTATTTTTATTTTGGAAATTTGCCCAAGCTGATATAGCTAAATTAGTTAAAGAAATTCGGCATATTAAAGTCAAACACACGGATGGTAAATTACTCTTTACAGAATTGACTAGGGTAGATGTCAATAAATTATCTGATTTTGAAAGAGCAGTCCGCTTTTTTGTACTTAATAGAATTACTTTTTCTGGCACTGTAGAATCAGGCGGTTTTTCCCAAGAAGCTTTTCATAAACGTTTTACTGATTCTTCAATAGAACGGCTAGAAAAATTAGAATATATTTTGGCAAAAAATGTAGAAATTACTAATTTAGATTATAGTTATTTATTACAAAAAGAAGGCGAAAAAGTATTTTTGTTCTTAGACCCACCATATTTTAGTGCTACCAAATCAAAGCTATATGGTAAAGATGGTGACTTGCATACCTCATTTCAACATCAAAAATTTGCCGAAATATTGCAACAATGTCATCATCCTTGGCTAATCACTTACGACGATTCTCCACAAATTAGAGAAAATTTTCCATGGGCTAATGTTTCAGAGTGGCAATTGCAATATGGCATGAATAACTACAAGCAAAGTGTTGCTGCTAAAGGTAAAGAGTTATTTATTACTAATTACAAACTTAAGCTTGATTTGAATAATATAGCGGTTCCCAAGCAAATGAGGTACAGAAATTTGTAGGGGCGCAAAGCTTTGCGCCCCTACCTTGTACTTTACTAGAACGAGAAATGCTATAAATTACAAAATCAGAATCTTATGAATGCGGGTTTCCAGTTAAACCTTGAACTTTAAACTTACAGCACATTTCAAGAAGCATGAAATACACAATTTACACTTCAAAGCTAGCCCGAAAGGCTATTTTAATTCTGACTTCTGAATTTTGCTGTAACTTTGATGAAAGCCAATTTTCCGGTAGGATAGCTCCCATGCCCTGCAACGTAGCTACACCCTACAACAGACACAAACCTTAGCTATGACTACTTCCCCAACCCCTACACAAGAATCCTATTATGTTCTGCTGCAACAATTGATAGATGGCCAATCATTGTCGCGTACTCAAGCTGCTGAATTAATGCAAGGTTGGCTTAGTGAAGCCGTTCCTCCAGAGTTATCGGGAGCAATTTTAACAGCACTTAACTTTAAAGGTGTTTCTGCCGACGAGCTAACCGGCATGGCTGAAGTATTACAATCGCAATCAAAGTCGGGGACTGGGGATAAGGGAGATGGGGAGATGGGGAGATGGGAAGATGGGGAGAGAATTTCACCCCACCACCCCACCACCCCACCCCTCCCACACTCCCAACCCCTTATTGACACCTGCGGCACTGGTGGAGATGGTTCGTCAACTTTTAATATTTCGACAGCGGTTGCGTTTGTTGCCGCCGCTTATGGCGTACCGGTTGCCAAACACGGCAATCGTTCGGCCTCAAGCCTCACTGGCAGCGCCGATGTGTTAGAAGCCTTGGGTGTAAATTTGAGTGCCCCTAGTGAAAAAGTGCAAGCTGCTTTACACGAAGTAGGGATAACTTTCTTGTTTGCCCCTGGTTGGCATCCAGCACTCAAAGCAGTCGCCTCATTACGCCGGACTCTCAGGGTGCGAACAGTGTTTAATTTACTAGGGCCCTTGGTAAATCCCTTGCATCCAACTGGGCAAGTAGTGGGGTTATTCACACCGAAACTTTTAGCTACGGTTGCCCAAGCTTTGCAAAATTTGGGCAAGGAAAAAGCGATTGTGTTACACGGGCGAGAAAAACTTGATGAGGCTGGGTTAGGAGATTTAACTGACTTGGCGGCGTTCTCTGAGGGAGAAGTGCAGTTAACTACCATTAATCCCTTAGATTTGAATGTCACACCTGCTGCCATAGGTATGCTTCGGGGCGGGGATGTGCAAGAGAATGCGGCGATTCTGAAAGCTGTACTCCAAGGTAAGGGAACTCAAGCGCAACAGGATGCAGTAGCTTTAAATGCTTCGTTGGCGCTGCAAGTTGCGGGGGCTATACCTTTCCTGGATCATGCCCAAGGTATTAAAATCGCTAAGGATATCCTGCAAAGCGGGACGGCTTGGACGAAGCTGGAGCAGTTAGTTCAATTTCTGGGGAATTGATTTGCGATCGCAATTGCGGGCGAAACTCTACCACATTACGCTTGATTGTGACATCGTAATTACCAAAAAAGTCATGTCCTAAAAGTCCGGTTTCGAGTTCCGTACCAGCGATCGCCACCGGCACTCGATTCGCCGTCACGCCACCAAGTGCCATTGACTCAACATAACCCACAGGAAATTCTACAGCTCTAGAACTGGCGGTGTTTGCCTTAGCTCTCCCCACTGGTACTATTCCTAAAGAATCTGCCATGTCTTGGGTAATTACAGTGCCACTGGCTCCTGTATCTACAATCATTTCAAACTTTCGCTGCCCATTGAAAGTTACTTCCACAATCGGCGTACCACCAGCCCGCCTTTTAATTGGGGCTGTAAATACTAGTTGCTCTGGAATCACCACTGCTGATGAAGCTCTTTGTGTTTCTGGTGGTAATAATTGTTTTTGTACGGGAATCGATAGAGGCGAGGCGAACCTTGGTGTAGT
The DNA here is from genome assembly GCF_002368035.1 of Nostoc linckia NIES-25. Lineage (GTDB taxonomy): Bacteria > Cyanobacteriota > Cyanobacteriia > Cyanobacteriales > Nostocaceae > Nostoc > Nostoc linckia_B. The sequence goes on along the minus strand of NZ_AP018223.1, from coordinate 823,740 downwards.
TGCTGGTTGGGGAACCACAACTACTATTTTTTGAGGTTCCTGAACTGGCACAGGGCGAGGAGCTGCTTTTTGCTTGGCATATTTGATTTGCCGCTGATATTCTGTGATTTTGGATTGAGCGAAGGCAAACTCTGGGGTTTGTCGCTCTACTTTTTGCATCAGAGCGATCGCATCTTGGTATTGACTCGCCACCAAATTCCAATCATCTGGAGATTGAGCAGATTGGCTGATACTCCAAGCACTGACAGCTTTATCTAACGCCAATTCAAAAACACTAGGTTCAGTTTCAGACGGCTCTGGCGGCTGTGCTTCAGGCGTAGCCGCTGGTGTTGCTGGTTCGGTGGCGGCAGGCTGTACTGATGCCAAATCGCCAATTGTGGCGGGTTGCTCGTTGCCAGTAGTCGTAGTGTTTCGTTTGTCTTCACTACAGGCAACACTCAAAACCGCTAGAGCGCCGAATGCAAAAATTAGGGTTGCGCGGGATAAAAAAGTGGGAAGCATAATTAATATTAACTGCCCAAGCTTCTGCAAATCCACTCTTTAAAGATTTTAAGTAAAAGGCAATAGGCAACAGTTCAGGAGGCAGGAGGCAGGATAGCGCAGCGTTAGCGAGTCCGCGAGCGTCGGCAGGAGGTAACCCACCCTTAAAAGAATGGGATTGAGGCAAGGACGTTTTATACCGGGCTACGCCCCGCTACGTTAACGTTGCAAGCATTCTCAGTATAATTATTGCTTTTAACAGCGTTGTACCCCAGAACTAAAGTTTTAATTGATACTCTTAACCTCCTGCCGACGCTCGCGGACTCGCTAACGCTGCGCTATCCTGCCTCCTAACTCCTGCCTTTTTTGGCAATTTTAATTTTTAATTAACAACCTGAAAACTCTTAATTGCTCAACTTGTGGCACAATCAAAGATTGCAGTCTTCGAGAGTGGGAATAGGAATTAAGAACTAGAGACTAGAGAAAAATTTTCTTTAGTACCCAGTACCCAATCCCCAATCCCCACTCCGTACAGACGCGATTAATCGCGTCTCTACCCACTCCCCAATCTATGTCCTTATCTGACGCAATACCAGCTTTACTTGTCTTGGCAGATGGAACCACTTATCGCGGTTGGTCTTTTGGTGCTACGGGAACCGCGATCGGAGAGGTGGTATTCAACACTGGTATGACGGGCTATCAAGAAGTACTGACCGACCCTAGTTACTGCGGTCAGATTGTGATTTTTACTTATCCAGAATTGGGGAATACTGGTATCAACCCTGAAGATGAGGAATCAGAACGCCCCCAAGTGCGGGGTGCGATCGCGCGTAACATTTGTAATCGGCCAAGTAACTGGCGATCGACCCAATCCTTACCTGATTACCTCAAACAGCACCAAATACCAGCTATTTATGGCATCGACACCCGCGCCCTTACCCGCAAAATCCGCATGTTCGGAGCTATGAACGGCGGCATTTCCACAGCCATTCTGGATGAAGCGGAATTGTTAGAGCAGGTGCAGGCAGCTCCGAACATGACAGGATTGAATCTGGTTCGGGAAGTGACTACGCCAAAAACTTATGAATGGTCAGATCCCACAATTCCGGCTTGGGAATTCAACCCAGAAACTACCAACAATATCGAGCAACCCTTTACAGTTGTTGCCCTTGACTTTGGCATCAAACGCAATATTTTGCGCCGCCTAGCAAGTTATGGTTGTCGGGTAATTGTTGTACCTGCTGATACGCCACCAGAGGAAATTCTCAACTACAATCCTGATGGTGTGTTTCTTTCTAATGGCCCTGGCGATCCTGCTGCCGTCACCGAAGGAATTGCAACTGCCAAAGCGCTACTGACGAGTCAAAAACCCATCTTTGGGATTTGTATGGGACATCAAATCTTGGGTCATGCCCTGGGAGCAGAAACCTATAAACTCAAATTTGGTCACCGCGGTTTGAATCAGCCTGCCGGTCTACAACAAAGGGTAGAAATTACCAGCCAAAACCATAGTTTTGCGATCGATCCAGATTCTCTACCCGCGACAGTTGTGGAAGTTAGTCACCTGAATTTAAACGATCGCACCGTTGCCGGGGTACGTCACAAATCCCTACCTATATTCTCTGTACAATATCACCCAGAGGCCAGTCCTGGTCCTCACGATGCTGATTACTTGTTTGAGCAATTTGTTCAAGCCATGCGAACAGCACGTCAAGGTGATGGGAACTAGGGAATGGGGACTGGGGAGATGGGGACCAGGGGAGATGGGGAGATGGGGAGATGGGGAGATGGGGAGATGGGGAGATGGGGAGATGGGGAAAAGGTTAAAGGTTAAAGGGAAAAGGAATAATGTAATCTTTTCCCTTTTCCCCGGTTGGTGAGCTTGTCGAACCATACCCCTTTCCCTTTCCCTATGCCCTGTTTGCCCCAATCCCCAATGCTCCAGTAGATTGTAGACAACACGCTCAAAAACCATCTATACTTGAGCGTTCACTTTAACTTATGAGGAGGGAATTATTGCTGAGCCACTGAATCTAACCGTGAGCCTGAGGGGCACTCGTGAAGTCCGGGATAACTGTCAGCTATTCCGCCTCACAGGTTTGTTAGATGCCTTTTCTGAGCCGACGTTTCGCAAGGTACTTGAGAGTAAGATTGAGGAAGGTCCTAAGCATATTATTTTGGATCTCTCACAAATCGACTTTATTGATAGCTCTGGCTTGGGTGCTTTGGTGCAAGCAGCCAAGAAGGCTCAAAACGCTAATGGCACTTTGCAAATTGTCACGAATGCTCGCGTCACTCAAACCGTCAAGCTTGTTCGCTTAGAGAAGTTTCTCTCCCTGCAACAAACAGTTGAAGCGGCTCTAGAAAACGTCAAGCAGTCTTGATTGCTCGACCCAAGATTAACTTGGCTATTCAGATTCAAGATCGGATAGCTGAATTTTTAAAACTTCTGGCAAAACCTCTCTCCTTGTGGGAGAGGCGCTAAGCCAGTTGAGTTATTATATTTAAAACTGACCAAGGTAAAGATATAAAGACCCAAACAATTATTAGATTTTGGATTTGTTGACCTTACTAAGGGCAGTGCATATAGTTTGCTTGTTTGCAAGACTAGTGAAGTAGTTTTTAATCTAAAATCTAAAGTTTAAAATTAGCACGTCAATGCCCTTCGGGCAGGGAAAAGGTAAAAGGTAAAAGGGGAAAGGGAACCCCATAACTAAAGTTAAGGGCTTTAAATAAGGACGCCGCATTTCTCGTACTACGTATCTCGAAATACATCTTTACACGTGCTCCATATTTGAAAACTCTCTCTTGTATCCTTTCCCCCTTCCCCCTTCCCCTTTCCCCCTTGTTGGTCAATTTTCATAAGACATTTGTCAAGTATAAATGTTTAGCTCGATCCCCCTTAACACCCATTGAAAAATAGGGAAATAAACTTTAAACTCTACCTAAAAGAGGGAGATTTAGACAGATTCTCTAAATTATGTGCGTATCATCAAAAACTTTTCGAGTATTCTCTTAGGGATATGACTGTTCGCTAAGATATTCGATAAAAACCAAAGCCAGAGAAATCAAGACATAAAAGGAAACCGATCGATCTGGATATAAACTTGACTCGATACTGTATAATTAGAGATTAAGTCACTACTTAGTGAACCCAGCAATTTAGCCAATTTCAACGCGAGCTACTAGATCGAAATTTTCTCTCATGATAAGTAAATCCTAGACTGCAATAAGTATGCAAAATTACCTTGGCAGACGTTGAAATCAGAGTAATCTAAAATGCCAAGTTTTAATTAAAAAGATAAAATTTAGTAAGTATTTCTGATAGTGTTGATTATGCTAGGTATACTATGATGGCATACTTCAGAAAAATCACTCTTTGCGAAGAATGCCTGCACAATTGAGCTAGTCAAGGAATGATTTATTTGTGAAGTCAAAGGAAGAAGGGTTATTAAATGGACAAGATGAAGCTGCAAAACAGAGTTTATCTTGGTCTCAAGCACTGTTATTAACCACAGCGCCTTTATGCCAACAGATTTCTTTTTCACAAGTACAAGAAATTTCTCCCTCTGCTTTAGCTTATTTGGGGGATGCAATCTATGAACTTTATGTTAGAATATTCTATCTACTCCCACTACAGCGGGCAAACACTTACCATCGTTTGGTAGTGGCACAGGTAAGAGCGGAAACACAAGCGCTACATTTGCGATCGCTGACTCCTCATCTGAGGGACACCGAATTAGAAATTGTCCGCCGCGGTCGAAACGCTGCTACAGGACGCCCTAAGCGACTCGATCCCGAAATATATCAACAGGCTACTAGTCTAGAAACCTTAATTGGCTACCTATATCTCACTGATTACCAGCGCCTAACCGAACTGTTAGAGATACTCCATCTAGAGAAATAGTGAAAATTCAATTTCACAATTATCAAAACAGCAGAGTAGGTCTGGTAAATTGTTGAGCCGACCGGGATGCCCACCATACGCTATATCCTAAAACTAAGATGTCAAATAAACCCAGAAAAATCAAGACTTCTAGCGAACCAAATCGGGGGCAACCCGTAAAACTTCAGGGAAAGCGTGTTGTTACTAATCCGATTCGCAATCCCAGAAAGAAAATAGATATCAACCCGATTTCCGCTAATTCCCGTCCACAAAATAGCAACTTCTCCCATCCGTCTCTACCTGCAAAACCAACAGAAGAGAGCGATTTAATCTACGGCCGTCATCCAGTATTGAGTGCCTTGCAAAGTCAGCGCGGTCTCAATCGCATCTGGATTACTACCCGTCTGCGCTACGATCCCAACTTTCACCCTTTGCTTTTGCAAGCCAAAGAAAATGGCACGGTGATTGACGAAGTTGAACCCAAGCGTTTAGACCAAATTACCAATCATTCTAATCATCAAGGCGTAGCGGCTCAAATTGCTCCCTACACTTATATTGAATTGCCCGATCTCATTGAAAAAGCAAAATCTGTAACCGATCCCGTAATTGTTGTGGCTGATGGAATTACCGATCCCCACAACTTGGGGGCAATTATTCGTACTGCTGAGGCAATCGGCGCTCAAGGATTAGTTATACCCCAAAGAAGAGCTTCTGGAATCACTTCTACTGTTGTCAAAGTTGCGGCAGGTGCTTTAGAAAACTTCTCTGTAGCCAGAGTTGTTAACCTCAGCCGCGCCTTAGAAGAATTAAAAACAGCTGGATTTTGGATTTACGGCACTGCTGCCACCGGCAGCGAACCCTTACACACAATCAATTTCAGCGGCCCCATCGCTTTGGTAATTGGCTCCGAAGGTGAAGGTCTGAGTATGCTAACTCAACGCTCCTGCGATGTCTTAGTATCAATCCCCTTGCAAGGTAAAACTCCTAGCCTCAATGCCTCGGTAGCAGCCGGGATGGGACTCTATGAAATTTATCGCCAGCGATCGCTAAATACGTTGCATTTAGAGAAATTACAAAAAATCTCTTTGAAAAAATAGCAGTAAAAGAGTATAAAGAAATGTAAATGATAATAAAGTAACATATCCCTTAACACCCTGTAGCACGTTTACAAATCAGCGAAAACCATGAAAACCATTTGGCATAACCTCAAGGAAGGGTTGATTAACACGTTCAACTACCTCGGCTTGGCTTGGTGGGTAGAAATTGCAACGCAAAATCCCCGCTGCACATACTACTTTGGCCCATTTCTGAATTATTCTGATGCAAAATCGGCCAGCGTTGGATACATAGAAGATTTGGAGACTGAAGGAGCGCAGGGAATTGTTGTGAATGTCAAACGCTGCAAACCCAACACTTTAACAATCGCTGAAGACTTGGGGGAAAGATTTGACCGCAAAGTACAGCCTGCCTTTGGCGGTCAAATTTAATTTAGGCAAGAGAAGGAAGAGGACACGGGGACACGGGGATAGGGGGACACGGAAAATTCTTTTACCATGTCCCTACATTTGTGCCTCTTCGCATCTTCTTCTTTCGCCGCGTCACCCTACCCTTCTCCTAACGGAGACGCTGTGCGAACGGGAACGCTTTCAGCGAACGGGGGGAGCAAGTGACGCTACTGCGTCGCTACCGCTAACGCTAACGGACTCGACGGAAAGCAGAGCCACTCCGGTGGACGGATCTCCCAGTATTCCGACTTCCTCACCGCGTCACCGCGTCGCCGCGTCCTCTTACCTGGGGATGTTCTTCCAGCCAACGGTCAATGTCACTCAGTACGAGTTGGGGAACTTCCCACGGGAAAAGGTGGGCAGTATTGGGGTAGCATTTCCATTGGCAATTGTTGAGGTGTCGAGCTGTTTCTAAGCTGGAATCAACTGTGATGTGACGGTCTTGAACGCCAGCAAGTACTAAACTAGGACATTGAATTTGTGACAAGTCTAAAAGTCTGTCATACCCTGCTTGAATTGCACTATAAAGAGCGTGAGTAGCAGCAGGAGAAGTTTGCAAATATGCAGGCACCGCTTCGGTGGCAATATAACTGTAACTAGTGGATGTATGTTGTTGAATTAAATAGCGAAAAAGCGATCGCTTGCCAAAAGTTTCAATATTCCATTGCCAACTCGGTTTTATATAATTCAGTAGACCTGCAACGCCAGTATATAAATTATCTTGCCAAGTGATGGGAGGATGGCTACCACGGGGTTTTGCGGCTGTCGCTACCAAAATCAGACCTGTAATCCGCTTTGGCAAACGTAGTGCCAGTTCCATTGCCAGAATACCGCCAAGCGACCATCCCAATACTAAGCATTTTTCAATTTCAAACCGATCTAGCAATACTTCTAAGTCGGTCAAATGGTCATTCATATCAAATTTACCATTCCAGCGACTTTTGCCGTATCCACGTAAATCTGGGGCAAAAGTTTTGTAGTGTTTTGATAAATGATTGGTGAACACAGAAAGACTACGACCAGAACCAGGATGACCGTGTAGGGCTAAAATGGGGAATCCTTGACCTTGGATGTAGACATTAAGATTTGCAGCATTTTTAGTATAACTGTGGCGATCGCTCATTATTTGACCTTCAAGTTTAAGAAATCGGTTCAAAAACCATTTGCGGGATCAACGCTTCGTTTTGTAATTCTCCAATACCTAAAAAGCGAGTCTCTTCATCATAAACTCGCACTATTCTAGAAACATCGAAAGTTAAAGAAATTCGCTGACCTTGGCACCATTTTTGAGCAGATGTTAGTGGTAAAGTCACAGATGACAAATGTTGTAATGGTGCGTCAACAGAAATAGGTTGAAATGCTCCGGCTTGTAGTTGTGTTTCTAAATCTGTCAAGGTGAGACTATCTGTTAAATGAAAACCACTGCTTTCGGTACGAATCAAAGCGGCAAGGGTACCACCAGTTTCTAAAATTTCACCCAAGTCACGAGCGATCGCTCTAATATATGTACCACTACCACAGGCGATCGCCACATCCAATTCTGGAAAATCTCCTTGACGCCAGTCCAAAATTTCTATGTGAAAAATCTCCACTGTCCGCACTGGAACTTCCACCGTTTTACCTTGACGCGCTAAGTCGTAGAGGCGTTTTCCATCCACTTGAATTGCACTGTAACTTGGTGGAATTTGTTCGATTTTGCCTTGAAATTTTGATAGTGCAGTTTTTACTTGTGCGAAACTCAATTCCCCACAAGCTTGAGAATTAATAATTTCACCTTGTAAATCATCGGTTGTGGTACGCACGCCGAGGCGAATTGTCGCTTTGTAAGCTTTGTTTTCTGGTAAATATTGTAATAATCTGGTGGCTTTACCAAAGGCGATGGGTAACACTCCGGTAGCTGCCGGATCTAAAGTTCCTGCGTGTCCCACGCGTTTGAGGCGCAACAATTTCCGCACCCGCGCCACACAGTCGTGAGAAGTCCAGTCAAATGGTTTGTTTAAGTTGAGAAAACCTTGAGATAACACAAAATCAATACTTCCAATTTTTAAAGTTTATTAAATGCTTAAAACATCAATATAATTTAATTTTTGCATTATACAGCAGATTTAAAGTTAGTGAAGTAAACTAGATTAGCTTCAAAGCTAGGTATAAATCCTGTTTGACTTATAAATTATCCTGTATTATCAGTCCGAAAAGCTGCAATTACATGAATATGAATAATATGAAAAAAACAATCTTGACTATTACATTATTTCTTTGTTCTATCTTGGCTGTAAGTTGTGGTAATAGTAATACTGCTTCTCAAGAAAATAAAACCGTTCGAGACAATACTGTAACAGCTAGCCAAAGTAATTCTAAATTGAATTCCGGCAATACAGAAAAGCTAGATCGGCAGAAAAATCCAAAACCGACTAATGATTCGATTGCTTCCGAACAGGCATCTACTAAAAATGATAAGCCGACTTCTGGTACTATTAAAGAGATGCAAAACGGGGATTTAAAATGCTATGTTTCTCTTGTCGATCGCAATGGTAAATTACATGAAGGAATTGGCGCGACATTTGATGTTTGCGAACCAGAGAAATACGTTAATAAAAATGTAAATTTATTTTACGAACTAGAAAATGTCAATGATTGCCAAAGTGCTGAACCTTGTGGAAAAACAATCAAAGAATGGCTGATTACTAAAATCGAAATTCGAGATTAGAAATCACAATATTGATATCATGGAGTTGTAATCTTAAATTCTTCTGATGGAGATACTTGATTTATTGGAAGAAGCTTCGGTAAGGTGACTGTAACTTTAGTTCCTTGTCCTACTTCACTGGATAAAGTGATGTTACCGCTATGTAATTCTACACAAGCTTTGGCGATCGCCAGCCCTAAACCGGTGCCAGGAATTGTATCGACGTTACTTGCCCGACTGAAAGATTGAAATAAATTTTCTTGCTCTGTCTCCGGGATACCAATTCCCCAATCTTGGATGGAAAAAATGACTTGTGATTCTTTGCTGATGAGGTGGAACTCTACAGTACCTCCATCTGGAGAATACTTAATTGCATTGGACATTAAGTTACTAAATATTTGCTGTAAAAGCCCGCGATCGCCCCAAAAACTGTGGGGATTCCCAGTAATCTTAAAAATCAATTCGTGGCGATCGCCTGCTGTTTCTCGCTCTTGTTCTATTAAATCGGAAAAAAATTGCAATAAATCAAGCTGTATTGGCTTGGGTTTGGGTTTTTCCACTTCAAATTGATTAACCAAAAGCATATTGTCCACAAGTTTGGACATGTACCTTGCTTTTTGTTCAATAATTCCCAGAAACTTTTGCTGTTTAGCTTCATTGAGTTGTTGGCTATGTTTTCCCAAAGTCGATGCCGCAGCCAAAATTGAAGTCAAAGGCGTTCGATACTCATGAGAAACCGTTCCAATAATTTGGGATTTAAATGCATTGAGTTGTTTTTCTTTTGCCAGGGCTGCTTGAGTTTGAGCTAGCAATTCCGCCTGTTGAATAGCAATAGCTAATTGCACCGATACTTCATTTAACATCTGGGCATCATCAGCTTGCCACTGTCGTTCATAAGAATTATGGTGAGCAATCAACAAACCCCAAAGCTTGGGAGTTGGGTTGCCATTGTTGCTGAGATTAATCGGAACCACCAGATTCGATTCAGTGTTCAATTGCTCTCTCAGGCTCAAATGATTACACAAGCCAAGCTCATAAATATGAGGGGTTAGGCATTGGGGATAGGTTATTCCTGTTGTCCGCCCGATCTCTGTTGTACCCTCATCCCCCAGTCCCCAGTGCCCAGTCCCGACGCGGCGATCGCACAGCGCTACGGTGCGGTATGGCTCAACCGAGGAGGCGACTATTTTACCATCTCTATCTGTGGCGAACTGATATACCATCACGCGATCGCATTTCAGAAGTTGCTGCACCTCCGCTACAGCAGTATTCAAAATTTGCTCTAGGTTAAGAGACTGGCGAATTCTCAGAGCAGTTGTAGCAATTAATCGCTGGCGCTCCTGATTTTTACTGAGTTGAGCTTGCAAGTATAATTGCTTGATGGCGTTGCGGACTGCTAGTTGCAATACATCTTGTGTCAGGTGTTGCTTGACCAAATAATCCAGTGCACCTCGTTTCATCGCCTGTACAGCAACTTCTTCATCACCACGTCCTGTCAACATAATTACAGGCACAGAAGTCTTAAATATCTCCTGCTGCATCTGGTCGAAAAGTTCTAACCCACTTCGATCCGGCAGACAATAATCCAGCAGAATGACATCGCAATGTATTTTTTGGCACAAAGCAAGTCCTTCTTCTGCACAGTCAGCCTCCAAAATCTGGTAGGACTGGTGCGGATCTTTCAAAAGATATCGACGATAGATTTTCCGATCTGCTGCACAATCATCGATGATAAGTAGCGTCCATGTGTCCAACATATTAAGTATGAGGATCGGGGAGCTATGTAGATCCCTTTTATCCAGATTGTGGTTTATTGCATAATTCTAAAAATAATATAAAATAAATATAAATAAAAACTAAATTCTTTATTAATTATAAAGCGATCGCAAATACTACAAGGCAGTAAGAAAAACAGGAAAATGGGGAAAACGAATCTCAGACAGACAAGCAAAAACAGTAACTCAAAGACGAAAATGTCTGTGTGCCCTTTAAGCCGTCCTCTTTGTTATCCCTTTATCCTTACTGCCCCATCAGTGGAAAATAAACAAACTAATCCAACACAGGCGGCGTATTCGCTTCAAGCCAGTAGTCTACAAAAGCCTGAATCGTCTTTTTTAGTTCTTGAGCATCCATCGGCTTTACTAGATATCCATTTGCGCCCTTTTGGTAGCACAACTCAATATCCTTGGGGTTCGATGACGTAGTAAAAACAACGATGGGGATTTCCCTGAAAATCTTGTCTTGCTTGAGCCGGGTGAGGATGTCACGGCCATCAATACCTGGCAAATTGAGATCGAGCAAGATTACAGAGGGTCGTAATGCTAGTTGAGAGTTGCATGGTTTTTCGTCCTTGTCGTAGGTATCGCTCCTTTGTTGATAAAGGAACTCTATAACCTCATCCCCATTAGTACAACGATGTATGGGGTTCTGGACGGACATGCGCCGCATCAGACGTTGTAGCATCCGAAAATCTTCATTGCTGTCCTCAACAACGAGCAGAGGTTCATGAAGTTTTTTTGTCATTCGCGATCTTAAAACAACTTAACAAAAATATATATTTGGAGACTATCTTAAACTATTCGAGCGTAAAATAGAATATCGAGCCAACACCTACGGTAGATTCGACCCAAATTTGACCGTTGTGCAGCTCGACAATTTTCTTAACAATAGCTAGTCCTGCACCAGCACCTCCACCGTATTTTTCCTGAGAGTGCAGGCGCTTAAATAGGCGAAAGATAGTTTCTAGATGATGTTCTGGAATTCCAATACCGTTATCGCGGACGTAGAAGATTGGGGACTGGGGATTGGGGATTGGGTTAACAAAACTATTTCCTAGTCCCCAGTCCCTAGCCCCCAGTCCCTCATCTAAGTAGCCAATTTCAATCCACTTTTCGGCTTTATCGTTGTATTTGAAGGCGTTACCAATCAGGTTGCTGAAGACTTCGTTGACGAGAACGCGATCGCACTGGACTATAGGTAAAGATCGAGGAATGCGAACATCAACAAACCCAGAATCTTGGCGACTAGCATTAAAGACTTCAATGACTTGAGCGACCAATTCATTGAGGTCGGTTGCTTGCTCTCGTAGTTGTGCTTGTCCTAACTGGGAGAGCCGCAGCAGAGCATTAATCAGCGTTTCCATGCGTACAGACAAGGAAACTACTGTCTCTAAGCACTCAACCCCGTCATCATCTAATATTTGGCCATAGTCTTCTAAAAGTACTGTGGAAAAATTATAAATCCCTCGTAAAGGTTCCTTGAGGTCATGGGAAGCGGCGTAGGCAAAAGAGGCTAGTTCTTGATTGCTGCGTTCTAACTCTAAATTAATTTTGGCTAACTCATCGGCCTTAGAGAGTACAATACCAACGATCGCATTTCTCAAACTCACAGCACTCTCAAGTTCGCACGTCCTCCAAGGTAGAGAAGTTAATCTCACTGTTTCTTGCCAAGCTGCGAAAGATTTTCGTACAGATACCGTCAGACTACCATCTGCTTGGGCTTGAATGGATTCGTTGGGATTACCTGCCCAGTTTACTGTTTGGATAACTTCAGGACGAAACCAAAGGATGTAGTATCGCTGAACTTGAGAAATCCGCAGTAGCAACAAACCGCTAGCAGTATCTTTAAAGATCGGGGCTTCTGGATAAAGCTTCGGCAAAGAATCAGTGAAAAACAAGTTGTCATTAACTTGAGTATCCGCCCATTCAATCAGCCCCCGCACCTGGTCAATATTTGGTGTTGCTCCCACGAGGGTAACTTCATTATCCAGACAAATTGCTGCTCCTGAGGCGCTGACAAGATCTAACAAACGGATTTCAGGTTTGATGAGAGCATCAATAAAATTATCTGCTTGGGAAATAGACTGGAGAAACTCAGATTGTAGCGATTTGAGCTTTACTTCATAGTCCCATTCCGAATGGCTAATTTTGTGCGCTAATTCCGAAGAAACAATCTGTCCCAAAAATTCGCACATCTTCCGGACTTCGTAAGGAATGTATTTTGGTGTTTGATGATGGCAAGATATTAATCCCCAAAGCTTTTGCTCTTGGATGAGCGAAATCACCAACAGAGCCGTCACTCCCATGTTTTGATGATATTCAGTACAACACGAATCAAAACTCCGTAACAGAGAGTAGCTTAAGTCAAGATGCTGATGTGTTGTTGGATTTTCCGCGGGATTTAGCTTGACAGGTTCGATAGTCAAATCTGGAATAAATCGCAATAAGCAGCGCGTATATAATTCCCTAGCTAGGGCTGGAATATCTGTAGCGGGATAGTGGAGTCCTAAATAAGGTGATAAATCTTCTCGTTTGACTTCTGCAACTACAGAACCGGCTCCCGATTCGTCAAATTGATAGACCATCACGCGATCGAAACCAGTGATTTCTTGGAGTTTCTGTGCTGCGATGTGCAAAAATTCTATCAGATTGGATGTGCTTTGCATTTTGGCGATCGCTTCACCCGCCAATTCATGAAAGCCCAAGAAACTCAACTTTGATTCTGAATCAGTCGGTTCTAGCTCCACGATCGCAGCCTCTTGTGTACGATGAACGATAGCGTCAAAGTATCGTTCGCCATTTGAAGTGTTTATTAATACTTTAAAAGCATTATAACTACCAATTTTTTTTACCAAGCACTGCTTAACAGCTTCCACTTTTGTAGCGTCAAGCAAATAGCTCAGGGGTTGACCGAGCAAATCTTCTGGCTCTTTACCCAAAAATACTTGGGTATTATTGCTGACTTGCACTATCTCTAGCTGAGTACTGAGTGCTAATAGTACGCCATGAGGTTGAATAGAGCCAGGTATATGAATAGGTTTGCGATCGTGGTTACTCAGAGCAGTAGCTTGGGTGGGATCTTCAGACTGGCTCATAAATCAACCTATGTAAAGCTGATTTTTACAATAGCGCAATTAAACGTCACATTTCTTTAAAGTATATGTTGAGAAGTGTGGAGGCGATCGCGTGTGAGCTTTGTCCTTCGTCATTTGTCCTTGGTAAATGCCCCCAGCCCCTTTTACGAAGAAACTTCCAGCTTGTAATGCTGACAGAGAGTTTTAAGTTTTCTTCATCTCGATACAAGATTTAAGTCTTGGTTTGAATATCATATAACTCGCATAAGGTCAACAGTTTTTGTTTTAGGCGATCGCGCAGACTATCAGGTGATACGATCGCGCAATCTTCCCAATACCGTGATACTTCTCGGATTAGCCAGAAAGGATTAGCTACTCGCCGCACCACCTGACGGACATTATTAATCATGTCATCCTCAATATCATCTTCTTTCGGCTGATAGGCTTTGGCTAGCCAACCATAAAAGTGTAATTGCACTTTTATATAATCAAGTTCACCCCGCCAATTTCCACTTGTAGGTACAACAGACTTAATTCGCTCAAAGTTTAAGCAACGATTGTGCCAAAGTTCGGGTAATTCTGGGATATCGTTTTCTACGTCTGCTGTCTCTTCGCACCAAATCATTAGATAAAAGCGTTTTTCAAAAAAGCGTACCTCAGCATGACGGACTTTATAATCTAACTCGTGACCTTGAGAGTTGGAATAGAGAAGGTAGAAAGGCTGTTTTGTTTTACTTAGTTCTTCTATTGTATTTCGCCATTCTTGGACAGGTTGACTAAGTTGTTTCATCAGTAATTGACGAAGAGGTGCTTCGAGATTGCCACGCTCTAGTAAAAGTGCAAGTACAGTTTGCGCTTCTCCTATGTGACCTGCATCATTTAAAGCTTTTATAGCTTGCTGTAAGGCATTAACTTGATTAGAGTCTAGCGTGAAAGGCTTTCCGACTTCTACAGACTGTTGTGCGATCGCCACTATTAAGCCAGAAACGCTAGGGTCTTTACCCCAAGTGATATTTAGGCGAAGGGCGATCGCTTCTAGTTGTTCCTTAGTTCCAGGCGGAATTGACAGTGTAATCGTTTCTTTTTTTCTCGGCATTCGTAAAATACACTTGCACTTTTAAATTAAGTGTGCCATATTCATAAATGTAATTATAAATAGTCTTGTTGCCAAAAAGTGCAGTGACATAACCTTAATCTGCAAGGTTATCTCAGTATAAGCACTCATCTCAAAAGTTGACTTTGCAACCTAGACTCGATTTTGGATCGAAATAACTGTATATGATCAAGCGCAATAGGCTTTTAAATTGCCCTCCAAAAACCTTGGAGGAGCGTTATTTCACTGAAATTCGCCCCCAGCTATATGAAAATCATGCACATCATCATCAGTATGGTGTGAGGAAGGGAACAACCCTTGCAGAACACCTCGATTCTGCGTGTCAGTTCATTTTGACAGTCAGCCGGATAGCAGGAGTAGCAGAAGATAAAAGACCTTTGTTACTGGCTGCGACGGCTGTTCATGACTTGAATAAATTAGATCCTCAAGAACGAAAAGTAAAAACCTTAGCTAGGAACAAGGATTTTTTAAAAGAACAGCTGGAAAAAGCTTGCGTATTACCTTTTGTAGTGACAGAAGATGACTTTGAATTAGTCAGAAAGCTCATTGAACGCCATTCTGGTCATAACGTCAGCGATGGAGCAAGATTTTTACCAGAAGACCCAAATATTGAACGTTGGGCGGCGATGCTTACAGCTGCTGATTTGTTTGATTTAGGAATTCCAGATGCACAACGTTTTCGCAAGCTAGAAACAGAACTAACCGTTGCTTTTGGGCGCAACTGTAAGCTTTTTAGAGTACGCCTCTCTGAAGATAAAGGTTATATTACAGCCCTATTATTGGGTGCTTGCGAAGAAGTTTTACAAAAGTACGGATTAAATTCTTTAGCAATTTTCCCTGATGGCGAACTTTTTGAAGGCGAAACTTTACCACATGTAGATTTGACAAAAGAAATAGCTGCTATTTGGCAAAGTAAAATTGACCAAGTTTTTGGCAATAATATCGAAAGACTTGTCAGAGCTACCAAGGATGGTATTAAAATTACTCATCAAGCTATACAACAAAATATTGAGGAAGTATTGGTAAATGTTGAGGCTCTTTTAGAAAGGAAAAAAGCTGGTTATAAATCAGACAAAATTGCTAAAGATGTGAGTAAGTGGGGTGATGCAGCTGGCGCAGATGCACTAAAAAAAGCTGCTGAACTTGGTTTAATACCTGTAAGTAGTGCAGAAGAATTTGCTATATCTGAGGGTTTAAAAGCAGCTTATCTCAGCTACCGTGAGTCTGGATTAAGCCCTAAAGAAGTGTGGGATAAAATTGCTCGTCACACTGGAATTTCTGAACAGCAACGCAGTGCAATTGAGCCATTTAATGGTCAATATGGGCGACCTTTATTTGCTGCTAAGGCTGCTGTTAACGGAATTGAGGGTATAAAAGAAGCTCTACAAGAATCTTTCCAACTAAGAAAGGAAAGTACACAAATATCTGAAGAAACAGAAGTGTCTGAAGAAATGATTGCAGCCGTTAGCAGAATGGTAAATTTACCTTTTGCTATTGGGTTAAATGGAGTCAATGATTTAGATGCTTATGTAGAAGCAAATCCTAGACAAAGATGTTCTTTAGGTTCTACTTCTACTAATATAGATGAACTCATTTCAGATAATATGCCTCCTGGTACAAAAGTACAAGCTTTTTCTAACCGCTTACCGGGTGGTATCAGTGCAGAACCTAAAAGACAAGCAGATTCAATTGCGGCTTTAGCTTATCAATTGATGGCAGTTGGAGCAAATTTTCCGGCTGTTAAAAAACAAGATCCGCTTTATCTACATTTAGCATTACCTAAAGGTTCTGCACCAGAATTATTAAGAATTTGGCGCGAACTTCTGCAACAACTTGCAGCAACAAATGGTGATGGTGGGACTGTCACTGTTGATGAACTTAAACTGTATCGAGATAATCAACTTAAATTTAAAGCTAACAAAGTAGTTGGTGCAGCATTACCCAAGCGTCCAGAATTTGTACATACAACAGTGATTATTCCCTTAGTTTGGGGAGATGTTAATGCTTCTTTAGCTTTATTAAAATCAGTGAGGCTAGGTTTAGAAATATCTTTGTCTTTAGATATTGGTTTCCCTTTGACTCTTAGTAGCAACTTAGAAGTTGAGTTATTTGATGATGTTTATGGACGAGTAGAAGGAATTCCTGCTACGCTGCAACCTTTACTAGAAAGTGGACAATATCAACAACGTGAAGATGCAGAAAAAATTCTTGAGAGACTTCGCTGTATCGGCAAACTAGCAACATCTGTGGCGAGTATTCAAAAAGCTGATGATTGTTTATATGATTTGGCTCGTGCTTGTGTCAGACCAATTGAACTTTATTATGTCTTGCTGCGTTGGATTCTACGAGAACAAGATGAACAAAATTTAAGCCTTATTTGGAGTCGTATTTGTGAACCTTTAAATACATTAATGGAGAGCTTTATGCCTGATGACAATTCGCTATTAACTAAGTATCTCAAAGAAGCTGCTCAAGTTGCAGCCGAAGCAAATCTTAAGGGAAGTTCTTTCAAACGTACATCTTTAGCAGAACCATTTACTGCTTTTACTTCAGCAGTTCGTTCACATAAACCTTACATGGATTTAGAGTTTATGTTTGCTGCTTTAGCTCAAAAATATCATAATCGCCTAGACCGTATCCGTGAATATCGAGTAGGTGCAACAAAATATGAACAAATTAAGGAGTATTACGAAATTTTGAAAAAGCTTTATCAAGAAGTTTACCAAGGTCGTCCTGAAAAACTTATATCTGATCAAAGAAATATTGAAGCTGCATATTTATTTTTTTGGCAAGAAGCATATCAGCAGCTACCAAAAAATAAATCTGAAGATGATTCGGAAGATTAATAAATCAAATCAGACACAAAAGTATTTTATTAGGAGATGATTATGTCACTTGAAAAACTTAACAAAGTTCTTGCTCCTGGTTACGAAAACTTCCCTAAAGGTCGGTTTATTTCTTTAGTAGTTTTGAGAACAACTCATTCTGAAACAATCTTTCGCACGGAAGGTTCTGGTGAACCAATGTCTAGCGAGTTTGTACAAGCAGGATTAACAGATGAAACTATTATTTCTCGGTTAGTGATGACGAAGCGCAAACAAATAGCACCAGAACGTAGATACGGACGCGAATTTTTACGATCGCATAATCTTCTATACACCAAAACAGTTAAGGAACAGGGAGAGGTTATCTGTTCATTGAACACAAATAAGCCTTGTGAGATGTGTATAGATTGTTTCCTCTACGGTTTTGCTGCTGGTGGTGGAGGCGCACAGAAAAGCCGCATTTGGACTGAAGATGCTTTTAGTGTTTTACCTGCTAACGATATTTTAGGCACTCGGACAATAAACGCAATATATGAAAATGGTACGATGCGTTTAAAAAGAGAAGAAGATACAAAGGCATCACAATCTCTTGTACCAGATGGCGAATATATCAAACCAGGAGTTCATTTTTTAGATGTAGTAACTCTGAAAGATGTAACTGCGGATGAACTGCGTTATGTCATTGGAAATATTCTTTTTACCAGTCGTTATGGTGCTGTTTCCAGCCGTGTAGGAAGAATGGAAAATCAAATATTAGGTATTTTTGGCAGTATTACAGAATTGCCTAGTTCTTTAGAACTTGTACAAGCAAGCTATGATGCGTTGGCTGATGAACCAGTAGAACATCCTTTAAACATTAATCGAGTCATTATAACTATTAAACAAGTAATTGCACATTGGGAAAACAGAAGAGGAGTTTCTGTGCAACTATCTGATGAAGAATTAACAAATTTAATTACTGATGTAGAGACCCAATGGTCAGAAGATCAACGAGATACTTTTCTTAAACGGTTGAGTCAATCTTATGAACCTTTCCGTCAGGTTGCACCTGAGAAAAATACGGAGAAAAACAAAGGTAAAGGTAAAGGAAAAAATACTCCAGTTGAAGTAGAGAGTTAGATTATGTCAACAATTCCTTTTCAGCAGGCAAAACTTGTTGAATTATACTGTCTTGAACCAGTCTTTTTTGCCTCTAGGGAGTTGTCTGATACCTATTACACTGAAGGGGTAATTGGGAATTATGCTCTTACCTATGCTTTAGGTCGAGTAAATTCCCCCTATCGCCTCCAAGGTCAGGCTACAGGACGACCAACCTACAAAGAAGATTTACAACCAATAGCACAGGATTTTTATATCTTACCAGCTTCACCTATAGGCAGAGTTACATTCAGATTTGAACGTTTTAATGCTCTTTCTGATGCTTATTGGTATGCAATGACAAATAACCGAGTTGCTACAGCGCGAGAAGATTTACCACTACAACGCCAAGGAAAAAAACCAAGTTCATTTAGACCAAGTAATTTTCCCCAAACTGGAAGGTTGCGAATGATTGAACGCGGTAATAAATTCCAAACTCTGGTATTTGGAAATCATCAATTACCTGCTTATATTCGCATTGGTAAGTTCATGAGTAAAGTCAAGGTAAATGTAGTAAATGAATTTCCTGTCACTTTACTACCAGAAAGTGAATATCAAAGTCAACATTATCTAAATGCTGCTGATTTACCACAGCAAATAGAAACTTTAGCTTTCGATTTAATTTCTATTCCTCCTGCACCCATCATTAAAAATTTGCGTTTTCGAGGTGCTGCTTGGCAGATTGGGGAAATAATTATACCAGCAGGGTTAAGTTTTTGCGGTAGAGAAAGTAGCAATGAGTAATCAAAAATTAGTTATCAGGTTAGAACCACGCAGTATTTCAGCTTGTGCATCGCCAGAGAAAATATCTTTCATCAGGAATGCACTTCAACATCAATTAGATGTTTTTGAACAATCTAAAAATGCAGATATTATCCTTGATTTAGCACCAACTGGCACAGGTAAAACTAAAGCAGGATTAACAGTATTAAAACATCACCAAAATCAAAGTGCTGTTTACATTGCTCCCACTAATGCTTTAATTGAACAACAAACTGAAGCTGCAAAACAGTTTGTTCGTGATGCTAATTTACCTCATGTTGTGAAATCAGCATCGGCTAAAGATATTAAAAGCTGGCCTGACGAGAAAGTGGGCAGACGTTCAGGAAAAAAGCTGTATAATGTTTTGCGAAATCCTGCTACAGTTTTTGATGATGTTGGGGCGAATACACCAATTCTATTGGTAACAAATCCTGATATTTTCTACTATGCAACTTTTTTTGCATACAACAAGCTGGATAGAGGTAATATTGCTACTGGTTTTTACACCAAATTTTCTACAGTCATTTTTGATGAATTTCACCTCTACGATGCTAAACAGCTAGTAGGAATGTTATTTTATCTTGCTTATTCTCATGTTTTTCGCTTTTTTGAAAACGGACGAAAGATAGTATTGCTAACAGCAACACCAGAACCAGCTTGTAAATTAGCATTAGAAAATTTAAAACAGGCTGGTGTAAGAATAGCGATAATTGATGGAGAGTCAGGTAATACAAATCTTTTACCATCACAAACAGCAGTTAATCTAGAATTAAGACCAAAACCAGAAAGCAAGGAAGAGTGGTTAGCAGAATTAGCCGCAGAAGTTGTTCATCGTTTTCGAGAAAAGCCGCATGAAAATGGTGCAGTAATTCTTGATTCTTTAGATAATATTAATCGCTTATCAGATTTACTCCGAAAACAAGGACTTGGTGATGATATTGGACGTATAACTGGCCCTGCACCTAAATCAGATAGACAAAGGGCTATGCAACGTCAAATCATTTTAGCTACTAGCACTGTTGATGTAGGATTTAACTTTGAAAGACATCCTCAACCAACAAGACAAAATTTAGACTGGTTGATTTTTTCAGCACGCGATCGCGCCGCATTTTGGCAGAGAATTGGTAGAGTAGGGCGTGTTTTAGGTAAATCTGAAACTAACATTGATTCAAAAGCCATTGCTTACTTACCTGCTGATGCTTGGAAAGAAGGCTTAAGTTCTCTTGACACTACTGGGGGACGTACAGTATTAAAAGAGGTACTTGATACACTTCCTTGTTTGGATAAGCCTTTTTTGACAGCTTACTGGCGTTCAGAAGCATCTCTAGAAATCGCACGTCCTTTGTTAGAACTGGAAGAAGTTTTTGAAAATCTAGCAGGTGCGGAATTAATTCCGAAACTGTTTGAGACTTTAAAATCAATTTTAGAAGGTAAACGCCCTTGGGAAGAATATCGCTACAGAATGAAAGTTTTGCGAGGTGCTGAAAACATAGCTAAAGAGTCTCTAGAAAAATTAAAAAAAGATTGGAAATATATCAAAGGTGGTCAGGCTTTCGTCAAAACCTATATCAAGGTAAAATCTCCTGAAGAGTGGGATGATTTACAAGCCGGACGCACAACATTAGAAGCATACGAAGATGTATTTAAAAAACATGATGATGTACTGGCTGAACTAAAAGAATTTGCTGAGGTTTTTAGTACAAGCTATGCTCCATTATTTACTTTTCGCTATAGTCTGTTTGAAAGCCTTCCTATTCGTGACCCGTATAATTTAGTCACAGATGAATCTGAAGAAACTCAGCTAGAACCTTTTCATCTATTACGATATTACGAGTTTGCCCAAAATGTTGATTTTATCCAAATCATAAGTCGTGCCGCTCAAACCTATCAATTAAGCTTTAGAATGCGTTATCTTGGTAGCCGACAAGAATTTGTTAATACAGAGCTAAATAAGTTAACAGCTTTTAAAAATTGTACAGTTATCCGCAGTATTGGAGAAGCAGTACGACCAACACCAGAACTACAGGCTTTGTCAAAATATCTATTACCAGGAGTCATTATTTGTCCGCGAACTAATGCTGCTGCTCTTTTTCAATTACATAAACAAGGAATTGTTTCCTACCCGATAACTATTGTTTGCGATGATGATGAAAGAAAATATGAGTTTTTAGCAGGTTTGTCAGGAATCTTAACAATGGCAATGAAGTTTAAACAGCTACGTCTCCCAGATGATGAAGTTTTTATTGCAGGGTAACTAAACTCTACTCGACCAAGAAAAGAAACTATGCCTCACAGCCTCGTCCTCAACCTGATTCCCCAATCTCCGATTTACCCAGAATTCCTCACTGGGAGACATTACCACGCACTATTTCTCACTCTCATCAATTCTGTTGATTCCAGCTTGGCAGACTATCTGCACTCTTCTAACGCAGATAAAGCTTTCACTCTTTCACCATTGCAAATACAACGACAACATAAACAACATCACACGTTGCAATTTAGTCATCAAAAACCCATTCCGGCTGGTACTCCTTGCTGGTGGCGTATTTCCTTACTTGATGACACTTTGTTTAGTAAACTAACTGGACTGTGGCTAAATCTTAACCCCGATCGCCCTTGGCATTTGGGTTCTGCAAACTTACATATTATCAGTATTCAAGGTACTCCGCAATCAACGCAACCTTGGGCTAATGCTTGCAGTTATACACAATTGTACGAGCAAGCATCCCAAAGCGATCGCACTCTCAATTTCACCTTCGCTACACCTGTATCCTTCCGTCAAGGTGGGTATGATAATGTCCTCCCTATCAAAGAATCTGTGTTCAACAGTCTTTTGAATCGTTGGAACAAATACAGCGGAATTGAATTTTCTAGCCTTACTATTGAATCAATTTATCCCAGTGCTTTTAATATCAATACCGAAGTTATAAGCAACTATGAAAGTAAGTTTATAGGTTGCGTTGGCAGCATTAGCTATCGAATTTTGGGAGATGTTGAAGCCCTGGTAATTAAGCAAATTAATACCTTAGCTGACTTTGCATTATACGCAGGTTTGGGGCGTAAAACAACGATGGGAATGGGAATGGTACGCCGAGTATAACCATTTTAAATTTTGGATTTTTAAATAGTTAATCAAAGATATGAATGAAAGTGATTACGTTCCTATTGCTGCGTTAAATCAATATAGCTACTGTCCGCATCGCTGTTGGCGAATGTTTTGTGCTGGAGAATTTATTGATAATCAATATACAATTGAAGGCACAAGTTTACACGATCGCGTGCATACAACTGGAGACGTTAACCGCGAATATACTTGGCAAATCAGAGCAATTTGGTTGAAATCAGACAAATACAAACTAATAGGAAAATCTGATTTAATTGAATCTGAAAACGGTGAATTTTATCCAATCGAATACAAACGAGGACGTAAGGGCGAATGGGATAACGATGAATTGCAAGTTTGCGCTCAAGCTTTGTGTTTAGAAGAAATGACAGGTAAAGTTATCAATACTGGCTATATCTACTATGCACAAACCCACCAACGGCAATTAGTCGATATTTCTGAACAATTGCGTCAAAATGCGATCGCCACTATTAAAACAGTGCAAACACTCTTATTTACAGGCGCAATGCCCAAAGCTATCAAATCAAAACGCTGTGATGGATGTAGTTTATTTTCACACTGTTTACCTCAAACTACAGAAAAACTACAACGCTATCAAGAAGGGAATTAATCAGAATTAAAAATTTAGGAGTAAAACCGTTCAGTTAACCATAAAAATACTCTTGTAGAGACGCGATGAATCGCGTCTGAAAAATCATCGCGTCTGAAAAATCATTGCGTCTAAAATACCAGTTTTTTTACCAACAATTAATTGAGGATGAAATTATGGGTACAGTATACGTCACTCAAGAAGATGCTTTCATTGGAAAAGTTGACGAACGACTCCACGTCAAATTTGAGAAAAAGACAATTTTAGATGTTCCATTAATTAAAGTTGATGGTGTTGTAGTTTTAGGACGCGCAACTGTTTCACCATCTGCTATCTCTGAACTATTAGAACGACATATACCCGTTACTTTTCTTACCGAAAATGGCCGTTATTTAGGAAGGATAGAACCAGAAGTGACCAAAAATATCTTTGTGCGTAAAGCCCAATGGCAAGCAGCAGGGGAATCAGCCCAAGCAATTCATATAGTACAAGGTTTTGTACGCGGAAAGTTAAAAAACTACCGTAATCTCCTGAACCGTCGTCAACGTGAAAATCCAGATATAGATTTATCTGTGAATGTAACACGTTTAGAACAAGCGATCGCACCCATCGAAACTACTCAAAATATTAATTCATTACGCGGTTTAGAAGGTGCCGGAAGTGCTGCTTATTTTGGTTGTTTCGACCAATTAATTAAGACTACAGAATTTAGTTTTAATAAGCGTGTCCGGCGCCCTCCAACCGATCCGGTTAATTCTTTACTCAGCTTTGGCTATTCATTATTACGGCATGATATTCAAGGCGCAATTAATATTGCCGGATTCGATCCTTATTTAGGATATTTACATTGCGATCGCTACGGTAGACCATCACTAGCATTAGACTTAATGGAAGAGTTTCGTCCCTTAATTGTAGACGCAATAGTATTGTCTGTATTAAATAGGCAGTTGTTAGCAAAAGCAGATTTTATCACAGAACCTTTGAGTGAAGCAGTTTCTCTAACCTCAGAAGGACGAAAAAGATTTTTGCAGCAATATGCAAAAAAAAAACAATCCCAATTTAAACATCCTGTTTTCGGACGCAAATGCACTTATCAAGAAGCATTTGAATTACAGGCTCGATTATTAGCGAAATACTTAATGGGCGAAACCGAAAAATATCCACCATTAGTTTTGAAGTAGGAATTTAGTTATTAGTAGAGACGCGATTATACTCTTACGAGAAGCCGCTCTTCGAGCGTCTACGCGTCTCTACAATATTCATTAGTGTAGAAAGTGGAGAAAAAAACTAGCAATGAATGTTGTTGTGTCTTATGATATTTCAGAAGATAAACGCCGCACAAAAATTCACAAAATTCTCAAGTCCTATGGACAGTGGGTACAGTACAGTGTATTTGAATGCTACCTGACCGATACTCAGTATGCAAAATTGCGATCGCGCTTGAACAAGTTAATCAAGCCTGAAACCGATAGTATCCTATTTTACTTTTTGTGTGCTTGCTGTCTAGGTAAAGTAGAACGTATTGGTGGGGAAAAAATTCGTGATGACTCTATTTTCTTTGCCGAATGCGCGGATGGGTAGGTGTTCAAAACGAAATTGCAGCAAGTAACCTTGAAACCCTCCTGCTGCAAGAGTTTTGGAAAAAATAGCTAAGAAAGTACCCGCGCACCTTACACAGCCTACGTTCTAGCTATTTTCCTAAAACTCAATCTCAATCGTAGATGCTATGATTATCTCGTCCGCGCTACCGAACCTTGAAAACCCTATACAAACTGTGTTTCAGGCTACCGCAGTTGAAATTTCACTTAATCCCTATTAGGGATTGAAACAATAACTGCCATAGGGCCAATTGGAAACGCCAAAGTTGAAATTTCACTTAATCCCTATTAGGGATTGAAACGTAATTTACAATGCAGATTTTGACACAAATATAGTTGAAATTTCACTTAATCCCTATTAGGGATTGAAACACATGTGCCAGTTGCTCTTGCCTCCATAGCCAAAGTTGAAATTTCACTTAATCCCTATTAGGGATTGAAACGTCCGGCTAAATGGATTTCTCCTACTAAAACTATTGTTGAAATTTCACTTAATCCCTATTAGGGATTGAAACTTCTTGATTTTTTTGTAGTTCGTACTATTTTACTAGTTGAAATTTCACTTAATCCCTATTAGGGATTGAAACTTATTAACCGCTCAAATGGCAAAACAAAACAATAGTTGAAATTTCACTTAATCCCTATTAGGGATTGAAACTTATAATTCAATAGCACCTTTTCTTAATTCCTGTGTTGGTTGAAATTTCACTTAATCCCTATTAGGGATTGAAACCCAATCTGCTACCTACGATCGCACCGACACGTTTGCCCCGTTGAAATTTCACTTAATCCCTATTAGGGATTGAAACGATTCCAAGATTAATGGGGGGATTGGATGCGGATGGTTGAAATTTCACTTAATCCCTATTAGGGATTGAAACAAGTAGTTAAAAACTGTGTAAATAGCGATTGCCTCGTTGAAATTTCACTTAATCCCTATTAGGGATTGAAACAGCAAGGGCTTCCTCCCTTGCTTTTAAATCCGCTGTTGAAATTTCACTTAATCCCTATTAGGGATTGAAACTGGCTATTCTTCAATTTCATTCATAACACTGCAGTTGAAATTTCACTTAATCCCTATTAGGGATTGAAACTACAATCCCTACACCAATACAGTGCAAGCTTATGGTTGAAATTTCACTTAATCCCTATTAGGGATTGAAACGGGATTTGCCAAATCGGCGAATCTTGGGCAAATTCGTTGAAATTTCACTTAATCCCTATTAGGGATTGAAACTTATTGGGCTTCTTGTTGCTGCTTTCGGCTTTTGTTGAAATTTCACTTAATCCCTATTAGGGATTGAAACGTTTCTCCTGGGTATTATGGTAGTTTTTATGCTGGTTGAAATTTCACTTAATCCCTATTAGGGATTGAAACTAGAGAGCGAAGCGGATGATTTTGATTGCGGATTGTTGAAATTTCACTTAATCCCTATTAGGGATTGAAACGTGGATCGGCTGGCGAGTGTGGACTAGAAGACCAGTTGAAATTTCACTTAATCCCTATTAGGGATTGAAACAGATGATACGCATAGATCATGGTGATGGTTACCAGTTGAAATTTCACTTAATCCCTATTAGGGATTGAAACAAAGATTGTAAAATCCAAAACTGTGCAGGGGGTGGGTTGTTGAAATTTCACTTAATCCCTATTAGGGATTGAAACGCTAGCTCTGGTGATACCTCCAGTATCTCACAGGCGTTGAAATTTCACTTAATCCCTATTAGGGATTGAAACAGTTATCCGAAGTTGACAGGTAACTAAGGTTGCGTTGAAATTTCACTTAATCCCTATTAGGGATTGAAACTAACGATCCAGAGATGAAAATTCATCTGGGTGATGTTGAAATTTCACTTAATCCCTATTAGGGATTGAAACGTGTGGGTGGGTGAAGGGCTAGTGCTAATCCAGCCGTTGAAATTTCACTTAATCCCTATTAGGGATTGAAACGCCAACCCCAAGGGGGGCTAAGCTATGAGCATTGTGTTGAAATTTCACTTAATCCCTATTAGGGATTGAAACATTAACAACGAGAAATTACTCGTAGAGGCAGAAAGAGAGTTGAAATTTCACTTAATCCCTATTAGGGATTGAAACAAACTCCCCACAGTTCCCAGACTTGCGAGGCCTGCCAGCGCTGTTGAAATTTCACTTAATCCCTATTAGGGATTGAAACAAATAAACATTGCTGTTGCGTTCTTTGATGTAGGGTTGAAATTTCACTTAATCCCTATTAGGGATTGAAACTTTCTAAAAAAATTACTGCTGCCGGGGACAGATGTTGAAATTTCACTTAATCCCTATTAGGGATTGAAACTTAGACCCTCACGCCGCCAAGGGGCAATGGGCAGGTTGAAATTTCACTTAATCCCTATTAGGGATTGAAACATCAGCTTCAAGACCTTTAACCATTAGATATTTAGTTGAAATTTCACTTAATCCCTATTAGGGATTGAAACTTCTTTTTCTGTTTCTGTGGGGAATCCCACCCCACGTTGAAATTTCACTTAATCCCTATTAGGGATTGAAACAGTTAATTTTATAATGGCTATTTCGCTTGGCGGGCAAATGATGTTGAAATTTCACTTAATCCCTATTAGGGATTGAAACCTTCTAGTGGAGCCGCTGGGGCAAGTTCTATGGCAGGTTGAAATTTCACTTAATCCCTATTAGGGATTGAAACATAATGAGAGAGCATGGCAGAAGAAGGAATTCAATGTTGAAATTTCACTTAATCCCTATTAGGGATTGAAACGGCGGCTTACGGGTTAACGTAGCTCTGTTACCCCAGAGTTGAAGTTGAAATTTCACTTAATCCCTATTAGGGATTGAAACAGACTGGATGAACCTGTAAATAATAAAGTGTTTTGTTGAAATTTCACTTAATCCCTATTAGGGATTGAAACAATAAAATCCCTACTGGAATTGATGCACTTAAAAGTTGAAATTTCACTTAATCCCTATTAGGGATTGAAACTTGTTGTTTGTGGTGAGGTAGAACTATATTTTTTAGTTGAAATTTCACTTAATCCCTATTAGGGATTGAAACAACTACGACAACAATATAGAAACTTATCGCTGCAGTTGAAATTTCACTTAATCCCTATTAGGGATTGAAACCAAATTCATTCATGTATTCGAGGATTGGGGGGTAAGGTTGAAATTTCACTTAATCCCTATTAGGGATTGAAACATATTTTTTTGTAATTCTAATATGGAAATTTTGGAATTTAAATTTCATCTACTCTTTAGAGGTCTATTCATTAAAATTTAGATCCCCGACTTCTCAAAGAAGTCGGGGATCTGGACACGTATAGAATTGCTATAAATCAACTAAAAATCATCACATTCAATAGTGAAACACCAATATCCAGCATCCAAAATCCGAAGCTGACTATGGTGTTAGGAACTTTTTTTTTAAAGAATTACCTCCTTGAATCTCCAGCATTTGTGCTAATTCAATTGGATTCAGTGACTTAACGAGGCTCAAACCAAGAGACTTACTAGAAATGCTTTGAGTGTAGCTAGCATTGAGATAACAAACGTATTGTGACTTTCCTGCAACATAACTTTGGAAGAAAGGCAAACTTAAAGCATTCATGTAACGACGCGCTTGGGAAGCATCGCCAATCATTTCAGCAGGTAATGATAATTGTTGATTTGTTGGATTAGCGTTACCAATGATGGAAAAGTGGGTGGCACCTGCAAGCATGACAAGATACTTTTGTGGATTTGCCAGCCACGAGAAAGGTAGAATTTGCTCGTATAAAGCCGGTGCAACTGTGTCATCGCTACTGCTGACAATCATCACTGGAGTTTTGATTTGATTTAAGCCAGCTTGACCGAAAATAGAACTAGTAATTGGATTAACTGCGATCGCTGCTTTAACTCTCTCATCCCGCAGGTTATAATCTTTGCCAGAATTAGTAATATTCAATTCCAAAGCACGACACTGGAGCAGTAAAGACATATTCCAGGTTTTTTTCAGTCCTGTTAGTTGACAGTCCTGTTTTAACTGCTCAAAGTTGATTTTAGCGCCTGCCAAGGCCAAAGCTGTGTAGCCTCCCAAAGATTGACCAAATACGCCAACGTTTTGCACATTTAACCGATTTTTAAACCGCGAATCAGATTGGTTAGCTTTTTCCAATTGATTCAATATATATGTAACATCTAAAGGTCGGTCTTTAAATTCACTCGGTTGTGCTAAATCATTGGCGTGTTTATTCAACAGCAAACGCACTTTTTTAGTATCGCTAGCAGGATGATTGGGAACAGCTACAGCAAATCCATAAGAAGCTAAATGAGAAGCTAAATATTGAAAATTGCTGCTGTCTAAACCCAAGCCGTGAGAAATCACAATTACAGGTGCGCGAGTTGTAATTTGGGGAATGTAAACATCAGTTAATAGAAGCCGATCGCGCTTTGAATCAAACAACTTTAACGTATATTTTTGTGACTTAAACTTTCCCGGAATTTCTAAGTTAGGTAATTGTGATATATTTGGTTTTTGGATGCTAGCAGCTTCGATATTTGACCTTTGAGAAACTGCCGCGATCGCTCGATGGGTTTGATTGACAAGTTTGTCCAATTCCGTAGCTATTTGAAAAGTCTGCGCTACATCAAGATGAATGCTGTTGCTAGGATATTTACGTAACACATTTAAAAGTGTTAAGCCTCCTGATTCAGCAGAGGCTGAAATGAGTGCTGAACGCAAAGCACTAAATTCTAATTCTGGCTGAGGAGATTTTGTTTTAATCACTTCCGCCAACCGATGCAGCAAGAATTCTCCTTGGGATGTGTACAAAAGTTGTGAAACTACTTCCGGACTAACTTTCACGCGATTGAGTAAAATCCGTCGTAATTGTTCAAGCTTTTCAACAGGTAAATATTGTTGATACGCTGCTAAATCATCGTCAATTGCACCTGTTTTGGCGTAGTTTTCTAAAGCTGTCACAGAAATCGAAAGCTCTAGAGCTGAATAAGATGCATAAATGCGTTCTGCTGCCGAAACGGAATTACTAATTCCAAACGTTGGCAGCACCATTGAAAGAACCAGCAATAGGGAATTTTTTCTCAGGGTGCTGGCCCAATTACCAAACAAACTATTCATCACTCAATTGCTTCGGTGGTCTGATTTTGATGTGTTGGCTTTGGTAGTTTTTCGGGCGCCCTGCTTGGTTTACAAAAGAATTCAGAATTCAGAATTTATTATGATTTGTGTATCAATTGCAGATAGCACAGCATTAGCAAGTCCGCCAGCATCTGAATAAATGGGTTTTACAGCAACAGATGATAAAACTTAGACACAAAAAGACTTTTCGCCCAGTCACCAGTCCCCAATCCCTTGCTATAAACCCTACAAAATCATAGATTTGATATTCACACTCTTCACGCCTAGAAGCCGGGAAATTCTTGGTTCACAGTCCAATCGGAACCCGCTAGGATTGCTCTAATACCAATTTTCTGTGAAGTTGAGCTTAATCCTACCCCCCTGTAGTCCCCCCTTACCAAGGGGGGACGCCGAAGGCGGGGGGTAATCATTAAGCGCATTGTTGCAGAGAATTGCTCTAACGCATATCAACAGTCAACAGTGAACCGTCAACCATCAACGTTCGATTCTACCTTCTGAATTCTTCTTCAAACATTTTTTTGTTGGCTATCAATTGAACAAATTAGATTGCTACAGAGTCAAACTTGTGGGAAAAGTATCGATTTTACAGAAGGATGACTTCAGTAGTTCGCCTTCACGAGAAAATCATAACAAAGGAAAAAATATGCTGCCTCAGTATCTAGGTTGTAACTTTGAATGTGCGACAACTTTACTAGGTTAAAAAAACACTAAACATTTGGAAAATAATTTCTACTAATTATTAAAATTATTCTCAGTAAAATTAGTATTCACCTGAATTCATTTATTATTACCATTAACACACAGCAATTTCACTGTTGATTTTTTTACATTCTGAATTCTGACTCCTGACTTCTGATTCCTGATTTCTGATTTCTTCAATCACTTTTCCCCAAGGCGATCGCCACTGAACCTGCCACTACTAAACCTGCTCCTAATATTCCTAGAAAAGTGAAGCGTTCTGGTGGAATTAAACCAGGTGCGATCGCTGATACAATGGCAACTGATATTAATGTCACAATAGGAGCTAAAGCTAATACTGCACTGACTCGTGATGCTTCCCAATGTTCTAATGACTCCGCAAAAGCTCCGTAAGCAATTAGAGTATTCAAAGCACAAAAAATCAACATTCCTGAGTGCAAAGCATCAAGTGTAAAAATTGATTTTATCTTAGCTAGAGGAGTGAATAATAAAGCACAGCCTCCGTAAATAATAAGCATGATGCTAGCGGAAGATAAAGATTGTAATAATTGCTTTTGTGCCAAAGCATAAATAGCCCATGCTGCTGCTCCTAGCACAATCCAAATGCTACCTAGTATATAAGTATTATGCGCTGTAATTAAATTCGTTAGCTGTTCCCGGAAAAATAAAAAGTAACCGCAAGTCAGTACGCTGACACCAATCCATTGATACAACCGATAACGTTCGTGAAAAATTATTAAACCGCCCAAACCTAATAAAAGAGTAGCTAATTGAATCAAAACTTCAGCATTAGCGGGTGATGTTAACGCTAAACCTTGCATGAATAAGAAGTAATTAATCGGTAAAAAGAGTGTAGCGATCGCTAATAATTTCCCAGAACCAGAAGGCAATTGTTCCAGCTTTGGTAATTTATCACTTATGAATAAATAGATAAAAAGCAGTACAAATGATGCTAGGAAACGAAACCAAATAACTGTATACACATCCAATACTTGCAGAGTTACCGAAAGAGCAATTGGTAAAATTCCCCACAATAAGACTGTCAACAATGATAACGCTAGCCCTAAGCGCCAGCGACCAGAACTTTTATGTAGTGACATTTAAATATGCTATGCAAACTATGGCTAATAATCAACTTCAACATATATATTCAGATATCTAAATTTTATCAAACTCTTGCTAGCTAAGCATGATAAGCGCTATTTTATATAAAAAAGTGTAAACAAAAATTGCTGAGTTTGCTTAACTGAGCTATGCCTTCAAGAGTTTTTTGTTTACATAAAATTAGTAATTATTTCACCTAAACAATAAATTTCACGCTTTTTAGCCAATGTATAATTTTTTTCAGTCTTAATTTATAACCAACAACTATGGGGACTATACCCGTAATAGTATTGGTGCTAGTTTTGGCTAGCTTACCAATTTATTTTCTATTCAATTCAAAAGGTCGATTTTCGCTCAAATTTCTGGCCGGCAAAACTAAGCAAGCAGTCCCAGGCTTAGCTAATCAGCCAAAATTGCTGCCTTATGACCTTAATACATTTTCTAGAGCAACGCCATCATCCAAATTACCTGTTGACATCAAACCCCAAAGGCAAAGATATAGATCTGGTAAGTTTAATCCTCTGAGATCCAGATTTTCCAAAACTATAGTAATTGCTGTCATGATTATGGTGGCAGTAATAGCTGGAAATAGCGTCTCAGCGCAGATTACCCCATCATCACCTTCGCTCAAAGGTGTGCCTGTTCCAGAACCAGATAATCTTGCAGAGTTCGTAAAAGACAAAGCAGCCGCCATCAAATTAGGCAAAGCTCTTTTTTGGGATATGCAAGTGGGTAGCGACGGCGTGACCTCCTGTGCGACTTGTCACTTCCATGCTGGAGCCGACAATAGATCCAAAAATCAGATAGCTCCTGGACTGTTGCGGGTTAACGCTGATGGTACACAGAACCCGGATACAGTTTTTGATATAGGAGGACTACCAAACTATCAACTCAAGCCAGAAGATTTTCCCTTCCACAAACTAGCAAACCCCAACGATCCTAACAGCGTCATATCCGATCGCAACGATGTCAGTTCCTCCCAGGGGGTTACCAATACTAAGTTTGTTGATGTCGTACCTGGTAATGCGGAAGACCAAGTAAAAACTGAGCCAGATCCCGTGTTTAACGTGGGAGGCATAAATGTGCGCCGCGTCCAGTCTCGTAACACCCCAAGCGTAATTAATGCAGTATTTAACTTTCGCAACTTCTGGGACGGAAGAGCGCAGAACATCTTTAATGGCGTGAATCCTTTCGGTTTGAGAGACCCTAACGCTTCTGTTGTCAAAGCAGAAACTCCAAACCAGCTCAACTTTGTCAAAGTCAGCCTGAATAATGCGTCTTTGGCTTCCCAAGCCGTCGGCCCGCCACTGAGTTCCTTTGAGGTGTCTGCTGATGGTCGGACTTTTCAAGAGATTGGTGACAAGTTTGGGCGAACCAACGGTGTTAAAGGTAAAAAACTCCCCCGAAAACTTGCGAAAAAGTTATTCCCTCTGAGGCCGCTAGGTAAACAGCTTGTGCACCCACAAGATAGCGTTTTAGGTGCAGATAGTAGATGGCCTAAAACCGGACTTAAAGATAAAACCTACGATGCCATGATTCAAGATGCCTTTAAGTCAGAGTGGTGGAAGTCTAATAAACTAATCCAAGTTGATGCCGAAGGGAGACGCACTTTTGTCAAAAAGCCCGATCGCTCCTTGGAAACTAATGAGTACACATTGATGGAGTACAACTTCTCGCTATTCTTTGGTCTAGCAGTTCAGTTGTACGAGTCTACACTCATTTCCAATGACACCCCCTACGATCGCTTCGTAGAAGGCAACACCGCTGCCCTCACCCAGCAGCAGCAACTAGGTAAAACACTGTTTGAAGGGAAAGCTCTGTGCATTGGTTGTCACATTGGGCCAGAATTCACCGCTGCTTCAGTAAGCAACGTGACTAAAAACGGACGAATCAAACGTGCGCCGTTCCCGCCAAACAGCCCTGAAGATAATGGCTTCTTCAGGATTGGTGTTAGACCTAACACAGATGACCTCGGCTTGGGTGGTAATGACGGTTTATTTGGTAACGGTCAAGGTAATCCGCTCTCAGAGGCGCGATTGGCGCAGTTAGGGAAATTTCAGGTTCTCCTTGGTGAAAACCCGACTACTCTCAATCCACCTTTGAAGCCTACAGAAACTGCGGTTGCAGACGGAGCTTTCAAAGCACCTGGACTTCGCAACGTGGAACTCACTGCTCCCTACTTCCACAATGGAGGTCAGGCGACTTTAGAACAAGCGATCGATTTTTACAATCGTGGTGGTGACTTTGGAGCGCTTCCCCCCCTGAATCTCTCACCAGAAGAAAAGCAGCAATTGGTCGCCTTCTTGAAAGCACTAACTGATGACCGAGTTCGGTATGAGAAAGCACCTTTTGACCACCCGCAACTGTTTATCCCCAACGGACATCCGGGTAATTCTACGAAGGTTACCGACGACGGTACTGGCAAAGCTACAGATAGCCTATTGGAAATTCCTGCTGTTGGTAAGAATGGTGGTAATGGTACACCCAATTTCCTAAACTAATACCATTTTGGGAAATACCTGATATATGTATACATACGTAGGGGCGTACAGCTGTACGCCCCTACTTTATTGCTAGCGAGTGCGGCCGCCAAGAGTCGGCTCTATATTGCTGACTTGGGTTTGGTCTAGGTAATTATAGACTCTCCGAGAAACTTCACGGACAAAATCTCCAGCTTTGGGATCGTAGTTTGGTCTTTGTACCAAAACACCCGCTAAATAGCTTTTGCCGTTGGGCATTTGAATAATACCCGCGTCACCAATAATGAATCTCAACGTACCGGTTTTGTGGGCGATGGTAGCTCCTTGACCGATACCAGCTGGTAGTAAACTATTGGTTTTGACATGGCGCATAATATCTAAAACTCGATCGCGGCTGTTTGGCGAGAGCAAACGATTATTAGAAACTAACGCCGCCAACCTCACCAAATCTTTGGAACTAGTTGTGTTTGTGCCAGCAACGTCTGGAAGTAAATTCCGAACTGCTGTATTTTGCAATCCCCAGCTACGAAAACGTTGGCTAACTTTTGCTGCACCACCCAAGCGATCGAGAACCAGATTTGTTGCGGTATTATCGCTGATTGTCATCATCAAGGTAGCAGTTTCTAGGACGCTAAACTTAGTTCCGATGGGTTTGTATTGCATAGTCCCAGATTCACCAACCTTTAAATCGCGCCGCATCACTAGTTTATCTGTGAGTTTGATTTTGCCAGCGTCTATATCTTGAAAAAGAGCTACTAATAAGGGAAATTTGATTGTGCTTGCAGCCGCAAATCTTTTCTCACCATTAATATCTATATAATTTCCTGTTGCTAAATCTAAGAAAAAGATTCCGGGATTTAATGATTTATAACTCGCTAACAAACTGCGAATTTGAGAACTCAGACCGGACATCTCTTGACCAAGATTCACAACTCCCGCAAATGTAGTCGCATCTGTGGATTTAATCGCAATATCTTCTCTATTTTCCCCAACAATGGGATTAGTTTGGCGATTAAATGAATTGAATTTAAAAATCCAATGAGAACGGGAATCTCCCTTGATTGAAACATTCTGGGAAGTAATATCATAACCAGGGGCTAATTCTACGACAAAACGAGTGGTTTGAGAGTCTGGTTTGCCAAGCCGTATTTCTCTGATTGCATTCCCAAAACTTTGTTTGACGGTATCAGAATTAAAAGTAGTTCCAGGTAAATCAATTACCAATCTGTTGGGATTATCTAATACAAATGCCTTTGGTTCTATTCCAGAAGTGGTAGTTAAGTCTAATTGATTTTGGCTAGAATCAAAATACCAAGACTGTAATTGTGAAGCTTTAGCTTGTCCGGCAAGCAGAACTAAACTGCTCAAACCAATGGCGAGTAGATGTGATTTCATGTTGAGATTGTGTGTGTGCAAGTAAGTAGGCAAGTAAGTAGCAAGTAATCAGCTTTACTTAGATTGTTTTCTGACGAGTGTGTTGAACTTCCGGATAAAAACTCTAAATC
Organism: Nostoc linckia NIES-25; assembly: GCF_002368035.1. Taxonomy (GTDB): domain Bacteria; phylum Cyanobacteriota; class Cyanobacteriia; order Cyanobacteriales; family Nostocaceae; genus Nostoc; species Nostoc linckia_B. Next base: position 788,262 of record NZ_AP018223.1, on the reverse strand, counting down.
CCATCGAGTTATAGCGAGAGGCAGAAGGCAGGAGGCAGAAGGCAGAAGGCAGAAGGTTAAAACTATTAACATTCCTAGCATTCATACTTTCAAAAATTCCTAACCTATGTGGCTACAGCTATATTTTTTGAGATGTCTTTGGGATTAGATAAGCACAACAAATCATCATTACTCATCGAAAGTAAATCGCTGAGAATTTTGTTTGTGACGTGAGTTGACAACAACAGAAATTGTTAATCTAGCGCAAGGACGAGCCAAGGGTCAATTATGTTTCCAACTTTATTTTTGTTGATTCACAAGTAGAGACGTAGCTACGTCTCTACGGGGAAAAGGGGAAAGGGAAAAGGGAAAAGAAAAAACCTTTAACCTTTCCCCTTTTCCCTTTAACCTTTAACCTTTACCCTTTCCCCTTTTCCCTTTAACCTTTACCCTTTCCCCTTTCCCCCAAACCCAATTACGAGTTAAAAATGCACAAAACGAGCAGTATTCCCCCATGCCCATTAAAAGAAATCAGCCACCCAAGGAGAACTAGCTGCAAATATTTGCGTAGCTGCTGAAATAGCTGTTTCTGTGCCATGCAGTTTTCCGGCTATTTGCAGATGGTAGGGAGAAAACAAACCTGTATATAGTGGTGCTAGTTCTCGGACATTTAGTTGCAACTCTCCTTTTCCACCTTTTGTAACTTCACCGCGTCCATTGGCAAGAGAAAGAATGAATTTACCATTGTTTGCATCTATGACATTATCTTGAATGTCTAAATGGAGTTCTGTTTGCAGCCCCAATGGATAACCGCGCAGAGACAATGCTTTGACAACATCTACAATTCGTAGCATCCAGCGAAACTGAGTCGAGATCTTAGCAGTTTGCTCTGGTAAGGCCAATGTCAGGGTATCAATTGCAGAACTCTTCCAACGTACCTGCTGAATTTGGGAGCGATGGCTGGCTAGAAGAGACCAAAAAGTTTGTGTCGCAGCAGCTGTTTTTACTACCCAATCTTTGACAAAGATAATTTCACCATTGTGTGTTCGTTGTTGAGCGAAGATAATGTAACCTTCGGGTTTGTCTTTTGTACCAATGAAATAAGCATAGACTTGTTCGTTTTCATCCGGTTCGATTAATCGCCGCCAAATTGCGGGATGTCGGTCTAAATATCCGTGGGTGAGTTTGGCTTGCTGCTGATATAGTTCGTGAAAGACTTGATGATTTATGGGGACTACTGATTGCAAAGGTAGGGGTTGTTCCCGTACTCCAATGGCGTTGGTTGCGACTTCCCAAATGTACCAGCTACCCCCTTGCTCGTACCCGACTTTTCGATACAGGGTTTGCACAGCTGGATAAAGAGCAGACAGGGGTATACCTCTGGCATAAAGTTCCTTGAGGGTGTGCTGCATGAGAGCGATCGCTCCTCCCGAACCACGGTATTCTGGAGCAATACCCACTACGGCTATTCCCGTCATTGGTAAACGCTCGCCACCCCACCACTGACCCATATCCAGAGTTGCTAATCCACCAATTAATTGCCCTGACTCACGAATAATCCGAAGGTTTTCTACGCCAACTTGGTTCATGTAAGCTTCCTCACCACCAAGTGCGTTGACAAAACACTGCTTAAGGATAAACGCAAGTTGCTGAATATCCTGGGGCTGCGCTAAAGTGCTGTATTCAAATTGGGGTGTCATCTCTTACAGGTTTAATAATACAAAAGGAGAATTATACTACAACGCAGGTTGTTTGAATTCTTACTAATTAAATATATGATGCAATTTACAAAGCTTAAGGTTGAGGCGATCGCACATTGAGTTTATCTCTTATTTTGCGGTTGCTGATTTCATGTATGAAAGCGATTGTGCATGAGATCAAAACCTTGTAGATACGTTAAGATGCAACGTTTCAGTCCACCTTAGCAATCACTTGTCCAATTTCTTGAGGTGTTGCGCCTGTTGCTAGTATTGCTCGGATCAACATTTCTATGGAAACTGATGCATCAGCATTTTCGGCGTTAGCTATACGGGGTTGACTGGTATGAAGTTTTTCTGCTAATTCCGCTTGAGTCATTAACTTCTGTCGTCGTTCTTTCAGGTTACGACTGAGAGCTAGTTTAATTTCTATTAGAGTGGCTTCTTCTGGCGTGAGTTCTAAAAACTCTGCAACGTTGCCAACTTTCCAGCCCTTTTCCTCTAGCTTTTTTCTTTTGGCTTCATCCATAATGTTAATCCTGTAAGTCCTTGTCGTATTGGCTAAGTCTTTTTTTGCAATTGTTGATTACGCTGGTTGGTGTTGCTCTGGTAGTTTTGTTAAACACTTCAACAATTACAATTACATCGTCATCAATTCGATAAATAATCCGCCAGTTTTTGTCTGCATCCCGAATTCGTAGTTCATGACATTGTGCCCCAATACTTGGCATTGGTCGGGAATGTGGCAATCCGAGGTTTTCACCTTGCTGTAAGCGTCTGAGCAACACGCCTGACTCTATGCGTGCTTGTTGGCTGAAGGGAGGAGTTTTAATCTCACCATGCAACCAAACTAAAGGTTTATCATCATCCATGTCATTTTTATATCATATATGATATAAAAATTTATTTTTTATAGGCTCAACGTTGACCTTCTGAAGCTCGACGTTGACCTTCTGAGGCTCAACGTTGACCTTCTGAGGCTCAACTTTGACCTTCTAAGGCTCGACGTTGACCTTCTAAGGCTCAACGTTAACCTTCTGAGGCTCAACTTTGACCTTCTGAGGCTCGACGTTGACCTTCTGAGGCCCGACGTTGACCTTCTGAGGCTCGACGTTGACCTTCTGAGGCTCGACGTTGACCTTCTGAGGCTCGACGTTGACCTTCTGAGGCTCAACTTTGCTTCACAAAACCTGGCTAATATCAAAATCTAGATTATAATTCCTGAGACATATTTCTGCCTCAAGAAAATTCTGATGAATGTTCTTATCAATTTATTACTTTTTTTACTGCCAATTCTGAGTAGCCTGTGGATTGCTCAAAGTTTCAATCCTTTATCTTCTTATCAGCCTCTCCAAAAGATAGACGGTGCAGCTTTATATAGAAAAGAATTAACCAACGGTAACGAAGCTTATTTACAAGTTATTGACCTCCGGAAAATGCACATCGACCAAATAGTTGGAGAGGTGGATAATATGGGTCAAAAGCAAGGTAAATATTATCAAGGAGAAGGTGGACATTACAGCCCTTTCTTCAAAAACAAATTATTCTCTGAAGTTGCAAATGAATATCAACAGCTTTATGCTGACAACGTTTTTTCTATCATTAATTGTTCTTTTTTTGAGCAATATCAACCCAGCACTCAATTGTCTTTTCCGATAAAACTCAATGGTGTAGTCATCAGCGGCGGTAATAGTCCCTACGGCCCCGTCAAAGAACCAAAAGATAAATATTATAGTAATATTCGCCTCAAGGCTTTAGTCTGGGATGACGATCGGGCATACATTACAAATTACGATCGCGTTAGCGGTGCGCCCCTAAATCAAAAAGCAGTAAAAAACGCCATTGTCACTTACCAATACAGCGACCATCCCGCAAAAGTATTGGCTCAAAATCCAGCCAATAAATACCAAGTCATCGGTACTCTTAACAAAGATGGTGTTAAAGGTGACGAGTTATTGTTGATTATGACGGTGAATCAAGCAACTTTAGACGAGGCAGCGGATTTATTACGTAAATTAGGAGTCAAAGGCAATATCATTACCGTTGACGGGGGCAAATCGACTTATTTGTTCAATCCCCAAAGAGGAGATATTATCGTTCCACAACTGTCTAATGTGCAAGACAATCCTACTTTTCGAGATTTACCTCATTATCTAGGATTCCGTAAAAAAAGTAAAAATCAGGTTGCACCAAAAATTTTCCTCAGTCAGCCAGCAGGCAAAGTCATTGCAAATAAAGATCGGCCTTTTTTAATATTGTGGCGAGACAATTTTGATGGCGATGTCTCGATTAGGTTGTACTATGAAAAGAAACTTATCCAAAACATTTCTTCCCGTACTGCTAGCGATGGAGTTTATGAATGGACACCACGCATTCCTGTAAAAGAGGGCTATTTTGTTCGGGTTTCTAACTCCAAAGACGAGAATATTTTCGGGCAGTTGCAATTTTAGCTCAATGGGAAAATGAAATGGATAACTGGCTGATCGCAAACCTCTCAATAAGATTGGCGGTGTGGCAGTGGTCGGAATTGTCATAGTTTCTCACAGTAAACAACTAGCTTTGGGCGTGCGGGAACTCGCCGCGCAGATGGTTCGGGGTGAAGTCCCGATCGCTATTGCAGCAGGTATTGAAGATCCCGAAAATCCGTTGGGTACTGATGCCATCCAGGTTAGTGAAGCGATCGCTGCTGTTTTCTCTGATGATGGTGTCTTGGTGTTAATGGATTTGGGTAGTGCTTTACTCAGCGCAGAAATGGCGCTGGAGTTTCTGCCAGAGGAACAGCGGCAAAAAGTCTATTTGTGTGAAGCGCCTCTGGTGGAAGGTGCGATCGCTGCTGTGGTAGCCGCGGCGGCTGGGAGGAACATTCAACAAGTGATGGCGGAAGCACGGGGCGCATTATTAGCAAAAGCAACTCAATTGGGTGGAGTTAGTAGCCCTGCATCGGTTGTGGATAGCGACATCCAAACCAGCAATTCAGAATCCCCAACGCGAGAAATCCGGCTGATTGTCAGCAATCGTTTAGGTTTACACGCCCGCCCCGCAGCCCAGTTTGTAGCAACCGCAGCCAGATTTGAATCTCAAATTCTGGTGCAAAATTTAACTAGAAATACCGAGTTAGTCCGGGGCGACAGTATTAACCAAGTCACAACTTTAGGGGTGCGTCAAGGACACGAATTGCTAATTACTGCCACCGGCTCAGATGCAGATGCAGCACTGGCAGCATTGCAAGTATTGTTTGCCACTAATTTTGGCGAGGATAATGCTGCTTCTAATCATCTACCAGTCTTACAACACAAAGTTGCCCCAGCGACTGAGGGCGAACTTTTGGGAATTCCGGCTTCTGCTGGAGTGGCGATCGCACCTGTCGTTCGTTATCAACCCGCCCCCATTGCAGTTACGGAATATCACGTAGATGATGCCGAAGTAGAGTGGCAACGTTTACAAGCTGCTATTCACATCGCCCGCCAAGAAATTCAAGCGGTGTTCTCACAAGCATCTTTTCAAATTGGCGATGCTGAAGCTGCCATCTTTGACGCCCATTTACTATTTTTAGAAGATCCAGTTCTTTTAGAAGCGGCTCATCACCGCATTTTAGAACAGCATATAAATGCCGAAGCCGCTTGGCAAGCCGCAGTCGATCGAGTAGCGGCTTCCTACCGCACACTTGAGGACTCTTATTTGCAAGAGCGAGTGGAGGATGTTGTGGATGTGGGGCAAAGGGTGATGCGCTTACTAACTGGGAATGCCCCTGCAAACTTGCATCTGGACTCACCAGCGATTTTGATAGCCAGCGATTTAACGCCTTCAGATACCGCCGGACTAGACCCCACAAAGGTGCTAGGGATTTGTACAACTTCTGGGAGTGCCACTTCCCACAGTGCAATTATCGCCCGCACCTTAGGGATTCCCGCAGTTTTGGGAGTAGATGCCCAGGTGTTGCACTTGGCAGATGGAACGTTGATGGCACTGGATGGTGAAAGCGGCACAGCTTGGGTAGAACCAGAGTTAGATATTCTAGAACACCTTCAAGCAAAGCGAGAAGCTTGGCAAAGTGCCCAACAAGAAGCACGAGTTACAGCACACCAACCAGCAATTACTCGTGATGGTCGCCAAGTGAGCGTTTTTGCCAATATCGGTAGTATTAATGATGTCCAAGCTGCTGTAGCTAATGGAGCCGAAGGAGTGGGACTACTCCGCACCGAATTTTTGTATTTGGACAGAACAACCGCCCCCACAGAAGAAGAACAGTTAGCAGTGTATCAGGCCATCGCTCAAGTTTTGGAACATCGTCCGCTGCTGATTCGGACTTTGGATATCGGCGGCGATAAGCCACTTCCTTATCTCAGGGTAGGGTTTCCCGAAGCCAACCCATTCTTAGGCTGGCGGGGAATTCGTTTTTGCTTGGGCAATCCAGAAGTTTTCAAAACTCAGTTACGGGCAATTTTGCGAGCTAGTTTTGGGCGCCAAATTAAAATTATGTTGCCGATGATTGCTACTTTAACGGAGGTGCGTGCAGCTAAGGCAATTCTCAGTGAAGTCCAGGCTGAACTCAAGCAAGCTGATATTCCCTTCGATACAGGAATAAAACTAGGGATTATGGTAGAGGTGCCGTCAGCAGTGGCGATCGCCGAACGGTTAGCCGCTGAAGTAGACTTCTTTAGTATCGGCACTAATGACCTTAGCCAGTATGTCATGGCAGGCGATCGCACTAACCCACGGGTGGCAAATTTAGTTGATGCGCTGCATCCAGCGGTGTTAAGGATGGTAAAGCAAACCGTTGAGGCTGGCCATGCGGCGGGAATTTCCGTCGGTTTATGTGGCGAATTAGCAGCCGATCCTTTAGCAACAGCGATTTTATTAGGTTTGGGGTTAGATGAATTAAGTGTGAATCCTCAAAGTATACCTGCAATCAAGCAGGGGATTCATCAGTTAAGTTTAGCCGAGAGTCAGGCGATCGCAACATCAGCATTGCAACAAGATTCAGCACAACAGGTCAGAGAGTTATTCACCCACCCACACCAATGATTATTAGACCTCTTGCAAAAGTGCTTTTTGCAATAGGTGGGAAAAGGGAAAAGGTTAAAGGGGAAAGGGAAAATACCAAACCTTTCCCCCTTTCTCCTTCCCCTTTTCCCGACTTCTGCAAGAAGTCTATTGTAGAGACGGCGATTTATCGCATCTCTTACCTTCACCGAATGCAATGCAACGTCTCTATATGTTAGCGGTTTGAAAAATCTGTTCGGCAGTTAAATTCAATTCCGGGAAAGTTGGTGATTCAATGACATCGCCCTGAAGAAACTGTCGGACTTGGTATTCCCCCTCAACCAACAAGTAAACTGAGATAGTTGGCAATACGGTTCGGTTAAAGGGGAAAGGGAAAAGGGAAAAGGGTAATTTCAAACCTTTTCCCTTTCCCCCTTCCCCTTTTCCCCAAAACCCGACAAGTATTGAGGCGGGTGAGGTGTTTCAAAATTTATACCCACATTCCGCTAAAAAACCCCTCTCAAGGTATCCTAAAAGGGGTAATAAGGGTAATAGGGAGTACTATACCCTTGTTTTTTTGACTGCTAGTTTAAATTCCCAGCCTTTTCAACAACACTCTTTAACTCTTCAAAGGTGATACTGCCATCTTTATCTCCGTACATACTCAGCAACTCCTGGGGACTGCTGACACCTGTTTCTGCTGAGATGACTGCACTTAAGCCTGGGCTTAAAAAAAGCTCATTTATCGAAACTTTACCATCTCCATCGCTATCCAAGGTATTAAAAAGAGATTGAAGCTCTTGCTCGGTTGCCATAATTTTTCTATTTGAATTAATTGTTCTTTGATCGTACAGGACTAGGGCGATCGCCAAAATCATCCCTAGTATAAAAAAACTGCAACATCCTTCTGTCGTTCGATTGACACTTTCAGATGTCAACAAAAAGATTCTTCCCCCAGCCCCCAGTCCCTTGCTATATTTGCCAAATTTTGATGGTTCGATCTGTACTACCGCTAGCGAGTAACTTACCATCAGGACTCAGGGCTAGAGAATTCACCGTCTCTGAATGGCCAGTGAGGGTTTGCAGTAATTCGCCTGTGGAAAGTCGCCAGATTTTGATGGTTTTATCTGCACTACCGCTAATTAGAGTTTGTCCATCTGGAGTAACGGCTAAGGATTTTACTGCTTGCGAGTGTCCAGTTAATGTGTGCAGCAGTTTACCACTAGCCAAATGCCAAACTTTGATGGTTGTGTCAGCACTACCGCTGAAGAGGAGTTGTGCATCGGGACTCATGGCAATTGAATTGACTTCGCCATCGTGACCGTTTAGGGTGCTTAACGGATCGCCTGTGCGTGGATTCCACAACCTGATTTTGTTATCAGAACTACCACTGGCAAGAATCGTACCATCAAGGCTGATTGCTACGGCATGAACAGCCGATGAATGCCAAAGGGTACAAATGCGGTCGCCTTTATCTAAATTCCAAATTTTGATTTTATTACTGCCACTGGCCAGAATTGTACCATCTGGGCTGATTGCCACAACATTTACAGGTTTTTGATGCCCTAAAAGTGTGTGCAATACTTTGCCTGTTTTCAAATGCAAGACTTTGACATTACTTTTGGGGTGTTCGCAGCTACCAACAGCCAGGAAATTACCATCGGGGCTAATTGCTAAGGATGAAACTTCACCCCAATTCTCTGTCAGAGTGCGAATTAGTTTACCAGTTTGCAGATTCCAGAGATTGATGGTTTTGTCTGCACAGCCGCTAACTAAAATTTTGCCATCAGGGCTAATAGCTACAGAGGTGACTTTCCCAGCATGTCCAGTGAGGGTGTACCTGAGATTGGCATTTTCTAAGGTAAGTTTATATTTGAGAGTGGCGATCGCATCTAAGAGTTTTTCTACACTGAGAATATTTTGGCGATCGCTCACCGCTGTAAAATATTCTTTTAAGTTTTGGAAATATTCTTCATCTTCAATTCTCACAGCCGATTGCATCGCCTCTAAGGGGTTAGCAAATTCCTGTGGTGAAGCTTGACGTAATTCCAACCATGTGCTGATTGAATAATCAATTTGTTCTTGTGCCCAAGAGCGATCGGGTAAATGAGATAAACTTTGAGCTAGTTGCAAAGCCAATTCTGGAACCCAGTAACGTCGTTCCTCTTCTAGAGCTTGGTACACTTGTTTATAACCTGTGGCTATTGCTTGCACAGATTGTAAATCAAAAGTATCTTTGAGCAAACTTGGCAGCAACTTTGGCAGCAAAGGCGGTACATCGTAATGAACTAAATGATAAATATCTGCTACCCAAGCAGCAACCAGAAAGTGACAAGTAATCAACACCTGGGAAAGTTTTTCAAAATCTTGATGATTAACTTGATATTGCAAGGATAACTTGCTCACATCAATACCTTGAGCCTGCCATTTTTCTGATTTTTCTAAAATAGCCAAATTAAATACATTATCTCTACCCAAGAGATTGATTTCTTCTAAATTTTCTCCTGACGCTAATAACTCATCTCGAATTTTTTTCCACTCCAGAGCGCGACTTTTGGCAGATTCCTGAAGAATTTCTTTATAAGACAACCGTGCAATTGTTTTGTAATAATATTTATCTTGTTTTAATCCCCAATAAGCAATCCGAAAATTTAGGCGATCGCCATCATTTTCTGACTCTAAAATTAAAATAGGCTCTGTTTTTAATATGCCATACAGAGCCTTGATACTGGATTCACTATGAAAACGTTTACTATCCCAAGCCCCTGCTAAAAATTCTGTTGGTCTAACGGGATTGTGCAGAGAATAATGCTGATTGAACAATTTTCTTAAACCTTCAGCCAACATTAGTTCTATTTGAGATATTCCATCAGTCTTATGTTCAAATTGGTCGAATTTGATTTGGGGAGGAGCAAGAAAAACTTTTAGCGGAGTGCGTCCTTGATTTGTATGAGACTCTAAAATTTGTGACGGGTATAATCTTAAAGGCCAACTATCAAAAATTTTATATACTTCTGGTAACTTGAGAGCAGTTTCTCTTTCTTGATTTGCTACTTTTAATTGTGTCTCACGCTGATAAACAGCTAATTGTTGTTGCAGAAGTTTTGTTTGTTCAAAACTTGAGTCATAGCTATCATTTTCTGCCATCAAATTCTTGCCAAATCTTACAGTTTCATTGATGACTTTTGGCAATAGATAATTAGTTGTAGTCAGACTTTCTTCTTTTCTCTTTTGTATCAGGTCTACAATTACAGGTGCAAACTCTAATACCAATTGAATTAGTAATCTTAGCCCTGGCTCCATAAGGAGAATCCTGTTAAATAAATAACACTAACAGCGTGCAGAAAATCTGAATAATAGCCGAGTGTTGGACAATGTATAGACAATTCCTTTACTGTTTGTCTATAGAATGTCATCTATCCAAAAAGATAACATGTATTGTCCAAACTTTCCCGTAACAGTTATCAGGCGTATGATATGGTATCGAGACGCACCATTTAGTATTTCGTTTAATCAATGTGTATTTTGCCAAGCTATCAAACGATTATAGCCATCCTAAATCATTCGTCACCTTTTCAAGACGAATTTTAGATTTTGGATTACCCCCACGGATAAACCTAAAGGAGGAGTCATTGATTAAAAAAATCTATCCCTTGTTCCCTATTGTCTATTCCTAAAGATTACCAATAAATCAATTATTCAATTTTGTAAAACCTTGTGGGGTGGGCGTCTCGCCCGCCCGTAAATGTAGTTACACCATTTCACAAAAATTTGATGCAGATGTAGCTTGGGTTGAACAAAGTGAAACCCAACCTACGTATCTGGTTGATTTTTTTCTGGAATTGGTATTACACAAGATATCTACCCCACAAGAATAGACCTCTTGCAAAAGTCCCTAACACCCCACCCCCAACCCCTCCCCTTAGCAAGGGGAGGGGAGACAAAGCATAGCTTTGGCTCTTTGGGGTTCTTATTTTCGATTTATGCAAGAGGTCTAATAATTTCGACGTTTTTAATTTAGAAATACCCTATTGCCGACGTCAAGACAACTGTTAAAATCTGATTCCCACTTGCCCATTAAAGCCACGAATAGAATTGTAACCAGCACCTACAAAAACGTTATCAGTAGCGCTTACCTGAACGCCACCTGAAAGCGCAACACCTTTATCTTCTGAATAAAGCCCAACTCCTACATAAGGTGAAACTACAGGCAAACTGATAAATTTCAAAACATCTACTCCTGTAGCACCATCAGGGCCTGTTCCTAGTTCAACTCCAAAATTCAAAGCCCTAGCTCCTACAGCATAAGTTAGATCGCCATCTTTGCCACCCACTGAAACCCAAGGTTGCGGTATTAGTTGAGCCGATACTTGACTGGGAGCAAATAAAGTGAAAAATCCTATGGATGTAATTAATGTTTTAGCAATAAACCCTATTTTCACGTTGTTTTCCTACACTAACTGCTGCATTTTAATACTGATGTCCCGCAAGGATCTGAAGTTCCTTGCTCATAGCAAAAGTCATCTTAAGATGACTAAATAATACCCAAAATTTTTTAGTCTACTTGAGTAAACTTGAACTGTTAGCCTGTAACTTTAGTTTCAGGCGGGTGAGGAAGCCAACAGTTAAGCGATTTCTAAGTAGCTCAACCTAAAAAAACGTAAGACGTAAATGTATATAAATGTAGGGTGTGTTATGCCTTATAGCAACGCACCTCCATAGACTCTACATCAACTGAGGTGCGTTGCGCTTTGCGACAACGCACCCTACGTTTTATGTTTAATTAAGTTGACCTACTTAACTTAACGCAAAAGGTGTAATAAGCTCACAATAAACGCTTGATTTGGATTAACTAGCCAGTTTTTAATCCAAAATCTAAAATCCCTACTCCCAAGTAGATACATTTCGCAACACATCGGGAATTTCCCCTTGAGACAACGGAAACTCTAACACAGTCTCTCTATAACCCAAATACCCAGATTCAGCGAACGATAACAGCATCCGCGAAAGCGCCAGCCAAACCTCCGGTTCGTATTCCCAATCACGATACCGCGAAGCTTGGCCAGCAATTGAACGTAGTGCCCAGAAATATGAATTTCTCACCACTGAACCGCCCTTTTTGAACTCTGGCAAATCTTCATGGTGGATAAAAAGTATTTTATTTTCAATTTTCGCTCTCATTGAAATTTTAGATTTTAGATTTTGGATTAAAACTAAATGTTAATTAGGGTAGGTTATGGCTTTAGCCTAACGCACTGTTATATAAAATGGTGCCTCAAATGTTTTAATCATATTTTTAATTATAAATAATCGCTAAATCAGCATAATTATTTACAAAATAAAAATAGGCAATAGCTCTTGCCTATTGCCTAACTTGAATATTAATCCTGCTGAACTACTTAACTACAAACTTGAGCTTAAACCTATACGAAAAGTAAAACCAGGGCTATATATGCGATTAACTCGCTCGTATTGTTCGCCTAACAAATTTTCGAGGTAAACTGTCAGTCCTAAATTGCTAGTTAAAGGTATACGACCGGTAAAATCTAAATTCACAAAAGATGGTGCGAAATCTGTAATCCGATCGCCAGGGTTCGTAAAGATAGATCTGCGAGCGCCACTATTGTAAGTAACATATAAGTTAGCTTGCCACCCTGCATTTTGATAACCTACACCAGTTTGAAGTACAGAGTAAGGAATTAAACCCAACTGCAAACCTCTTTCTGCTCCTGTTTTGATTTGGGCATCTGTATAAGTATAGTTGAGAAAAGTTGACCAGCCAGCAGCAATTTTTAATTGCAATGCGGCTTCTAAACCATTGGTATCTACTAATCCAATGTTTGCCCATCTTCCTGCTATGATTCCCAGGCGATCGCGTATACTACTACCAAAGTAAGTAAACTGCCCAATCAAATTGTCAGAAAATTTGACATCCACTCCTGCACTCCAAGTAGAACCGATTTCTGGCTCTAAATCGGGGTTAGGTTCCCAACCATGAACTGTATCATAAACATATAACTGATCTAACCCAGGATTCCGCTGTCCTCCGGCCCAACTTCCGCGCACTGCTACTATTGGTGTAACTGCATAACGTAAACCGGCACTAGGATTTAAATAACTTCCAAACTCGCTGTCAAAGCTTTGTCTGAGTCCGAAATCTACCAGAAAACTTTCGCCAATATTCAAAGTATTTACAGCAAATAAAGCTGTATTGAATAAACTCCTATTTTCAGTTTCGTTATTGCCAATTCTACTAGGATTTGTACTCAAAACATCACCGTTTAAGTCGATGTTTTTCAAATCTAAACCCCAACGCAATTTATTATTCGCAGTAATTCTCCATTCATGATCTACTCTAGCTGAAAGTTGTTGTGTATCTAAAACTCCTGTACGGGAAAATACTCCTGTAGGGCCATAGGTGCTGAAATAATCTTGGTTATAACCAATTGTTGTTGTCAGATTAGAGCTTTCTCCATTACCAAGCCGACTTTTCCAAGATAAGCCAACATTTAAACCATCGTGGTCTAACCTATCTTGCTGGAGAGGAAAACCAAAATAAATTAAGCCGCGACGACTGCTGAGTTTAGTAATATCTAGATTCAAAGAATTTCTTCGATCTAAATCTAGGCCAATGCTACCAAAGTAAGTACTTGTAGCTGTGTCTGCATTCGATAAAAAGCCTTGATTATCGCGATTTGCTGCACCTACAGGTACGCGATAACGGTTATCTGAAAAGAATCTTTCAAAGCTAAAATTGTATTTTACAGAACCAACGGAACCACCATAGGTTACTTGTTGATTATTTAAACTCAATGAGCCAAATTCTGTAGTGCCAGAAAATTTCGGCTGTCCATAACCTTCTTTGGTGATGATATTAACAACTCCCCCAAAGGTTGAGGAACCATACAAAGTTGATGCTGTGCCGCTATATAATTCTACTCGCTCGATCGCTTCTACAGGAATGCTATTTAAATCAGTTGCACCGTGATAGGTGTTGACATTATTATTAATTGGTCTGCCATTAATCAGATAAACAGATTGATTAATTGAAGCTCCCCGGTAATATGTTCCTGTGTGAATATCTGCGCCAGGGCCAACATCATTGATAGCAAAACCAGGCATTCTTTTGAGAACATCAGCTAAACTGCTTGCACCTTGCTTTTGAATTTCTTCTTTCTCGATTACATAAGTTGGTGTAGACTGAGGCAGGCTGTCTGGTTCTGCGATCGCTTCTATGTTAATGTCTTCACCATCGCTAGAATATGACTCTGTTTCCGGCTGAGTTTCTGACTCAATTTCACTCGGTGTAGATTCTTGAGTTAATAATTCAGCATTAGTCGCTGGTAAGTCGATTTCACTCAAACTCGGAATATTTGAAATAGCTTCGGTTGATTTAACAGTATTTCTCTGTTCAATTTCAGTATCAGCAGCTAAACCAGGAAATGCTATCAGTAAAGTCGGTAAACCTACTGTTAGCAAGGAAAAATACTTTTTCACGTTCTCTCACACCAAGTTAAAACAGTCACCACGCGTATTCTTGCGGTTGCGGTACAACTATGTCAAAAGACACAGTGTCATATTTGCACCAATTAGAAGTACAGCACCTCAGATTTTGCAGCAACTTCAAAAGCGCCTACTCCAAAATAAGTAGTTTTATGTGTTGTTGGTTTGGAAGTTCTTAAATGAGCGATCGCTCTTAATATTTAACCATAGCTTAACTTATATACATTGATACTGATTATCTATAATCCTTTTCTAAAGCAGTTTTTTAGGAATTTACATCAAAACTTAAGTAGTGACTCAAGTAACAAATAGATATCACCTCCACTCGTTTTGCAGACTTGAACGCACACAATAAATATAGTTATGCTTTTTAAGTACAAGTTTTGTATTTTTGTCAATCTATAGATAGAAATGTAATTTTATGCTGTGTATATTTTATACTCATACTTAATATGTATAATAATATCGCTCTTTTGATAGAAGATTATATCTGTTGTTAGCTTTTGAGCTTGTTAATAAATTAGGATGGATGTTTTTATAACATGTATTTATGTCATGAAAACATGACTTTTATGTAAATATACTTATTTTAGGTGTATTAATTTCAAAACTTAATTTTTTATCAAATTTTATTAAAATATATAAGTAAGCTCCAATAAAACTTAGAACTTTTTATAATAAATTTTGCTAATTTTAAATATTGGTCTAAGTGCTTAAAGTTTAACTAAGTACTACAAAAGATACATTGTAGTAAAAATATCTGTCAGTTAATTAAAATTGCTTAACAATACGGTTACGATTATAAAAAAAAAGTTAAATAATCATTGATAAGTTAAGAAGTTCAACCGAACACCACTAAAAAACAATTATTATACTTGACTACTATAGTAGCCAAGTGAACTTTTTCTCATAAAAAAAATATTAAATTATTTGAGATTTTAATAAAATGGTAAAAAAATTAATTATTCATATAAATTTATCAAAAAAAATCAATTTAGGGTATTTAAATATTCCAGGTTGCCAAAAAAAATTATGCCTTAAATGTGTTTTTTAATGCTGCTATTAGCAGAAGAATTTAAAAACTAAAATAAATATGTGGATATAGCGATCAAAGTTTTATATCATCTACATATTTGGATATAAAAATTTTAGTTAAAAGCTTCCAGGTTCAAGGGTTTTGACATCTGATTTAGTAGAAACAATCTCATTTTGGAAGACAGATTAAGAAGTTGAATTTAGTAGTCGTATAGTAGTAGTTTCTTCTTCGGTAGCTATTAGTAAAAAGCTCCTTTGATGATACTGCTCATTATTTATTACTACAGCAATCTTAAATTAGTTGCGAACACTAAAGATTTTTTGCGATCTCTTTTCTAGGCCTACCTGTCTAGGAAAGTTTTGATGCAACGCTAGTTTGGTACAAGTCGGGCAATCTGCCCAAGCAACTTGTTAAACCTGGCGCTGTGTCTGGTGCGTGAAATTATTTTTAAAATCTATTGTTCGTAACCTAAATAGGATAGCTGTACTACTAATTGGATTTGACAATTAATTAAGGATAGAAAAAACAATGGATGCACAAAATAGAGTTGTATCTTCAAATTTTGCAGCAATAAATTTATCCAAAAGTCTGCTTCGAGAGTTGCATTTACTTTGGCAATTTACCGGGCGTGATATTTCGAGTACGATCGTACCGCCAATACTATTTATAGTAGCTGCATGGCATTATGTACAATCATCTTTCACTGAATTCCTTTTTGCATTGGTATGTGGCACATTATTTGTTTGGTTGTACCTTTTCTCATTTTGTTTATCTAACCAAATAGCTGGTGTAGAAGAGGATCGAATCAATAAGCCAAATCGCCCGCTGGTGACAGGAAAAATCTCACTTCATGGAGCTTTAGTGAGATGGTTTTTGAGTATGGCTTTATTTACATTTGTAGGCTGGTACTTTGGGGTTCTAGAATGGGCTTTAATCTGCCAGATGGTTGTGATTTTGCATAATTTTGGCGGTTGGGATAAGCACTGGATTACCAAAAACTTCTTGATTGGATTAGGTACATTCGCGCACTTGGCGGCAGTCTGGCAATTAATGGCGCCAATTACACCGATCGCCTGGCGCTGGCTATTTCTCATCGGTGCCATCTGGAGTACATTAGTTGCAGTTCAGGATCTTCGAGATATAGAGGGCGATTTGGCTGTTAACCGAAGCACATTTCCCATTGCCTTTGGAGAGAAAGCAAGCCGATTTCTACTGAGTCTGGGCTTTGGATTACTACCATTTATCATCCATTTCATATTGATGATGCCCACGCAAAGTACTGCAAGTACTTTACTGTGCGATATTGTACTAGTAGTATTTAGCTGGTTTATTGCAGCTCGGATTGTATTTAATCGCTCCCCACAAGAAGATCATCAGACTTACATACTGTTTACTTACTGGTATTGTCTTCTTCTGGCTAGTGCGATCGTTGTTCTTTAACTGATACAGCAGAATTCAGGTGCAAACTTTTCTCACAAGGTAAGAAGTATGACTAATTTAGAAGTATTGACTTTATCTTTACAATCATCTGTTAGCCGTCCTCGACACGCTGTTGTTATCGGGGGAAGTATCGCGGGACTGCTAGCTGCAAAAGTACTGACTAAGTATTTTCAGCGAGTAACAGTTATCGAACGGGATAACTTCACACAAGAAGCAGAACATCGCCACGGTGTACCCCAATCTCCTCATGTCCATACTCTACTCAAGCGTGGTTTGCAGGCGTTGGAAGAACTTTTTCCTGGTATAGAGGCTCAATTAGCTGGCTTAGGTGCATCCGCCATAGATTGGGGAAATGACTTGCCCTGGCTGGGTTTTGCGGGTTGGGCACCCCGTTTTAATTCTGGTTTAATTACCCACACTTGCAGTCGGAATCTTCTAGAACAAACTATCCGCCAGCGATTAGCTGCTGAAGACAATCTTGTGTTTATGCAAGAAGGACAGGTAGTTTCTTTATTGTCTAGTTCAGATCGGACTAGTGTTACAGGTGTACGAGTACGCTTTCGCAACCAACCAGAAACAGATTTAACTGCTGATTTGGTTGTGGATGCGAGTGGACGCAATTCGCCGGCGCCTCAATGGTTGGGAACAATGGGTTACACACCGCCTCAAGAGACGGTAATCAACTCTTTTTTGGGCTATGCCAGCTGTTGGTATGAGCCTCCAAAAAATTTGCAATATGATTGGCAGTGTTTGTATGTAACAGTACAACCGCCAAATAACAATCGTGGTGGCGTAATTTATAAAGTTGAAGGTAATCGTTGGATTCTGACACTTATAGGTGTAGGTAAAGATTATCCACCTACGGATAAAGATGCCTTTTTAGAGTTTGCTCGTAGCTTGCGATCGCCAGCTATCTATGAGGCTATCAAAGAGGCCCAACCACTCTCATCCATCTATGGATACCGGCGGACAGAAAATCGCCTGCGTCATTATGAAAAACTTAAAAGATTGCCAGAAGGCTTTGTGTTAGTGGGTGATGCTGTCTGTGCTTTTAATCCAGTCTACGGACAAGGTATGACAGTTGCTGCTTTAGATGCATTGACTCTAGATGGATGTTTAAATCAGCAATTATCTAACCATCCCGACGGGAATTTAATCGGTTTATCTCGACACTTTCAAAAACAATTAAGCAAAGTAATTGCCGTACCTTGGCTAATGACAACAGGCGAAGATTTACGTTGGCATACCACTGAAGGAGGGCAACCCGACTTCATCAGCCGACTCATGCAACTGTATCTGGATAGAGTGTTGTTATTACAAACTGAAAATGCCGAAATTCACAAGACATTTTTAGAAGTAATACACATGCTAAAGCCACCTACTGCATTTTTCCACCCCAGTATCAGCGCAAAAGTGTTGAAGCAAGCGATTAATTGGCAAAGGAAAAATGAGCAGTTTACTGATGAACAAGATGTTCCGAAAAAACTCTCTGCGATCGCACAATTGTAAAAGGACTAGGGATTGGCGACTGGGGACTGGGGAGGGTCTTGAGGCAGGGGAAAAGGTTAAAGGGAAAAGGGAAAAGCAATAAATTTAATCTTTCCCCTTTCCCCATGCCCATTTATTGCCGTATCGGTATCTCAATGATGAAATCAGTTCCTTCTTCTGGAACAGAACGACAAGTTAACTGACCTTTGTGTTTGTCCACAACAATTTGATAGCTAATCGACAACCCCAAGCCGATACCGTTTCCTACCGATTTAGTAGTAAAAAATGGGTCAAATATTTTTTGTTGCACTTGAGAAGTCATCCCACAACCATTATCAGAAATCCGAATCATCACCGTATTGGAATTTGTGAGTTCAGTAACGATGCGAATTTGTCCGTGAAATTGCAATTGCTGTAAACTTTCTGTATGACTTCTCTGTTGGTCTACTAATGACAGATGACCAATGGCGAATGACTCTTCCAAAGCATCGATCGCATTATTTAAAATATTCATAAACACCTGGTTAAGTTGACCTGCATAACAGGTAACTTCTGGTAAATTTCCGTATTCTTTGATGACTTGAATTTCACAGCGTCCGCTCCTTTCTTTGAGTCGGTGTTGTAAAAGCATCAAAGTGCTATCAATGCCTTGATGAATATTTACAGGCTTCATTTCCGATTCATCTAAGCGAGAGAAATTGCGTAATCCCAAAATAATATTTCGGATGCGCGAACTTCCCAGCTTCATAGAATCAAGAATTTTGGGTAAATCATCTACTAGAAAATCTAGATCGAACCTGTCAGCTTTTTCCTTAATTAAACTAGAAACATTTGGACATTCCTGCTGATAAGTGTTAATTAAATCTAGCAAGTTATGAACATACTCATTTATATGAGTGATATTTCCATGAATAAAGTTAATAGGGTTATTAATTTCATGTGCGATACCCGCCACCATTTGTCCTAAAGAAGACATTTTTTCGCTTTGAATTAATTGAGTTTGGGTACTGTGTAATTCTTGTATAGTTTTTTCCAAACATTGATTTTTTTCGTTCAATTCGTGGGTTCGCTCATTAACTTTTTCCTCTAGAGTTTGGCTATAAGTTTCTAAGTTTTTATAGAGGATAGCGTTCTCTAAAGAGATTGCAGCTTGAGTACTGAGGAGATTGATAATTCCGATGCGATCGCACGTAAATGCTGCCATTGTTAAATTGTTTTCTAGATAAAGAATACCCAGCAAATTCCCTTGATTAATAATCGGGATACACAAGAGACTCTTAGGTTGCTCTTGAACGATGTATGGATCGTTTACTAAAAAGTTAATAGTCTTTGCATTATCGCTAACAAAGATTTGCTTTGTACGTTTGACGTAATTAATTAAAGTAATAGGAACGTCTGAACTTAAATCTAAATCAATTGATGGAAACTGTGTGGAAATATTCCCAGATGTTGAACTTAAACCGACTGCTGCAACGGTTAAGTTGGAGCGATCGCTTTCACTCAAAATCATCGCGCACCTAGAAGCTCCTGCATTTTCGATTACAACTGCTATTAATGCAGAAAGCAGTTGTTCCATCTCGATTTTACCGGAGATTGCTTGAGAAGCTTTAATTACAGATGCCAAATCTAGCATATCTGAAATGCTAGTACTAAAAACGGTTTCATTATTACTAGCAATTGAATGGGATATGCGTATGGAAGCAGTACTGCGATCGTTGATTTGGATATTAAGTTTTTCTTGCTGGATAATTTGAGCGAGTAATTGAGAATAGCGTTTTTGCAAATCTTCAACTTTAGCTAATGCTCCCCACTTCATATAGTTATAGTAGGCATCAGTCAGATAACTTTGGGCAATCTTTTGTTTGTTTATTCCTAAGTAAAACTTAGCTGCAAGTTCTTGAGCCAGAGCTTCTTCATTGAGATATTCATATTCTTTAGCATAGGTAATAGCTAGATCGTAATCATCCATTGCATCCAGATATTCACCAATAACTTGATGTCGTTCTGCCTCTACTAAATAAAACTTATGTAAATAATTCATTGGGGCATACTGGGCCCATTGATTCATCTTTTCCTGATTAGCGGCTACCTTTTCGAGGTTTTGTTGTTGTTCAATTTCTGAAATATTAGGATATACAGCTAATCTCGCTAACGAATCGTAAAAATAAAAAACAGGCACAACTAATTGTCCTATTCCACCATCTAAATATTTCTCTGCTAAAATTGCATTTTCTACTGCTTGAAAATATTCTTGAAATAAATAGCACAGATGTAACTTACCTAAATATAAATATAAAAGACCTACTCCATCTTTAGCTTCCAGATGAATAGACAGCATTTTATTTTCGTCATAAGCTACACCGCTCAAACAATATGGATTTTCTGGATTTTGAAGTAAATTTAAAACAATTTGTCTATAGATGTTACTCCAATTAAAAGGCCTTTCTTGTTTTATTTGACTAATGGCATTATTGTAATTCTCCATTTCTCCATCTAATTCTGTCAATTCTTTGCCAGTCAAATATGAAAAGCTAGAATAATACATTAAACAATAAGCTGCAAACTCTAAATCACCGGTTTCTAATCCGGCAGAGTAGGATTCTAATAAAGGTTTTAATGTTTCTTTAACATGTTTACGCCAAATCTCAATTAGAGAATAAAATCCTTGCATAACTCTAGCTTTTATCTCTTTAGCACCAGATTTAGCCAATAAATTTAAAGCTAGCCTGCCAAATTGATAACCAGATTCAAAATCTTTTATGACTCCACAAAGTACTACCCCATAAACAACATAAGCATAAGCAGACAACGAAGAGTTACCATATTTTATTGATAAATTTATTTGCTTGAGACAAATAAGTAAGAACAACTCAGCAGCAACTTGATAAGCAACTGGAGCAGTACTAGATAAAATACGCATAGCTGCTAATATTTCAGGCTGCTTCATCTCTGAGAGATTAATTAATTCCTGAATTTGCTTTCCAGCTAGATTAGATGTTATTTCTTCCATCGCTGATTGCACATCAAGCTGGTTTGGGGAATCTGGAAATTCTACTCCCAATAATTTCAAAAAGCTTAGGGAAGTATTAACAGATGCTAATGCTTTGTTTTGTGCTCCATCAGCTTGAATTTTTATTTCATAAACCTTGACTTTTTCCAGTAATGTTTTTGCTTGTGCTAATACTACCTCTATTAATTCCTCCATTTTTTCAAAGTTACCGCTTAGGTATGCAGCCTCCGCAGCTGTTTCATACAAAGCAATACTTAGCTCATATTTTGTTTGCCAAGTATCATTCGCTAGTAGTTCTATACCAGTACTTAAATACTTAGTTGCAGCAAGATAAGCAGTGGAGGCTATGGCTTTACGTCCAGCAACTAGATTCATCTGAGCTAATTCATCACGTTGATTTTTATCTGTAATAATTTCAACTGCAATATTAAACTGATTCACTAACTGAAAAATCTTTTCTTCTCGTTCTGCAACTGAGATATTTTTTAATAGTAGTTGCCCAATTCGCAAATGAATTTGCTTTTTTTGGTCTTGAGGAATGAGAGAATAAGCAGCTTGCTGCACTCGATCGTGGATAAATTTGTATCGAGGGCACAGAGAGTTATTCAGTGGTAAGTTTTGCGGTTTTTGGCTATCATAAGATTCTACTAAAGTGCTAGTATTTTGAAACAATTTATAAGCTTCAGTTTGAGGTAAAACTAGCCCTTCATATAAAGCTTTCCAGATTTCAGATGCTGTGTCTACCGCAGATTTTTCATTGATTATGGCAAGAGTTTTTAAATCAAATTCATTGCCAATACAAGCTGCAAATTTTAAAACATCTTGTGTTCTTCTGGGTAACTTCTCTATTTGAAGCGCCATAAATTCGACGACATCATCTGTGAGAGCTAAGATTTGTAAGTCAGCAAGGTTATATTCCCAACAGCCAACATTATAATTAAATTTAATAATATTATCTTTGTGTAAAGACTTCAGAAATTGAATTCCAAAGAAGGGATTACCTTTAGTTTTTGCAAAGACCATTTGGGTGAGAGAAACAGCTGCATCTTGTTGGCAAAACAAAGTATCAGCAATTAAATAATTTAAATTACTTTGATTTAAAGGCTTGAGGGTAATATAATTAATAGATATTCCTGATTTTTCAATTTCTTGTATTGTCAAATAAAGCGGATGTGCTTGAGAAACTTCATTATCACGATATGCACCAATCAATAATAAGCTACTTTCAGTATTATCGATCTTTTGGGTGCGATCGCCTTCCCACTTTTCTCCATCAAAGTTAGGAATCCATAGATTTTCTTGACTTTCAATAGAAGATAAAATAGATTTTTTAGTTTCTACATTATTTTGACTCATTAATAATTGAATAAATTTCAAAGATGTTGTGTCTGCCCATTGCAAATCATCCAGAAAAATTACCAAAGGATGTTCTTTGCTAATGAATACCTGAATGAATCTCTTAAATAATAAATTGAAGCGATTTTGGGCAGCATTGCCAGAGAGTTCAGCAAATTTTGGTTGCTTGCCAATAATCTGTTCTAGTGCAGGAATTACATTAGTAATTATCTGAGCTTGTTCGCCTAGTGCTGCAAGAATTTTCACTTTCCACTCTTGAATTTCAGCCTCAGTTTCTATCAAAATTTGCCCGATTAAGTCGCTAAAAGCTTGTACTAATGCCGATAAAGGAATTTCTCGCTGAAACTGGTCAAATTTACCTTTAATAAAGTAACTACGTTGTCGGACAATCGGTTTATGAACTTCGTTAACTACCGCAGTTTTGCCAATACCAGAAAAGCCTGCAACCAAAACCATTTCTGTTTTTCCCTGTGTCACCCGGTCAAAAGCTGCAAGAAGATTTGCTACTTCTTCTTCACGGCCATAGAGTTTTTCAGGAATAGTAAAACGGTCGGAAATATCTTTAACTGCTAACTGAAAAAGTGGAATATTGCCACTTTCTTCCCAGTGTTTGTAACACATCTCTAAATCATGCTTAAGTCCGTAGGTGCTTTGATAGCGATCTTCGGCATTTTTGGACATTAATTTGATTACAATGTCGCAAATTACTTGTGGAATCTCCTCATTTGTGAATTTTGAATTTTTAATTTTCAATTTGTCTGGTTCTTTGGCAATATGACAATGAACTAACTCCATTGGGTCATTACTAGTGAAGGGTAATTGTCCGCTAAGGAGTTCAAAAAATGTGACTCCCAAAGAATAAAAATCGCTACGGTAATCAATACCACGATTCATTCTTCCAGTTTGTTCGGGAGAAATATAAGCTAATGTTCCTTCTAAAACGTTAGGATTAGTAAGAGATTGAATTTCTCTTGGTAGTAGGGTAGCGATGCTGAAGTCAATAAGTTTGACTTCGAGAGTACTAGGATCAATCAGAATATTCGCGGGTTTGATGTCTTTGTGAATGATGCGATCGCGATGTAGTTCCTCTAGAATAGATACTATTTGTATGGCAATCTGAAAAAACTCTCCTAAGCTGACAATATTTTTTTCTTTCTTCTTTGCCCAATCTTTGAGGGATATGCCGCTAAAGTCTTCCATCACTAGAGCATAAGCATTACGGTAATTCTCTAAGCTCAGAGGCTTAACTATCCCCTTCAAATCCAGGTTTTTAGTGATTGTATATTGATTGCGAAATTGGGCAATTTCATGGATGGTAGGATACTCATTCCGCATCAGTTTGATGACCACTGGCTTTTGGTCTTGTTTTCTGATAGCTCGATAAACTAAGGTTTTACTACCTGAATAAATTTGCTCTGTGATGCGATATCCAGAAAGCGGAAGTATATCATTGGATAATACAATCATTGCAGTGCTATGTATAATATTGTGATTTAGCTTTAGTATTCCCCTGGACGTATTCTTAATATCAGTTTTCGTAGATATAGTTATGGATTTGCTCGAAAACTCAATTATTTATCTATAGCAGGCAACAATCTTGAAAATCTGTTGATGTCAGGGTTTATTCGATTAGTTTATGTCCTAAACTATGCTTAAACCGCTATGCCAGAGATTTTACTTAATTAAATGTCAATCTCAGTTAAAATCTGCGTATAAATATCACAGCATAGTCAGTAATACTGATATTTATCTAAAATAAAAGTACGACAGATATTTAGAGGTTGTTTGAAAAGTGGTTGGGTGTGATTTTTGACACTTATCGATCCCCCCTAACCCCCCTTAAAAAGGGGGGAACAAGAATCAAAGTCCCTCTTTTTAAGAGGGATTTAGGGAGATCTAGAACGTTCTGCTACCTACAAGAGGACTTTCCAAACATGCTCTTAAATAGGTGCGTACATCTGTATACTTTTACTAGCATAAATGATATGAAAATTTCAGTAGCAATAAAATTAGCGAGACAATAAGCCTCGCTAATTGTTAATTCTTGAAGTTAGAGTAGTTTGCAATTAAATTAACTACAAAATCTCAGATTGCAAGCCAGGTATAAAGACTATTTTACTTCTGAATTCTAATCGGATCGTTTCTACTTCCAGTCTTTATCTGCTTGTGAAAGCACATAAGCAGCAACATCTTCAATTTTCTCAGCTTTTAAACGTCCGCCAAAAGCAGGCATAGCATTTTTACCGTTTGTAACTTGAGCAATAATCGCTTCTTGTGAGTACAAACCATACTTTTCCAAAGCGTCTTTCTTCAAGCTCTTTTCAGCTTTAACTAAATTCTTGCCGCCTGCATGACAAGAAGCACAATTAGCACTAAATACTTTAGCTCCACTAACAGTATCTGCGGCAAAAGCTGGACTACTGAAGGCAAAGGTGAAGATTGCTATGCCTAGCAGCATGACTTTAATAATTTTTTTCATTTCGTGTTCCCTCTGCAATAACAGTTGATTCGATGAAATATCCTTCATAATTGTCAGTTGAGATGCTGCTATAGTCAAATGACAAGCTGTCAAACTAGCCTTAAAATTTTTGGAATTATTTTTGTGAATTAAAGATTATTAGCTACCATACCATCAATTTTTAGATAATATATTTTTGAATTCTAGAATATTTCTTAAGTTCCAAATCCAGTAAACTGACGTATATAGGGTTCGTGAAACGCTAAAATAATATCTTGTTTGGGTACTCCCATTTCAACCAATCGATTGGCAATTCCTTCTTCTGTGCCATCGTGTTGAATCCATATTTTGCCATCTTTAATATCAAGATGTAAGATACACCCAAAATCGCGTTTATTTCCACGCCAGCCAACATAAAGTAATTGATAGTGGTCTTGCTGTTCGTCAAAAATTGTTTGCACCTCATACTCTTCGGCATTTCGTGACATTGAGGCTCGCTTTTGCCGTTCGGAGAGAAGATGTCGAATATATTGCCGATATTTTTCTATAGCCATTGACTAATAACCTCCTCTTGTACGTCATAAATCATCAATCGTAATTGATATTTAGCAATTGCCGATGTAATAAATTTACGTTGAAAAAAAGTTTGAAAAATCGGTAACCGAACAGCTAAATAAAGTTGACGATCTGGTTCAATTTTATCTAATGCATCTCGATAGTTTAAAAACTGTCCCAAGGCTGTATGAAATTCTGAAACATTCGACGGACTGATAAAACTTTTAATTTCTACTGCTATTTTTTGTCCTTCTCGCTCTGCTCCTAAAAGTTGCTCTGCTGCCAAATCAATCTCAAAATCTACATCATCGACATTGATTTCATAAGGATCGGCAGTAATTTTCCAGCCGTCTTTTTCTAAAGCATTTCTGACAACATTATGAAATCTATCTTTTGACATAGAATTTTACTATACTAAAAATTAAGCTGGTTAAAAGTAAATAATAAATATTAGCTAATCAATGTTTTTATAATTTTTTTAACATCTCGCTCCGTTTAACATGCCGTTCTTAAGTTTGGTTCACCCTTGACAATGGCTTTGCGATTACCAAGAGCAAACGAACTCGTCTGTTGAATTATTACACAGCCCCTAACTTATTGAGTGCATTTTCTGTAACGCGACAAATTCGCCAATCATCTAATATCGAAGCTCCCATGCTACGATAAAAGGCTTGGGCTGATTCATTCCAATCCAACACACTCCATTCTAACCGTCCACAATTACGTTCTACGGCTATCTGAGCTACTTTAGTTAGGATAGCTTTACCAATACCTTGCCGACGATATTCTGGTAAAACAAATAAGTCTTCTAGATATATTCCTGGCTTGGTTAAAAAAGTTGAATAATTATGAAAAAATAGGGCGAAACCAACGGCTTGACCGTCAGATTCTGCTAATATTGCTTCTATATATCTGTGCGAACCAAATAAATGTTCTTTGAGTGCAAGAGCATTGCCAGTGACTGCATGAGATAACTTTTCGTACTCCGCAAGCCCTTCAATTAATTTAAACAGTACGCTGTAATCAGCTGGCTCGGCAAAACGCACAATCAAATTGCTACTCGAAGTCATGAGTTTATAGTCTATAGTCCATAGTCCATAGTCTATAGTTAACTGTGCAATTTTTGCGATCGATGACTAAACCAAAACTGAAAAAAGGTACAAAACACCCGGTTTTTGTAGTTGGCGATCGCCCCCATCAATAAATGTTTCGTTATCAGAGATAATGAGGTCAGGTATCATACCAATTTGGGATTTTAGATTTTGGATTTCAAGCCTGTAGTAAAGGCTTTTCCAAGAATCTTTATATATCCTAATTTGGTATTAGGTCTTGATTGCCGAGTTAAATATTTAGATCAACCAACCTTTTAAGCGTTTGGCTATGTGAGGACGCCGCAATTTTCGCATAGCTTTACTTTGAATTTGTCGCACTCGCTCGCGCGAAAGATTGAACATATTGCCAACTTCTTCCAAAGTACAAGGTTCGCTAGTTGTCAAACCATAGCGCAAAGAAATAACATCTTTCTCTCGTGGAGTCAACACGTCACCCAAGACTTCCCAAATCTCCTGACGCATCATGTTTTCGTTCATTTTTGCTTCTGGAGACAGGTTATCTTCATCTTCTAATAAATCCATTAACTCCGTGTCTTCTTCTTTACCAACACGGTGATTTAAAGAAAGTGCTTGACGGCGTAATTGTTGCAGCTGGCGTAGTTGTTGGACGCTAATTTCCAACGCTTGGGCCATTTCCGCTTCGGAAGGATTTCGAGAGAGTTTTTGCTTGAGTTCTCGTTGTGCTTTTTTGAGTTTATTAAGTTTTTCAACAATATGAATTGGTAGCCGGATGGTTCGCGCATCATTAGCGATCGCTCTAGTAATCGCTTGTCTAATCCACCAATAGGCATAGGTAGAAAACTTATATCCCTTATCTGGATCGAATTTTTCTGTAGCGCGATTTAAACCCATTGCTCCTTCCTGAATCAAATCCAGAAAAGGCACTCCCCGATTCAAATATCGCTTCGCAATAGAAACTACCAATCTCAGATTTGAGCGAATCATTTTACGTTTCGCTACCCTACCTTGATACAAGCGACTTTCTAATTGCTTTTCCGTCATTTCTAGCTCAGAAGCCACTTCTAATTTGCTAGGTTCATACCCCAGTTTTATCTGCAAATTAGCTTGTAATTCCCTAATTTCTTCAATAAACCTAACTCGCCGCGCTAACTCCACTTCTTCATCTGGCTTTAGCAGCGGATAACGCGCCATTTCCTTAAAAAATGCGCCTACAGCATCATCATGTTCGGTCTTATTATATCCCGAAGGACGAGCCGCAGCCATCTCATCTCCATCTCGTTCCTCCGATTCCAGATTTTCTACTAAAATTGGAGACTCTTCATCAACTACTGCATCTAAATTCTCCAGCAATAGTTCTTCACTATCAGCAGTATTCTCCAGTATTTCCATTTTTCCCAATTCAACAATATTCATAGTTTCCTTTAGGGATTGTTGCTTTGTTTGGTACATAATTTACTTACAGCTACTCGTTTGAGGCTTGGTAGTTTTCCCTAAGGGACGAATGCACCCGTTTATATAGCCAAATACAAGCTTATGCTAATTTCTCTTGAGGAATAAAAATTGCCGTGTACCTACTAACTAAGGGTTACAGTTAGATACAAGCTATAACGTAACTGGCCTTCGCACCCAACAAAACTTACTTTTCAGGTTGACAACATATATATTCTTCATTTTTTTCTTAATTACCAAATCTGTCAAACCCCCTCAAAGTTTCTCAATTTAAACAAATATAAAAGTCTCAGCTAATTATCCAGATTTCTTAAATCTTCATATATCTTTCTAAATATTTTTAATGTTTAGGTAGCGGAAGCCACTGGATAAAACGAAAACCTGGTGTTGGGGTTATGCATTCCCGATCGCAAGTTACCCTGATAATACAAATTACAATGATGGCAGCTTAAATTCGGGATATTCTTATTTGTATAAAAGCATCTCATAAGCACAAAGGGTTGAATATCTATCAATAGGCGGAAAAAGACTACTCCCTATTTAGTAGATAGAGCCACTTTTACAGCAATAGGCAAAATGCTTTTATTTGTATAGAGAACCCCAAATATTTATTGCATGTAAAGTTGATACGAATTTGTCTAGTAGATTACATAAGAGGAAACTTATCAAGTATTATGAAGAATAACAGTATTGAGAAATACCATTTATGTTTAAGAAACCAAAAACTAAATTTGAGTTAGCAGCAGCTAGGTGAGTAAAATATCTAACTATTAAGTCAGCAACTATGTATATTAATGACCTAAATTTATCTCCTTTAGTGGTAGCAGAACCAGGGGAATCTTATCAGGCAGGTGCAATTCTTAATCGTTGGGTTGAAGTACTGGTAGACTGTCCAGGAACTTCAACAGAAGTAGAAAAAGGGCCAAATCTTTACCTGTATCGACTGCCAACTGGGTTAGAAGTAAAACCTGGAGATATTTTGAATGTACCATTTGGCGCACAACATCTCACAGGAGTAGCCATTAGATTGGTGGCAAAACTTCCAGCAGATTTACCGCTAGAAAAAATTCGCGATGTGGAAGATGTT
Source organism: Nostoc linckia NIES-25 (assembly GCF_002368035.1). Lineage (GTDB taxonomy): Bacteria > Cyanobacteriota > Cyanobacteriia > Cyanobacteriales > Nostocaceae > Nostoc > Nostoc linckia_B. The sequence goes on along the minus strand of NZ_AP018223.1, from coordinate 759,148 downwards.
ATTCAAAAGAATTTTTTCCGCGATAGTTACTGGACTCTGATGGAACGAGTATCACAGTATTACTACACACAAATAATTCAGGTAATACGTACAGCACTACCGCCAGGATTATTGGGGCGATCGCAACGTCGCATCCGCTTAACTGTAGCTGGGGCAGCAGTATCTACTAACACTAATATTAATGCTTTATTAGATACACCTTTGATGCGTGTTGTTCGTCAACCTTATTCTTCCCTAATTAGGTTTTATTTACTTAATACAATCGAAAATGATTATTTGATTAAAATTTTGGCTTTATTAAACTTTCAAAGTTTAGTAACCAAAGTCAACAATAAAGATGCTCATAAAATTTTACAACTCCTACAGCAACAATCAGATGGTGACTATAGCTTTCGGTATTTACACAATCAAGTCCCACGAGCTTACCAAGGGGTACGCGAACTGTTGCGACGAGGTTTAGTAGAAAGTTATTTAGAACCGCCCCAACTGACTAAACCGAAATTTGAAAAAGCAGTGACGCTAGTGGCGAGTACATTTGAACCTGACTTAACAACTCGCCAACGAGAAATATTGGAAGTGTTGCGGCGTCGTGGTGGAGAGTTGTGGCAAAGTGAATTATTGCAAATTTGCAATGCCAGTTCCTCTATCGTGAAAACCTTAGCACAAAAGGGTTACATCGTCGTTGAAGAACGGGAAGTATTGCGAACAGAACAAAGCCCAGCATTAGCTCAAGACCGACCAAAGACATTAAATGCAGCTCAAGCTAATGCCTTAGAAACAATTCAGACATTAAATGGATATGCTCAAGTTTTGTTGCACGGCGTAACAGGTTCTGGAAAAACCGAAGTATATTTGCAAGCGATCGCCCCTCTACTCCAAGTCGGCAAATCTGCCCTGGTTTTAGTCCCAGAAATTGGACTCACACCCCAACTAACCGACCGTTTTCGCGCCCGTTTTGGAAATAAAGTTAGTGTATATCACAGCGCCCTCTCAGACGGCGAACGTTACGACACCTGGCGACAAATGCTCACAGGAGAATCCCAAGTTGTCATTGGCACCCGCAGCGCCATTTTCGCTCCTTTACCCAACTTGGGTTTAATAATCTTAGACGAAGAACACGACAGCAGCTTCAAGCAAGACTCACCGATCCCCACCTATCACGCCCGCACCGTCGCCCAATGGCGAGCCGAATTAGAAAATTGCCCCCTAGTTTTAGGTTCTGCTACGCCTTCCTTGGAAAGTTGGTTGAGTGTGAAGGAAGAAGACGCGGGGACAGAGAGACGCGGGGACGCGGGGAAAGAGGGACACGAAGATACAGAGAATTTCTCACAAACACTCTCCGCGTCCCCGCGTCCCCCCCTCCCCGCGTCCTCCTACTACCTGTCCCTCCCCCAACGCATCAACTCCCGCCCGCTACCGCCAGTGGAAATAGTGGATATGCGCGAAGAATTGCAGCATGGAAATCGCTCTATATTCAGTAGATCCTTGCAAGAAGCTTTGCAACAGCTAAAAGAAAGACAGCAGCAAGGAATTTTATTTATCCATCGCCGGGGACACAGTACTTTTGTATCTTGCCGCAGTTGTGGCTATGTGCTGGAATGTCCCTACTGTGATGTGTCCCTGGCATATCACCACACCGAAGAGGGAGCGCCGGAATTATTGCGGTGTCATTACTGTAACTATACGCGATCGCATCCCAAATTCTGCCCAGATTGCAGTTCCCCTTACCTGAAATTTTTCGGTAGCGGTACTCAGAAAGTCACCCAGGAACTAGCGCGACAGTTCCCGCAATTGAGCTTAATTCGGTTTGATAGCGATACCACCCGCAACAAAGGCGCACACCGTACCTTACTTACGCAGTTTGCCAATGGCGAAGCAGATTTATTAGTAGGTACGCAAATGCTCACCAAAGGTTTGGATTTACCGCAGGTGACACTTGTGGGTGTCGTCGCCGCTGACGGTTTGCTGAATTTATCAGATTATCGCGCCAGCGAACGGGCATTTCAAACCTTGACTCAAGTCGCGGGACGTGCTGGGAGAGGCGAAGATCCAGGGAGAGTTATCGTACAAACTTATACCTCAGAACATCCAGTAATTCAAGCAGTGCGATCGCACGATTATCAGTCCTTTTCTCAGGCAGAATTAGAACAGCGCCAAGACCTTAATTATCCCCCCTACGGAAGGTTAATTTTGTTGCGCTTGAGTAGTCTCGATCCCATTCAAGTGCAGAATACAGCCCAAATCATCGCTACAGCTTTAAGTGATAATGAAGAATTAGAGATATTAGGGCCAGCACCAGCAGGTATTTTACGAGTTGCGAATCGTTATCGCTGGCAAATATTAATTAAATTTGCTGCTGATGAATTGCCGCAATTACCAGATTGGGAACAAGTGCGATCGCTTTGCCCTTCATCTGTTAATTTGACAATAGACGTAGACCCATTAAATATTATGTAGTCAATTGCCCGAAAATATCTTTCTGTGCATAAGCTTTTTATATTTAGAACTTACGCACTGAAGCCTGAAACCTCGATCCCCCCTAGCCCCTCTTAAAAAGGGGGGAATTTCTAAAGCCCCCTTTTTAAGGGGGTTGGGGGATCTGAGTGCGTAAGTCCCGATATTTTGAAATCAGCAACACCAGATTTCAAGAAAAAGCGTTAATATCATCATTTATGATAGTACCGACTCCTTGATGATTAGCAAACGTAGCATTTGCCGCACCATAGAGATTGACAAAAAATGTTTCGTTGGTTTCAACTTTACTATCACCTCTGACACCAATACTAATAACTTTACTGGTTTCGCCAGGGTTAAAAATAGTTGTCCCCAGTCCAGAATTATAATCGGAGTCAGAAACTTTAGCAGTGCCATCACTTGTACTATAATTTACAATCACTGGTTGATAAAATTTACTGGAGAGAGTGACAACAAAATTAGCATTAGTTATCATCCCTGTGGCGCCTTCTTTAAGCGATACATCTGCAATACTGATAGAGGGAGGTAGGTCATCATTGATGATAGTAGCAACTCCCAAGCTATCAGCGATCGCAGCGTTTGTAGCACTCAATAGATTAACAAAAAATGTCTCGTTTGTTTCAGCTTTATCATCGCCGATAATACCGATATTAAGAGTTTTACTAGTTTCACCAGGATTAAAAGTAATCATTCCTGAAGCAGAATTGTAATCAGAATCAGAAACAACAGCAGTACCATCACTCGTGTTGTAATTTACAGTTACTGACTGATAGCTGGCATTAGAGAGAGTGACGGTAAAGTTAGCATTAGTTGTTGTGCCTGTGTTACCTTCAGCAACGAAGACATCAGAAATGCTGACAGTTACTTGGTTGTCATCATCAATGATGCTAGCAACTCCTAAATTATCTGCAATGGTGGCATTTGTCGCACCCAAAAGATTAACAGAAAATGTTTCGTTGTTTTCAATATTATTATCGCCGATGACATCAATACTAAAGGTTTTACTAGTTTCACCAGCATTAAAAGTAATCGTTCCTGAAGCAGAATTGTAATCAGAATCAGAAACAACAGCAGTACCATCACTCGTGTTGTAATTTACAGTTACTGGCTGATAGCTGGCATTGGAGAGAGTAACGGTAAAGTTAGCATTAGTTGTTGTGCCTGCGTTACCTTCAGCAACTGAAACATCAGAAATGATGATAGTTGGTTGGTTGTCATCATTAATGATAGTGCCAACGCCTAAACTATCTGCAATTGTCGCATTTGTCGCACCCAAAAGATTGACAGAAAATGTCTCGTCAATTTCAAATGTGTTATCGCCGATGACGCCAATACTAATAACTTTGCTAGTTTCGCCAGGATTAAAAGTAATCGTCCCAGAAGCAGAGTTGTAATCTGAATCAGCAACAGTAGCAGTATCATCGCTTATATTGTAATTGACAGTAACTTGCTGGGAAGTAGAATTGGAGAGATTAATAGTAAAGTTAGCATTGATTGTTGTGCCTGCGTTACCTTCAGCAACTGAGACATCAGAAATGCTGATAGTTGGTTGGTTGTCATCATTAATGATAGTGCCAACTCCTAAACTATCTGCAATGGTGGCGTTTGTTGCGCCTAAAAGATTGACAGAAAATGTCTCGTCACCTTCAGTTTGGTTATCGCCGATGACGCCAATACTAATAACTTTGCTGGTTTCACCAGGATTAAAAATAATCGTTCCTAAACCAGAGTTATAATCTGAATCAGCAACAGTAGCAGTACCATCACTCGTGTTGTAATTGACAGTAACTTGCTGATAACTAGGATTGGAGATACTAATAGTAAAGTTAGCATTAGTTGTTGTGCCTGCATTACCTTCAGCAACTGAAACATCATCAATGATGATAGTTGGTTGGGTATCATCATTGATGATAGTAGCGACTCGTAAACTATCTGCAATGGTCGCATTTGTCGCACCTAAAAGATTGATAGAAAATGTTTCGTCAGTTTCAAACTTATTGTCGCCAATGATGCCAATACTAATAACTTTGCTAGTTTCGCCAGGATTAAAAGTAATCGTCCCAGAAGCAGAGTTGTAATCCGAATCAGCAACAGTAGCAGTGCCATCACTCGTGTTGTAATTGACAGTAACTTGCTGATAACTAGGATTGGAGAGAGTAACGGTAAAGTTAGCATTAGTTGTTGTGCCTGTATTGCCTTCATTGAAGAAGACATCTGAAATGCTGATAGCTGGTTGAGTGTCATCATTGATGATGCTAGCAACTCCTAAACTATCTGCAATGGTCGCATTTGTCGCACCCAAAAGATTGACAGAAAATCCTTCGTCAGTTTCAAACTTGTTATCGCCGATGACGCCAATACTAATAACTTTGCTAGTTTCACCAGGATTAAAAGTAATCGTTCCTACACCAGAATTGTAATCTGAATCGGCAATTTGAGCAGTACCATCGCTAGTGTTGTAATTTACAGTAACCGACTGATAACTAGGATTTGAGAGAGCGATCGTAAAATTAGCATTAGTTGTTGCGCCTGTATTACCTTCATTAACGAAGACATCCGAAATACTAATAGTTGGTTGAGTATCATCGTTGTTAATGTTTACTGTTGCCGAACTATTAGTAATTGTGGAATTTTCCGGTGCAGCTGTGAGGTTTGGATTACTTAGAGTAAGAATAATATCTTCATTGGTTTCAAATATGTTGTCACCCAAAACATCAACTGTAATTGTCTTTGTCTTTTCCCCAGCAGCAAAATTTAAAGTTCCAGATGGAGTAGTTCCTCCATTTGTAACTTGAATATTGTTATAGTCACTGCCAAAACTTGCCGCACCGCTAAAAGCATAATTTATGGTACTAGCCACCCCAATACCACCGCTACGAGTAACTGTGAATGTAACAGTTTGAGTACCACTATTACCTTCAGTTACATTTGAGATAGCGCTAGATATTGTATATAAAATTGAATCATTAGCAGCAATATTTAGAGTAGTTTCAGTTATTGTCCCTAAATCAGCCCCTGTTAGCGTCCCGAAGTTGAGTACAACTGTTTCAGCGTTCTCAGGTAAATCGTCTGGATTAATAGTAAAAGAAATTAGCTGTGTTAAATTTGAGCCTGTTGCGCCAGCAGCAAAAGAGATAGTAGTAGGGGAAAAACTGTAATCGTTGCCATTACTAGCCGTGCTACTACTTTTGATAACAATAGGAACTGTAACAGCCGTTTCAGGAGAAGCATCTAAGGTAACAGGAATAGTTACTATAGTGGCAGCACTATCTTCTGTTGTATTGTACGTAGCAGCACCAAAGCTAACTTTGGGAAGCATATATTCAAATGCTCCAATGTCAAGTCTGCCGCTTTCAATACGGTTAAAGCCTGTGCCCCTTTGGTCGGTAGTTAAGCCCCCGCTATAAGTGGGATTGCCAGCATTTCTGGCAGGACTGTTAGAGTTTAGGGCGTGAGTTTGTGTAGAACCACCATAATTTCCTAGCGGTTTAAGTCCAGGGTTGGGATTAATGATATCTGTACCTGTGCCCAAAGTCCCGGATAATTTACCAGCAATTTTGCCAATTAGGTTGTAAGCATTACCATTTAAGTTGTTACCATAGACATCACCTCCTTGATTACCTGGGTCAATATTGCCAGCAATGATGCTATTGCTGATGCTCACGGTACCGCTAGATCTATAAATGCCACCACCATTACCTACGCCATTGTTATCACTATCAGCAGTGTTGCCAAAAATAGTGCTATTGCTGACTGTGGCATTGCTAGTGTAAATGCCACCACCGTTACTGTTCGCAGTATTGCTAGAAATAGTGCTATTGCTTAAGGTGAGATTACTAGTGCTGAAAATGCCGCCGCCGTTAGTGTTTGCTGTGTTGCTAGAAAGAGTACTATTGCTGAGTGTGACACTACTGGTGCTATAGATGCCGCCGCCAATGTTCGCACTGTTGTTGGAAATGATGCTATTGCTGAGTGTGACACTACTGGTGCTGTAGATGCCGCCACCGTTGTTATTGCCTGCATTTCCCTCAGTTATCTTCAACCCATCAATAGTAAGGGACGCACTAGCATTAAAAATCCGAGAAGTATTGTTACCACTAATGGTAAGTTTATTAGCCCCAGTTCCTTGAATTATCACTCCTTGAGTAATATTCAACTCCCCAGAAGTCAAGGTAATGGTGTCGGGGGTAGCATCACCGAATATCCCAGTCGCATCAAAGACGATTGTCTCAATCCCTGGATCGTTACTGGCATTGATAATAGCTTGTCTTAAAGAGCCAGCACCGCTGTCATTAGTGTTAGTTACTGTATAGGTGGTGTTATCTACTTTGACAGATACATCGTCGATCGCTAAACCATGATCGTTGTTGCTATCATCTGTGTCTTCCCAACGCAATATAATCTCTTCACCGTTAGCTATTGGGGTAGCTAGGGTAATTGTTAGAGGTGTAATGACAACTCGATTGGCGCTTTGATTGCCATTTAAGGCAGCTGTGGTTGTAGTTGCAATTGGACTGGTGAAATTTAGCGATGTGACAGGCGTCCATGTTCCTGTTGTCAAACTTGTGAGAGTTGACCCAGTTTGATAACTAAATTTCAACTGTTGCGGCGATGTATTACCGCCATTACGCCATTGTTCTCCTGTGTAACCTACTTGCAACTGAGTAATTGATGAACCTGTGTTGTTTTGGAGGCGCAACCCATAATAAATAGTTCCTGTAGTACCAGAAGCGACAGAACCAAGCGCCCGATCTGCGGCAGTATTACCAAAACTGTACAATCCACCTGTATTATTAGTGCCAGTACCAGGGTTGTAACTTGTTCTTGTGGTATACCAGCCGGAAATAGTTGAATCATCAACCCAAGAAATCGATGTTCCAGAACTCAATAATGAGTTAAAGTTTTGAGAATATGTGCCAGTAAAACTAGCAGGCAAAATAGATTGGTAAGCTTGTATTACTTCAGGTTGAAATGCTACAGAAGCCTCTATTTTCCCTGTCTTCACCTCAAAATTCCAGTCGCCACCTAAAGCTGCACTTCCTGTTTTATTAGTGGAAGCGGCAACATCTGTCCCAGTAATTCGGCTAAGAACCTGCACAAATTCCATGCCTGAACCGCTGGCTACATCACACCCATAAAGTAGGATGTCAGCTTTATCAGTTAAAACACTTGCCCACTTTCGTAACTGATTTGCATAACTATTGAGGTTACTGAGGCTAAGGTAAGTCGATCCCAATTGCAAACTCCCCTCACTGCCGTGGGAGACAATATGAATTGATTGAACTGAGTTAGATTTACATCCTACAAGAAACTCGCTAATTTGTGTTAAACCATCTTGATTGGGGTCAAGGATAACAACTTCACTACCAAGTGCGATCCCAGCTATCAAGCTTTGGTAATCAATAACTGCTGTATCTATAAAAACAATATTTCTGCTTGCTTCTAGTAAGTTTTTAGCAAAATTATTTTGGTTTTCAATGTGGCTATTTTTTGGTTGTTTCGTCATAATTTTTCTCCTTTTATAAAGCTTTTGGTTGATTTAGATATTTATTAGAAACTTGAAGTACAAACTTATCTATCATTTATTAATTTAAATATTGATATAAGCTGTGCTAAAGCTGATTAAAATTGCATAATTTTTGTGATTGTATGATGCCTAAAATTTTAATTATTCTTCAAGCAATTTTCTGAGAATAAAAAATTAATAAACCCGATTTATCTAGATAAACCGGGTATAGTTGTTCTATTAACGCTGTGCTGTATTAGTGAGTTATAAAATGGCTAGCGTTCATAGAGCAGGATATCAGGATTATCTATTAAAACACTTGCCCTTATATAAGAAATAAATGCTTAGACATACGTTTTCATAGGTAAATAAAATGGGCAGTTTAACCTTTGTTTATTGAGGTACAACAAAAAAGTTTAAGATCGTAACTCAGTACAAAATTATGCTAAAAATATCGTAATTACGACAGTATTTTTACGTAAATAAACAAGATGCCCTGAAAATGGTATTAATGTGCTAAAAATAAAAAGCTTGGTTCTCATCATTTCTGATTGTGGCAATCTTTCGACTATCAGCGATCGCAAGATTCGTCGCACTATATAGATTGAAAAAAATTGTTATCAGAATCGAGTTTCGCTTGGTTACCGAATGTTACGCAGATACGCTCAACCAAACCTAAAAAATTGTGAAAGTATAGCAGTTGCCAGCTAGATTAGATAGACCGGATATGGTTAGTAAATAATGAAATTGCTAGCATTTAAATTTGATGCCGTAATTCCAGTTAAAGAAGCAAGATTTTGGTTATTAGAAATATCCTTAATTAAGGTATTGCTGCCACTTTGAGTAATAGACAAACCAGAGTAGGTTAAACCACCTGATAAGGCAATCAAATCTTCACTAATATTGAAGTCTTTGATCGTATCTGTACCTTCACCCTTAGCAAGCACAAAGATATCATTACCTGCACCGCCTGTGAGATTATCACTACCTACACCGCCGTAAAGTCGATCGTTTCCTAACCCACCCACAATTACATCATTACCAGCAAAGCCAAAAATCAGATCGTCTGAGCTAGTTCCCTGCAATGAGGTATCAGCTTTGGATGAACCTGTGATAATACTATTAACTTGATTGCCATTTTGAATGTTAACGACATCTATATCGCTAGGATTGAGATTGTTATATTTAGCATCACTACTAACTGCTGCACTAGTAATGATTTGGTAAGCAATATTGTCGTCTGCAACACCATCATCAACACCTGTAACTGTGACTGTTTGAGGGGTATTCCAGTTAGCTGCGGTAAATGTGACGCTAGAAACTGAGACAGTGCCTTCACTGACTTTGGAACTACTCAAATTGAAGGTGACATCAGCAGTGGGTTGACTAGTCAGTTGAATACTGAAATTAGCTGTGCCACCAGCTTCGGTAGTTACTAGTCCATTGGTAGCAGAAATCGTGAAACCTGCTGTATCGTTGTCAGCAATATTACCATTAGCTTGGTTATCAGAAATAGTGGCATTGGTAGGGTTTGTGAGATTGACAAAAAAGCTCTCACTGCTTTCGGCAACGAAATTGTCAAGAATTGGTACGGTGATTGTTTGAGTCGTAATTCCAGGATTGAAAGTCACCGTTCCTATGACAGGGGTGTAATCAACTCCAGCGATCGCAGTATTATTGCTGGTATTGTAATCAACTGTGATGATATCACTGCTGGGGTTGGAGAGTTTGACGGTGAAAACAAAATTACCACTATTTTCGCTACCGCTTTTATCTGCGATGGAGATAGTGGGTATGTTGTCATCATCAACTACGGTAATTGTACTAGGAGCGATCGCTGCTGTTTGGTTGGGGTAACTCAGGTTAAGATTAATGGTTTCATCAGCTTCAGCCACCTTTTCACCCAGAACATTGAGTGAAATAGTCTTTGTTGTTTCCCCTGCGGCAAATTTTAAAGTCCCTGATGTAGTAGCTGTTGTAGCTCCAATTTTAATGGTGTTGTAATCACTGTTAAAGGTTGCTGTGCCATCAAGAGCATAATTGACGGTAGTGGCAATGGCAGTATTACCACTGCGAGTTACTGTGAAACTAACAGTTTTGCTACCACTATTACCCTCAATTACAGTTGGTGTAGCAGTTGAAATTGTGTAATTAAGACCGACACTAGGAATAAAGTTAATATCACCAATGTGATTCAATGGTTGTTCGGCAAAGCTTCCAGGTGAGGTGTTAGCAGCAGTACCTAATGTAAAATTTGGCGCTGTCCCAGTAATTACACTTCCTACCCAATCCGAGGCTGTTGAACCTGTGGTGTCACCCGAACGTCCTACATATCCAGGGATAAACGAGGTATTAACAACTGTGGCATTCGTTGGAACTGAACCGCTAGTAGAACCTTTTCTAAATACAATCGACCCGTAAGCTCTGTCTGTAGTAGATGTCCCATCTAAAACCGAAACTGAATCCAACACACTCCAATTTGAGTAAATACTACCATCCGCAATACCATCATTATTTGAGTCAATATCATTGGCCAAAGTGGGTGAAGTACCAGTTTGAATCAACAAAAAGCTAACAGACCCATTTTCGATATCAGTTGCGTTTCCCTGGCCAATGTGACCGATTGAACTTGAAGTTCCAGTTCCCCATCCGGCTCCAGTTCCAGTATTAGTTACTACATTTGCATTTGGGTTGACTGCATAAGTATTACCTTTTTGCAGAAGAACCAGCAACCCATTGCTACCAAACTGCTTACCAGACAAATCAAAAATATCTTGAACATTACCAGGATTAAAATTGGAATTACCCTCAATACCAACTAAATAAGTTCCAACTGGTATGGTTGTGCCGGGAGTACCGCGCAGTTCGATGTATTCTCTGGGGCTATCTATACTTGGGGGATCGAACAAAATTTCGTTGATGAGTGCCGATATAGGGATAACGGGATTATTGGAATTATTGAGATTATTAAATAGCAATGAGACATTTTTAGATTGGCTATTTGCCACTGCCAAATCAGATTTACCATCTTTGTCGAAGTCGCTTACAGTGACAGAATAAGGTGTTGTCCCTACATTAAAGTTGGTGGCATTTCCAAAGCCACCGGTGCCATTTCCCAGCAGCACTGAAACTGTGTTGGAGTCTGCATTCGCCACTGCTAGGTCAGAGTTACCGTCTTGATTAAAATCGATCTCTGTGACGGATACAGGATTTAATCCCACATTAAAGTTGGTGGCAACCCCAAAGCCTCCACTACCATTGCCTAACAGCACGGAGACATTATTAGAGCCTGAATTGGCCACTGCCAAATCTAATTTGCTGTCTTTATTAAAGTCGCCTACGATGACAGAATTAGGATTTATTCCCACATCAAATTGAGTGGCTGAGTTAAAAGTGCCGTCACCATTTCCCAAGAGTATTGAGACGTTATTGAAGTAAGAACTCGTCACCGCTAAGTCAGATTTACCATCCTTGTTGAAGTCACCTACACTAACAGAAGTCGGACGGCTAGGGACTTTAAAATTTGTGGCAGTTGCAAAACTACCAGTACCATCTCCCAACAGCACTGAAATATTTTGAGAGGCATTGTTTACCGTTACTATGTCAGATTTTCCATCCCCATTAAAATCTTTCACTGCAACAGATACTGGGCCTGACCCCGACCCTAAAGCAAAATTGACAGCAGTCTGAAAGGTGCCATCACCTTTACCCAACAGCACGGAAATATTATTTGAGGTATTGTTTGCCGTTACCAAATCTAATTTGCCGTCTTTGTTGAAGTCGGCTACAGCGAGAGAATAGGGACTTAATCCATTGAACCCAACCGTACTAAAGTTGCTAGCAGGCTTAAAACTACCATCACCCTTCCCCAAAAGTACCGAAACAGTTTGAGAAGACTTGTTTGCGGTTACTAAATCCATATTTCCATCTTTGTTAAAGTCGCCGACAACGATGGAATAGGGGCTTAATCCTACAAGAGGTAAAATTGAAATACTAGCGGTCTCCGTAGCAGTACTGTAGGCTGTTGTGCCACCACCAACACCAGAGTTTACACCAGTAGTGCCACTGATTAGACCGTCTGAAGTATCCCAAGCGCGGAAGGTGATATTAGCCGTACCGTTATAGCCGGGTTTAGGGACAAAACGAACTTTTTCTGTATCTCTAAGCAAGGTTGCAGAAGTGTCAGATACAGCAAAATTAAGCCAATTGTTACCGCCATTTATAGAGTATTGCCAAGTGCCGTTGGTGTTATCTACACCAATGACGGCAATTCCTTCCACTGCACCTGTATCTACATCTGTAATGGGATTGCCACCTGCACCTGTGGCAATGATGTCAGAAACTAGAGTGCCAAGATTGTCGGCATCGGTTATATCTTGAGTAATAGCAGCCAATGTGGGATTGCCTGTGTTGTCCAATGTTGGCGCTGTATTAGTTGGCATTTACAATTCCTCTACAAAATTAGGTTAGGTTTGAGAAGCTTTGTTTTCTTGCAGTTGCACTTTGATAATTGTTAGTAAATAAAATTTGGCAACTCGTAACTGTTAACTCGAATTGATGGTTTTATAAATACAGCACTAAATAGGAAGCTAATACTTAGATATACGCTTCCGTCCTAACGTAAATGAGTAATTAGAACTTCATTTTTTGAAGAAAAACACAAAAATAATATGATAATTCAGTACAAAATTATGCTAAAAATATCAAATGTACTACTGTATTAATACTGTAATAATTCAGATATACTAAAAGTTTAAATTTGTAATTAATTTATGAAGTAAATCTGAAGTAGCCAGATGATGCGATTTTCTTGGGGAAAACTGAGAAACTCAATTGATTTAGCGATCGCTACATTCATAAGCTTCAAATTTTCAATTGTGTCTGATATAAAAGCAAATAATTTCCAAAGTTTCGCCAGAAGTCAAAATGACTGACTAATATCAAGATACTATTTACATATTTTTACTATTTGATTAATAATTCTGGTGCTACCAATCCTTTTTGGATAGCTAAGACTGCGGCTTGAGTGCGATCGCGTACTTCTAATTTCTGTAAAATTGCATGGACATGAACCCGCACTGTACCAGGGGCAATGTAGAGAATTTCCGCAATTTCTTGATTGCTTTTGCCAGCTGCTACCAGTGCTAAAATTTCTTGTTCGCGCTTTGTTAAGGGATTTTCTATAGTTTCTTCAGTTTTTGTAGGTGGCATCGTTGTAGAATTACCCTCAAAAGCTGCCCTAATTTCTGTTGTTGCCGTTTGATCCCACCAAGAAGCCCCTGCTGCAACCGATCGCACTGCTAAAATCAGAGACTCAGCCGGAATACCTTTAAGGCAGTAACCTTGTGCCCCAGCAGCAATTAACCGCGAAACTAGAGGTTTTTCCGAACGAGAGGTTAAAACGAGAATGGGCAAAGTTGGGTGGTTCTGCTTGATTTGACGGCAGGCTTCAATCCCGCCGATTCCCGGTAAACCAATATCCAGCAAAACTAAATCCAGAGGATATTGATTGGCTAATTCTACAGCTTGTTCTCCGTCTTCTGCCTCTGCAACAATCTCCAAACTAGCTTCTTGTTGCAACCGCATCCGCAAACCAAGCCGAAATAATTCATCATCTTCAACAAGTAAGATTTTTGTCATTTGTCGTTGGGTATGGGGTAAGGGTGAAAGGGGAAGGGGGAAGGGGGAAAGATAAAATTTATTCCTTTTCCCTTTTCCCTTTAACCTTTTCCCCTACTCTGTGCCCCCCTGCTCCCTTTGCCCGTCAACTTGGTGGCGGACAAGCAGGGAGTCGGAAAGCAAACACAGCGCCTCTTGGTAAGCGATTCTCTGCCCAAATTGTACCTCCGTGAGCTGTAATAATCTGCCTGGTTAAATAAAGCCCTAGTCCCGATCCAGAGACGTGGCGATCGCTATCTCCTTGATAAAATCTCTCAAATAAGTGGGGTAACTCTTCTTCGGTAAAGCCGGAACCTGTGTCGAGTATTTTTACCACTTGCTCGCTAGAATAACTTTCAAATACTACTTCCACTTTACCGCCACGGGGAGTATGGTTAATGCCATTACTCAATAGATTGGTAAAAACTCGCCCCAGTTGCAATGAATCACCGTTTACCCAAACAAAGCTGCGAAAATCTGATTCGCCATAGTGCAGAGAAATATAAACCTGACGCGTTTTTGCTAATTCCATCAGAGTCGCTATTACTTCTTCTGCCACAGTTACTAAGTTGATAGGCGATCTCTGTAGTTTCAGCCCTTCGGCATCGTTGCGATAAACATCTAAAAGAGTTTGGACTAATTGCAGCGTACTGCGATGACTACGAGCCATTGTTTGCAAGACTTTTGATTGCATCGGGGTGACTTCACCAAATTGCTCGTTTTGAAAATATTGCAGCGTTTCAATTGCTCCAAGTAGAGGAGTTTTCAAGTCATGAGTGAGGGTAGAAATAAAATCTTCACGCATTGCAGCTAGTTGTTCTTGGGAGCGTAATTGTGCTTGAGTATGAGCGATCGCTTCTTCATTGCGACGGTTGCGTTCGCTTAAAGTTGCAGTTACCACTAACGCTAATACTGCAATTAACCTATTTGCCAAGGTTGGAAGATTAATGATTTCTCTTCCTGGGACAAACAAATTTAATAATGTTAATCCTGTTGCCGCAAGAGTCACCCCAAATACTGCTCGTCGATTTAATCTCGAATCTGCTAATAAAATAGTTGCTGTGTAGAGGTAGCCGAATACGTACTCAGGCGGTGTTATGTATTCTAAAACTATGACTATGATAAAGGCGATCGCTATTAGCAAATATGTCTCAGTACGCTCTTTGATCGATTTAACATAATTTTTAATCATCGCCCTTAATGCTAGAAAATAAATTATAAATTAAATTATTTGTATGTTTAAATTATTAATAAATTTCGATTCAGGAATTTATTTAATTCATCACTTGCAACCATTTTTCCAACTATTATTGATTGATGTCAGACTCTCATTTTATTGCTTAAAAATCTTTATAAATATCTAATAAGCTGATTTTATCTTTGCGTATAGGCACGATTAATCGCCTTTTTAATTTTGGAGATAATTTTAAAATTCAAAGAGTATTACTATATTCTATCTCCTGAATTATAACTATTAATTAAGGTAGTTATGTTTCCACGTTTAAAAACATAAAAACATAGCTACCTTTTGCTTTCAAGATAACTACCCTTCTTTTGGTGAGTAGTGGAGAAAAGCTTAACTTTCAGATTCCTCTGAGATAGGCTCAGATTCGGTTTCCACTTCTTTTTCGACTTTAGTTGGAGGTTTAACGGGTTTTGGGCCGCGCATTAATGCAGGATTAACAGGTGGCCTGTTTTCATCTGCAAACGATCCTTTTTTCCCTTTACCAGACGAGCGATTGCGATCGGGTTTTGAGCTTTTGGGATTGGAATCAGCAGGAGGTGTGGAATCCAATTTTTCCAAATTGTTGTCAGTATTTGCTTGGGCCTGACGTTCTGATTTTTTGATTGGGCGTTCTACCATTGTTTATTTTGATAAATTTACCGAAGAAGAATTCACAATTCAGGAGCCAGAATTCAGCTTGGGATTTAAATTTACCAATTCTGTCTTCTGACTCCTTCTCATAGAATTCATCAACTACTGAAAAAGCATTCACAACAAATCAGCAATAATTTTACTAAATGTAGTAATGAGTGCGTTATTAATAGCGTAACGTACTCTATTACCACTACTCAACAAAATTAGGTCGTGCCTGTTGTGTTGATTTCAACTTTGACTCTAAAACTGCCCAATTTTCCTGCTCAATTAAGTTAGTCAACTCATCGAGATTGTGGCGATACTGGTGCAGCGATCGCAGCAATGCTTGACGATTATACCGCGCCATCATAATCCCCAACTCTGGATTCCCGCCACCCACACGGCTGGTATCCCGAAAACCCGAACTAGCTAGGTTTTGGGCTAATTGCAGAACCTCTGGATCGGTTTCACTCAAACAAGCAGCAATTAACGAGGAACTAACCATCACGGGTAAATGAGAAATCCAACTCACAGCGCGGTCATGTTGTTCTGGTTGACAATGGTAGATATCCGCCCCTAGCGATCGCACTATTTGTTCGACAATTGTAATTGCAGTGGTTGGTGTTGTAGTCAGGGGCGTCAGTACATAAGGTTTATTGGCAAATAAATTCCGTTGTGCGGCTTCTATGCCACTGTCTGTTGTTCCCGCCATTGGATGACCGCCGATAAAATTCTCCCAAAGCGGAAAGATCGCTTCGACTATTTGTGCTTTGGCTGAACCTACATCAGTCACAACTGTAGTAGGAGACAAATAAGGGATTAATTGTGTCAATTGGGGCACAATAAGCGCTAAGGGCGTACAAATAAATACAACTTCTGCGGCACTTAAGAGGCTCAAATCAACTGACGCGCGATCGACACTGCCAATGGCAACTGCCTTTTGGCATGTGGATTCGCGGCGACTCACACCTAAAATGTGATGTCCTTGCGATCGCAAATCAAAACCCAAAGATCCGCCAATTAGTCCCAGTCCTAAAATCCCAATATTCATTCTTTAATTTTGACATTTTATTTTTTCCGACTTTACAACTATATAAATTTGGCATCCCAGAGGTAGCATCGATGAATGTAGAGGAATTGCTGGAACAGTACGCGGTAGGAGTCTTAAACTTTAGTGGTATTGAACTGTCTGAAGCCAATCTGAGTGGGGCTAAACTCAGTGGCGTGAATCTGAGCGATGCTAATTTGAGTATTGTTAACTTGAGCGGAGCCAATCTCAGCGAAGCTAACTTGAGCAATGCCAAGTTGAATGTAGCAAGATTGAGTGGTGTAAATCTATGCAGCGCCGTCCTCAACAACGCCAGTCTCAATGTAGCTAATTTGATTAGAGCAGATCTCAGCCGCGCTCAACTTAGGGGAGCTTCCCTCATCCGTGCCGAATTAATTCGCGCCGATCTCAGTCGTGCTGACTTGTCCCAGGCTAACCTCACCAGTGCCGATCTGCGAGAGGGGACTCTGCGCCAAGCGAATCTCCGTAACGCTAACTTGGGCGAAGCTGTGTTGAGAGGCGCTTCCCTCACAGGAGCCAACTTAGAAACCGCTAATTTAAACGCCGCCGATGTAAGTCGTTGTGACATCACCGGCGCGAATTTGCGAGATGCTGAACTCAGACAGGCAAATCTTAGCCATGCTAACCTCAGCGGTGCAGATTTGAGCGGGGCAAACCTGAGGTGGGCGGATTTGAGCGGGGCGAATCTGAGGTGGGCAGATTTGAGCGGGGCAAAATTAAGCGGTGCAAATTTAATTGGTGCAGATTTAAGCAATGCCAATTTAACGAATACGAGTTTAGTACACGCAAATTTAACCCAAGCAAAATTAATTAGGGCGGAATGGATTGGTGCTGACTTAACCGGAGCAACTTTAACCGGTGCAAAACTTTATGCTACTTCTAGATTTGGTTTAAAAACCGAAGGTATGACTTGTGAATGGGTTGACCTCAGCCCTACAGGCGATCGCTCAATTATCCAAAAATTTCATTCCGACGATTCACGAGATTTTTTTAATGAAACGCCCCCAACAATTCGGATTATTATTGATGCAGCCCTAGAACACGAAGCTAACTTTGCCCTTGCTGGTGCCTACTACCAAATTGCTCAAGAATACCGCGGACTAAAACAACCCCCAAGTATGGAAAGTGGTCGCCGCCGCACTATTTTCACCTTCCGTGTAGATAGCGACGAAGCATTATTCCCCACCGCTTATATTGCAATCCTTCCATTTCTAGATGCGGTATCTACCCAAAAGAATATTTCCCAGATGGTGGAAATGATTAATACTGAAGTTGTAGCAAACCCAGATTTAAAAGATTTTAAATCTCCAGATATGGTAAAACAATTAAATATACTTTTAGAACAAGCTATAAGTAAAGCTGCAACAATCAAACAAATCAAAAAAAATCTTGAAGTAGCTGCTAAGTTAAATTTTTGTAAAGCTCCAAGTCAAATAATTTTAACAAATTCTAGCGCCCAAACTTTGATAGTGCATGACAATCCAAACTTTGGTAAAAGATTTATTAATCGGTCTTCTATCAATAGTTCAATTTATGACGAAAAATCTAGTGAATCAACAAAATATATATTACCTTCATCAAACATGGTTATAGATTTTGTTAAAGGGTTTCACTATATTAGTCATTGAACATAGGGCAAGGGAGCAGGAGAGGCAGGGGAAAAGGTTAAAGGTTAAAGGGAAAAGGAATAAATTTAATTTTTCCCCTTTTACCTTTACCCCTTTCCCTTTCCCCATGCCCTATTTGCCCAATGACCAATGACCAATAACTGATGATAAAATTCTGGAGGGAAAAATGCGCGACTCATTTAATAGAATGATTGGTCGAACTCGCTATGTAGTCTTTCGCCTATTTTTGCACTTAGGAGGAGGTGAAGTAGCGCCAGTGTTGGGAGTATTAAATAGTAGTGCCCGCGATGCGATCGATGCTGATGGCGAGTTAGAAGTTTTAGGAGAAGGATTGGTAGAAATCTGCGAGACTCTACTGCGATATGATGAGTATTGGCTTTCAGCTTCCAATCAAGGTGACATATTTTGGGACGAAGGTGAAGCAGCAGGGTACGTAGACGAATTATTTACTGATTCTGCCCAAAGATTTCTCAGCCAACCAGATCAAAGTTCTGCCTCTGGGTTTGATGAACCTTTATCTGTACCTGTAACTCGCAACGTTATTGTGATGATTACAGTCGCTTATGAAGGAGAAGTACCAGACTTAGAAACTGACCTTTCTAACGTTCAGGCGCTAAAGGAAGGTTTGAAAGCCTTAATCAATTTGCATTACCAGCGTAAATTGCTGGAAATTTACGTGAATTTTGCACCAGCGCAGTTAGGCGATGAACTCACTAGCGACCAGATGTTGCAACATTATCCAGAATTAATTCCTTTGTAATTGGTTGGGTAGTCTCTACTTACTCCTCGCACCGAGAAATTGTTAAGCTCAGAGATAGGATAATCATGCAACGATCATGACGATAGTACGTAAATTTACAGCCTTTTTTTTAGCACTGAGTTTGTGTCTAACAACTGTTGCTTGTGGGGGTGGAGAGCAAGCTAACCCTCCGGCTAAGAACGTTAGCCAAAATTCAACTAACACCAAATTAAGCGACGGTGAGTACCAAATACAACAAGCTACTTATGACGATGCAACTGGGGAGTACAGCCTGTTTTTACTCAACAACACACCCCCAACCTTTGTAACTGAGAATTTACAAATGGCACGTCTAACTGATGACGAAATTAAGCAGGGTAAAAAAAGCTATCTAAAGGTACAAAATGGACAGCCAGTTTTATATCTGACAGAAGATTTTAAAATTGCCTACGTCCACAACGTTACTGAGAACACAACTAATCCGCAAACTGGAAGACAAGAAACAGTCGTAGTCCGCCAAGAAAATAGCTTTTGGACACCCTTTGCTGCGTCTGTGGCTGGTAACTTAGCGGGTCAAGCCATTGGTAGTCTATTGTTTAGACCCCAGTACTATGTGCCCCCTGTTTATCAACCAGGAGGACTGGCTGGCTTCGGTGGATATGGTAGCAACTATAACCAAGCAGTTCAAAGCTATCGAACTCGCTATAACGAACCACCCGTAGTGGAGAGAAATCGCACTGCTTTCCGCACTACAGGGACGGTTAGAAGGTCATATCCTGGTAGTTCAAGTGTACGGACTACACCGCGTCCAAATACTGGTAGTCGCTCAACTGGTTCCGGTTATGGCGGCGGCGTATTAAGACGCTCTGGTAGCTCTACTAGGACTAGAACTGCTCCTAGTAGTGGTAGTTTTGGTAGTGGGCGTAGTTCAGCACCCCGGCGCTCGACTGGTTTTGGCAGCAGACGGCGTTAAGATTCTTAGCAGTTTTGAGTGCTGAGCTTGAGCTGAATTAAATACTAGATAATAAAAAGGCAAAAGTAAAACACTTTTGCCTTTTTAGCAAAAATATAGAGCAATACAGTTCAGATAAGATCCCCCCGCCTGCGGCGACCCCCTTAAAAAGGGGGTAAGTAGAAGGACTAAATAAAACCTAACTCGATCTCGCCGGGTTTCGACTGCGCGGAAGTTGAGCGTAGTCGAAACTCAACCCTCTTTGAATAAGCTTACCGAGCATTGAGCGTACCCTACCCTTCTCCTAACGGAGACGCTCTTGCTAGCAAGATCCCGCAGGGTACGGGAACGCCAAGGGCGAACGGGATCTTGCTTGGCGTAGCGTCTCCCTTTGGGAGAAGTCGAAATGCGTCTTCTAAATAAAGATATCTCAGCGAACTAAATTACATTTTATTTTTTATCCAAGTTTATCAAATCCAGAAAATGCCTAAGCGATCGCACTAATTTAATTTGAGAAAAGCTTTGTTATAATGAATTGAAAAAATTTAAATTTAATACTCAATTTTTTGATTTAAAAAGGTAGGGCAAGTAAGTTTAAACCGATAAAATTTTTACTATTAAATTCTCTAAAAAACGCTTTAGTTTAATCGTAGTTAATCAGGGCGAAATCTCTGTTACTAATACTAAAGATCGCTTAGATAATAAGAAATACTAAACACAAATATTGTTAAAATTACAGGAATTATTTTATTAATATCTATTTTCTTTTTATTAAACATTTCTAAGCAAGACATGAAAATCATCAAAGGCCAAAAGATAGTTGTTGTCAAAAACATCACAAAGGACAAAAATTTATCTTCTGGAGCAGAACTTGGATGACGTAGGGAAAATACTAACCAATTTGTCAAAAAATAGCATGTCATTAACAGGTAAGCAATAGTTAAACTTAATTCTATCTGATTCACTCTGTGTACTCCTTGAGTTATATGAGATTCACCAAACATCGTCCGTACAATGTTATAACATACTTTTCTCAAGAGTCAGTCAGACTTTTATCTATTCTAGATTGTGTAGTAATAAGAGTTTTAACAAAATGTAAATTGTTAAAACTAATACGCTTAATTAACCGTAAGTCTTTAAAAGAAAATTTAGCGATCGCTCATGCCTTTTCCCATGACGACATATCGATCGCGAGCAGTTCTATAAAAATCAAAAACAAGAAGAGAGCAAAAATACCAATATTTTGATACCTGCTCAATCCTGAGAACGATTTTGAGGGAACAGGTAGGCGATCGCAGCGTAACCAGATACAGTGAGTAAACTAACCAAAAAAGCCGCCAGAACAATATTAGGCATACGATCCACAATGCCAAATTAACGTTATATTAAAAACAAATTCCAAATCTTGACCCACTTCAAAAACCAAGAATTTGGATACTTTCAAACTAGCAACTTGGTATGACACCGACGTGACTACCTGATGTCAATTTGTTGTATTGCAAATGTTTGGATTGGGAATTTGAGGCGCCAACCCAAAATCTAAAATCCAAAATTGCTTGGCTTAAGCCAAAGGTAGAAAAAAACGAAACGTACTGCCAACTCCCAATTTGCTTTCTACCTGAATCTCACCGCCTTGTAGTTCAATCAAACGGTGGGAAATCGTTAAGCCAATACCAGTACCTCCGGAATGGCGATCGCGTGATTGGTCAGCTCGCCAGAAGCGTTCAAATACGTGGGGCAAATTTTCTGCGGCAATACCAATACCTGTATCTATTACTGCAATCCAGAGTTTAGATGCTTCAATCTCAGTACGAATAGTAATCGAACCTTCCTTGGTGTAACGCACTGCATTACCAAGGAGATTAACTAACACTTGTTCTGTGCGATCGATATCTGCCAATACAGGAGGCAGCACAGGCGGACATTCCAAGTGCAGACCCGGCCCATCTTCCAACAACTGGTCGGTAAATTTCTCTACTAATGACTCTAACAACGGGCGCAGATTTAACCGTTGTATCTTAATTGGCAAATAACCAGCTTCTGCCTTCGACAATTCTTGTAAATCATTGACCAATCGCTCTAAGCGCCTAGTTTCTTTAGCTAAACGTCGATAAATTTCTGGAGACGCTTCAATTTCTCCGTCAGCCAGTTCTTCTAAATAACCGCGCACAACTGTTAACGGTGTCCGTAGTTCATGGGTCATATCGCCAATCACTTCTCGTCGCCGCACTTCCACCCCTTCTAAACTCGCTGCCATCCGGTTGAAACTAGCACCTAATCTATTGAGTTCTGGAATGTCATACGCTGGTAATCGTGCATCCATCTGACCAGCAGCAAATTTTTGGGTGATTTGTTCCATCTCAGTCAACCGCAGCATAATCCTTCTGGACACCCAGTAACTCAATCCTCCAGCGGCGCTGCTACCAACTAAAACTGACCAAATAGTACTTCGCTGCCAAGCAATTTCAAATCCTGTCACCAATTCAGTACGAATATCGATTAAATCAAACCCCCGATTTTCTAGTCGTTCCAAATGCAAGACAAAGAATCGGGGAGAAGAAACTTTGCTGATAGTGACTAGACTAGCTACCCCCACTATCATGACTACCAAGTGAGAAAAAAATAGTCGTCCCCTCAGCCCCATCTTCATAAGATTTACGCCATCGGCGAGTCTTCAAATTTATAGCCAACCCCAACAACAGTTTTAATAAAAGTAGGATTTGCTGGGTCAGGCTCAACCTTTTTTCGCAATCGAGCTACATGGGTATCTACCACGCGTTCATCACCAAAAAAGTTATCTCCCCAAAGTTTATCAATTAGTTGCGTGCGATTCCAAACTCGACCCGGATTGCTGACAAAGGTAGTTAGCAAATTAAATTCTAGGGTAGTTAAGTCGAGAATTTCAGGTTGCTGGGAATTCATCTGCCGGCTGGCAGTGCGCTGATCTACATCTACTATAAAGTGTTGGGTACGATTGACTTGATGTTGTCCCCCTTGCCGGAGACTACGCCGCAATAGCGCTCGTACTCTGGCGACTAACTCTCTGGGGCTAAAGGGCTTCACCATGTAATCATCAGCACCAGTAGACAAGCCAATGACGCGATCGATTTCCTCGCCTTTCGCGGTGAGCATCAAAATATAAGGATCTTTTGCGCCTGGTTTTTGCCGAATTCTGGCACAAACTTCCAATCCATCCAAACCAGGAATCATCAAATCTAAAATGATTAAATCGGGTGGTTGCTCCTGAAACATCCGTAAAGCATTTATGCCATCACGACTAATACGGCAAAAAAATCCTTCTTTTTCTAAAGAGAGTTGGATTAAATGAGCAATTTCTGGTTCATCTTCAACTATTAAAATATCCATCCAAATTAGCGCCGAGTAAAATACGCAGATTTAAAAAGACGCATGGGCATGGGTATTGAGGTGGTGGGGAGATGGGGTGGTAGGATGAAATTTTCTCCCCATCTCCCCATCTCCCTATCTCCCCACTCCCTCTCACTTACAGGTTTGAATTTGTTGTGGTTCGGTAAGTATAGCCAAGATTAGAGTCTTTTTGAATGTATGCTTTAATGCTATCTATGTCAATAAAACAGTCAGCAACATCAATTAAGCTTTCGCTAGTAGTTGTTTGCAGACTAACAACTTCCACTCTAACCCCCATTCTGCTAACAGCATTCACAGCATAAGCTAGATCTCCATCGCCGCTGACTAATACCGCTGTATCATAGTAAGGAGCTAAGGTGATCATATCTACAGCAATTTCTACATTCAGATTTGATTTTTTAAAATTATCTGCCGACGCAACGAGGTCTTTTGCTACTACACGATAGCCATTACGACGCATCCATAGTAAAAAACCCTGTTGCTTCTCATTGGTAATATCAACCCCAGTATAGAAAAAAGCACGTAGCAGTCTCGAACCGTTGGTTAAATGACAAAGCAATTTAACGTAGTCAATTTCTATGCCGAGTTGTAAAGCTGTATGAAATAGGCTTAAGCCATCAATAAAAATGGCAACTCGACCGCGATTCAAGGTATTCAAAATGGAAGTATCAGGTGCAGTATCTCGCATCTTGGTATCTTTACCTTTGACAGCAGTATCGCTCAAGTTTTGCCCTTGCCAGTGTGGTTTAGCTTTGAGTACTTTAGATTCATTTAATTCATTTCTTTGTTTGCTAAAATTAGTTATAATCATTGATACCTCTGAATTTTAAATCTGAAAAGGGTTATTAGCTAAATTGTCTATAGTATAGTCTCTGCTGATTTATAACCCTAGCAGGAAATTGACTGAAGTCACTAGATGCAAATAAAGTTAACTCATCGTTAATAAAGCCTAAAATTCTTTTAGCAAAAGTGTTTCATTGGTTTTAGGTTGATTTAACGAGATATCATCTCCGAACATAGATATGCTAGTCTTTAGCCAATACAACTGCAACAGTCGGAAGAAAATATCTTCCTCTAAGCCTATAACCTTAAATCATGTATAGTCGGGTGTTATCGAACTATTTTTATTTTACCTCTGTATTTTAATCACCTTACAGGCAGGAAAGTTTTGAATTTTATTCTCTAGGATTTAGTTGTAGCTGTGACGCTCAAATTTTAACAGAGTTTGCAGCAATAATAATGTGCGATCGCCTCCAAAATAGATGTTATATTAAGCTATTTCGCTAATATTTAAATGCACCTTTTATAAAGTTTTATTTTAATGACAAAGTATCTTTGATTGGTAGTCATGAATCATTAACAACTGAATAATACAAGATTTGCGACTTCTTTAAGAAGTCGCAAATTTCATGCTTAGGGTTTAGCTGGCTTGTTGTTCGATCTGTAGTAAACCTTACTTCCAGTATCGGGTACAAAATGGCAGTTCGCGCAGGAATTCCATAATGATTTCCAAATTGGTTCCTCTGATTTCCGGAAATAGTCACCCATTACTGGTTTGATTGCCTCGGTGGCCTTGAGCAAATTGTAATGAGGGATGTTAAGGAATATGTGGTGAGCAACATGAGTGCCAATATCATGATGGATATGATTAATCAAACCATAATCGCGATCGATACTGGAAATTGCACCTTTTAAAAAAGTCCACTCTTCTCCACGATACCAGGGGATATCTGGTTCAGTGTGATGCAAAAATGTTACTAAATCAAGCCAAATTACGAACACAATGTAAGGTGCAGCGTAATACTTCAGCAACCACATCCAACCCCATAGATAGGTAAGGTAGCCAAGCAAACCTACCATGCCAATGCAAAGAACGGTACTAGTGATGACATCCCATTTTTCTGAGGGTTTAAATAGCGGGCTGCTGGGTAAAAAGTGGGAGCCTTTTTTATTGGGAGAACGCTTAAATAAGTACAGAGGATAAGCCAATAAAAAAGCATAATATCGGACTATCTTTTGTTCTAGCGGCATTCGCTTATAGTCAGATTCGTTTAGAGGATACCAGCTTTCATCATTATCGAGATGGCCGGTATTTTTGTGGTGAGTTCTATGGCTGATTCGCCAACCATGATAAGGAACAAGTATGGGTGTATGAGAAAGATGTCCAATCAAATCATTTAGCCATTTATGCTTAGAAAAAGATTGGTGTCCGCAGTCATGTCCGACTACAAACAAAGCCCAAAACATTGTTCCTTGCATTAACCAAAAAATCGGAAAGAAAAACCAAGAATCCAGGTAATAAGCAACTGCATAAAGCAGACTAATAATCAGAATGTCGCGAAAAAAGTAAAACAGTGATTTTGTCGCATTGGGCTGAAAGCATTCAGCGGGGATCGCAGCTTTTAAATCCTGAAGAGTAAAAGGCAGTTTGGTAGTCTCCCCAGATAATTCATGATTCTGAGGCTCGTTGAATGTGATGATATTTGATTGCACTGGCTGGATTCTTTTGTTGAAGATAAATCGGAACTTTATTTCAGGCAAGATAATCTTACCCCACAAAGCAAAAGTAAACAGGAAAAAACCAAAAGAAAGATGAAGTCAAGACTTATTTTTTACTTTTGATTTTTTACTTCACTACTATGCCCAAAATACTAACTCTCGTAACATCCAAGCGTAAATGTTCTGGCAATTTACCTAACAATATTTAATAAGTCAAGAATTGCCAGATTGTATTAAAACCCACGCAAAGATAAACGCTCTCGTGGAGTTCAAGAGCGTGAATAAAGCTTGCAAAGCGGTTTATCGTTCTGCGTAATATTCGTCGAAAGTCTTATAGCCGACATCAGTTGTGTACAGTTGACATTGGTCTGTAATCTGCTTCATTAAAGACCAAGAAAACTGACATTCATCATGTAGATAAGACCCCCAATTTTCTTTGATGCTGCTGTAAGCTAGCCGCAAATTATAAGAAGGAATGGCGGTGGAAATATGATGAGGGACATGAACGTTGATGTCGTGGCAGAGGATTTCTACCCAGCGGGGATAATCGCAATGAATGGTACCAAATAGTTGAGCTAGAGCTTCGTTCCACTTGTTTGCTCCCACAAAAGGAACATCTGAAGCAGTGTGGTGAACGATAGTAAAAGTACTCATCCAAAAGTGGTAGACCAACCAGGGCACTAACCAAAACTTGACAAATCCCCAGATACCTGTAGTGGCAATCAGGGCTGGGAAAGCGATCGCAGCAAATAATACTACCACAGCTACAGAAAGCTTGATGCTGGATTGGTCTTTGGTTTTGAAATTCCGCCAATCAAAATGCACTACTGCCCAATGTCCAATGGAACCTACCCACCAAAAGCGTCTGCGAATGAATAATTCAAAAGCAGACTGTCGGGTTTTATCCCACTTTTCAAACACTTCTGGTCTGATAGGATGCCAAGCATTGTCCTCATCGAGCTTGTTGGTATGAGTATGGTGATAATTATGCTTAATCCGCCAACTGTGAAACGGATAAATTAACGGCGCCATAAAAAAGTGGCCAACCACATCATTTACCCAACGACGTTTGGCAAATGACCTGTGACCACAATCATGACCAATTACAAAAAAACCTGTTAAAGCGGTACCTGTAAAAACCCAAGCTAGGGGCAAAAGAAACCAAGGAGCGATCGCCAGACTGTAGTAGCCCAAAGCAACTGCCAAGACACTGAGTATTACTTGTGTCCAAGCCTTGCGACGGCTTTGCTGAAAACATTCTCGTGGCAGAGTTTTGACAATATCTTTGAGCCTGAAGCTAGAATTCGCAGACTCGTCACTTAGTTTCTGGGTATTAATTATTGATGTAGTCATGAACACCTGAAATACAACAAACTCCTCCACCAAGTCATCAAAAATAACTTGCCGTAAAGTTGCTTAATATTAGCGTCTCGGATTATAGCAACCTAACCTATACAAGCGCACCAGTAAATAACTTTTTCAAAAGTTAAGAGTTAGAAGTGAGGAGTTAGGAGTTATGAGTTTAGATTCTTAACTCACGGTTGAGGTGAATTAGAAACACTCCTTGTCCCATAAGGATTTGTGCTTCTCAAAATTAGGGCTTGAGAAAAATCGACGGCAACATAAAGATTTGGATGCCTGATTTGCAATAAATGTAACTCCAAACTCCAAACTCTTAACTCCTAACTAACTTTTCGTGGGAGCCAACTTCACATTAGTAGCCAGACCAACTGCTTGCAGCAATTGAATTGTCATCCAAGTTAAATCAATTTCCCACCATTCCAGCCCGTGACGAGCTGAATATTGAAAAGCATGGTGATTATTGTGCCAGCCTTCACCGAAAACTAGTACGGCTACCCACCAGCAGTTAGTTGAGCGATCGCCAGAATCATGGCTTTGATAACCAAATTTATGAGTAGCACTGTTTACCAACCAAGTGCAGTGGTAAACCCAGACAATGCGAACAAAAATTCCCCAAATAACAAACGGCCAGCCACCTATAAGCAAAAGCAATACACCCAGAGCAATCTGGAGCAAAATGAAATATTTTTCTAAAAACTGATAAACTGGGTCTTCGGCTATGTCTTTGGTGAAACGAGGAACTTGATCGTGAGTGGGACAAAAATGAATCAGCCAACCCATGTGGCTCCACCAGAAGCCTTTATTAGAATCATGGGGATCGCCATCAGTATCTGAGTGTAAATGATGGATACGATGTGTACCTACCCACTCAATTGGGCCTCCTTGACAGGCGAGTGTTCCGAAGAAAACCAGGAGATACTCTAGCCACTTGGGAGTCTGAAAACTGCGGTGGGTAACAAGGCGGTGAAATCCCAGAGTAATGCCTAAACCACCACTCACCCAGTAGAGCAACAAACCCACGCCAACTGCCGTCCAGCTAAAGTTACTAGGAACAAAGGCAAACAGCGCACCGATGTGCAGACCAATGAAAAACAGGGTATTAACCCAGTTGATTTGAGGTTTAGTTGAAGTAGCAATTGTCATGCAGTAACCTGAATTGGAATTGTTCGGCCGAATTTGCGCGATCTCAAAATCGGCATATTTATAATTTTTTGTGAACGAGGAACTAATGAACAGCTTGGAACAGCTGCGGCAAGCAGAACACGCACTGTTAGAAATTTTTTCTGGTATTGACACTCAGGTCAAGCATAATCTAAAACGAGTGCTAGATGCCTTTCGTAATCACCGTGTCGGCGCACACCATTTTGCTGGTGTAAGTGGTTATGGGCACGATGATTTAGGGCGAGAAACTTTAGATAAAGTTTTTGCCGAGGTTATGGGTTCCGAAGCAGCAGCAGTACGAGTGCAGTTTGTTTCGGGAACTCATGCGATCGCTTGTGCGTTGTTTGGGGTACTCCGTCCTGGAGATGAGATGTTATCAGTAGTCGGTTCTCCCTACGATACGCTTGAAGAAGTCATTGGTTTGCGGGGTCACGGTCAAGGTTCCCTTATAGAGTTTGGCATAAAATACCGCCAATTGGAGCTAACCCCAGAAGGAGGGGTGGATTGGCAAGCTTTAAGCCATGCAGTGGTTGACAAAACTCGTTTAGTCACGATTCAGCGCTCTTGTGGCTATTCTTGGCGACCGAGTTTATCAATTGCCGATATTGAAAAAATCATCCATATAGTTAAACAGCAAAACCCCAACACAATTTGTTTTGTAGATAACTGCTACGGCGAATTTATCGAAACCAAGGAACCCACAGCCGTAGGTGCCGATCTAATGGCGGGGTCGTTGATTAAAAATCCTGGTGGCACCATTGTCGTTGCTGGTGGTTATGTCGCCGGTCGCGCTGACTTGGTGGAAGCTGCCGCTTGTCGCCTCACTGCTCCCGGTATTGGTAGTTATGGTGGTGCTACTTTTGACCAGAATCGTTTGTTGTTCCAAGGGCTATTTCTTGCGCCGCAGATGGTGGGAGAGGCGATGAAAGGGACATACTTAACTGGTTATGTATTCGATAAACTGGGTTATCCAGTGAATCCGCCACCATTAGCGCCGCGTGGAGATGTGATTCAGGCAATTAAACTGGGTTCAGCCAAAAAGTTAATTGCTTTCTGTAAAGCCATACAACAATATTCTCCCATCGGTTCCTACTTAGATCCCATTCCAGATGAAATTCCGGGGTATGAGAGCGAGGTGGTGATGGCTGGGGGGACGTTTATTGAGGGGAGTACTTTGGAATTGTCGGCAGATGGGCCGTTGCGGGAACCGTATGTGGTTTATTGCCAGGGGGGGACTCATTGGAGTCATGTGGCGATCGCATTGGAAGCGGCGATCGATGCTGTGGAGAGGGCGGAGTGAGGGTTATATTAGGAACATGGGTTAGGATTGTGTCACGCAGAGACGCGGAGGCGCAGAGAGATGAATGAGGATGAGATAAATGAGGTTTCGGGGGCGGTTGTGGATGCGGCTTATATGGTTCATACCAGTTTAGGGCCTGGTTTGTTGGAATCGGTTTATGAGACGGTGATGGATTTTGAGTTACGGAGGCGAAAGTTACGGGTTCAAAGACAAGTGATGATTCCAGTGGTTTATGGAGGTGTAGTTTTGGAAGAAGGCTTTCGTGCTGATTTGATAGTCGAAAATCAAGTAATCGTTGAACTCAAATCACTAGAATCTATTCATCCAGTACACAAAAAGCAGTTATTAACCTACCTCCGCCTTGCCGACAAACGAGTTGGATTACTCATCAACTTCAACGTCTCACTCATCAAAGACGGCATCTCCCGCGTAGTCAACAACCTCTAAAACTCTCCGCGCCTCCGCGCCTCTGCGTGAGATTACTCCGGCAACTCATACTGCCCAACAATACGCTTAGCATACTCCGGAACATGCTCCTCTAATTTCTCCGGGTGATTCCGCTTCACATACAAATAATTCCGAGTAAAGTGCGAATCAATAGAAAACCGCGCATATTCCAAACCCTTAGGGCCGATTTTCTCAATCACCACACCCATTAGCTTTGCAGCCCACATTGGCAGAGTCACTCCTTTATCGTAAGCGGGAATGCTTTGCTGTACAGCTTCTTTACGATTCCCTTTAGACATCACCGGCTGAGTATCTAACTGGTCTTGTACCAAATCCAGCATTTCCTTACCAGTGTCATTTCTAACTACAATCCACTGCCAGCCGAAGGGTGCGCCCATGTAGCCGACGACTAAATCTGCTAGGGAATTGACATAATCAAAGCAACTCATACAAGATGGGGCAAAGACATCTTTGAGTTTATTTGTTTTCAAACCAAAGAAAGGTACAGTTTCTGTTGAGCCATCTTCATGTTTGAAGTGAACCCGAAAGTCTTGCATGAATTCGTAATGTACAACTGTGTGTGGCGATCGGCTAGTAGTTTCTAAGAATTTTTGCAGTCCAGCGCGGTTAACATTATCTACGCAAGGCGTACCCAAAACATACAACTTTTCTAAACCCAGTTGTTTTTCTACAGCTCGTAATGCTTGAATTTGGCAACCAACACCAATTACTAATAACCGCTTCAGCCCTGATTTTTCTATTTGTTCCAACACAGAAAGATTAGGCGAAAGTGTTGGTTTGTTTACTCTTGCTGCAAGTATTTCTTCTGGGGTACGGGCGATGACGGGCATGGGTTGAAAGCGGTCTTCTTTGGTATTTTGTACGCAGACAACGCCTTCAACTAAGCCGCGATTGAGCATTTCAATAGCAATGCTGCTAACAATCCCCGTCCATTGTGCGCCTGCGATCGGTTGCTGTTTTCGCGCTGCCATCATATCTTGATGGACGCCAAAGTATAACTCATCAGGGTTATCGAGATTGCGCGATCGCCTATGCGCTTGTTCCTCAAGTTCGCCTATTTGCTGATTAAGAAAAGCGCAAGCTTCCTTGACATAATGAATATAGTATGTATCGCACAGTCCGCACTCGCTACAAAGTTCTTTAGCAGGGCGACGGCTAGTAGGTTTGAGGGCTTTAGCTTTTTTGTGAGGAGAAACTGAAGTCATATAAATTTTTTGTTTTATCCAGGAATCGCTTTTATTACAATACCTTCACTGGCTATGAACTTGGCGATCGAGATTGAACAAGAAGAAGATGGAGGGTTTTTAGCTGAAGTCATTGATTTTCCTGGTGTACTGGCTTATGGACAGACACGAGAAATTGTTCAATAGCTTTAAAAGCTGTGGAGCATATTCCGCATAGCTTATAGCTTTTCAAGCGTGCCATTTTAATCTCAGTTCTGATTGCGAAAAACGCCACGGCAAAACGAATTGCCATGAATCAGCAGCACTGGTATACCGCCCGATCCAGTCTCCTCGACTGCGAGGGAGCCGTGGGATGTAGCTATAATATGCTGCCGAGTTGAGATGCTCATGCGGCTATTCCTCCATGACCAGTTTTAATTAAAAATTAAAAATTGAAAGAAATAATAATTTTTAATTAATTAATTTTGGGTACAAGCCCCCACTCTTCGAGAATTAAAAATGCAAAATTAAAAATGTAAAATTAAGATTTATTCAATTTTTAATTAATAATTTTGAATTTTTAATTGGAGCGTTCGCGCAGCGTCTCGTAGAGAAGCGACTTGACACTTGCGATCGAACTCAATTTGGCGTAGTCATCAGTGCGTGACTGAGGACAGAAATTGGGATTTGAACAGCAAGCTTTCACTCAACGCTCAGGTGCAGGGGGCGGCTATCCGATCGAGATGCTCAGCGAATCGGACTGCTCAAAGCCGCGGCTCTCGTTCAGTAGGACAGTCATCCTCCGGTGCCGTACTCACCTGGAGATTCCGACATCTCGCACCCGTCACGATCGCTTTTCATCTTTGTGCAGTGGGCGACTCAACCAGCCACTTCCATCGCCTGACAGCACGTCATCCGTTGCGCCTGCTTGAGGATGTCTGCTGCTCCAACGGCCATTGTGCTGGAGTCATCACCTCTGGCACTTCATCAGTTCCACCTGCTTCGATTAGCAGAACATTAACTTGTTTGTCTTCGGCGAGCCTTGCTGCTATTACTGATCCCGCCGGTCCTGCGCCGCAGACGATGAAGTTGTAGTGTTTGTTCGCCATGAGAGAAGTAACTCCAAATTTCGTAATGTTGACTTGTTCTCGCTTGGGCGTTAGACGGTTGGGATCGTTCCTCCGTCAATGACATATTCAGTGCCTGTGATGTAAGAGGCGCGGTCAGACACCAGAAAAGCGACAAGTTCCGCGACCTCTTCGGGGCGGCCCGGTCGTCCCATCGGGATTCCTCCAAGTGAGTCCATCAGTCCTTGGCGTTGAGCATCAAAGTCAGTGCCGGCCTGCTGAGCTAATCTCTCGATGAATCTCTCAGTCGCCTTCGTTTCGATGAAACCGGGCGCGACGGCGTTGACACGCACCCCCTGAGGCGCAACTTCGTTTGACAGTCCTTTGCTGTAGGTTGCCAGCGCCGCTTTTGCCGCCGCATAAGCTAATGTCGCCTCGTGAAGCGGCAGCCGACGCTGGATCGACGAGATATGGATGATGACACCTGATTTCTGTTCAAGCATCCGGGGCAGAAACGCCCGATCCAAACGGACGGCGGCGAATAAATTGTCATTGAATGCCTGCTGCCAATCCCCATCTGTCAGGGCAAGTGCGCCGCCGCTTGGCGCAGAGGAGCCGCCGACATTGTTAATTAGGATGTCCACACTGCCGAAACGAGCGAATACTTCCTGCACAACTTTGTTCGCCCCATCAGGCGTGCTGAGGTCAGTCCCTATGAACAGGTCAGGCGATTGAAGGTTTTCGGGAATTGAACGAGCGGTAGTTATGACCGTTGCACCGGCTTGCCTCAGTCGTGTAGCGATCGCTTCGCCTATACCTTTTGTCCCGCCTGTTACCAAAACTTTTTTATCGAGTAGTTCGGTGGAATCAATTCGTATATTTGTATTTGTATTCATGTTGAATATGTTTGTATTTGCGTTCATGTTGAGATTATCGAGCAATGGTAACAGGCTGAAAATACTGATAATGAAGTCTAAAGGAGATAAAATTATCCCTATGACAATTTGATACAATGAATTTTGTTAGAGGATGTCTAAAAAGTATCAAATATCACTTATGTGTTAGTACCTTAGGTAACCCTCCAGCCCTGCTGGGTTCCTCTCAAGTTTTCGGTGGCTCACTTGGTAGGTGACTTCTAAGGCAAGAGTGCGATGGCGATCGCGCTAACGTATCAGTGCAAGCGACGGAAGTTTGTTGGGCAGCACTTTTGGGCAATGGAGTACTATGTCTCGACGGTGGGACGGCACATTCAGCAACAGGAGGCAGAGGATCGATGCCTTGACAACTGCGATATCTCAAGCCTCCGGCAAAGCCGGAGGTTGATGACTCTTTCGGTAGCAAGTTGATCGGGAGAAATCGAATAACGCTTTCCTGATTTTGCTACCTTTCCTCCCTTTCAAAATGGATAAAGTCGAGCTTAGGAGGTAGCAATTATGTACAAAAGAAAGATTCCGATAGAACTGAATTGCGGGATCGATCTCGTCAGGGAAGTCTTGTACGGTAAGTGGAAAATCCACCTCATCTATTTTATTTCGCAAGGCATTAAGCGCCCCGGCGACTTACAAAGAAAGATTCCGGGAGTAACCCGTAGGGTGTTGCACGTGCAGTTGAATCAACTGGAAGAACACGGACTTATTTCCAAAAAGATTTACGCCGAGTTGCCCCCCAAGGTTGAATACACATTAACTGAGTTTGGAGACACTGTACTGCCGGTAATCGAGGCGTTGGGAAAATGGGGTGACGATCATCAAGAGCATTTGCGCCGGGTGATTGCTCAATCTCAGGCAAACTCAGGTATGTTTAGCAATTGTGAAAAAAACAACGTTTAGGCTTGAAATAAGATATAACAAGGGTTTTAGATAAGTATAAATCGTAATTGCTCAACTCAGTAGCCAATCAGTCTGCTGTGAGGCGTAAATATAGCGTAGCTGACACCAGGGGTAGCCGCCGAGATACCCGCAAATTGGGACACGTTGTAAATAAATATTGTCACTTTTTCTGCTTTACGAAAAGTTAATTAAAGTTTTAAGTATAAGTACAAATGCAGTTTAGAAAAAGCTTCTGTTAGTTTTTTAATAACTAAAGTGAGTGGAAGTCCACCAGAAGTCACGCTAGAAGTTGACCATAAAAAACCTTTCTCTAAATGAGGGAGTAACGATATGAGTAACTTGCAAACGCTATGTTTTGAGTGTAATCGTGGCAAGGGTGGGAATAGCTAAATATAAAAAGTAAAATTTTCCTCCAATTTTATAAATAGCCCTGCGGTGGATTTACCAAGGGGCTTTCATTATTTAATGGTTTTAACTATTGATTTCGTACCAGCAAAAATTTACCAATTCTCAACTTTAACTAACTTGAATTCAACCATTAAACAGGAAAATAAGTGACACAAAACTCTAAAACAGGTGCAGCATTCATCGCTGGCGGAAGTATAGCGGGTGCTGGTGTTTCCGCAGCTGTAGGCGGGATGGGATTAGCTGGAGGATTTGGTGCGGTTGGTATTGGGACAACTCCTGTAGTTGGTGCTGGTGCTGTGGCTGGTGCAGCTGCTTATGGTGCATTCAAAGCCATCGCAGAGGGAGATGCAGCTGCTTTTGGTGCAATGGGAATTGGTGCAGTAGGTGGTGCTGGTGTTTATAGTGTCGTTGGTGGTATGGGTTTAGTCGCACCGAAAGTAGGGCTGGCATTTGGTATTGGTGCAGTACCGATGGCGGGAGTTGGTGCAGTGGTGGGACTCGCTGCCTATGGTATTGCCAAATTGTTAGACGAAGCTGAAACTAGGGAAACTCCTGCACAGCTTTTTGAGCGAATGGAAGAAAAAGTCTTGCAGGTGGACTACTATTGGGCAGCAGTGATGGAATTAGAAGCATTTTTATCTGGTGAAGATCTCAACCAGAAATTTGCTGCTTTGGAAGTTGAGGATGAGTTACAAGCACTTAAAGCTCAATTAAAGAAAGAATCAGAATTTGTTAACCCTAAACCTTCTACTGGCAACATTGAATCAGAAACAATAACTGTGACAAGTCAGCTATCTGAAACTTGGAGATGTGTACGCACGCTCAAGGGTCACTTAGCGGCGGTGAATGCGATCGCCTTAAGTCCTGATAGTACCACCTTAGTCAGTGCCAGTGATGACAGACAAGTTAATCTGTGGAACTTGAAAACAGGAAAATGGCTTTACACTTTCTCAGGACAAGGTGAGGCAGTTTTATCTGTTGCTATCAGCCCTGATGGAAAAGAGATTGCAAGTGGCAGTGTTGACCGCAAAATCAGCACTTGGCAGATGGACACAAAAAAATTTCTCCACACATTATTTTATTTAAATTCTCCCTACAGTCACAATGGCTTTGTTAATTCAGTTGCCTATAGCCCTGATGGAAAAATTCTAGTTAGTGGTAGTGCCGATAAAACTATTAGAATTTGGGGACGTTACACAAAAACATTAAAACGCACTTTGAATGCACATTTGGATGCAGTTTTGTCTGTTGCCATCAGTTCCAATGGCACAACTCTTGCTAGTGGTAGCGTTGATAATACTATTAGACTTTGGGATTTAAAAACTTGGGAACAGCGCTGTGTTCTAACCGAGCATTTAGAAGCAGTGAATACAGTTACTATTAGCCTTGATAGTCAAACTCTTATTAGTGGTAGCACAGACACCACAATTAAAGTCTGGAATCTCCATACTGGACAATTACTTACCACTTTAGTTGGACACTCAGCGGCAGTTTTGTCTGTTGCTATCAGCCCCGATGGAAAAACCCTTGCTAGTGCCAGCAAAGACGGTATTATCAAACTTTGGAATCTACACACTCGAAAACTACTACAAACTCTTTCTGGGTGTAGTCCTATTGCTTTTACTCCAGATGGCAGAACGCTCTTAAGTGGTGGTAATGGTGGGAGCATCAAAATTTGGAGTCAGATGCAAACCTTTAATAACTTGGAACTCGACGCTGTACTATCAGGGGAATGGTGGGAAATATTAGGCGTAAATCAAAATGATGATGCCAACTTTGTCAAATTTGCCTATCGTCGATTAGCGAGATTGTATCATCCTGATGTCAACACTTGTGCGATCGCAAAAGCCTCAATGCAAGCAATTAATCAAGCTTATCAAGAGTTTCACAAGCAATTGAATGCTCCAAATTATACAAACTTTGATAAATAAGCTACCAACTTAATTCAGATGACAGCACCATCTCTACACATCTCTCTTCGTCTTTCCATACGCCTGTGCATGGGACTTAAATCTTAGTTCCGTCTACTTTGCTTTTCTTAGCAATACTTTTACAAGCACTTTATATCATCTGTCAATAGGGTGAAATATATAGCCCTTCAGAAGTATTGACATATTAAATTCTTTAACTATTTATCTTGCATATTATGACAAAACGTTATAAATTATTATGTTATGGGGGAATAATCTGACTTTTAGTGTCAAAAACTAATCCTACTTAAGTAAAGATACTGTAACTAGTTTTAACTTCACGGAAAGCTTAAACAGTACTGAAGTTATGTTTTTGTTTGGTAAAGCAAACATTACGGGCATCAATACGGAAACATAAATAATCTAAACATATATCTTATGTGATAGTTTTGGAAATCAAATTACTGCTTGCGGCGAAGAACAATAATTGTAGTTCTCCCCTAGAATAATTGATTAAATTAACTATCAGCAAAGTTGCATAATTATCAGCAGCTTTGTTGTTTGATATGTGATAATTTTGTGAAATGATATTTGCTATTCAAAAAAATCTTTTTGTTATGCTGAGAATAGCAAAAGTCAACAAAAAAGCGCATCTATCACAAAATCCAAACCCAAATGGAGTTATTCTGGCGATGCAATTAAACGAATTAAAAACTACTGAAAATTCCCAAGAATTAACACAAGCGTGGCAGGCATTAGAAAAGACGATTATTTATTATCAAGGACGCCCTGTTGGGACAGTAGCCGCTTATGATTTATCTGTAGAGGCTCTTAATTATGACCAGTGCTTTATTCGAGATTTTGTTTCGTCCGCTCTAATTTTTTTGCTTAAAGGGAGAGCAGATATTGTTCGCAATTTCTTAGAAGAAACTTTAAAGTTACAGCCTAAAGAAAGAGCGTTAGATGCCTATAAGCCCGGTCGAGGATTAATCCCAGCTAGCTTTAAAGTATTATCAGAAAATGGGCAAGAATATCTAGAAGCAGACTTTGGGGAACATGCGATCGCTAGAGTCACACCAGTTGATTCTTGTCTGTGGTGGATTATTTTATTGCGTGCTTATGTAGTCGCCACAGAAGATTTTTCTCTAGCTCATCAACCTGAATTCCAAAATGGCATCAGGTTAATCATGGAGATTTGTTTGGCGAATCGTTTTGATATGTATCCAACGCTATTGGTTCCAGATGGCGCTTGTATGATTGACCGGCGTATGGGTATCTATGGCCATCCTTTAGAGTTGCAAGTTCTTTTTTACATGGCCTTGCGTGCAGCTCGCGAACTGCTAATTTGTCAAGGTAATCAAGATATTGCCATTGCAATTGATAATCGCTTACCTCTTTTATGCGCTCACATTCGCCAACATTATTGGATAGATATCAATCGCTTGAATACGATTTATCGCTTCAAAAGTGAAGAGTATGGTAAAACTGCTGTCAATTTATTCAATATATATGCAGACTCAATTCCCTATTATGAATTAGATAAATGGCTGCCGAAAAAAGGTGGTTATCTTGCAGGTAATGTTGGGCCGTCGCAGTTAGATACTCGCTTCTTTGCAGTGGGAAACTTGATGGCAATCGTTTCTGATTTAGCTACCGAAGAACAATCACAAGCAATTATGACTCTCATTGAAAAACGATGGGATGACTTAGTGGGAGATATGCCCATGAAAATCTGTTTCCCAGCTTTAGAAGATGAAGAGTACAGAATTGTCACTGGATGCGACCCGAAAAATATACCTTGGTCGTATCACAATGCAGGAAGTTGGCCAGTCTTAATGTGGATGCTGACAGCAGCAGCGATAAAAACTAAGAGAACAAATATTGCACAAAGAGCAATTGAAATTGCCGAAGCACGGCTGTGTGATGATGAATGGCCGGAGTATTACGACGGTAAGAAGGGGCGACTAATTGGCAAACAAGCCAGGAAATATCAAACTTGGACAATTACAGGGTTCTTATTAGCAAAAGAACTGATGGCAACTCCCGATTCTTTACCATTAATTACCTTCGGTAAATTACCAGCAGAAATAGTTTCTAGAGCGTGTGAACTTGAAATTGCTAGTGTAGATCCCCATATACCTCGATAGGAAGAGACGCGATGAGACGCGATTAATCGCGTCTGTACAAAAGTGAGCAGTACAGACGCGATTAATCGCGTCTGTACAAGAGTGAGGAGTTAGAATACAAAAGCTTTGTTAGTAAGCGGACATAATTAAATGTAAAATTCAAAGCAGCAAAACCTTTTACTGTTGAGGGTTTTACCTCCTACCTCCTGCCTTCTGCCTTTTGCCTTATACTTAACTCCTGATTTGTGTTTCATGACAAATGCTCGTCAACTAGCTTTTATCGCCCTGCGAGATGTTCACAAGGGGGCTTATGTTGATGTTTCCCTAGACAGAGTGCTGCAAAAAGTTAGTTTGGCTGATAGCGATCGCCGCCTAGTGACAGAATTAGTTTATGGCAGTGTCAGAAGGCAGCGCACCCTAGATACTCTCATTGACCAACTTGCCCAAAAGAAATCTCACCAACAGCCAAAAGACCTCCGCACCATCCTACATCTAGGCTTATACCAACTCCGCTATCAAGAGCGTATTCCCGCTTCAGCTGCTGTTAACACCACCGTTCAATTAGCTAAAGAAAACGGTTTTTCTGGACTTACAGGTTTTGTTAACGGTCTATTACGCCAATATCTTAGAAAAGCGGAGGGGCAGGGGGGCAGAGGGGCAGAGGGGAAAGATTCTTTGTTGCTCCCCCAGTCCCCAGTCCCCCATTTTGACCCGCTACAACTCCCAGAAAACCCAGTGCAACGGCTGGGGATTTTACACAGTTTTCCTGATTGGATTATTGAAGTTTGGTTAGAACAACTGGGTTTGGTTGAGACAGAACAACTGTGTGAATGGATGAACCAGTCACCAACAATAGATTTGCGGATTAACCCACTTCGCACCTCAATTGAAGAAGTTGAGGCGGCGTTGCAATCTGCTGGTGTTTTGGTGAGGCGGGTTCGTCATTTGCCTCAAGCGTTACGATTAATCGGTAATGCTGGGCCGATTCAAAAATTACCTGGTTTTCAAGAAGGTTGGTGGACTGTACAAGATAGCAGCGCCCAATTGGTAAGTCATTTACTCGACCCCCAACCAGGTGAAGTGGTAATTGATGCTTGTGCTGCACCTGGGGGGAAAACAACTCATATTGCTGAGTTAATGCAAGATAAAGGAAAAATTTGGGCTTGCGATCGCACTTCTTCTCGTCTTCGCAAACTCCAAGAAAATTCTCAACGCCTAAATTTAAAATCTATTCAAATTTGCATCGGTGATAGCCGC
This sequence comes from Nostoc linckia NIES-25, assembly GCF_002368035.1. GTDB lineage: Bacteria > Cyanobacteriota > Cyanobacteriia > Cyanobacteriales > Nostocaceae > Nostoc > Nostoc linckia_B. The sequence goes on along the minus strand of NZ_AP018223.1, from coordinate 719,326 downwards.
AATTTTACCCAATTTCATAACACCGCAGACCGCGTATTGCTCGATGCTCCCTGTTCTGGCTTGGGAACTATGCACCGTCATGCTGATGCTCGTTGGCGACAGACACCAGAATCTGTCCGAGAACTTTCGATGCTTCAAAAAGAACTTTTATCACATACATCCACTTTTGTCAAACCTGGTGGCGTACTAGTTTATGCCACTTGTACGCTACATCCAGCAGAAAATGAAGAAGCGATCGCGGCATTTTTAGCTGAGTCACCGAATTGGCAAATCGAGTCTCCTAGCGGCCTTGAGTTCCCCGATCTGGAACGTACTACATCTAAAGGCTGGTTCAAACTCTGGCCTCATCGAGAGGACATGGATGGCTTTTTTATGGTGCGCTTAAGAAAAACCAATAATTCCGAATGATTACTGTTTGGGATTGTAGGATTTGGTTGAAGCCAGAATCTACCAGAGGAGGCAGCAATGGTTACCCATTCCAATGTGAAAAACTTAGTTAAAATCCTGATTGGAGCCGCTTGGCTCGATGGCAGAATTCAACCAGAGGAACGGCAATATCTACGCGAAATAGCTCAAGCCAAAGGTTTGGCTAGTGACCCAGAAATCAAGCCTTGGCTGTACGAGTTAGTTCCCGTACAGCCAAAAGAGTGCTTTGAGTGGGTTAGGGAGTATTTAGGCGATCGCCCTAGCCTGGAAGAATGTGAAAATCTCATTGAAGCTATCAGTGGCTTAATTTATAGCGACGGTGATGTTGCGATCGAAGAAGCTAGACTCCTGACCGAATTGCAAGATATAGCAAAGCCGAATGGGTCAGCCCAACCGGCCCACACTCAGCTTCTCAAACAAATTCAAAAACTTTACCGTCGTTGGGTTGAAGTTCAAAACTAACAGAGAATTTTGAGTTATGAGTTAGGGAGTTATGAGTTGGGAGTTAGGAGTTAGGAGTTGGCAGTTTTTTAACTCAGCACTCAGCACTCATCACTCATCACTCATCACTCATCACTCATTCTCATCACTGTTTATGACTTCGGCTCGCCCAGACCCGGAGTTTCTTCTTTATTAACCTTAGGCACAAAATCAGGACGCTCTTTACTTTCCCAACCTGCGGGGCGTTTTGAGTTGTACCAAGCTATTGAACCAATGGTGACAGCGGCAATAAAACCAACGACATATACCAAGGTAAAAGCATAGGGAAAATGAGGGGCGTTTGCTGCGGCTTCTGCTGCTGTTTGCATCAATAAATGCATAGGTATGTTCTCCAAGGTCAGGTAATACTATTTTTAAGACAATATAAAACCAGCGTATCACCTAACATCCCCCTGTAGTTTGAGCAACTCGATTTTGTAGAGGGAAGAGGGGCTGGGGGGCAGAGGCGCAGGGGAAAAGGTTAAAGGTTAAAGGGAAAAGGAATAAATTTAATCTTTCCCCTTTTTCCCTTTTCCCCTTACCCCTTTCCCTTTCCCTTTCCCATGCCCTATTCCCAATTATTGAGAAGGTCTGAGTCTATCCCGCCACGATGGTTGTGACGATGAAGAATCTGAAGAGCCAGAACTATTGGCGGGAGATGAAGATCGCCGAGTTCTTCGAGGTGGAGGAGAATCTGATTCTACTCTTCTATAGCGCCGCCGCGGACGAGATGACTCTGAGGAGGAATTACTGGAGCTTGATTCTTCAGTGCTGCGATAACGTCTTCTCCGTCTTGGGGTATAGTCACTAGTTGATTGCTGTTCTTCTTGAGAATATCTCCTCCTGCTTCTACGCCTCCTGGATGAACCACTGTTATCTTCAGAATTTCTATAATTTTCCCGTTCTGATTCATCGTCATCAGAGGAAATAGAGCGATTGAGTATTTGTTTGGGCTTGATTGACTGTGCTTTGATGGTGCCTTTACGACCTTCTAACTTTGGTCGTTTGGGAAACTTTTCTACAGGCATTCCTTCCACGGCTTTTTCCATGAACTCGTGCCAGGTGTAAGCTGCGCTGCTACTGCTGCCATATGTGGGGCGGTTATTATCGTTACCTAGCCAGACCCCTGTTACTAGTTGGGGAATGTAACCAATAAACCACAAATCGCGGGCTTCGTCGGACGTGCCTGTCTTCCCAGCAACTGGTCTATTATCTAGTTGGGCGGCGCCACCAGTTCCGGCTTCCACAACATTGCGTAGCATCCAAGTCATGATAGCGGCGCTGTCAGCATCAAGAACCCGTTTTGATTTGAAATTAGCCGACCAAATCACTTTGCCTTGGCGGCTAACTATGCGGGTGATACCATGAGGATCTGCGTGCAATCCCTGGGTGGCAAAACTGCCGTAGGCGCTGGTCAATTCCAGTAGATTAACTTCATTCGAGCCGAGAGCTAGGGAATAAGTAGGCTTAAGTTCAGATTTAATCCCCATATCATGGGCTAGTTTAATCGTTGGTTTAAAACCTACGTCAATCAACACCTTCACCGCAACGATATTAACAGAACGGGTGAGGGCATCTCTCATGCTCATCGAGCCGCGGAAGCTTTCACTATAGTTTTTCGGTTCGTAACCGTCTACGACAAAAGGTGCATCCTCATAACTATCGTAGGGGCTTTTACCGCTGGCGATCGCAGTAGCATAAACAAATCCTTTGAATGTCGATCCCGGCTGCCGCTGTGCTTGGGTAACTCGATTAAATTGGTTTTTGCTAAAGTCTTTTCCCCCAACCATTGCCTTAATTTCGCCGTTGCGGGGATCGATGGCCACCATTGACGCTTCTTTAAAGTTCTCCCAGCGTCCCTGATTTCGCAAAGTTTTAGCAACCGCTTCTTCTGCTGCTTTTTGCCAAGTGGGGTTGAGGGTAGTTTCCACTACTAAACCTCCGGCGGACAACACATCAGCAGGAACGTACTTTGGCAATTCTTTCTGGATGTAGGTAGTAAAGTAGGGTGACTCTACTTGCAGTCGCTTGGGTAAACTGGTTTTCAGGGTTAACGGTTCTTGGACGGCTGCCTGCCTCTGTTCTGGCGTAATAAATTTTTCTTCTTGCATCCGCATTAATACCAAGTTACGCCGCTGTTTAGCAGCTGTTGGATTTTTGTCTGGAGCGTACAAGCTAGGCGCGGGAGCTAGTCCAGCAATGGTAGCCATTTCGGCTAGAGAAAGTTGGTCTGGGGATTTACTAAAGTATACCCATGAGGCATCTGCGACACCGTAAGCGCCAGCTCCCAAATAAACCAGGTTGAGGTAACGCTCTAGAATTTGATCTTTGGTTAACTCTGACTCGATTTTTTGTGCTAGGCGGATTTCCTTGAGTTTGCGCCAGATTGTCTGCTCTTGTTTCAAAAACAGAATCCGGGCTAGTTGTTGGGTGATGGTGCTACCACCTTCTACTACACCTTGCGATCGCAAATTATTCAAACCCGCTCTCAGAATCCCTTGAGCATCGACTCCATTGTGTTGCTGAAATCTTCTATCTTCTGAGGCTATAAAAGCTTTTTTTAAATTATCTGGTATTTGCTCTAGCTTTAGCTGTTCTCTAGTGGCTTCACCTTGTTGTTGTAATATAGTGCCATCCGCAGCTTTGATGGTCAGTGTTTGTTCTCTAACAACGGCATTGAGTTCGGCTTTATCCGGCAAGGTGCGATCTATTACACTGACGCCATAGATCGAGGCAAGTATCCCACCACCTACACCCAGGCCTGCCCAAAACCAGATCCGACGATAGATTGGTTTATTCCTAGTTGCCCGTTCGGGCTTCGTTCTTGATGGTAAAATTTTCATTTTGCTCAGTAACTGCCTCGCCTGTGGCACGTGTGCTGGTGGTAAGCTTTCATTTGTTGCGGATTCCTCGTGTCGATGATGATTACCAGGTGGCAATCGTGGTTCTTTGTTAGAGCCACTCAAATTAGTTGGTCTTGGTTTGAACCAGGAGGTCAGCTTCCCCACGTCAGTTCCTCGATCGAAGTAGTAGTAACTACTTAACCACCATCAATAAGCTTTGGGGTTATAGCACCACATTGTGTTAGTATACTATCCTATTAATAATTAACTTAATTCACTATTAAGAAGAATTCAAAACTCAGACTAAAAAAGTATTTTATTATACCAATAAATAGTTGTAACTGGGTAAGCCGAAGGGCTGGGATATTAGACCTCTTGCAAAAGTAACTTTTGCAAGAGGGGAAAAGGTTAAAGGGAAAAGGGTTTTTATGAGCCGCTTTCCCCTTTACCCCTTAACCTTTTCCCCAATAAAAGCAAGAAGTCTATTGAAGCTTATATAAAAAATATCCAATTGTTTCTGTGCGGTGCAGATCTTGTCTGCCCTTTGTTACGGGCGGACAAGATGTCCACCCCACAAATAGTGGTAATTTATTGCTAATCGGTGAGTGTTGGCGGCCGACTTATGAATTTTTATTGAAAAACAATGTTTTTTCGATTTAATGAATTGGGTTTTGGCAAAATACTGCAAGATTTAAAAGTCTTCGGAATATCTAAACTATTGAAATTTAGCGATGGAGCGGGGGAGTATCCGCAAAAACAATCCCAAAACGATCGCCAAACGGTAAAGCGTGCTAAAACGGCCCTTGCCCTTGGTAGTAATATGGGAAATTCCCAGGCAATTTTAGAAGCTGCGATCGCAACTTTAGCTCAAACCCCAGGCATTTTTTTAGAAGCAAGATCCAATTGGTATAAAACCAAAGCCGTGGGGCCACCACAACCAGACTACTTAAACGGTTGCGTCACATTGCAAGTCGAAATGCTACCCCAGGAGTTATTAGAAAATTTACTCAAAATCGAACGGCAATTTGGACGTGTGCGTCAAGAACGGTGGGGGCCACGAACCCTGGACTTGGATTTGTTATTATTTGATGACTTTATTGTGGATACACCAAATCTCCAAATCCCTCATCCTGGAATGCGGGATCGCGCTTTTGTATTAGTACCACTTGCGGAAATCGCCCCAGATTGGGTAGAACCAGTTTCTGGACGTGTCATTAAAGAACTGCTCAAAGAGGTAGACTGTTCAGATGTACATTTATTCGTGGGCAATTAAAATTACCATCTATAAATGTCAGCGATTAGCTTTGAAATTGCACAGTTACTCATGCTGTTGAGCTTTGACGGTTGACAGCCAATACAAAAAGATGTGCTGCGTTAAATGTTATCGGCAGCTTTCAACAGTGCTAGTTTTAGCTCTTTATTGCAAAACTTTGCGGATTGTATAGCCAGAAGTTGTAAAATATAGATATATTCCCACAGGTAATCACTTAATTCTAAAAAGGTGAAACTCTTAATCTAGTTTGCAAAAAGTACGAGTTCTGTAGCTTCTTCCTTCATTAACCTCTAGTCTAAAAATAGCGAGGTAATCAAACCAGGAATTTGTCAACAACAGTAGTTTTGAATGCATTCTTGATATGGGATAGAAGTTGTATAGTTCAGCCATGAAACTAAAACTTCTAAACTAATGAAATTGGATATTTGTCCATATAATTTTCAACTATTTACTGATAATTCAGATTTTTTACTATGCCATTAGGTAGAGAATTGCCACAACTGTTGAAACAACGCTTGTTTCATAAAGGACGCAAGTTTGATTTTGAAGTCAATCGCTTACGCTTACCCAACAAATCAGAAGGAGAATGGGAGTGTATTCGCCATCCCGGCGGCGCTTTAGCTGTGCCTGTGACACCAGAAGGTAAACTCGTACTCGTGCGCCAGTATCGCTTTGCAATTCAAGGACGGATATTGGAATTTCCTGCGGGAACTCTAGAACGCAATGAAGATCCTTTAGCAACGGTACAACGGGAAATTCAGGAAGAAACTGGCTATAGTGCCCAAAAATGGCGAAAACTAGGAGAATTTTTTCTAGCGCCTGGTTATTCTGATGAAATTATTTATGCTTTTCTGGCTCAAGATTTAGAAAAGCTGGAAACTCCACCACCTCAAGATGGAGACGAGGATATGGAAACTGTATTGTTGACTCCGGAAGAATTAGAAAAAGCTATTCTGGATGGAGAGCCAGTAGACGCTAAATCAATTTCTAGCTTTTTTCTGGCGCGTCCATTTTTAGTGTAGTAAGTAGAAGGCAGGGAGTAGGAGGCACAAGGCAGAAGGTAAAAGCCGATTTTCATCGCGGTTTTACACTTTTGTATTTTACATTTAATTATGTCTACCTACTTACCAATATGTTGCTAGAGTTAGCGATGCCTACGGTGCAGGCTTTGAATATGCTGACGAAATGCTCGTTAACAACAATTTGAGTCGATACGTGCAACACCCACGTTTTCGACTCATTCCTGGCAACTACACCGACGACACCCAGATGAGCATTGCCATCGCTGAAGTGATTGTTGCTCAAGCACCGTGGACGGCGGAAGTTTTAGCCCAAAGCTTTGTTACAGCCTTCAAACGCGATCCCAGACATTTAAAGGCAAATTTAACTTTTCAAATACTACGGTTTTTCGATAAGATTACAGTATTGTAGATAGACTAAAGCTACCTAATCCTGTTAAAGTAAACTATAAAATCTTACTTCTGGCAATAAAATCTCTGCGTTCTCTGCGCCTCTGCGGTTAAAAATCATCTTACTTGACCACACAGACGCGGACAACACGAGAGAAAAGTTTTATTTGATTGAATACGTAAAACCCTATCCAGAAATTGACTAGAGCCAAACTCATAAGAGCATGACGACAAGAAGCATACAACTACAAAATATGTGTCTGTATGCAAGACGCATAAATGTTTCAGGCAAATGACAAAAAATACAAATTTTAACCGTGCTGGCAAACTGACTGCTCTTTTGTTCTTGATAACTCTCTTGCTCACACCTTGCGTAATTGTAAATGCAGGAGAACGTGGCGTATTAATGAAATTTGGCGAAGTCCAAAACCAGATATTAGGAGAAGGAATACACTTCATTATTCCTGTATATAATACTGTTAAAAAATTGAGTGTGAGAGTCCAAAAGCAGGAAATTTCTGCGGAGGCTTCTTCCAAAGACTTACAAAATGTTTTTACAGATGTGGCTCTAAATTGGCATATTATTCCTCAGGAAGTGAATGCCATTTTTCAAGAGATTGGAAATGAACAAAATGTTATTGACCGAATCATTAATCCAGCAGTTGAAGAAGTATTAAAAGCGGTCATGGCAAAGTATACTGCTGAAGAAATTATTACTAAACGAGGAGAAGTTAAAGCTGAAGTAGATGATGCATTAACTACACGCTTGAATAGCTACCACGTTTCAGTCGATGATATTTCTCTCGTTCACGTCCATTTTTCAGAAAAATTTAGCGAGGCTGTAGAGGCAAAACAAATTGCCGAGCAAGAAGCAAAAAGAGCAGAGTTTATTGCTTTAAAAGCAACAAAAGAAGCTGAAGCACAAGTTAATTTAGCAATAGGAGAAGCTGAGGCACATAGATTATTACGTGATGGACTAACTCCACAAATATTGCAAAGGCAAGCAATACAAAAATGGGATGGTAAGCTGCCGTTAATTGTCAGTAAAGATGCTCCAAAATTAATGAATATAGGTGAATTTTTAAAACTCGATCGAGATTGAAATTACTTTTGACGTAAAAATATTATAATTTTGGAATTTAAAACCAATCCAGTATTATTGGTATATCAGATCTAGCTTCAAAATAGGGACTGGAGACACTTCGTCGAGCTTCAGTGCATAGCTGGGGACTGGTAACGCAAGATTTCGTTTAATTTGTTGTGTTATTTATTACATTAGTGTTTAAATTAAAAATGAGACATTGCTCACTGGGGGTAGAGCTGAATTAATGTTCGTGTTATTTTTGTGTAATTTATTACCTTTTTCTATGCTGAAAATAGAGAAAGGTTATAGACGCGCTTAATCGTATTGTGTGGCGGAATAAGCTATTACGCTTTTAAATTGCACACTTACTCATGCTATAGGAGTCCGATTTGATTTCTGAAAAAACCTCAGTATCTGTAGGGTGTGTTATGGCGTAGCCTAACGCACCTAAATCATTAACCGGTGCGTTACGCCAAAGGCTAACGCAACGCCAGTCCGCTCAAGTCGGGAAACCCGCCCATGCGGCTGGCTCCCCTACGTATATTTCAAAAATCAAATATGAGTCCTATATTGGTGGTTGATAGTTAGCTGTCAACCACCAACAGCCAACACGAAAATATGTGCTGCGTTAAATGCGCGATTTAGATATTTTTATCTTCCGTTGTCTTTTTTTTGAGTGCGGTTAACGCTGACTTTGTTTATTTTCTCTGTTGTATAAATATTTTTCGTCTAACCTTTAATTTTTGATTTCTTATTCAGTTTGAATCAAAAAAATATTTTTTATTAAAAATTAATTTAATCCCTGATATGGATGCTCAAAAAATCAGAATTTTATTAGTTGATGATAACTTAGAGAATTTAGATTTTTTATCAGATATCTTTCAAAGTCAAGGTTATCAAGTGCAAAGTCTTCTTTCTGGTAAATTGGCGATCAATAAGGCGATCGCTTATCCTCCCGATCTGATTTTGCTAAATGTTATCTTACCAGATATCGATGGTTATGAAGTTTACAATGACTTGAAAAATTACCAAAGAACCAAAAATATTGCCATAATTTTTTTTGGCGCTTCAGATGAATTATTTGCCAAATCCAAGGTCTATGATTTTTACGATTTTGATTGTATTATTCAACCATTCAAAACTGAAGAAGTTTTATTACGCGTACAAAATCAACTGACTATCCAAAGGCTAAAAAAACAGTTAAAAGAAGAAATTCAAGAACGCCAACGCCTGAAATTTGAGTTAAATATTCGTCAGAGGCAAACACAAGATATCTTACCAGAAATTAGCTTTAATAAAGATTTAACAACAAATTTTAGAATAGTAGAAGAAAGTGCGATTAAGCTCCGCACTCATAACTTAGTACTAACACGATTAGCGCAAAATCAAACCCTTTATCAGGGTGATTTAAAAGCAGCCTTGAGTGCAATTACAGAAACTGCTACCCAAAATATTGGGGTGGAACGAGCAAGTGTTTGGCTATATGACGATAAAAGGACGAAAATTCAATGTGTTGATTTATTTCAGGCGAGTCTGAATCGACATAGTGAAGGAGTTTCCTTATCAACAGCAGACTATCCAGCTTATTTTGCAGCTTTGCAGCAAGACCAGATAATTGCCGCTGATAATGCCCACATCGATCCCAGAACGAAAGAATTTTCGGCGTCTTACTCAAAATTAAACATTACTTCCATACTCGATACACCAATCAGGTTAGAGGGAAAAACAGTAGGAGTTTTATGTTTGCAAGCGGTGGGGGGTGTTCATTCTTGGACATTAGAAGACCAAAATTTTGCTCGTTCTTTGGGTAATTTAGTTTCTTTAGTACTGGAAGTACGCTCTCGCCAACGTGCAGAAGCGGCGCGACGCGCTTCTGAAAAAAAGTTAGCATCGGCTTTTCGGTCATCTCCTGACCCCATTGCCTTAATTACCGTTCCTGACAAACGCTATATCGAAGTTAACGACAGTTTTTGTCGGTTTTTTGGTTATTCTCGCTCTCAAGTTATCGATCGCACCGATGAAGAATTGAATATTTGGGTGAATCCAGAAGAATATAATTTGGTTACTCACACCCTGCGACAAACTAAAGCCATTCGCAACCACGAAGTCGATTTTCGCATTTGTTCGGGAGAAATCAGGACGACCTTATTTAGTGCGGAAATGATGGACATCGACGGACAATGGTATGTACTAGGCACCGCCAAAGATATCACCGAACGCAAACAAGCAGAAAATGAAAGCCGTTTGCTGCTGTTGACAACCCAAGCCATCACTCGCGCCAGTGATGTCAACAACGCCTTAAGAGTGGTTTTGCGTTTAATTTGTCAGACCATTGGCTGGGATTTTGGCGAGGCTTGGATACCCAATGAAAATAACACCGTTTTAGAACACAGTCTGGGTTGGTATGTAGAAGAAGACAGCTTAGAAGAATTCTGCCGTCAAAGCAAAACTGTTACATTTGGTTTCGGAGCGGGACTACCAGGGCGAGTTTGGCAGAATCAGGAGCCAGAATGGATAGAAGATGTTTCCCAAGTCACAGAGCCGATTTTTTTGCGATCGCTACAAGCTGCAAAGGTCGGATTAAAAGCTGGTTTTGGCGTTCCCATATTGGCTGGCAACCAAGTATTAGCTGTTTTAGTATTTTTTAAGCGTAGTGCAGTATTAGTAGACCGGCGTTTGCTTCTATTGGTGAGTGCTGTTGCTACTCAGTTGGGTGGGTTAATTGAACGCAAACGCGTTGAACAAGAACTCGGTTTAGCAAACGAACGCCTACAGTATCTGCTCACTTCTAGTCCTGTAGTGATTTATAGCAGCAAAACATCAGGAGACTTTAGCACTACTTTTATTAGTAAGAATGTTAGAGCAATGGTTGGCTACGAAGCCGCACAATTTATTGAGAATCCCACTTTTTGGTTAGATCGCGTCCACCCAGAAGATTTTAAATTGGTCTCAAGAAAATTTAGTAAGCTAGTTGAGCAAGAATACAATTCTTACGAGTATCGGTGGTTACATGCTGACGGAACTTATCACTGGTTCTACGAAAAGATGAGGTTAATTCGTGACGAACTTGATGAGCCAATAGAATGCGTTGGTTATTGGGCAGATATTAGCGATCGCAAACTGGCAGAATTCGCTGTCCAAGAAGGGAGACAACGATATCAACTTTTAGCAGAAGCTTCTCCTGCTTGTATTTTTTATACCAACACTAATGGTAGTATATTATACTTTAATCAACGCTGGAGTGAAATTACTGGTTGCACCGTTGAAGAATCTTTGGGGATGGGTTGGGTAAATGCTGTGCATCCAGATGATTTAGAGCAACTGTTAATCGCATGGAACCAAGCAACAACATTCGGCAGAAAGTATAAATATGAACATCGCTTTTGTCACCAGAATGGCTCAATCGTCTGGGTAATTTGTCAGGCTTTGCCGGAATTTGCAGAAGATGGAGAAATTAAAGGTTATATCGGTATGATTACTGATATAACAGAGAGAAAATTGGCAGAAGAAGCCTTGCGTGAGAGTGCAGAACGGGAAAGAGCGATCGCCCAAGTGATTCAAAGGATGCGCCAAACACTGGATTTAGAGACTATATTTGCAGCCACAACCCAAGAATTACGGCAAGTATTGAATTGCGATCGGGTTGCTGTCTATCGTTTCAATGCCAATTGGAGCGGCAAATTTATCTCTGAGTCAGTAGCAGACGGTTGGATTTCTCTGATGGAAGAACTGAAAAATGATCCCCATCTGACACAAGGGATGATAGAAAATGGCCGTTGCCTAACGAAAATCTTGGATCGGTCAGATGACCAAATGCAAAATACTTACCTCCAAGGTTTGTACGCCCAAGGTGCAAGTTTTAGCTGCATTCCAGATATCTACAACGCTGGGCTTCATCCTGCTTATATCAAACTCTTGGAACGGTTTCAGGCAAAGGCTTACATTATTGTTCCGATTTTATCTGGCGATCGGCTTTGGGGGTTGCTAGCAAGTTATCAAAATTCAGATTTGCGCCAATGGAAACCAGAAGAAGTCAACATAGTAGTTCAAATTAGCAATCAGTTGGCAGTTGCTTTACAGCAAGCGCAATTACTCGCACAAATGCAAAGGCAATCACAAGCACTGCAAGAAGCTGCGATCGTTGCCGATGCTGCTAACCGCGCCAAAAGCGAATTCCTCGCCAACATGAGCCACGAACTGCGTACCCCACTCAACGCCATCCTTGGTTTTACCCAACTCATGAGCCACGATGATGCTTTATCTACCGAACATCAACAAAACCTAGCAATCATCAATCGCGCAGGCGAACATCTTCTCAACTTAATAAACGACATTCTGGAAATGTCTAAAATCGAAGCTGGGAGAATGATATTGAATCTCAGCAGTTTTGACTTAATTCACCTTTTGCAAAACCTCGAAGAAATGTTGCGTTTCCGCGCCACTTCCAAAGGATTAGAGTTGGTATTTGAATATACATCTGACCTTCCCCAGGTTGTTCAAGCCGACGAAAGTAAACTGCGTCAAGTTTTGCTCAACCTGTTGGGAAATGCAATTAAATTTACTGATACTGGAAGGGTGCTGCTGCGGGTGGGAATGGGGACAAGTGACTGGGGGCTGGGGACTGGGGACTGGGAAGCAGAAGGCAAAAAGATGCATAAGTCTTTCTCTTGTACCCAATCCCCAATCCCTAATCCCCAATCCCTAATCTTTGAGATCGAAGACACTGGTTGCGGTATAGCTCCACAAGAAATTAACCTGTTGTTTCAAGCTTTTGGGCAAACTGAAACTGGAAGAAAATCACAACAGGGGACAGGGCTGGGTTTAGCGATTAGCCGCAAATATGTGCAACTTATGGGGGGAGATATTAGTGTTAGCAGCGCTATTGGGGAGGGAAGTAAATTTAGCTTTGATATTCAAATTGGTCTAGCCAAAGCCAGTGAAGTACACTTCAAGCAGACTAGACGGCGAGTTTCCAGTTTAGCGCCTGGTCAAAATCAATACCGCATTTTAGTAGTTGATGACTCTACAGATAGCCGTTTAGTGCTAATTAAAATCCTCAGATCCATCGGTTTTGTTGTGGAAGAAGCTGCAAATGGTCAAGAGGCGATCGCACTTTGGGAGCAATGGCAACCACACCTCATATTAATGGATATGCGGATGCCGATTATGGACGGCTACGAAGCCACAAAAATTATTAAAACTAGAGAAATTCAGCGCAGACAAAATATTTTGCAATGCTTCGTTTCCCATAGCCATACTATAATTATTGCCTTAACTGCTCATGCCTTCGAGGAACAACGAGAGGCAATGATGGCAGCGGGTTGTGATGATTTTATTAACAAACCCTTCCGTGAAGAAGAATTACTAGAAAAATTGCAACAATATTTAGAAGTTCAATATATTTATCAAGAACAAAGCTATCAGAGCGTAAATCCAAACCAAGACAAAGCAGAATCAATATTAACGCTCACAGATTTAGCTCCTATAATATCTACAATGCCACCTGAATGGTTGAAAAAAATACACAATGCCGCAGCTCAATGTAGCGATGACTTAATTTTAGACTTGATTGAGGAAATCCCATTAAAAAATGCTGCTTTGCGAGGCTTTATAAGCGATTTAGCTCATAATTTCCAATTTGAGAAAATTATGGAGTTGACCAAATAATTACAGGGCTTATACCAATTCTGTATGAAGATGCACATCATCAATAGACCTCTTGCAAAAGTCCCTAACACCCCACCCCCAACCCCTCCCCTTGCTAAGGGGAGGGGAGACAAAGCATAGCTTTGGCGGGGTGGGGTTCTTATTTTCGATTTATGCAAGAGGTCTAATACCTCCCTGTAGTCCCCCCTTGGCAAGGCTTTCAAGGGCAGGTTTTTAGGCTTTCGATAAATAGTTGAGAATGTTCTCAATTATTGAACGTAGTTTTAAGTTCTCAGACAATGATTTTGGTTTTAAAATCCCAAAAATTTGTCTAATCAAAAAAACCTGCCCCAGAAAGCCTTGGCAAGGGGGGACGGCGTAGCCGGGGGGTAAATATATGCAGCTTCACAAAGAAACGGTATTAGTAATTAGTATCTAAATTTCAACTTTTTGAAAATGTTCAACTGTGGGAAATGGATCGTAAAAATGATGTAGAAGTTTTTTCCACTCTTGATACTCAACAGAACCTCGAAATCCTACAGTATGAGATTCTAAGCTTTCCCATTTAACAAGTAATAAATATTGTCCTTCTACTTCTATACATTTGTGCAATTCATGGGATAAATATCCATTCATCGACGAAATAATTTTGGAAGCTTTTTTGAAATTACTTTCAAAATCAGATTCCCAACCTGGTTTAACATTCAGTATCGCAGCTTCAAGAATCATGTAATTTTTGGCGAGAATTAAGGAAGTTGTCCCAACTTGGTTGCCAATCCTCATTAGCTTGGTTTTTCCAATCAATAAAGCTTTCTGGCTCTTGAGTTTTTTTCATATATTTCACCGCTTAAAAATCTCTTTGCGCCGAATAGATACACTTGCTTTTACTAATTCTGGTTCATCTTGTCCAATAATGTCAGCAATTTCCTGAGATAATTGCCTAGCACCATCAAGATTTACCTCATCAATGAATCTAAACAATTGCTGAACTTAATTTAATACAGCTAGTAAATTAGTAAAAAACAGCTAATCAGAAGCAGACTTGACATAATCAACCGTCAAAGGTGTGATTTTTTCCACAATCTTATTAATCGCTACCCGTTCATATTCAGTCCAAATTCTGGGATGGCCAAAAATACATGGTTGTAAAACACCCCAGAGTTGCCCATCCTGTTGAATGTGGGCATGAATTAGGGCGCGATGGCCAAAATTTTCCTGTTCAAATTTGCGATTTAAAACTTGAGAATCAGCCGTTTCCACATCTTCTACAAAAATTGAAGGTTTGCCACGCAGTGCAGCAGCAAACATCGGATCTTCATCTGAAAAAGATAGAGGTTGCGGTTCCCAATTTTCACTGTAAATCGTCGGTATGTCTGGCGTGCGAACCCAACAAAAGGCAACTTTACCAAGATTTAACTGGGCATTGTGCAGATAGAGAAAACATCGATCGCACTGCAAAAACTCAACCACAGCTGGTAATAATTTAGAAAATAGAACATCCGGTGTTGGAGATGATTTTATAATATTGTCAATTGCCGCCGGAATATTTGGTTGACTCATGATATAACTAAGCAGATTTCAATGGAATAATACCTTTATCAAAAACGCTATTATTAGTAGCGATCGCACTTACTTCTATTCTATCTGGATACACTTCATAGGCCGCAAAGCTCAACCTTTCAGCAGAGTATTCTGTCCACTCCGAACGCCCCACAGGACGAGTACCCGCACCACCACCAGTAATTAAATAAGTTGTGCCATTAATTGCACGAGTGCGTTCATAATGATGTTCGTGGCCATTGATATAAACTTGAACGCCGTATTTTTGAAACAGCGGAGTAAAAATTTTAATAAACTCTGGATTAATTCCATATACACCAGATGCATAAATTGGATGATGACCAAATACAACTTTCCAAGCAGCATTACTGCGACTTAATTCTTTTTCTAACCAAAGTAGCTGGTTTTTCCAATCAGCATTACTATTAGTATCTAAAGCGAAAAATTGTACAGTTCCACGGCTAAATGTATAATATCGTCTGCCATTCATATTAAAACCGACATATTTCACTTGTGCTTCGCCATTTCCAGTACGAATATCGTGATTGCCTAAACAAGCTTGAAATTTTACGCCCTGCTTGAGCAAAGCTTGATAGGGACGTTCAAAAACTGCACCAATTTTCTCAATTTCGCCGTTATTGTAAATGTTATCTCCAGCTAAAACGACTAAATCATAAGGATTTTCTTTGTGATAAAAATTCATTGCCCCAGCCACCGCATACTGTCCTTTAGCTCCGGTTCCTGTATCTGCAACAGACACAAAACGTAATAACAAGTCTTTTTTCGGTGGGTTGGCGGCTATGGCTGTTGTGGAATCGCTAATCTCAGCATTTTGATAATTTTTTTGACTTAACATCCAGCCCAAAAATCCGGTACTGATAGCACCCAGGCTACTTAAAAATAAAAATTGACGGCGTTTCAGGTTCATAACTCACCAAATTTAATAAATAGTTAGTTTCCAGAGAAGTAATGTGCTTTTGAAGTGATACATTAAGGCAAAAGAGGCAGCACCAGTAATAATGTACGTTGTTTGTCTTTGATTCGCTGCTTTTGGTGAAAGTTCCATGTCACAAGACAATCCAAAACCGACCGATGAGCAGGTAACTAAACCTCCCCAAAAACCTTACCAGAGAGTTCAGCCAATTTGGAAGGCTAAAATTATCCAAATTCTCCGAGGGACAATTGGGGTTTTAGAAGTAACAGTCGAGAAACTGGAGACAGCACCGCCACCCGGCGCAGAAGAAACTCCTGGTTTTTTGCAACAGCTTCAGTCGCGCTGGGGTGGACTATTAAGGACAGTCCGCTTATTTTTGCCATCAAATTTATCAACAAAGTTATCAGATACAGCTTTGACGGGAATTATTACTGGAATTGCCATAATTCTCGTTTGGACAACTACGAGTATTTTTACTGGTAAACCTACGGAAGTAGCAACACTTCCACCAGTTGAAGAAATTCCGACACCAACGCCAACCATAACTACTCCACCGGAGTCAGTCACACCAGAACCACAGCCACTAGAAGAAATTACGCCACCGCCAGAAGAAGTTACGCCGCCAGAAGCACAACAACCACCAGAGGAAATTACGCCGTCACCAGAACCAGAACCGGAACCAGAAGTAATTCCCACGCCAACGCCAATACCAACGCCAACACCAACGCCAACTATAGAATTGACACCCGAACAAGCCTTAATTGTGGCTATTGAAAATCAGGTAGCGGAAATTAGCGATCGCATCGCCTCTGGTCTGATAAAGTCAATTCAAGCCAACTTCCGCACTAGTAATCTCACTGTTACAATTAATGACGATTGGTATACTCTGCCAGAATCTCAACAGGATCGACTCGCTGCCGAGATTTTACAACGTTCTCAACAACTTGATTTTACTCATTTAGAAATAATCGACTCCCAAAATCGCCTGGTAGCGCGTAACCCAGTAGTTGGGAATGAAATGGTAATTTTTAAACGACAAACAACAAGTTCAACAACAACTTAAAAATTGGCGTTGCATATTTTGAGAACCAGGATTTTTAGATTGCAATATCTAAATTCCATACCTTATTTGTGCAACGCCCTAAAAGCATAAAATTGTGAAAAAATAAAATAAAGAATAAATTATTTAATTAAGTTAGGACTTACGCAAAAAATCTCTCAAACTCCTATTTCTCTGCGATCTCTGCGCCTCTGTGGTTCGATTTTTCATAGCCTGTGCGTAAGTCCTGTAAGTATCAAATCTTTGTTTATCTCATTTTTGTATTCACTAGAAAAATGATGATAAACTATTGCATTATCTAATATATAGGTGTATTTTAGAGATTGACTTTTTCAAAAATTACAAAAAGGCTCAATTGATATTTATCAATTGCAGCAAAGCTTGTCTTGCGAATTCCTATAATCACCTAATTTAAAAGTTGAGCTTCAAGCATTTATGTTAGACAACGTTTCGCTACTGCTCCAAGCTTGTGAAAACTTAAATATCAGCTATGAAATTATTCATCCTACTGAAAATTTAATTAAAGTGAAATTTAATAATAAACACCATTATTTTTGTAATTATAGCACTCCGTTAATTAATCAAGCAGTAGCAAAGATTTTGAAAGATAAGGAATATACTTATCATATTTTAAATAAAAAAATTAAACTTCCTCGAACAATCGGTTTTCTTTCGCCTTACTGCGATCTTCAATATAAAATGTACTTAAAATTTCCAACTATTGAAGATATTATATTAGAAATTCAAGATAACTTTAAAACACCTGTGATTGTCAAAAGAAATTCTGGTTCCAGCGGACACAACGTCTTTTTATGCAAGAATCAAGATGAAATTGAAAATGCTATAAAACAGATTTTTGATATCAATCACAAATATGATTATGTAGCTCTTGCTCAAGAAGTAATTCACATCAAATCAGAATATAGAGCAGTTTTCTTAAATAAAGAGTTGGTTTTACTCTATGAAAAAGATATAAGTAACGCGAATTTTATAGGTAACTTAAGTCCTCTTCACTGGGATGGCGCTAAAGCCAAATATATCAGCGATCCACAAATATTGTCAGAAATTGATAATTTTGTCAGACCAATTTTTGAAGAATTAGACCTTGATTATTGTGGTTTAGATATCGTATTAGATAGAGATAATCAATATTGGTTAATTGAAATCAATTCTCATCCTAATTATACAATTTTTACCAGAGACAATGGTAAAGAATATGTCTTGAAAGTGTTTGAAAAAATGCTAACAAATTTAGCATCAAAATAATATTGGGCATGGGGTATGGGGCATAGGGAGACAAGGGAGACAAGGAAGAACAATTGTTAACTTCTAACTCCTCACTCCTAACTCCTAACTCCTAACTCCTCACTCCTCACTCCTCACTCCTCACTCCTAACTCAGCACTCACTACTGTGTACTTTCACTGTCTGAGTTGGTATCCATACAGTAAAAATTGAGCCAACACTCACCGTTGATTCTACTTCGATTCGACCGCGATGGAGTTCTACAAGTTGTTTAGTTAAAGCTAGTCCCAGCCCAGTACCTTCATAGCGGCGGCGATAGGGCGTATCGAGTTGCTGAAATTTCTCAAATAGTAATGGTAATTTTTCTTCAGGAATGCCAATTCCGGTGTCTTCAACTTGAAAAATAGCAGTATCGTCTTCTACCCAAAGACGTAGAGTAACATTGCCATTTTCGGGAGTGAATTTAATCGCATTAGTTAACAGATTCCAGAGAATTTGTTCTACTCGTTCGGAGTCAGCAGTAAAGCGATCGCGCCTTTGGTCGATTTGCAAATCAAGTTTAAGATTTACTTGTTGGCTTGTTGCTTTTTGTCGGAGTGATTCTACAGCTTTTTGGGCAACATTCACCAAAGAAAACTCGGAAATGCTTAAAGCTGTCTTACCAGCCTCGATTTGTGATAAATCGAGGATGTCATTAATCATTTCTAATAAATGCTCTCCACTATCGTGGATTGTTTGTAGATAATCCCGTTGTCGTTGACTTAATTCACCCAAAGGCCAGCGTAACAACGTCGAAGACATACCAATCACATAAGTTAAAGGCGTGAGTAATTCATGACTGATGGTAGCGAGAAATTCATTTCTCAGGCGGCTAGCAGCTTCGGCGGCTAACAAGGCGTCGCGTAACGCCCTTGTACGTTCAATAACTCGTTCTTCCAGCGTTTGTTTTTCTTGGGTGAGGGTTTGCATTAACTCAGCTTGGTGAATAGCGATCGCTAATTGTTCGGCGATGGAAGTGAGCAAATTTTTTTCACTATCAGCCCATTGACGTGGATTATCGCACTGATGAGCAATTAGCAATCCCCAAAGTTTTTCCTCAAAGATAATCGGTGCAGCCAACTTTGCCCGGACTTTACATTCCCTTAAAAAATTTAACAAACACTCTTCTAAAGCATAAGTTTTTTCGACATCATCCACAGCTAAAGTAAAGCCTTGGCGATACTTCTCCCAACATTGAGACGTTGGAAAAAAGCAATTTTTTTCTCTGTAATTCAATACCGATGTAATACTATCTTTACCACGGGCTTCATAGACAACATAACCCCGATATTTTTGATGTTCTTCCGGTAATTGGCTATTAGCTGGCACAGACATCGGGAGTCTGCGGTTATTGCGATCGCCAGAAAAATCCAAGTCTTGACTTTCTGCAATTGAGATTTCCGGTTTGATACCACTAGCTAAAATTCCCTCTGTTTTAGCCACTGCCGTACCATTGAAATCAGCGTTATCAAACTGGTATTGTTGAGTCTTGACTTTGGAACCCTGAAATTTATAAATTACTAATCTGTCTAATTCCAGAAACTCGCGCACCTGTGTAATTGCTGTTGCCATAATTACTGGCAAATCAAGGCTTTTGCGGATCTGCGTTGTTACTTGATTTAACAACTGTTCTTGGGAAACTTGTTTTTTTAGGGCATCTTCTACTGGCTGACAAATATAAACAGCCGGTCCAATTGCACTAGGAGGTGGTATTATTTCTTGGCTTGGCTGAGTTAGAAAATATTCTAATAACAACAGCGTAAATTTAGTTTGCAGCGTCGGATCGTTAGGCTTAATAACTTGGCGATAGCCTTCGAGATTTTGATAAGTATTAGAATTGCACTCAAACAAATTCCTCAATTCTAATATAAAAGAGGCGATCGCCTCGATATTAAATGTCAATGTAGTAGAGACGCGATTAATCGCGTCTGTACAAGAGACAGGATTAATCGCGTCTGTACAAGAGCGATCGGCAGGTAGTTGTTCTCCCTCATCTCCCTCGAAATTCCCCAGCAACAGCACATTAAACTGCTCAGAAAGTACTACTGTAAACCTTTGGCTTTCCCACTCCACAGGTAGGCGAATCGACGCCAACATAGCTTCTGTCATTACCACCGGACTTCCCAGCGTTTGAGCCATCTGCTCTAACAATTCCCCAAGCCGATTGAATACAACAACGGGCAAGGTTCGAGAAAGGCTCAAATCAGGAGAACTCAGCATTTTCAATCATTCTGGTAAGAGAGGGCTGAATGCAAGGACGAAAGTTTATTTTTCTTAAGGAAAAACTCAAAACTCAGGAGCAAAGATAGAGATGCTCTGCCAAGGCGTCAGAATTCAGGAGAAATCAGAGCTTGAGCCGGTGATGAGTATTAGTCGAAACTTCGTCCACTTGTGGGCGAAACAAAGTTCAAAATTCTTCCTTGTTAAAACTCCATACATTAAAGTATGGAGCCTTCTGAATTCGGAATTCTGAATTCTGGCTCCTTTTTTATTGTGTACTAACCAATAGTTTAAGACGGTAATAGAAGATTATGCATCGTATTAGTGGCATATCGGGTGGATTGAATCAGTCAGAGAGTTTAATTTTTATAGAACAAACTCCAGCGACCTTAGTCTTGATTACGGCTGCTGATACCGACATTCAAACCTTGGCAGCTGCGCTTGGCAAATTACCTGCACCCTTTCCCACATTCAGAGTCGCCAACCTGTTGCAATTGCAGCAACAATTAACTATAGATACTTACGCAGAGCAAGTTTTAGAACATGCTGAGGTAATAATTCTGCGCCTCTTAGGAGGACGTTCCTACTGGGCTTATGGCTTAGAAGTAGTGCAGGAAATTGTGCAACGTAATGGTACAACCCTTATTGTAATGCCCGGAGACGACAGTCTCGATCCCGAATTAATCTCCCAGTCTACCGTACCTTTAGGCATTGTTAACCAGGTATGGCAGTATTTTAGCGAAGGCGGCGTAGAAAATTTTGTCAATGCTTTGCAATTTATTGCTGACACTTGTCTGTTAACTACATACAATCCTCCACCACCCCGGCGCATCCCGCGTGTGGGATTGTATGAATGGGGAGTGAGGAGTGGGGGAGCAGGGGAGCAGGGGAGCAGGGGAGAGTTTGAACTGGATTCATCCACCTCGGAACTGGATTCATCCACCTCGGAACTGGATTCATCCACCTCAGAACTGGATTCATCCACCTCAGAACTAGATTCATCCACCTCAGAACTAGATTCATCCACCTCAGAACTAGATTCATCCACCTCAGAACTGGATTCATCCACCTCGGAACTGGATTCATCCACCTCAGAACTAGATTCATCCACCTCAGAACTAGATTCATCCACCTCAGAACTAGATTCATCCACCTCGGAACTGGATTTATCCACCTTTGAACTGGATTCATCCACGTTTGAACCTCAAAGTTTACAATCCCCAGTCCCCAATCCCCAGTCCCAAATCACCAGTCCCCAGTCCCCAGTCCCCAGTCCCCAATCCCCAGTCCCCAATCCCCAGTCCCCAATCCCCAAAGTCGGCATCCTCTTCTACCGCGCTCATTATTTAGCGGGAAACACTAAGGTAATCGATGCTTTATGCCAAGCCTTAGTAGAGAAAAATTTACAACCCGTACCAATTTTTGTTTCCTCATTGCGCGAACCGGATGTTCAATTTGAACTGAGTGAATTTTTTCAACCCAAAGAAGCCGAAGCAATTGGACTGCTGCTTAATACCACCAGTTTTTCTCTAGCAAGGTTAGAAAGCGAGACACCCCAAACCGAACTATGGGAAAAATTAGATGTGCCTGTATTGCAAGTTATCCTCAGTGGCGGTTCAGTTGAACAGTGGGAGTTAGAGTTTAAAGGTCTTTCTCCCCGCGATATTGGGATGAATGTAGCGCTACCAGAAGTAGATGGGCGAATTATTACTCGTGCTGTGTCTTTTAAAGCGGTGCAAGCTCGTAATTCCGATTTAGAGACAGATGTGGTAGTTTATGAACCAGTGAGCGATCGCATCGAGTTCGTTGCTCAACTAGCAGCAAATTGGGTGCGACTGCGTTCAAAACCACCCCAAGAGCGCCGAATTGCCCTAATTCTGGCAAACTACCCCAACCGCAATGGACGCCTTGCTAATGGTGTAGGACTCGATACCCCAGCTAGTTGTGTAGAAATCCTGCAAGCTTTACACCAAGCAGGTTATGAAGTAGAAAATCCACCTGCTCAAGGAGATGAGTTGATTCAACGGCTAACATCTGGCATCACCAACGATCCCGAAAGTCGAGAATGGCGTCCGGTGCAGCAAAGTCTCTCTTGGGCAGAGTATCAAGAATATTTCGCTGCTTTGCCAGAACAAGTTAGGCAGGGTATTAGCGAACGGTGGGGACTGGGGACTGGGGACTGGGGACTAGGGACTGGGGAAGATTCTTCCCAATCCCCAATCCCCAATCCCCAATCACCAATCGCCGTTCCCGGAATTCAACTCGGCAACATTTTTGTGGGAATTCAACCACCAAGGGGTTACGATCATGACCCCAGTTTGAATTATCATGCACCAGATTTAGAACCAACCCATGCTTATTTGGCTTTTTACTATTGGGTTAGAGAATGTTTTGGTGCTGATGCTGTAGTTCATGTGGGCAAACACGGAAATTTAGAATGGCTACCGGGTAAAAGTGTGGCTTTATCGAGTAATTGTTATCCAGAAGTAGCTTTTGGCGCACTTCCCCACCTGTACCCGTTTATTGTCAATGACCCTGGTGAGGGTTCCCAAGCCAAACGCCGCGCCCAAGCTGTGATTATAGATCACCTGACGCCGCCCATGACTCGCGCAGAACTTTACGGTTCTTTGCAACAGTTAGAAAATTTAATTGATGAGTATTATGAAGCGGAAAGTTTAGATCCTTCCCGTTTACCAACAATTCGCGATCGCATCCGGGAATTAATTCTTCAAGAAAATTTACATCTCGATTTAGGAATCCAAAACGAAGAAATTTTAAATTATGAATTTAAAATTTTGAATTCATTAGATGGTTATCTTTGCGAACTCAAAGAAGCTCAAATCCGCGACGGCTTGCACATTTTTGGGCAATGTCCCCAAGGACAGCAATTAAGAGATTTAATAGTAGCGATCGCTCGCATACCCAATCGCTATTCTTCAGGCATTACCCGCGCCATAGCCCAAGACTGGGGTCTAGACTTCGACCCCCTAACAGCAGACCTTTCCATGACTAGCGGTCAATATTCCGTAGTCAATGGCACAGAATGTCGCACCATCGGTGATATTGTTGAAGTCCTAGAACAACACGCCGCCCTGCTAGTAGAACAAATCATAAGCCAGAATTCAGAATTCAGAATTCAGAATTCAGAACTCCCCACTCCCCACCTCCCCATCTCCCCAACTCCCCACTCCCCACTCAGCACTACCCTCGACTGGATACGCGATCGCCTCCTTCCCGCTTTACAAAAAACTGACCAAGAGATTACCTATTTATTACACGGACTCGATGGCGGATATGTCCCCAGCGCCCCATCTGGCGCACCCACCCGCGGACGCCCGGAAGTTCTACCAACGGGTAAAAACTTTTACTCTGTGGATATTCGCGCCATTCCCACAGAAACAGCTTGGGATATCGGCAGGAAAGCCGCCGAAACCCTCGTTGAATATTACACCCAAGAACATGGTGAGTATCCAAAAACACTAGGCTTATCATTGTGGGGAACTGCCACCATGAGAACTGGAGGCGATGACATTGCCGAAGCCTTGGCTTTACTGGGAGTCAGACCCGTATGGGATGGTGCAGCACGGCGAGTCGTGGATTTTGAAATTTTGCCTCTGGCAGTTTTGGGGCGTCCCCGTGTAGATGTTACCTTGCGAATTTCCGGATTCTTCCGCGATGCATTTCCTAACTTAATTGATTTATTCGCGCAAGCAGTGACAGCAGTAGCAAACTTGGATGAACCCCCAGAACAAAACCCTCTCGCGGTTGCAGTTAGCCAAGAGACTGATTTGTGGACTCAACAAGGTTTAACTTTAGAAACAGCAAAAGAGCGATCGCTTTATCGCATCTTTGGTTCTCGCCCAGGTGCCTACGGCGCCGGGCTCCAAGGCCTAATAGAATCGCAAAACTGGACAGATGACCAAGACTTAGCCCGCGCCTATATCAACTGGAGTTCTTACGCCTACTCCTCAGCAGGGGAGGCAGGGGAGCAGGGAGCAGGGAGCAAGGGAGATAATAGTTCCCCCTGCCCCCTGCCCCCTGCCCCTCTGCCTCTTAACCCCACCCCCGAAATCTTCGAGCAACGCCTAGCCCAAATGCAAGTCGTACTCCACAATCAAGACAACCGCGAACACGACTTACTCGATTCTGATGATTATTACCAATTCCAGGGAGGCTTAACAGTTGCGGTGCGTTCTCTACAAGGAAAAAATCCTCAAATTTATTTTGGGGATCATTCTATACCCGCCCAACCGCGAATCCGCCAACTAAGAGAAGAAATCGCACGGGTGTATCGTTCTCGCGTAGTTAATCCTAAGTGGATTTCGGGAGTCATGCGTCACGGTTATAAAGGTGCTTTTGAAATGGCAGCAACAGTGGACTATTTATTCGCCTATGATGCTACAACTAAATGTGTCGAAGATTATATGTATCAAGGCATTGTACAAGCTTATTTACTCGATCCAGTTGTTTTAGAATTCATTGAGGAAAAAAACCCTTATGCACTGCGTGATATTGCTGAAAGATTATTAGAAGCACACAAGCGCAATTTATGGCAGGATGTAAATATAGGAACACTAGAAACGTTGAGAAACCTAGTACATCAAGCTGAAGCAGTTATCGAAGAAAAATCAATGGTGTAGGAAAAAAATATGGAGAATCTTGCGTATTTACACCTAGCTTACGCCTATGAAGACGGCACGCCCAGTGAATTGATTTCGCTCAGTTCTTTGTTAAACAATGCAACTGCACCAGACTGGGGACGGCTTTCTGGAAAGGCTTGGAAGTATATGCTGCCCCTTGCTCTGTCTTTGTCTATCCTCAGTGCTGTCAGCAGCGTTATGGCACTAGAAAAAGGCGACCAAGGCCCTTCTGTCAGAAATTTACAACAAAAGTTAAAATCAGCAGGTTTTTATCAAGCTCCCATTACCCAAGTATATGACGCATCCACAGAAGAATCTGTGCGCCGCTTCCAAAAGGCTGCTGGCATACAAGTAAACGGTGTTGTTGGCTCGACCACTTTACAAAAATTAGAAAGCTGGCAAGCTAAAAAGCCTAGTACCACAACTACACAAGCTAAAAAAACTGCTGCGACTACACAAGCTAAAAAAACTAGTGCTACAAGTTTAGCTAGTTCAGCAACCAACCAACGCCGTGATTCTAACTATTTGATGAAGGGAGATGAAGGCGAAAATGTTAGAGTTTTGCAAGAACGCTTAAGAGTCGCAGGCTTTTATTACGGAAACGCTACGGGAATATTTGGCCCGATTACTGAAGAATCTGTTAAGCGCTTCCAAGATTCTTACAACTTAAGCGTTGATGGGATTGTTGGCCCGGCAACATTAAGTAAATTGCCACCAGTTGGTGTTGGTGATGGAGAAGAAGCTCCTAAAAAGGTAGCAGATCGAAGCAAACTCCGCATTGGCGATCGCGGTGAGCCAGTAAGATTACTTCAAGAACACCTAATTCAAGCAGGATATTTAGAGGGAGAGCCAAATGGCTACTACGGCCCCTACACTGCCGATGCCGTCAAGAGATTTCAAGCAGCTAATTTCTTGGCAGCAAGCGGTGTTGCTGGGCCAACTACTAGAGCTAAATTATATAGCTCGATAAATACTGCCCCAAAAAGCGACTTTAGCGTCCTGGAAATCCAAACGCGATTGCGGGAGCGCGGTTTTTATAAAGGCAAGCTCAACGGTGTAATGGCAGATGACACCAAAAAAGCAATTAAACAAGCCCAAGAATTCTACGGCATTAGCCTCAAGGATCTTAAGAGCGGACGTTTTTAGCATCCGCTTTGGTGTTGTTAGTATCAGTCCTCAACTGGTTGCTTGCCTCCAGTAACAGCAAAGAAAGGAACTGCTCAAAATTCCATTTATTTGGTTAATTTGAGTAGTTTCGTTTTTTATCTACCCAACTGCTAAAGCGGCATCAGCGCTCGTTGGCACTTGGGACATACAGCATGGATGGTCATTTGACAGTCAAGTAAGTGAAAGCCTTCTTTTTGAGCAGTTTTCGCCCCAATTTTTAAAATTGAGTCGTTTTTAAACTCAATGGTTGAGTTACAGCGAACACAAATTAAGTGATGGTGGTGATGTGGATAGGGCTGGTTGAGTTCATAATGCTTATGTCCCTCACCTAGTTCTAGTTCCCGTAGAATCCCCATTCGCGCCATCAACTTCAAAGTCCGATAAATAGTTGACAGACTGATCCCTTCGCCATCAGTTTCTAACCGATGATAAAGATCTTCCGCACTCAGATGTTCACCTTGCGGAAGTTCTTGAAAAATGTGTAAAATTGTTTCGCGCTGGGGAGTTAAACGCCAGCCCCGTTCGTTCAGTTCTGCTTTGAGTGAAGTAGTGGTGTAGGCAGTCATAGCTAATATTTCTCAACAAAGCTTGTTAGTTGAGAATATAACAAATCTTGGGAGCAATTTGCAACAATCATTGCTTATTGAGAATCTTTACTAAAGGCTCAAGAAAAATTCATCAAATATTGATGAATAATCAGCTAACAATCGATCCCCACCCAATACTTGTCGGGTTTTGGGGAAAAGGGGAAGGGGAAAGGGAAAGAAAAAACCTTTAACCTTTACCCTTTAACCTTTTCCCCAAATCCAATTCCGAGTTAAAAATCCACTGAAGCAGCAGTATTGGTTCCTCACCTTCAAGATATTTTGAGCAAAGGTCTGGGGAAACTGCTGTAAGCTTAGATGCAAATAATTAGCCATAAGCTTGTAATAAGTTTTGTGTCTGGCGATCGACATGCAGTCTCAATACTTGTCGGGTATTGGGGAAAAGGGTAAGGGGAAAAGGGAAAGAAAAAACCTTTAACCTTTACCCTTTAACCTTTTCCCCAAACCAAATTCTGAGTTAAAAATGCACAAAGCGAGTAGTATTGCCCTTTAACCTTTTTTCCAAATCCAATTCCGAGTTAAAAATCCACTGAAGCATCTGTATTGCATACAGTCTTTTATTGCTAGTCACATGACAAGACACAAAGTCTGAACGTCGGCAAGCCGCGCTCAGACTTTGTAAAAGAGGACTAATGACAAATGACCATTGACTAACTTAGAGACTCCAAATAATCGCGGATGAGGTTGCGGCGCTTGGGTTGGCGTAGCTTTTGCAAAGCCTTGGATTCAATTTGTCGTACTCGTTCCCGTGACAAATCGAGAGCGCGTCCAATTTCTGCTAAAGAGTAAGGATGACCATCTGCCAAACCAAATCGCATCAAAATTACGTCGCGTTCGCGGCTAGTCAAATCTGACAGAAGATGATGCAAGTCTTTTTGTAAAGATTCTCGCATTAACATCTCTTCTGGAGTTACATTGTCAGTTTCGAGTAATTCTCCTAACTCAGTATCTTTATCCTTTCCTACCTTGGTTTCCAAAGACACGGAGCGAGGAACCCGCAACAAAACCTCACGTACTTGTGTAGGTGTCATTTCTAACTCAGTTGCTAGATCCTCTAGAGTCGGGGTGCGACCTTTTTCTTGAGCAATCTTGCGTTGGGCTTTTTTGATTTTGTTTAACTTTTCTGTAATATGAACAGGTAGGCGGATTGTGCGACTAGAAGTAGCGATCGCCCGTGTAATTCCCTGACGAATCCACCAGTAAGCATAGGTGCTGAAGCGATAACCCTTAGTTGGGTCAAATTTTTCTACAGCCCTTTCTAAACCTAAAGTACCTTCTTGGACTAAATCCAACAATTCCAAACCACGATTTTGATACTTTTTAGCAACAGACACAACCAGGCGAAGATTAGCCTTAATCATGTGTTCTTTTGCCTGGAGTCCTTGGGACTGGATTTGTTCCAATTCTTCTACTGTCAACTTGGCAATTTCAGCCCAGCGACGTTTACCCTCTGCCAAAATCGGTCTGAGATCCGATACCATGACACCAGCAGTGGTAGCCCACCTTTCCAAAGACGGTCGATGTCCTAGTTCTGAAGTCAAACGCTCTTGAACTTCAATTAACTTTTGATAAGGTGAAATTACCTCATCTCCTTGCTTTGCTGCATTAGCAAGCACTATCCGCATCCGCAAGTAGCGCTGAACTTTTTGAGCTTCTGAAACCTCTTCATCCCGCCCTAACAAGCGAACCCGACCAATTTCCTGAAGATATAGACGTACAAGATCTGTACTGCGGCGGTTAGCGTTAGCAGCAAAGTTAGCATTGTCTACAGAAGCCATTTCTAACTCTTGTAGATCGTCTACCGATAACTCGCTTTCGTCAACCGTGAGATCCGAGTCCAAAACCTGGCGGGACTTTTGGGTATTGTAGGCGGCATCTGCATAAAAAGATGTTGCTGGCATAAAACGTCTCAATGGCTCCAGGTAACAATAGATTAGGGTCAGCTTAAGATTACGGTCAGCTATTCAACTGTTGCTATTGTTCCCGTGATTTACGATGAACTAACACGGTAGAGAATTCCATTACTATTAATTTTTTGAGAAAATTAGGGTAATGGTTTTATTGAATACAGTATTACTGAACTTAATCGGCTGCTAAGTTTCTGATTGAACCAATAGCTATTCAATTCCGCAGCAAGGCTTTCAATATCTAAACTACTTAGTTAAGATTTCAAATTTGATGGTTTTTGATAGTTACTTTTGTAACACTGTATAAACATAATTCAGTGAATATCTTGTTTATATTTGTCATAGTCACATTTACATGGCTACGAAAGTAATATCCTGACGATTTATCAATTTTTTCTCAGGATTATTTGGGAATAAGTTTAACTAATAGATCTGGGATAACTGATTAGCGTCCTAAGAAGACGCTAAGACTAGAAGACACTGTGACGCGGAGAGTGTTTGCGATTGATTCGCCGTGTCAGAGCGTCCTCTTTCCCTGTATCGCCGTGTCTGCCTACTAGTAGTTATACTCAGGTTTGATATCTCGCAGCATCAGTTCATCAAGTGCTTGTCTGGGTGTGATATCACCCTGAAGTAAGCGATAAACTTGCTCGGTAATTGGCACAGCAATGTTTTGTTGCCTGGCTCGTTGTATCAAAACCCGACAAGTGTTAACTCCTTCAGCGGTTCCTTGTAAATTTGCCAGAATTTCTGTGAGTGTCTTACCGCCAGCTAGCTGATAGCCGACTTGGTAATTGCGACTTAAGGGACTGTTGCAGGTTGCTAACAAATCTCCTAGACCGGATAAACCATAAAATGTTTCCGTCTTCGCGCCCCAGTCGTTACCGACGCGAATTATTTCTGTAAGTCCACGGGTGACTAAAGCAGCTTTGGCATTAGTTCCTAGTTGTAAACCATCGCACACACCAGCAGCGATCGCAATTACATTTTTCAGAGTTCCCCCTAGTTCTACACCAAGGGGATCGGGATTGGTATATACCCGGAAACGATGTGAAGAAAATACTAACTGCACTACTTCAGCAGCCGTGGGAATATTACTCGCTACCACCGTTGCTGCTGGTAATTCTTGTTCAATTTCTTTAGATAAATTCGGCCCTGATAGAACAACTACTGCATGGCTAGGGAATATTGTTTGCCAAATTTGCGATGGCGTACAGGTGGTTTCGGGGTCTAACCCTTTCGTTGCTGTGATGAAAATTGTTTCTGGAGAAAGGGCGAAAGAGTGGACTTGGTAAGCAACATCTCTGACACCTGTCATCGAGATAGCCGACAGGACTATTTTGACATCTTTGAGTACTGCTTCAAGAGTTTGAGAACCATGACGCGACCAAAGACGCACCTCATGACCATTCGCCGCTGCTAGATTTGCCAGCGCCATACCCCAAGCACCCGCACCCAGAATTGCAAGGGAGAATTTTGAGTTGGAGTACATCTGCTCACTCATAACTTTTAATTCCTAACTCCTAACTCCTAACTCCTAACTCCTAACTCCCAACTCCTAACTCCTAACTTTTGAGCGTGGATAACGTTCCATCAATTCCCTGACTTGTTCTGCATGATATGAGCTTCTTGTCAATGGTGAAGAAACAATTTGTAAAAATCCTATTTCTTCCCCGAATGCCTTCCAAGCAGCAAATTGTTCTGGGTGGATAAATTCATCTACTTTCAGGTGTTTTTGACTGGGTTGGAGGTATTGCCCAATTGTTAAAATGTCGCAATCTACAGTTCGTAAGTCTTGCATGACTTTGCGAATTTCGGCATCAGTTTCACCGAGTCCAACCATGATACCGGATTTAGTGTAGGTGCTAGGAGAAAGTTGACGAGTTCGCTGCAATAATTCTAATGTGCGATCGTAGTTTCCTTGAGGACGCACCCGGCGATACAAGCGTGGGACGGTTTCCGTATTATGGTTTAATACCTCTGGTGCAGCTTGGAGAATCAACTCTAAAGCATCCCAATTACCGCACAAGTCAGGAATTAGCACTTCAATTGTAGTGTTGGGTGATATGGTACGAACTGCATTAATACACCCCACAAATTGAGATGCACCACCATCTGGCAAATCATCTCGGTTTACAGAAGTGATTACCACATGATTAAGTTTCATGCGCCGAACAGCTTCCGCTAGCCGTGCAGGTTCGGTGGGGTCTAGTGCTTTGGGTTTTTTCTCAAAATCGATATCACAGTAGGGGCAAGCACGCGTACAAGCCGGCCCCATAATCAAAAACGTGGCAGTACCAGCGTTGAAGCATTCACCAATATTCGGACAGGACGCTTCCTCGCAAACTGTATTGAGGGCTAAATCCCGCAAAATGTCTTTAACGTTACCGATGCGCTCACGCCCAGGTGCTTTCACCCGCAACCAGTCTGGTTTTACAGTCACAATCCGCTTTTACCACTAAAGTTATACAAATTTTATGGTAGCAAGCAAAGCCTTTGGTGAAGCGATCGTATATAGATGTAATTTTGTCATTTGCCACAGCTTGTGATATTTTGGATTTATAATGCCATTTTTATGGCGGGATGTAGCGCAGCTTGGTAGCGCACTTCGTTCGGGACGAAGGGGCCGCTGGTTCGAATCCAGTCATCCCGATTTTTGTTGTCGATGTAACACTTTATTTGTCTGTGGGGACATATTATTTGTCAAAATACCTAAACCGACAAATTATTTGTCCTTGTAATTTTTTACTGCCCAACTCACTAATTAAAATGGTGTGCGATCGCAGCGCTCCTTTCAATCCTCCTAATAATTCGTGGGCGTTGCTGAATCACAGTATGAATCATGCGATCGCCTCAAGCTTGCGGGCGCGTAGCGCCCGCAGCGCCACGGAACCGTACTTTAGATAATGTATTACCGATTGAATAGAGAGTTTAAGCATTTCCTCTGTCTTAGAGTAACAAAAGGTTTTGCTATGTAGCCTAGCCAAATAATGTCTAAAACTACTATTTTCACATCGCTCAAATTCATCCTTCAATTATGCAACGTCGAAATTATAAAGATGGAAGTAATAGAAGACCACGTTCATCTACTGATTGAGGTAGATCCTCAATTAGGGGTTCATAAGGTAGTTAAGAGATTCAAGGGTGCAACATCTCGTTATTTGCGGCTAGAGTTTCCGCATCTCAAGCAAAAACTACCTACTTTGTGGACTAACTCTTACTTTGTATCGACAGTAGGAGGCGCACCACTAGAGGCAGTTAAGGAGTATATTCAAAACCAGAAAAATACTTGACGGCGAATAAAGAAAGCCTAGCAGCTTACCCCATGTTTAAAAAACAGGGGCTTGTGCTGCATGGATTATCGGTGAGTATATCTAGCAAGTTTTTCAGATATTCTTAAGCTAAAGTTAAAAAACTTTAAGATTTGTAATATTAAAAATCAAAAGTTATCTTGGTCTGGTTGTCAAATCAGTCCGGCGAAAGAACAACAGAGATTGTAGAAGAGGTTAGATGTAATTTGACAACCATCTTTTAAACCTTAGTTTATGCAGCATAATTTTTGGATCTCAGTTGAGGAAAAAGAAAAAATATTTCATACAGAATTAGTCAAATACGGTGTGGAGTACGAACAAGCTCGAAAAGCAGCACAAATTTTAGCTTACAGTCAACCAGATGAGCTTTTATCACAACAAGACAGACAAACAGTTACACAAGCATGTAATAAATGGTCAACAGAGCGTAAACGCTACAAACGCATTACATCTGGTGTATAGCAGGCGGCAGGAGGTCAAAGTACTACTATTCCTGGCATTCAGAGCCTATTTATAAAGTAAGTATTAAGGTAGGGCGTGTTACTGCGGGAGCAAGGATTTAAGACTTTGAGAGAGTACAGATTAGCCGCAGGACACCATGTCTTTCGGTGCGTTATAGCAACGCTTAACGCACCCTAGTAGCCTGGCAAATTATTCATTTAATTAGGGGAATTCATCACGAGAAGTAATAGCATTCATCCTCAAGGCTATTAATAATTGGTTCTGCTGGTAGATTCAATGTCAATGTTTGGGTTGCTATTCTATATTCATCAATCAAAAACATTTATCAATTTAAAACAATGAATATTCTTGCTTGGATTGTTTTAGGTTTAATCGCTGGTGCTATCGCAAAAGCTATCTACCCCGGTCATCAAGGTGGCGGAATTCTAGGAACAATCTTATTAGGAATTATCGGTGCTTTTGTTGGTGGTAGTTTGGGTGTATTCTTCAGTACAGGAACCTTGACATTAGCCGCGCCCACACTCAGCATTCCTGGTATTGCAGTAGCAGTTCTTGGCGCAATTATCGCTGTTTTCTTGTGGAACTTGCTAAATCGTCGCAGTGCTTTGTAAGAAATTAAATATTGCTCGATTAATAGTAAAAATCAGGGAGCTAATTTAACTATTTTTATCCCTGAATTTAATAAAACATTGAAGAAGAAATCAGGAGTCAAAATCAATGAGTGGCGGGTGAATCCCCCACTCATTGTAGACTACTAAATCTCAACAAAGATGTGGGTTTTATACCCGTTTATTCAGAGGCTCGCGGACTCGCTCTAAGCGTAGTCCTACGGGGAAGCAAGCTAGCAAGAGCGTCTCGTAGAGAAGGCTTTACGCTGCGCTATCCGCCACCCGTACAGAATTCATACTGAATTCTGACGACTGACTCCTAAATTCTGTTTTGATAACGCTAACCCTATACGGGGGTAAACATAGAGTCGCTGACACCAAGCACAAGATAGCTTCAAATTAGCTTATGCAATTTTTGGATTGGACTTACTCGGACTTTCGCTGGTATCGTCGCCTACGGGGTGGGGAGTGGTGGCAAGTAGAAATTCCGTTATTTGACGGTTCTCAAATTACTTGGGTACATAATAGACCGGAATGCGAGTGTAATGTTTTACAAACAGAGAAATTAAGTTAAGCTCTTTTACATCCGCATTTGTATATAAAGCTATGCGCTCAGGTTATCAAGGTGCATAAGAAATTAAATTTAAATCAATTAATAATAAATATTAAGGAATCAATTTATTCCTCAATACTTACGCAAAACTAGCCAACTTCGCTTAATTTATCGTAGACGCGTTCGCGGAGCGTCTCGTAGAGAAGAAAAGCAGCTAAGGACGCCAAGACTTCGTAGAGTTTGCGTAAGTTTTATTCCTATTTTGTTTAAGTCCTGCAAGCCTAAATCCAATCTTCCTGAGCAACTTTTGGAAGAGGTATAATATCTCAAATTACCAATCATTTTTCTCTAGGAATGGTTCGCGTATGATTTACGCAAACCACTTTCAATTTTCCACATTCAGTGAAAAGTAAGCTTAGAAAGAGGAAGGAATATTCAAAAATATTCCTTGGTCGAATTGATTTTTCAAAAAGTCTTCTAGTTCAATTTCGTCGTCTTTCAAAAGTTGAAACCAAGTCTCAAAATTGTGCTTCAAGAAGTATTTGAAAGATTTCCATCTCAAAAGTTGCTGCCCAATGCTTGTGATTGCGACGCTCATTGTATTTTCCTCAGGTTGTTTCAAGTATGTGATTAAGAATTGGTTAAACAAGTTGGCGTTCCACAATAAATAGATGAATTGTGGCAAGCTGTTTTTAGAGGTTGTTTGAAAAGTTTTGGGCGAATATAATTCGCTACTACACAAGCGTTCGCGTAGGGTCTCGCAGAGAAGTCCGCCTACGCGGACTAACAGAAAATTAGGGTTTTTAACCCACGAAGGTGGGTTTTGTCTGTGTAGCCGCGATTTATAATCGCCAGGGCTAGTATTAATTTAGACTTTTCAAACATCCTTTTAGGCAGTTCTTGTATAAGGGAAGCAGGCAAAGAGATTTTGTAATTTGCTAAATATCCCGCTTTCTCTGTAACGCCAACCAATTAATGATTGTTCAGCGATCTCTGCACGCTCTAATGTATTAAGGAATGGAATTATTCTTAGTACAAGGAGCTAAGTTCAACTTATTTAATATCTGGTGTAATTCCACTTCTGATACATAATTGTCTTTAAGCGATCTGAAGTACAACAGCGCAGTTTCATAGCAGGCGACAGTTATGTTAGTGCGCTCCTCTGGAGTTAGTGCTGCCGCTATTTTAACTGTCTCCTCCACATGCTTTACGTCACCACCTAAACAGCTGTGCATTCGCAGGCAGCGAGTAGCATATGTATTAGGTGGTAGTATCGCCTCCACTAGTTGGATATGCTCTGCTTTGATATTCATTGCTAAACGTTCCATAGTATAGCAATACCCAACGCAACTAATTGGATCTGCTGCTTGTACGCTCTGAGTGAAGAAACTGAGCAAAGCAATAGCATTCGGAGGGATGAGTGCTTTTACTACAGCTTCCGCATCATATCCCATCGACTGAATATCAAGCAAGGCGAGGCGATCGTGGCCTTCTTCTTCACGAGCTTTCTGGGCTGCCCACTGTGCTAAACTCCAACGTCCCAATACAGCAAAGCGTTGAGCTGCTTCTTCCATTAAGACTCCAGTAGAGTGAGTTAAATGGTAGGAAGCGGCAAGTTGCCAAATCCAGCGGGAGGGAGTTAAGGCAGGTGGCTTGCAGTTTGGTAATGTATCTTTCGCAGCAAATACTATAGCTCTATCTAGAAGCTTGCGAGTCTTAGATATACTGTCCCTGTTAAATATCAGTTGGATAAAGGGATTACTGCTCTTTAGACTTAATTGGTTACTTTTGTTAGGTTTGTCGATGTTAGTTGAACGGAATAATAGATTCATGGCAAGTTTCTTTCATGGGTTGTTTCTACCCATTCATGAATAAGGTTGTAGAGGATAAAGCGTTGCATAACCTCTCTTTGAGCACAAAGGACTTTAAATTGCGTCTTGAGAGAGGAGGGAATATATGCCTTGATGTATGTGATATTGTCTTGGTTCTCATCCAAGGTGTTAGTCATGAAAGAAGAAGTTGGCCCCTCAGCCTGTACCCATTGGCCGATCAATACTTCCAAAACTTCGCTCATCTTTAATCCATTTTGTGCACAGAGGGCTTTAAACCGAAACTTAAGCGCTTTCGGCATACTACCTTTAATCACTGCATATGCCTTCAGGTTCTCCTTATACATCCAGGTTACAAGAACGAAAGTTCAAAAGTACTTTGCTATCTAGGGTAAGTTTTCTAAAAAATTTCACCAGTAAAGACTAGTGAAGTTAAGAAAAAAGTTATTTACTACTCACAAAACTGCACGCATTCCAGGAAAAATCCAGAAAATAAAATATACAATTTTAATAATAATCATTACCAAATGGGAGGGAGACGCCGCCAACGGCTAGTTGATTCCCCTTTTTTGTATTAGATTCAATGATGGTTGAATTTTTGGGTGGGCAGAGGTGTCAATGCAATTAACAGATTCACTGAAAAAGTTGTTGAAGGAAACCGCGCAGCAATTAAAAGGTGCAGACAGACGTAAATTTATAGCACGAACAGTTGTAGCATTAGGACACGGAGGACAGTCTCTAGCGGAGCGAGAGTTAGGGTGGAATCGTGTAACTATTAGTAAAGGAATTAAAGAATTAACTACTAGTATCACTTGCCTAGATAACTATCGCAATAGAGGGCGTTATAAAGCAGAAGTAAAACTGCCTAATCTTTTAGAAGATATTAAAAAATTAATCGATTCACCAAGCCAAATAGACCCAAGTACTCCGAGCCAAAGACTGTACACACGCCTTTCTGCTACTGAAGTGAGGCATCAATTGATTGAGAAATTTGGTTATAATGATGAAGAATTACCAACTTCAGAAACAATTCGTGTCAAGTTAAATGATTTAGGGTATCGCCTCAAGGGGATTGCCAAAATTCAACCTCAAAAAAATAGCTGAAACTGACGCAATTTTTGAGCAATTAACTTTATAGCAATCCTAATTGGTTCGTGAGAATTTTAGTCTTGAATGTCCTTTCTCATCGATCGTTTATCTTAGTTTTTCTCACAACGGATTTAGGATTGCTATAGTACATCAAAAAGCTTTATAATTCTGCTCGCTACACCCATTTGTTACTCTTGAGTGCAGATGTTTATCTTGCACGGCAACCAATTTGTCGGTTGTAAAAATGATTATTATCAGCGAAGACAGGAGGAGGATAGCGCAGACTCGCTAACGCTGCGCTATCCTGCCTCCTTCAATTTGATTTGTTGTATATTTTATTTTCTGGAATTACCCGCTCTTGAAAAAGCTAAAAAATTTCTATAAGCGCTAATAATTTACAATAATCTTCTGTCGTCTATCTAAAGAATGAGATATTGATTATACTTAAGTTAAGAATAAGCTAAAAATAACTTATTTTTTAGTTAAATCAAAATAATGTCAAATACTAATTTGAAGTCTGACTGATTGTAGCTATTGAAATTATCTTATTTTTCTTCTCCAAGCTGGGCATTTAATTTTTAATATTTTCTTTATAATTTTCCTAAAAGTCTAGATCTTCACTAGTAAAAATCTGACTAAAGTAAAAAAATAGATAGTGAAAGGACTTCGGTAATGCGAAAACCAAAAGTAATTAACGTGAAATCTTAGCTCTTTCCTTCCCATACTTTTGCTAAAAGGCAAACATACTTAATCAATGAAACCTCAAGATGAAAGGTTGAGAAGTAACTTCCAATTTTTATAGACTCCAAAATTCATTTTTTGCAAATAATTATTTAGTCACAACGAGGTCAGTTGTCATGGTTCAAATTCTTGAAAACCCAGCAGTCAAGCAACCACCAATTAGTAATAGAGTTGAAAGTTTTTTGTTAGATATGTTCGAGAATGTTTGCGAAGCTATTGAGGAAATAGATGGAAGTAAACTTCACGAACAACACTGGACAAGAGATGAAATAGGGCAATGGGTACAAGGTGAAAATAGTAACGGTGCTATCTATATCGACAAGTCGCTGCGGAGCGGCAATGTATTTGAAAAAGTAGGTATCAACTACGTATCAATGAAGGGTGAGTTACCTCCTGGTGTCACCTTTCGAGGATCGGATGTTGTGATGGCTGACCCAACAACTATAGCACCAGATGAAAAAGGTACTTCTTTCTTCGCTACGAGTACCAGTGTTGTCATTAATGCATATAATCCAATGGTGCCGACAGCACACGTTAACTATCGGTACTTCCAATTGGGTGATGGTACTGAACTTGGTTCTTGGTGGTTTGGCGGTGGAGGTGATTTAACACCAATTTACTTATTTGAAGAAGACGCAGTTCATTTTCATCAAGTACATAAAGCAGCTTGCGACCAGCACGATGCAGAACTCTATCCACGCTTGAAAAAGTGGTGTGATGAATACTTTTATCTTCCTCATCGCAGTGAGTGTAGAGGTGTAGGTGGAATTTTCTTTGACAATTTGCAACATTCCGATGCCGAAACTCTACTTTCCTTTGTAAAAACTTGTTCTGAAGCTTTCATTCCTGCCTATTTTCCGATTGTCAAACAACGTAAGGATATGGAGTTTACGGAAGAGCAAAAATATTGGCAGCGCATCAGACGCGGACGTTATGCCGAATTTATTCTTCTGCATGATAGAGGTGTTCGATTCGGACTAACAAGTGGGATTGTAAGTACGCAAAGCGTCCTCAATTGTATGCCTGGAGAAGCATTTTGGAACTATAACGACCAACCTATTGCTGATAGCGAAGAAGCAAAGCTTCTAGAGGTACTGAGAAATCCCCAAGAGTGGGTATGAAGAAAGGGAAAGGGGGAAAGGGGAAAGGAAAGCCCTGCCCTTAAAAGCAGGGGTTTCAAATATAGACATTGATTTTTCTCTCTGCGAGACGCCAAGGGCGAACGCACAACGTGTCTGCTCAATCTTCTTTTTGTTCTCCATATTTAAAAACACTTGCTCTATACCTTGTGGGTAAAGGTTCTTTATTTGTGCCCTTTCCCCTTTTTGGTAAAGGCGTTAACAGCAGATTTGAAAACATGGCTACCCAAATCCTAATGCCGTTTGACTTGAAGATTGATACAGATTGCAGGGAAAGAAGAAAAGTAATTTGGATCGAGAATTGAGTGAAATGGTATATGAAGCGCCTAAATTTTACTCTTCACATTTTTTTAGAGAGAGCCTCTAAACAGGAAGTAACAAGGTGTTTATGGAAAAATTGCCGACAAGTATTTTGCTAAAAATTAACAAATCATTTCGTAGAGCTAACTCAACTGAAGTCGTCAACTTCAAAACTGAAATTAGCAAGTTTTTACCAGTTCAATGGTTGAGTTATTTCTCTATTGAACAGCTGCGGGAAGTTGACATTGTATTCCTGTGTATGTTTTTTAGCAGATATCTAGCGTTGACGCTCGTTTTACTATACTTATGGAGTTCCATTCATGCTAGTCCTGAATCAACAAGGACATGCTAGCCCTGAATTAGCCATCCATGTTTGAGCAGGATATCAAAGATTTGATTGACAAGTTTATGTAGTCAATCGGAAGAATTTATGAGCAAAAGAGTTGATGGCGATCGCTATCTCTAATCTAACAGTCTGCCAACCCAAAAATGCGCTTGTGAGGGCTGGGGAAAGGGGAAAGGGAAAAGGGTAAGGGATTTAAACCCTTTCCCGTTTACCCTTTATCCCGCCAAGTTCACTTGGCGAACTACTAGCAGCGATCGCTCATTGATTACCTCGTTTTTCCAAGTCATTCAAATTAGTAACAAAATACGGAGAAGTGCCAATGGATAACGTTATAGGTATTGGCGACATTACCATGAACGACGTAATGCAAATGGATTCCTCCAAAGCAGTAAGTATGTTTAGGAATCGATTTGCAGCCTACAAAAAGCTGGCAGATGAAATTGGAGAAGATGCAGCTTTTGAACAAATGATGTTAGCCTACCCCGCTCATCAAAAGGCGTTCATGGGTGCTTTCATTGACAATACCACCATAGCCAAAGGCTTTACCGATGCAATTCCGATCTTTCGGATCATGGGCTTCAAAATGCAAGTTGTAGATATTTCCCAACCAGGAAAAGATGCTGCACTAGAAATTCAACGAGTTTGTCCGGTTCTTACAATTGCCAAAGAATATGGGCTTGAAAGCCCTTGCCGAGTTATTTGCGAGATGGAACAAGAAGCAACTAGGAGAGCATTTCCTGGGATGAAAGCTGCAATTATTAGTAAGCAGGCAGATGGTGACTGCGTTTGTATGTTCAAATATGAAAGACCTGCCAAAGGGTTAGAAGTAAAGCCACAAAAATCACCCAGCTTGTTCT
This sequence comes from Nostoc linckia NIES-25, assembly GCF_002368035.1. Classification (GTDB taxonomy): domain Bacteria; phylum Cyanobacteriota; class Cyanobacteriia; order Cyanobacteriales; family Nostocaceae; genus Nostoc; species Nostoc linckia_B. Next base: position 679,554 of record NZ_AP018223.1, on the reverse strand, counting down.
CTCATATTCTCGATTTGATTCGCTTGACTCCTAAAATCTTGCAGATTGGGATGAATCTTTTAAAAACGTCTCTTTCTAAAGGATCGTAACTTTTATGAATGGCATCATTCAAGACCTCAAGCATTTGATTGCAGGTGAAGTCAGCAACGCTTCAGAAATTTTGACAGAAGTTTCCGAAGATTTTGGTGGTATATTCCAAAAGTCTCCCCAAGTTATTGTTACTCCTGAAAACGCTAATGATATTGCCCAAACTGTTAAATATGCCGCTCAAAAAGGATTAGTAGTTTCTTCACGCGCTGCGGGACATTCGTTAGGCGGTCAGTCTTTAAACCAAGATGGAATTGTTTTAAATATGAGGAATCTCGATAAAATTCGAGATATCCAAAAAGACCAACTTTGGTTTAAAGCTGATGCAGGAACTTCTTGGAATCAAGTAATCGATGCTTGTATTCCTGATGGTTTAGTTCCTCCCGTATTAACTAATTATTTTGGTGTTTCTGTAGGAGGAACTCATTCTGCGGGTGGTATAGGTGCAGCCTCTTTTCGTTACGGAAATCAAGCTGATAATTGTCTTGGTGTAGAAGTTGTAACCGCAGAAGGTGAGATTCTTTGGTGTTCGCCTGAAGAAAACAGCGAACTTTTTAATCACGTACTTTGCGGTTACGGTCAATTTGGAATTATTACGCAAGTTCAGCACAAACTCAGAGTTTATCCTTCTCTAACTCGCACCTATTTACTTTTCTATGACAATCTAGATGCTCTTTTGCATGACAAACGCGTTTTAGTAACCGAACAAAGAGTCGATCATCTCGTATCATTCCCAGTTCCCTGTTTGCAAGGAGTATCCAGAGCAACAGGAATAATGCAACCTTTGATTCAATGGTTTTACACCTTGCGAATTACCGTTGAAGCAAATTCTCCTGATGCTATTGATGATAAAGAAATCTTTGCAGGCTTAAATTTTTATCGTCATATTCATACTGAAGACTTGGGATTTGAAAAATTCATCGAACCCATGATTCAAGTAGATAGCAACGATATTGCTCACCCTTGGATGGATGTTTTTCTTCCGGCGTCATCGGCTAAAAATTACATTGAAACGGCTCTCAAACAGTTGCCTTCTTTTCTCGATATTAGTAAAGCGCAAATGGGCTGCTTTTGCTTGGTAAATCGCAATAACAAGATGCCGATGTTTCGTTTACCGCAAGAAGAAGAACTGATTATTGGGTTTGGAATTTATCCCAGCATTCCGAAATCGCAAGTTCAACCCATCTTGGCTGAATTGAAAAAGCTGAGTAATCTGAGTTTAGAAATGGGTGGAAAAAGATATTTAACTTGCTGGATAGATTTTACTATTCAACAGTGGCAAAGCCAATTTGGCGATTACTGGCCAAAAGTTAATGAAATTAAAAGGAAGTACGATCCTAAAGGAACATTTAACTCTGGCTTTTTTGAATACGAACAGATTGCCCAACCGAAAAACCAACTTGTTAAGGAAGTTGCTACAAAATCTGCGATCGCAGTATAAGTTACTTCTCAATCATTTTGTTTAAAATCAACTCTGATTCACCATCCATATTACTTGACCGAGGCTCTAGAAGAGGACAAACTTCAAAAGAGGAAACATGAATATCGCACTTGTAGGTCTTAGTCACAAAACAGCTCCGGTTGAAATTCGTGAAAAACTGAGTATTCCAGAAGAGCGAATTGAAAATGCGATCGCCCAGCTGTGTAAATACTCTCACATTGAAGAAGCTGCCATTGTTAGTACTTGTAATCGTTTAGAAATTTACGTAGTTGTAAACAAGATAGATCGGGCAGTTCAAGAGGTGACAGAGTTTCTCTGCGAGTACAGTAAACTGCCTTTTTCAGACTTACATCAATACTTGTTTACTCTGCTACAGCAAGATGCTGTTAAACATTTGATGCAAGTTGCTTCTGGTTTGGATAGCTTGGTGTTGGGAGAAGGACAAATTCTGGCTCAAGTCAAACACGCCTACCAATTGGTTCAGCAACACAATCAAGGCGAACGCATCCTTAATCAGTTGTTCAAGCAAGCTGTTACCACTGCAAAGCGGGTGAGAACGCAGACATCAATCGGTACGGGTGCGGTTTCAGTTAGCTCTGCGGCAGTAGAATTAGCCCAGATCAAAGTAGAGAAGTTATCGGCTTGTCGAGTGACAATTGTCGGCGCTGGCAACATGGCTCGGCGACTGGTGCAACATCTCATCTCTAAAGGCGCAACTCAAATTTCCATTGTCAATCGTTCCATCGAACGCGCTCAGGAATTGGCGAATCAATTTAGTGATGCTGGAGTGCAATATTATCCGCTTGCTGAATTGATGTCATTAGTGGCAGCTTCCGACTTGGTTTTTACCAGCACTGCTTCAGTTGAACCCTTGCTTGATAGAGCTAAACTCAAAGCTGCATTGCAACCCGAACAGCCTTTGATGCTGTTCGATATTTCAGTGCCTCGTAACGTTGATGCCGACGTTAATGAGTTGCCTCATGTTCGGGTGTTTAATGTTGATGATTTAAAAACCGTTGTTGCCCAGAATCAAGAAAGCCGTAGGCAAATGGCAATAGAGGCGCAAGCATTAATCTATGAGGATTTAGAAGCATTTCAAAGTTGGTTGCGATCGCGAGAAACTGTTTCCATTATTAGCTGTTTACGCGACAAAATGGAAAAAATTCGCGAACAAGAGTTAGAAAAGGCTTTGTCTCGTATGGGGTCTGATTTTGCTAAAAAACATCAAGAAGCCGTCGAAGCCTTAACTCAAAGGATTATCAACAAAATTCTCCACGAACCGATGGTGCAATTGCGGACACAGCGAGATTTGGAAGCTCAACGTCTTGTCCTCCAGGTTCTACAAGTGTTGTTTAATCTAGATACGGCAGAGGTGCAATCTAATGTTGTTGCCCAAACATCCTCTTTATCAATCAGCACCGTAGAGATAGGAGCAAAAAACATCAATGTTACTCAAATGAGACTTGAAAGTATTGAAGTCCATGCAAAAGTTGAGGAAGTTATTGCTCAAAGCGTAACTTAAGAAAATCCATGATTCTTAATAGCAATAGCAGGAAGCAAGCATGTTAAAAAACTTCTGGTACGCTTGTGAGTTCAGCGCCGCCGTTACCACAAAGCCCAAGCAAATTCGGATATTAAATCAGAAATTTGTCTTCTACCGTAACACTCAAGGACAACTAATTGCTTTACAAGATCGGTGTCCCCATCGTGGCGCTGCCTTATCTCTCGGTTGGGTAAAAGATGATTGTGTCTATTGTCCCTATCATGCCTGGAAGTTTCAAGCAGATGGAAGATGTATTAACATTCCTGCTAATCAACCCGGAATCCCTATTCCCAAAAATGCTCGTGTAGATAGCTATCCAATACAGGAAAAATACGGTTTTATCTGGCTATTTTATGGTGATTTACCAGAAGAAGAACGTCCGCCAATTCCACCATTGCCAGAATTTGAAGACCCAAAGCTACAGAAAATTTTCTTTGAATACGAACTTAACGCTCACTACACCCGCACGCTAGAGAATGATATGGATATGTCTCACGTATCTATTATTCATTCCAACTCCTTCGGGAATGGGTTTGCATTAGAGCAAAAAATGGAAGATTACGAACTGAATATCGGGGAGTGGGAAGGTCACGCTAAAGTTAATGTCCGAGATTATACCAAAGCCAAAGACATTTTCGCCTTTGTCTTTCGCCCATTGAAAGCTAATGTGAAGGTGACTCTGGGCTTTTATATGCCCAATATCACTCGGTTAGTGGTTGACTTCGGTCGTGGCAAGCTGGTTAATTTTACTGTTCACGTTCCTGTTGACGATCGCACCACCATTACTAAGCGAATTCAGTTTCGCAGTTTTTTAACTTTCCCTTGGGCCGATGGCATCTTTCAACGGGCAGCTTACAAAGTTGTGATGGAAGATAAGGGAGTGGTTGAGTCTGAATATCCGATGGCAGTTCCAGATAAGTTGTCAGACGAAGTTCACGTTCCTTGCGATAACTTATCTCTTGCTTATCGCAAACTTCGGCAAAAATGTTTGGCGATGGGATGGGGTATGAAACCCGATCGGAACCCATCAAACAACTCGAACGGAAATTTAATCCAACCTTCTTCTGTTTTATTGAAGAATTAAGGAACTAACAAATAAAAAAACATCCAACTATTTATTGTGGGGTGGGCGTCTCGCCCGCCCAGTCCATAGGGCGGGCAAGATGCCCACCCCACAAGATTGGATAATTTATTTCTTGAAGTTTCCTAATAAATATAGAGTTCGTTTTGAATGGTATTGCAGAGATAATTTTGGCGTTAATTTTTAGCTTCAGTTCAAATTATTAAATCCAAGGAGAAATGTATGGGGAATTATATGTTACTGCAAGCTGCGCGAGGTGAAGTACTCGATCGCCCTCCGGTATGGGTGATGCGCCAAGCAGGTCGCTACATGAAAGTTTATCGAGACTTGCGTCAAAAGTATCCTTCATTCCGCGATCGCTCCGAGAACCCCGATCTAGCCGTGGAAATCTCGCTGCAACCTTTCCATGCCTTCCAACCCGATGGGGTGATCGTGTTCTCAGATATCCTCACGCCGTTGCCTGGTATGGGTATCTCCTTTGACATTATCGAAAGTAAAGGGCCAATATTCGAGCAGCCAATCCGCACACAAGCACAAATTGAAGCGCTGACTGACCTCGATCCCGAAGCTTCTTTACCCTTCGTGCGGCAAATTCTGAGGACGCTACGCCAAGAAGTTAACACTCAAGCTACCGTCTTGGGCTTTGTGGGCGCACCTTGGACGCTAGCTGCCTATGCAATTGAAGGTAAAAGCTCGAAAGACTACGCCATTATCAAGAAGATGGCTTTTTGCGAACCTGCGATGCTGCATCAATTTTTAGGGAAACTGGCAGATGCGATCGCAGTTTACGCCCGTTACCAAATTGATGCCGGTGCCCAAGTCGTGCAACTGTTTGACTCTTGGGCGGGACAACTCAGCCCTGAAGATTTCCAGACGTTTTCTCTACCTTACCTGCAACGAGTCGTGCAACAAGTTAAGGCAACACACCCAGATACACCCCTGATTTTGTATATCAACAACAGTGCTGGAATCCTAGAGTTAATGGCGCAATCGGGTGTTGATATCGTCAGCGTGGACTGGACTGTGGATATGGCAGTGGCGCGGCAGCGACTCGGTGCAAATATTGGAGTCCAAGGAAATATCGATCCGTGCGTGTTGTTTGGTACTAAAGAACTGATCCGCGATCGCATTCTCGACACGATCCGCAAAGCGGGGAACCAAAAGCACATCCTCAATCTCGGTCACGGGATTTTACAGAACACTCCCGAAGAGAATGTTGCTTTCTTTTTCGAGACAGTCAAACAACTCAGCTACTCGTCAAACGATCTCAACTAAAAGTTATGACTTCAGTTCAACCCGCTTCATCTAACATCTCGACTCCCGTTCGTACCATCCGCATCGGTTCTCGTAAAAGCCAACTCGCACTCGTGCAAACTTACTGGGTTCGAGAACAACTCCAACAACACTTTCCCGATATTTCCTTTGAAGTCCACACCATGTCCACCCAAGGCGACAACATCTTAGATGTGGCCTTAGCCAAGATTGGCGATAAGGGATTATTCACCAAAGAACTCGAATTGGGAATGCTCAATCAGGAGATTGACTTTGCGGTTCACTCTCTCAAGGATCTGCCGACTTGCTTGCCAGAGGGGTTAGCGTTAGCAACCGTAACAGAACGGGAAAATCCAGCAGATGCTTTGGTTGTGCATCAAAAGCACAAAGATAAGCAAATCGATACGCTGCCAGAAGGCACAGTGATCGGCACTTCTTCCCTGCGCCGCCTTGCACAATTGCGTTATCACTTCCCCCACTTTACTTTTAAGGATGTGCGCGGCAACTTAAATACGCGCTTGGCAAAGTTGGATGATGGAGAGTACGATGTGCTGATTTTAGCAGCAGCAGGATTGCAACGATTGGGAATGAGCGATCGCATTCATCAAATTCTGCCCACCGAACTTTCTTTGTATGCCGTTGGCCAGGGAGCGTTAGGGATTGAATGCCGCACTGAGGATTTGCAAGTGCTGTCATTACTCAAAGCAATCGAACACGTTCCAACCCGCGATCGCGTTTTAGCCGAACGTGCCTTCTTGCGAGAACTAGAAGGCGGTTGCCAAGTACCAATCGGTGTTAATACGCAACTAGACGACAATAATCTTACATTAACAGGATTAGTCGCCAGCGTCGATGGCAAACGTCTAGTCAAAGATTCTGTTACGGGCACTGCTAGCGAAGCAGAAAATTTAGGTATTCAATTAGCTCATAACTTGCGGCAACAAGGAGCAACAGAGATTTTGACTGAAATTTTCCAGACAGTCCACCGCAGTTAAGGGCTTGCAACTAAGTAGGCAGGGAGGAGACAGAAAAATACGATTAAAAGAGTAAAGATTTTTTCGCTCGCTGCTTTCCCCTTTACCCCTTACCCTTTACCCTTTACCCTTTTTAATATTATGTTTCCAATTCATCGCCCGCGTCGGCTGAGAAGCCATCCCCAATTGCGGCGGATGGTACGCGAAAATGTACTGACAACTAGCGATCTAATTTACCCGCTTTTTGCTGTACCGGGTAAGGCGATCGCCAATGAAATTAAATCCATGCCAGGAGTTTACCAACTTTCTGTAGATAAAATCGTGGAAGAAGCCAAGGAAGTCTACGACCTCGGCATTCCAGCCATTATTTTATTTGGGATTCCTGAAGACAAGGATTTAGACGCAACAGGCGGTTGGCACGATTGCGGCATCGTGCAAAAAGCTGCTACCGCCGTCAAACAAGCAGTCCCGGAATTAATCGTCATTGCCGATACCTGTCTGTGCGAATACACCAGTCACGGACACTGCGGTTATTTAGAAGTAGGTGATTTAACTGGGCGCGTTCTCAACGATCCGACACTGGAATTGCTGAAAAAAACGGCAGTTTCGCAAGTCAAAGCTGGCGTAGATATCATCGCGCCTTCGGGAATGATGGATGGTTTCGTGCAAGCCATTCGTTCGGGTTTAGATGAAGCTGGTTTCCAAGATACGCCAATTTTGTCCTATGCTGCTAAGTATGCTTCGGCTTACTACGGGCCTTTCCGGGATGCTGCCGAGTCTACACCACAATTTGGCGATCGCAGAACCTACCAAATGGACTTTGGTAACGGTCGTGAAGCCTTAAAAGAAATCGAACTCGACATTATCGAAGGTGCAGATATGTTAATGGTCAAGCCAGCCTTGGCCTACATAGATATTATCTGGCGCGTCAAGGAAGCAAGTAATCTACCCGTTGCTGCTTACAACGTTTCTGGCGAATACTCGATGGTTAAAGCTGCTGCCCTTAACGGTTGGATTGAGGAAGAACGGGTGGTAATGGAAACATTGACTGGTTTTAAACGGGCTGGCGCTGACTTGATTTTGACTTATCACGCCAAAGATGCTGCTCGGTGGTTAGCAAAACTTGGCAATTAAACTTTCTACTAGCGTGACCGAGCTAAAATGTTGCAATAAATTTTATTGTGGGATGGGTGTCCTCACCCGTCCGGGCGGGCAGGATGCCCACCCCACAAGAGTTTACTAATGCACTATTTTAAGCTTGCCAGACCACTAGTTTCGATTTCATGTCGTTCGTCTAGAGGAAGAATTTATCATGTTCATTCCACTCGGTTTTGTGCAACGCTCCGTTTTAACTAGCTTGGGGAAGATGGCCTATTACACTAACCAAGGCGAACTTTGGGCAACTGATGGAATGGGCGAGGGCGAAACTTTGATATTCTTCCACGGTATTGGAGGTGGGGCATCTGCCTACGGGTGGTCGAAGGTCTATCCAGCATTTGCAGGAGATTATAGAGTGTTGGCACCCGACTTGATTGGCTGGGGGCGATCGGATCATCCCGAACAAAATTATCTTCCAGGCGACTACATCGCAATGCTGATTGAGTTCATCGAGAAGACGTGCCAAGCCCCTGTAACAATAATTGCTTCTTCCCTAACTGGAGCATTTGCGATCCGAGCCGCAGTCAAACGTCCCGAACTGTTTAAATCACTCATTCTTACACTTCCGTCAGGCATTAAAGACTTTAGGCAATACTACAGCAATAGTTTTTTCGCTCAAATTGCCAGTGTTCCTATTCTCGATCGCGTTCTTTATGCAGGACAAGTCAGCAGCTTTGGCATTCGTGACTTTTTTGAGCGAGTGTTTGCTCAACCCAATCGTCTTTCTCCCGAAATTGTAGAAGCTTTTGTGCAATCGGCGCAACAGCCAAATGCCGAGTATGCTGCTTTGTCATTTTTGCAAGGTAGCTCATCCTTCGATCTATCAGAATACATTCCAAGATTGACAACACCTACCATCTTTATTTGGGGAAGCCAAGCGAAGTTTACAGGGCCGGACGTAGGGCGTCGCCTTGCAAATCTAAATCCACAAGCAATTCAAGCATTTATCGAATTAGAAAATGTTGGGTTGAATCCAGAACTGGAAGTGCCGGAAGTAATAATCGGATTAATTCGCAAGTTTTTGCCTGTGTTATGACTGCTTTTGAGGCAGGAGCCAGTGTTTCGACTACGCTCAACAACCGGGCAGTCTTGCTGGAGGAGAAGAAGAATTTTTCTCTTTAATTCTCTAGTTGTATACCTCATTTAGTTGCGAACTGCTGTACAATCCTCGTTACTCTCTGCATCTGAGCGCCTCTGCGTGAAATTAAAATTATTAATTTCAAATATTCGTGCAAGAGGTTTAATGCATCGACCAGTAACTTTGATGCATCGACCAGTACCTTTGATGCATCGACCAGCAACTTTAATGCATCGACCAGCAACTTTAATGCATCGACCAGCAACTTTAATGCATCGACCAGCAACTTTAATGCATTGACTTGCAACTTTAATGCATTGACTTGCAACTTTAATGCATCGACTTGCAAAAATTAACCTTCCCTACGTTACGCAACACCTCTAAAAGATTTTTGTGTACGCGGTAGCCTTTTTAAGAAAGGCTAGGGCGTGTTTTCAAAGTCTTAGATCCCCTCAACCCCCCTTATAAAGCTACCGTGTATACACAAGTCGAATTACCCCCCTTAATCCCCCCTTATAAAGGGGGGAAAAAGAAATCTAGTTCCCTCACGCCACTTGCTTCAAGTCGGCAGAGCCGCCCAACGCAGTGGCTCCCCTTTATAAGGGGAGGGTTAGGGTGGGGTAAAACCAGGATTTATCAACTACTTGAGACTTGTGTATACACCGTAGCTTAAAAACGGGAGCAAAGAGTCTCTTAAAGTCCACTTTAAAAAGGTGGATTTAGGGGGATCTAAGAAGTTAGGAGGCTAAACAAAAATGTTCGCTATTAGTAAATAGGAAAAATAGGTATTGCTCATGAACACTACTTTAACTCCTCCAGCAACTCAAGCCAAACCTCTACCCCCAGTTGATGCCAAGGCTAGAGTTAGCCAGTTCATGCGACAGCTGCAAGACGAAATCTGTCAGGGTTTGCAACAGCTAGATGGCGAAGGCACATTTCAGGAAGATGCATGGGAACGACCCGAAGGAGGCGGCGGCAGATCCCGCGTCATCCGCGACGGTGCAGTATTCGAGCAAGGTGGAGTTAATTTCTCTGAAGTCTGGGGTTCTCATTTGCCGCCTTCAATCTTGGCACAACGTCCAGAGGCTAATGGACATCAGTTTTATGCCACCGGAACTTCTATGGTATTGCATCCGCGCAATCCTTACGTGCCAACGGTTCATCTCAACTACCGCTACTTTGAAGCTGGCCCGGTTTGGTGGTTTGGCGGCGGCATCGACTTAACGCCTTACTATCCGTTTGCTGAAGATGCAGCCCATTTTCATTACACATTAAAACAGGCTTGTGACGCGCACGATCCGGAATATTATCCAGTGTTTAAACCTTGGTGCGACGAGTATTTTTATCTCAAACATCGTCAAGAAATGCGCGGCATTGGCGGCATCTTTTTTGACTATCAAGACGGTCAAGGTCAGCTTTATCGAGGCCCCGATCCCAAAGGAGCAGCCGCACATAACAGCGATCGCGTTGGCATTCCAGCAACCCGCAATTGGGAAGAATTATTTGCATTCGCACAAGATTGCGGTAAAGCTCTCATACCTGCTTACACGCCAATTGTCAAGCGGCGGCAGTCAATGGAGTATAGCGATCGCCAACGTAATTTTCAATTATATCGGCGCGGACGCTACGTTGAATTCAATTTAGTTTACGATCGCGGCACGATTTTCGGGTTGCAAACTAACGGACGCACCGAGTCAATTTTGATGTCTTTACCTCCGTTAGTACGTTGGGAATACGGCTATCAACCCGAACCAAACACCCCAGAAGCCGAGTTATACGAAGTATTCTTAAAGCCTCAAGATTGGGCAAGCCTGACATCTCTTGTAGTTTAACTTTTGCCGTCAAAACATCAGAAATGTCATTTGTCATTTGTCATTTGTCATTTGTCATTTGTCATTTGTCATTTGTCATTAGTTATTTGTCATTTGTCATTTGTCATTAGTTATTTGTCATTAGTTATTTGTCATTCGTGTTTACAAAGGACAAATGACTAATGACCAAGGACAATTTTACTAAAGTCCTCGCTGAAATTTGAAGGATTGACATGAATTTACAATCGCTCTCAAAACCTTCAACACAATGGATGCTGGCTGTGGTTGTTGCTGGTACTGCCCTTACAGGAATTATCGCTTTCTACGGTGTTTCTCAATCAAAATCAACCAACAAACCTGTTGAAGTTGTGCAACCCAGACCAAAGATTGAGGAAATTACCGCTTTAGGACGGATAGAACCAGCAACGGAAGTCATTAAAGTATCCGTACCTGCTACCTTAAGCAACGATCGCGTAGCCGAACTACTCGTACAGCGAGGCGGTAGCGTTAAAGCTGGTCAAGCGATCGCCATTATGGATTCGCGCGATCGCTTGCAAAATGCTCTACTAGAAGCCCAAGCACAAGTCAAAGTATCGCAAGCAGAGTTAGCCAAGGTGCAAGCTGGTGCAAAATCAGGAGAAATTGCCGCCCAAAAAGCTGAAATCGATCGCCTTGAAGAAGAGTTAAAGGGCGAAATATCTACAAGAGATGCCACTATCTCTCGCTGGCAAGCCGAAGTTAAAACTGCCAATAGTGAGTATAATCGTTATTCCTCGCTTTACCAAAACGGCGCGATTTCTGCTGTGGAAGTAGATCGAAAACAACTTACTCTAGAAACAGCGCAAGCACAGCTTACCGAAGCTAGAGCTAACCAAAATAAGAGTGTAGATACTCTACGGCAGCAAATCGAGCAAGCTAAGGCAAACCTAAATAAGATTGCTGAGGTACGTCCAGTAGACGTGCAAGCAGCTGAGGCCGAGGTTAATAAAGCGATCGCCGCAGTCAAAAAAGCTGAAGCCGATCTCGCTGAAGTTTATATCCGCGCACCTATAGCGGGTCGCATTCTCGATATTAAAGCCAAACCCGGAGAAGTCGTTGGCGAGAAAGGCATTGCCGAACTCGGACAAACCACCTCGATGGAAGCGATCGCAGAGATATATGAAACTGATATTGGCAAAGTTCGTGAAGGTCAACAAGCAACCATTTCCAGCGAGTCGTTCTCTCAATTGCGCGGAACCGTTCGGCTGATTGGACTACAGGTGATCCAACAAGAAGTCACTAGCGGCGAACCTGGAGAAAACCTCGATCGCAAAGTTGTTGAAGTGAGAATTGCACTCGATCCCCAAGCTAGCAAACGAGTTGCAAACTTAACTAACTTGCAAGTACAGGTTGCCATTCAACCGAATAACAATATCAACCAATAAAAGAGAATAGCCAAAATTAATACTAATTCTAAACAAACCATTTTGTAGAGACGCGATTCATCGCGTCTCCACTTGAATTTTGAATTTAAAATTTTGAATTGGAGCGCAGCAACTTGACTATATTCGATAAATTCTTTCGTAAAACCCCACTTGCTTGGCGGCAAATGAGCCGTCAAAAGACTCGATTGTTAGTTGCTATAGCAGGAATCGCCTTTGCCGATTTTCTCATGTTTTTTCAACTGGGAGTTAGGGATGCACTATTTGATTCGCAAGTTACTCCCTATACCACGCTTAAGGGAGATTTATTTTTAGTCAATAAACTGTCTGATAACTTGCAATCTATCAAAAGTTTTTCCAGAAATAAACTCTATAAAATAGCAGGTGTTAACGGTGTAAAATCCCTGGCAACGCTATATGTGAGTCAAGCATCGTGGCGAAATCCTGAAAATCGAGCTAGCCGTAAACTTTTCGTCTATGGAATCAATCCAAATCAGCCAGCATTTGACTTGCCAGAAGTCAATCAACAATTGAATAAACTGAAGTTATTGAATCGAGCGTTATTTGATAGGGCTGGATTGGTTCCTCAGCTTGGGGACGTTCCTAGTTTGCTGAAAAAACAGAATCCGCTTATCGTTCAAACTAACGATTATCAAATTCAAATAGTTGGATTATTTAAGCTCGGTTCTTCTTTTTCTGCTGACGGCAATCTAATCGTCAGCGATTCTACCTTTTTACGACTCTTTCCCCAACGCCAAGCAAACGACATCGATCTTGGTATTATTGACGTAGAATCAAATGCCTCCATTGAGCAGATTCAGGCTGATTTAAGAGCCAACCTACCGGATGATTTACTAGTACTAAACATCGCTGAATTCACTGCTCGTGAAAGTGCATATTGGTCTACAGGCTCCTCTATTGGCCCGACTTTTAACCTTGGTGTCGCAATCGGTTTTTTAGTTGGAGCAGTCATTGTTTATCAAATTCTTTATACTGATGTTTCAGATCATTTGCCCGAATATGCAACTTTAAAAGCAATGGGTTACAGCGATATATATCTAATTAAAGTTATCGCTCAAGAAGCTTTGGTTTTAGCAATTTTGGGCTTTATTCCCGGCTTTTTGCTCTCAAGTGGATTTTACATTTTTTTTCAATCCGTGACGTTTTTACCGACTGCAATGAAACTAGCTCGTGCGGTAACTGTGTTAGTGTTGACATTCGTTATGTGTATTGGAGCGGGAACGCTTGCCATACAAAAATTACGAGCAGCCGATCCAGCTGATATCTTCTAAGTTTTGAGTTGAAGTTTAGCAAAATATCGCATTTCAAAACTCATAGTTTTCGAGAACGAAACCCAAATTTACAGTTGAACTTTCATGGTGCAAGAAATTAGTCTCGATCAAAGCTCAAAACTCAAAGTTAAAAATACTTACCAACAACCAGTTATTTCAGTTTGCCATCTCGATTACTACTTCGGTCGGGGAGAACTCTGCAAGCAAGTCTTGTTTGATATTAATCTCGACATTTATTCTGGAGAAATCGTGATTATGACTGGCCCATCCGGTTCTGGTAAAACCACTTTACTAACACTAATAGGTGGATTGAGATCCGCTAAAGAAGGCAACCTGAAAGTTTTGGGACAAGAAATGTGTGGAGCTAGTAAGCGGCAATTGATGGAAGTGCGGCGGCAGATTGGTTATATTTTTCAGGCACACAATTTGTTGACTTTCTTAACAGCAAAGCAGAATGTCCGAATGTCTTTAGAACTGCATGATGAGTATCTAAAGCAAGATATAGATAAACTAGCAACGGATACTTTGAAAAGTGTTGGTTTGGGCGATCGCATCGATTATTATCCAGATAGTCTTTCTGGAGGGCAAAAGCAGCGAGTTGCGATCGCTCGTGCCCTAGTCAGCCATCCTAAAATTGTTCTTGCCGACGAACCTACTGCTGCTCTCGATAAAAAATCAGGTCGCGATGTTGTAGATATCATGCAACGTTTAGCTAAAGAGCAGGGTTGCACTATTTTACTCGTCACTCACGATAATCGAATTCTCGATATTGCCGATCGCATTATCCACATGGAAGATGGACGTTTAGTACAAGAAGTGGGAAAGTAAGAAACGCATTAATTTTAATTATTTGTGAAAGTCTTATGAGTCAAACCGAAGAACAAAAATATTGCGTATTGCAATCCTTTGATGATATTGAAATCCGGCAATACGAGCCAAAAATTGTTGCCGAAACTCTCATTGAAGCCCAAAGAGATCGAGCAAACAAAGCTGCATTTTCGATTCTTGCCGCTTACATATTTGGTGAAAACACATCTGTAACAAAAATTGCCATGACTGCGCCCGTCACGCAATCCCAGCTAAGTGAAAAAATCGCCATGACTGCGCCTGTCATTCAACAAGAAGCGGGAGAAAATATTGCTACAAGCAGTTGGGTGGTACAGTTCGTGATGCCCTCAGAATACACCCTGGCAACGCTGCCGAAACCAAAAGACTCTCGCATTACTATCAAAGAAGTTCCCAGCAACAAAGTTGCGGCAATTCGTTTCTCCGGCTCGGCTGGGGATGAACAATTGCAGGAAAAGGAAGCCAAATTATATGCTTTTCTCGCTCGTCAAGGTATCGAGACAAAAGGTAAACCGATTTATGCTTTTTATGACTCTCCCTTCATCTTGCCGGCATTCAGACGCAATGAAGTCATGCTCGAATTGAAATAATATCTGCACGTTTTGATTGTCACTTTTAATAATTGGCATTGCTGATTAAAAATATGAATTTAGCTCACGCAGAGGAGCCAGTGCGTTGGGCGGCTTTGCCGACTTGTTCGCGCAGCGTCTCCGACAGGAGAAGCAACTGGCGTAGCGCAGAGTCGCAGAGAGTAAGAGTTGAGAAGAGTTAATTTTTTCATTTCATATTCAAATTCAGCAACGCCTAATAATTAGATTCTCGTTATTTGCGATCGCATTATCCACAAAAGGTAATCGATTAACTCTAGAACGCAGTTCAAATATCTCAGGAGAAAAAATTATGATTGCGACGACTCGCTTAAAAACCACCCAATCGGCGGAAATCTTTGCTGCTGCCCAAAAATTAATGCCAGGAGGAGTTAGTTCTCCCGTGCGGGCTTTCAAATCTGTTGGCGGACAGCCGATTGTGTTCGATCGCGTCAAGGATGCTTACATCTGGGATGTGGATGGCAATCAATATATCGATTATGTCGGCAGTTGGGGGCCTGCTATCTGCGGTCACGCTCATCCTGAAGTTATTGCTGCTCTCCACGATGCTCTGGAAAAAGGAACTAGCTTTGGTGCGCCCTGTTATCTAGAAAATGTACTGGCACAGATGGTAATCGATGCTGTTCCCAGTATCGAAATGGTGCGTTTTGTCAACTCCGGCACAGAAGCTTGTATGGCTGTTCTTCGTCTAATGCGAGCTTTTACGGGGCGGGAGAAAGTAATCAAGTTTGAAGGCTGCTACCACGGACACGCTGATATGTTTCTTGTGAAGGCTGGCTCTGGCATTGCCACCCTTGGCTTGCCCGATTCTCCTGGCGTGCCCAAATCCGTGACTAGCAACACCCTGACTGCTCCTTTCAACGATTTAGAAGCAGTAAAAATATTATTCGAGCAAAATCCCGATGAAATTGCTGGTGTAATTGTTGAACCTGTGGTAGGAAATGCAGGTTTTATTCCACCTGCTGCGGGTTTTCTTGAAGGTTTGCGAAAACTCACGCAGGAGTATGGAGCGCTGCTGGTATTTGATGAAGTGATGACGGGCTTTCGCATCGCTTACGGCGGGGCGCAGGAGAAGTTTGGTGTTATTCCTGACTTGACTACCTTAGGTAAGGTCATCGGTGGCGGTCTACCCGTAGGCGCTTATGGCGGTCGCCAAGAAATTATGTCGATGGTTGCTCCAGCTGGAAACGTGTATCAAGCCGGAACGCTTTCGGGCAATCCACTGGCAATGACGGCAGGGATTAAGACGCTAGAGTTGTTGCAACAACCTGGAACTTACGAGTATCTCGATCGCCTTACAAAGCGACTCACAAATGGGATACTGGAAATTGCTAAACAAACAGGTCACGCGGCCTGCGGCGGTCACATTAACGGCATGTTTGGTTTCTTCTTTAACGAAAGCCCAGTTCGCAATTATGAGGATGCCAAAAAGTCTGACTTAAGTAAATTTGCTAGCTTCCATCGCGGTATGTTGGAACATGGAATTTATTTAGCTCCATCTCAATTTGAAGCTGGATTTACTTCTTTAGCTCATACCGAAGCAGACATCGATCGCACCCTTGAAGCAGTCCGAACAGTTATGTCTCAGTGAGTTAGTGGTCTATCAAGCCAACGAAAGTTGGGTGAGGGCTGGGGAAAGGGGAAAGGGAAAAGGGGAAAGGGTAAGGGATTTAAAACGAATGGCACTAAGTTAAGACACAGCCCTTGCCCTAACTGGTTAAGAGCCTCCAAGCTGAGAACGAGGCTACACAAGCTTTCGAGCTTTACAAGCGTGCCATTCGGATTTAATATCATGTCCGCTTGATTGCTTATTAAACCCAAAGAACCCCACCCCGCCAAAGCTACGCTTTGTCTCCCCTCCCCGCTTGCGGGGAGGGGTTGGGGGTGGGGTCTACTGACTGTGGTTAGCATAACTAATTCAGGACTTACGCAAGATGTGATTGAAAACCTTATTCTTGCGTAGCGGTAATTCATGTAGACGCGGAGCGGCTTCCCGCAGGGTATTACCGCTACTTTCGTTATCTTTTGCGTAAGTCCTGTAATTATACGGACATGATTTAAAACCTTTTCCCTTTCCCCTTTCCCCTTTAAAGAGCCAAGTTCACTTGACGAACTACTAGGCTAATGATTTGAATTTAGATAACTGCTCCTAAAGAGGTCAACGTGGCAGTTGTCGCCTCAGTTAAACCTTTAACTCCGAAAATATTCATTTGTTCATAGGGCTTACTTGCTCTCATGGTTTTTAAGCATTTGCCTGCTACAATATCCCAAAGTTTAATCGTTTCATCGTCACCGCCACTAACTAAGGTTTGGTTGTCTGGACTAAAAGCAACTGACCAAACCAAGCCTGTATGTCCGTGCAAAACTTTCAGACACTCACCTGTAGAGACATCCCACAACTTGATTGTCAGATCGTGACTCGTGCTGGCCAGTATTCTGCCATCAGGGCTAAAGGCGATGGATTGCAACCAGTTTGTGTCTGCTTGTAAAACTTTGAGGCACTCACCCGTGTCTGGATTCCACAACCTGATTGTTCGATCTGGACTAGCACTTGCCAGGATATTACCATCGGGAGCGATCGCAATTGCCCAAATCCAACTCGTGTGTCCTGCCAACGTTCTGAGGCAGTTACCCGTGTGAATATCCCATAACTTGACCGTTTGATCCCAGGAGCCACTCGCCAATATCTCTCCTTGAGAAATGAAGGCAACTGACCAAACCGCAGCGTTATGTCCCTGTAAGGTTTTTAAAGCTCGACCCGAACGAACGTCCCATAGTTTTATAGTACAGTCTTCACTGCCACTTGCTATGGTTTGGCTGTTTGGACTAAAGGCAATCGATAAAACTGCGGCGCGATGTCCCTGTAAAGTTTTTAAAGTTTGACCTGAAGAAACATCCCATAGCTTTACTGTTTTATCTACACTACTGCTGACTAGAATATTTCCTTGATGATTAAAGATAACTGAATGAACCGAGTTGGAATGTCCTTTTAACACTTGGAGGCATTCGCCAGTTGCAACATCCCATAATCTCACAGTGCGATCGCGGCTGCTACTAGCAAAAATTTGACCGATGCTTGAGTGCAAGCTGGCACTAACAGGACTAAAACTAACACAGAGTATTTGATTGGTATATCCTTGTAGGGTCTTGAGGCATTCACCTGTCTCGACACTCCATAGCTTCACGGTTTGATCGTGGCCGCCGCTAGCCAGAAACTTCCCTTGGGGGCTGAAGGCAACTGAAAAGACCCAACTGAAATGTCCTTGCAGCGTTTTGAAACATTCACTCGTATTGACATTCCATAACTTCACCGTATGATCGTGCCCGCCGCTAGCCAAAAAATCGCCTTGCGGGCTGAAGGCCACTGAAAAAACTCGATTAGAATGCCCCAGAAGTGTTTTGAGACATTCACCCGTTTGAGTTTTCCATAGCTTAATAGTTTGATCCTCGCTGCCAGTTGCTAGTATCTGACCATCTGGACTGAGGGTAATTGACCGGATTCCACTATTATGATGTTTTTCAAATGTTTGAATGCACTCTCCAGTGTTGATATCCCACAATTTAACGGTGCGATCGTCACTACCACTCAATAGTTGAGCATCTGCTCTAAAGACAACAGAGAGTACCCAACTCAAATGTCCCTCAAGTGTTTTGCAGCATTCTCCAGTGCTACTATTCCATAACTTGACGGTGCAGTCATCGCTGCCACTTGCTAATGTGCAATTATCTTGGCTAAATGCAACCGACCAAATTTCATTTGTATGCCCTTCCAAGGTGCGAAGGCACTGACCAGTACTAACATCCCATAGCTTGATTGTGTAATCTGTGCTGCCGCTAGCGAGAATTTTACCATCGGGGCTGAAGGTCAGCGATGTTATCCAACTCTTGTGTCGCGTGCAGATGAAGACTGGTTGCACATCGCTGACTTGGTAAAGATGAATTTCTCCATTACTGTCACCTAGCGCCAGAAGTTCTCCATCAGGACTAAAAGCTACCGCATGAATAGCACCAAAAGTTTCAGTAAACGTACACTTGGCTAGATTGGCGTAAGCAAAATTTGTATTTTGCAAATTTACGTCTCGGAGGTCAGCCTGCCAAATGGTTAAACCAGAAAAATCATAGCCTGTTAAATTAGTTCCTAGCTGATTGAGTAAATTAAGAATATTCCCTGCTACATATCCCGGCTCCAAAGGTGACTTCTGTTGCTGCTTGAGTAAGATTTGAGTCAGTTGATATTCCAAGTTTTTTTTGCCTTCAAAAACTGGAATTAACCTGTTAATTACGGGATAGAGAATCAGACGAATTTGAGTCTCTCTTACATAGTCTTTGGCGGTAGCTTTGATCAGAGCATGGCTTTTAAAAAGTGAAAACTCCTGGTTAGCAATCTCCTCAGAAACTTGTTCGACCAAGCGACTTGTCACATACTCCATGACGACTGGCTGTAGGGTGAAGCAAGTTGTATGTCGTTCAATAAGCGATCGCCTTCCCAAAGATTCCAGCGTTTCAACTAAATTGAGTTGGGGAAAAGGCGATACTAAATCTTCTCGTAACTTGGAAAGGGTAACTGGCTCCCGATTAATCGCTAGCCAGTACATTACATGCTTTCCCCCATCAGATAAACGCTCAAATTGCTGCTCTAATAAATCGCGAAGATCGCCAAATACGGTGGTTTCCTCCTTTAAAAACTCACAAATATAACCATCAAATAAATCTTGAATTGTAGTTGCGACAATTTTTAAGGCTAAGGCATTGCCTCCATAGCGTGTAACCAGTGCGCTGAATTGAGTTTCTGAACCCTTAAGCCTCTTAGTCTTAAGAATTTCCTCTCCCTCTCCTTCTTTAAGTCCACCCAATCGCAAAGTTCGCACTGGCAAGGCTTCTCCTTCTAGAGAGGCCACCTCTTTCGGTTTTTCTCGCGTTGTCAGTAGTAAGCAACTCCGGTGGTTTGCTTCGCCTACTCGTTCGAGGAGTTCCCCATACTGCTCATATCCAACCCTATATTGTCCTGCTCTACTCCCATCGCGTAACACAGCATCTACATTATCGAACACGACTAAGCAGCGCATCTCCTTAAAGCAGTTAAGCAACAGGGAAATCTTTTCGCTGAGGCTTTCCGGCAATTGTGCCTCAGTTTCTTGTTCGTCACACAAAAACTGAATGATGCTAGCCAAGAATGTATCAATAGGTGGAGCGTCATATAGCGATCGCCAGACAATACAATCAAATTTGTCTTGCATTAGTTCTGCCAATTTAATCGACAGAGAAGTTTTTCCGACTCCACCCATTCCAAGAATGGTAACTAACCGACACGAATCCTTCAGCAGCCATTCATCCAGGGTACTGAGTTCTTCTGTACGTCCGTAAAATGCTAAAACAGAAACAGCTTCCCCCCAATCTTGACGGCCATTGGGATCTGAGGTTGAATAGTAGCCTTCGCATAAAGAGCTATCAAAACCAAGAAAGAGAGCCTCAAGTGTTCGCTTGTCAACTCCCTTCCTACGGTTCAAAACTTTTCTAATTGTTAGAGGATCTAAGTTAGTGCGGTGGCTTAACTCTTCAAGAGTGAATCTCTTGCCAAAATTATCTCGAAACTCAAGCTTGTGCCTTGCTTCCTCAAACTTCTGTAAACCAACAGAAGTGAGTATGACTCCGCGTTTACGTCTTGGCATACCCAAATTCCTCTACAAACAAAAATATATTTAGCACAGAACTTAAGTACTTTTTCACCGATAAATATATTAGACATCTTGCACGAATCAAGAAAATAGTGAAAGTTAATAGTTGAGAAGCCCAGCAATCAAATTGCAATGCAGACCAAAACGTTTTCTGCAATTACGAGTCTAACCCTGGCTTATTGGATCGGCTACGGCTTAATGCCCCCTGACCGAAGGTGATGTGAGGGGGTTCTATGGTGGTAGCGGGCTACACAGACTATCCAATCCAACCCTAGACCTCTTGCAAAAGTGCTTTTTGCACTCTTGGGGAAAAGGGTAAAGGCTAAAGGGGAAAGGGACAATACAGAACCTTTCCCCCTTCCCCTTTCCCCTTTTCCCGACTTATGCAAGAAGTCTCCTGTCGCAAGTCTATTGAGCGGCATAACAACACCTATATAGGTTGTGTTGCAAAAACTTGTGAGGCGCTATTTTTAGCATCTCGCATTCCACTGCTCAATGCAAGTCGATTGCTTTAATTATTTATAGGACTTACGCAAAATATTTGTCAAACTCTCATTTCTCCGTGACGCTTCGCGAACAAGTCTCTTAACCGCAAGGGCGCACTGGCTTCTCCGCGCCTCTGTGGTAGCCTGCGGCAAGCCGCTCCGCGTCTACGATTTTCCGTTAGCTGTGCGTAAGTCCTGATTTAATAGAAATAAGTTCTGGAAACACTACTCAGAAAACTGCATAAAAAAACTCAACTAGATCTATTAAGTTTCTGAGAGTTTTAAACCTACAATCTGGAATGCTGTTGCTTGGCTTTGTAGCTAAGTATCGATAAGGGGATATCTCAGTAGTTCAGCTTTAAGTATATATTAAAGAGGAAAAAGGCTTGATATGCAAAAGCAAATTTTGAGTTTAGCGATCGCGTTACCAACAGTATTATTTACTGCTTTACCCACTTTGGCAAATCCCATACAATCTATCACACCCAAAGTTGATAGTTTACAACCAGATTTGGTACGAGTATTTCAAGCTCCTGCAATTCAAAATCAACTCTCTAGTCCAGGGAATGGCGAATCTCCAGGGCCAACTGGTGGTACGACGCCGGTCAAAGGGCCAGGGCCCAGACCTCCTCGCAGAGATGTCTTGTTGCAAAACCTGGGTACAGGTTTACAAAACACCATCGATTCTAGCTCCGTAAATCTGAACATAGCGAACCCCGTTCTCGGCCGCTAATCTTGGGGTTAGTTTTGAGGTAATCTTTTAGTAAATTACAACTGCGAATTAGTAGATTGTCTAAATCTTGGGTTTGCAGTTCTGCGCCAAGAAGACGCCAAAGTTTAGCTGTACCATCAAAACTGGCAGAAGCCAAAAATTTCCCATCGGGGCTGAAACTGACGCTCAATACTGCATCAGTATGTCCTGGAAGAGTTTTGAGTTCTCTGCCTTCACGGTTCCAAAGTTTGATGCTTCCATCACCGCTAGCTGAGGCGATTGTTTGACCATCAGGACTAAAGCTGAGGCTGTAGACGCCATCAGTATGTCCCGTAAGAGTTTGTAGTAAAGCTCCATTGCTGACTTGCCAGAGTTTAATAGTTTTATCAGCACTAGCCGAGGCGAGTATTTGACCATCAGGACTAAAACTGATGGCGTTGACAGCATTAGTATGTCCTGGCAGAGTATACAGTAACTTACCATCCTTAACTCTCCAAAGCAAAACTTTGTTATCTCTACCAGCTGAGGCCAGTACTTGACCGTTAGGACTGAAACTCACGCTCAAAACTTCAGCCGTATGTCCTTGGAGAGTTTTAATTAAAGCTTTTGTTTGGATATTCCAAAGTTTAATGGTCGTATCAGCACTGGCGCTTGCCAGAATTTGACTATCAGGGCTAAAGCTGAGACTATTGACTTCGCGCTGATGCCCTTGAAGGGTTTTAATCATATAGCCGTCACGAGTCCGCCAAAGTTTAATGTAATGGTCAAGACTCGCTGAGGCTAATGTCTCGCCGTCAGGACTGAAGGCTAAACCGTAGATTTCCTTACTGTGTCCATAAACTGAAGTAGCATAACCTTCCAGGGTTTGGCGCAAAGTTCCGTCACGCTGCCAAAGTTTTATCGTAGTGTCTTGACCGGCGGTGGCTATTTGCCCATTCGGGCTAAAACTCACACTATAGAGTTTACCTTGATGTCCTGTGAGAGTTTTGAATAGAGGATTATCTAGCTGCCAAAGTCTAACAGTTTTATCCGCGCCAGCGGAAACTAAAGCCCGATCGTCGGGGCTAAAACTGGCGCTGTAGACTGCAATACTATGTCCTAGTAAAGTTTGACGTAAAGAGCCGTCCTGAGAATTCCAAATTTTGATTGTGCTATCGGTGCTGGTGGAAGCTAAGGTTTGACCGTCATGGCTGAAGTTGACGCCCAGAACCTCTGCGTTGTGGGCTGGAATAATTCTCAGTAATCTGCCGTCTCTGTGCCAGAGTCTCACTGTTTTATCTTCACTGGCTGAAGCTAGAGTTTGGCCATCGGGGCTAAAAGCGACACTGGAAACTCCGGCGCTATGCCCAAGGAGGGTTTGCCGCAACGCTCCATCGCTAACGCTCCAAAGTTTAACAGTTTTATCTGCACTAGCGATCGCCAAAATTTCCCCATCAGGGCTAAAACTTACACTATTAACAAAATCCCTATATCCGCTAAAAGTTCTCAGCAAATGACCATCGCTAACTTGCCAAATTTTAGCAGTGCCATCGGCGCTACCTGTGGCGATCGTCTTGCCGTTCCTAGACCAAGATAAGCTCAGAACCTCCGCAGTATGACCGTTTAGGGTTCTAATTAAAGAACCGTCCCTAGTTCTCCAAAGCTTGACGGTGCGATCGAAACTAGCTGTTGCGATCGTTTGACCATCTGGGCTGAAACTGACGCTCCGTACTGTAGCAGTATGCCCTGTTAATGTGCGTAACTTTGTGCCATCCCTTCCCCAAATTATGGCTGTTTTGTCATTACTAGCCGATACAATTGTTTTACCGTCAGGGCTGAAACTCACGCTGGATACTTCAGCCCTATGCCCTTCTAAGCGGTTGCGCTCTTGGGTTCCAGAAATTACTTGTTGTAAAACACCCACAGTCTGAGTTTGCACCTCAGTGGGTGCGCCAAGAGTGTTTTTTAGCTGTTTACCTGCTTTGACACTGGCAATCAGGGCTTCTAACTGCTGATGTGATAAAAGATTAGCTTGAGATGAGGCATTTAAGGCTTCAATTTCTCGCAATTGGGCTGCTTGAGATTTCCAATAGGCTAAGGAGCCGAAACAGACAGCCGCTAATCCTAAAATACTGAGTGCAACTACAGCCCTTTGAGCTTGCTTGAGTCTTCTTTTCTCTTGTAGTTGCTGTTGTTTTCTTTGTAGTAAACAAGCTTCAATAAACCGTTGCACATCAGCAGAAAGTTCGTCGGTATATTTGATATAGATATCTTCTGCTTCGGCTAGTCGCACTCCTTGTAATAAGAAATCAGCTTGCTGACTACGTTGCAGCCATAATTGAGAAGCCTGTTCAATTTGCCTTTGTTTTCGCAAGCGATCGCGGTTTTCTTCTAACCACCAGCGTAAAGTTGACCAATGACGGATGAGGATTTCATGGGCAACTTCTACTGTTATGGGAGCAGGGAGGGCGGGGGAGCAGGGGAGCAGGGGGGCAGGGGGGGCAGGGGGAGAAATGTTTTCTGGTTCGCCTTGTCTACTTTGTCCTTTTGTTAGTTCTTCTTGTTCTAAATTCATCACTATTAACTTGGCAGCAGTTAAGGCGTTGAGGGTTTTTTCTACTAATGCGGCTGGATATTTTTTGACTATTAACTCTGATTTATGTATCCGCCTGCGAGTATCTTCTGTACCTTCACCTAGTTGTGTCAAAGATAAAAAAATCCATTTAGCGCATTCTTGCATTTGAGGATCGAAACTTTCGTAAACAGCCTGAGACGATCGCTCTAATGCTCCTTGAATTCCGCCTAGTTGCTCTTGATAAGTTTGTAAAGTCAACTCACCAGCAACTCGATGTTGCCATAATTGCTCTAAAACAAATTCTAGTAATGGTAAATCTCCTGGCGAACGATCTAGCTCCCGCAACAATACTTCCACCAGTTCTGGTTCTACTTTTAACCCGACTTGTTGAGCCGGGTTGAGAATCACCCGTCGATAATCATCTAAACTTAGCTTCGGTGGCACTAACACGCTCAAATCCTGCAAAGCTTTAGCCAGTGCTGGTACTTCTAAACAGGAGGCAATAAAGTCTGCCCGTAAAGTAATAATTAATTTGAAGCGATCGCCAGCATATTGGACTGCTCCCAGCAATAATTCTAAAAATAGCTCTCTGTCTGGGCTTGGAGCTAGGGTAAACAATTCCTCAAACTGATCCACCACTAGCACCACAACTCGATGGGGTTGATTGCGTATCCAGTAAACAAATCCCTCTACCCCTTGGTGAAATATTCCCTCTAACAAGAGATGGGGGGATTGGGGACTGGGGACTGGGGATTGGGGACTGGGGACTGGGGGCTGGGGACTGGGGATTGGATAAGAATAATTCTTTTGCTGTTTTACTTCCCCTCCTCCTGCCTCCCCTGCCCCCCGGTCACTGAGCGTAGCCGAAGTGCTGCTCCCCTGCTCCTCTGCCCCCCTGCCCCCCTGCTCCCCCACTCCCCCAAGCCCCCGCGCTAAAGCTTCAAGGGGATTTGCTCCGGGACGAATACTTGCAATCCACCATTGTTCGCTACTGGGTATTTGTTTACCCAATCGCAGTTGGGGAATTACACCAGCTTGCACAATTGAAGATTTGCCGCTTCCAGAAGCACCGATGACGGCTAAAAAAGAGCGATCGCGTAGTTGGTGAATTAACTCCTGAGTTAAGGCTTCTCTACCGTAAAAATACTGACTATCTTGCTCAGAAAAAGCACTTAGTCCCATATAAGGGCATACTCTCAAATCCAATCCTGTGGTTGATTTTGGTGTATTTCCGTAAGTTTTTGCTTGGAGAATTTCTATAATGCCTTGTCTGCCTGATAGCCAGATGTAAAGAGGAACGCCGCTACCTGCCAAGGATAATTGTAGTTGAGCGATCGCTGCGGCGGCTGAGAGTCCATCTATTTGGGAAGCTGCCATTAAAGTATCGAGAAATTTTTGGGCGAAGCGTTCTGGTGCGTCAGCAGGCGAGGCGTAGGCTATGATACATTGTCCTTGGTGGGAGTCAATTTGCAAATCTTCTACCCAATCTTGCAAACATGTATTAGCTACAGGACAATCGAGGATGATAATTTGTTGAGCGTTGCAAAGACGCAGCTGTTGTTTCAACCAAGAACGCTTGATACGGATATTTTCTCCTAGTAATAAGCATTCGCCTGTTTCAGTTTCTTCAATTCGTCCCCGCAGATAAAGTAGAATAACTTCTGATGCTGGTTGTTGTAAATGACGAGCGATCGCTTCTTTGAGGCGATCGGCAGATACTTTTGTTGCTGGCAAATACTCTAGTGTAAAATCCCCAGTATTTCCGAGAAATTTACTAATATCTAGCGTTGTTTTGCTAACTGATAATCCCTCTACTACTATTCCTATCCGACGCACCCCAAGGGTTTCCTTGGTTAATCCTCTGCCTACAATTAGTTCTCCGACTCCCTCAACAATTCGCTTGGGAGTTTGTAACGGATATTCTCGGAAAATTTGAGTTTCTCCTTTATTTTTTTTCTGCTGATTAATCAGCCGTAACTGTTGATTACTTTTATCTATATATTGGAGAGTTTTATGATATACATATCGATACAAATTATCCACATAAATTAAGCCTTGGTTATCTGCTGCTTCACCTTGCAAGCCTTTCATTAAATAATAAGTAAACACCCCGTGTCCCAATTCGGGAAACTCCCAAGATTGCTGGTTCGTATCGCAGGAAAGCAAAGCATAAAAACCTTTACTTTTAGCAGCGCATTGTTGTAAAACTTCAACCATTTTGGGTGTAGCGTTCAGCAATGGTTCTTTTGTTATACCTCTGAGTGTCATCCCACCACTATGACAAGCATCTAGCCAAACAAGCTGATTTTGCGCCCCACTATTACCCAATAATTGTAAAAGTTCTTGTAAAGCTAAAGCTGTGTTTTGAAGATCGGATTTTTGAGTATCTGCCAAACACAAAAATGCTTGCTGCGTGTTTGGTTCTACAATCCCATGTCCAGAAAAATAAAATAAAATAGTATCAATAGGTTGAGCCGCAGTGGTAATTTGGCGCAGACTGGCACGGATGTTTTCTAAAGATGGTGGTTGCCGAGCAAAATCATGGTAGATTTTCACCTCTGTTTCGGTAAATTGTGCCGCTGCGTCTACCAATGCTTCTGCTAAACCCTGACAATCTACTGTTGAATAATTAAGGCTGGGTAGTCCGTCATCTTCATATTTATTGACTCCCACCAACATGAGCCACAGTTTAGGAGTTGCAGTTTGTTTGACTGAAGTTGAGCGACTGGGGATTCCAATTGGTGACATTATAGTAATCCTAAATGAGGTTTCAGGTTTTTACTGCGTAAGTCCTAAAGAAGTTAAGTAACCACTTAACTACACCAAAATATTTGTAAAAATGCTACAACTTTATCAAAAAGTCTTTCATAATGATATGCTATTTGTACTGTAAGCTAAAACTAGCATAAACTTACAACTAGATAAAATTGCTATACAGAATTAATCAAAACTGAATTGTAGTCCTCAGCCGCTAGCTTTCGTATCTAAAGACTTGCGATAGATTAAGAGGATTAGATTACCAGTACAGTAACCATTGACCATCACAAAATAAGCCATGACCTTGTAGAGTTATTCTTTCATCGTCAGGATAAATGTAAGTAGTTGGTGCAATCTGATGAAGTGTATGTCCGCTGTGTAAAACAATTTCACCAACTTTGTAACGATGAAAAGTTTTAGTTCTAAATCGTTTAATAATATCTACATCACCTGCGATCGCTTGACTATAATCATTTATATAGTTGAAATCCCAAACATTCAAACCACCGCCACTTTTAGGCAGTTTAATTGGTAAAGTAAAGGATATTGTGTTTACAGTATCGAGTTTCTCTTCATCCCATTTGAGGTTTCGGTACTGCAAATCGAAGTGTGTAGTGGCATTCGGTTTAGTAATAAGATTAGCATCTTGCCAAATATGAAAACCGGGCAGTGCTGCACCTGGTTTATACACGACAGGGTTTATAAGCGTCTGCTCTAAATATTCTTTGACTAACTTATAAAGCCAACCTAAACATTCTTCTAGAATTAGATTATATTCGCGAGCTATAGTATAATAATCTCTAGAAAAATTAGGTTCATTTAAGAAATCTAAGTAACTAGCCGTACCTAAAGTATAGAAAAACTTTGGAGATTTTCCTCGTTTTATCCATAATTCTTTTAAACTATGAATTACAGAACAAATATCATTACACTGTTCGACTGTCACAATTTGTTCTGAGAAAATTTCATTCCTTGAATCTGTATACCAATTACTACTATTTTCTGTAAGATCTTCTGTCAGCAAAGCTAATAGCGAATCTGTTATTTTACCATCTGCCCGAATATCATATCCATCGTATCCCGGCATTGGATTAACTTCTAAACACCAGTACTCTAAATCGTTGGTAACTTTAAAATCCCAACCTGCAAACTTTAACCCCAATGCAGCAGTAGCATTAATAATTTTTTGGTGTAAAGCTTCTGGTAACTCCCACTCGATATACTCAGCTTCTTCATGAAAATGGCGATAGTCTACCTGCGAACATTTAATTAATTCTGCGTGAACTCTATTACCCACTACATGAGCGCGCACATCAGCACCGTCTATATATCTTTGTAAATGAACTGGGCCTGCATCTGGGTGGAAATTAAGAAACTCCTCTGATTTGACCAATCTACTATCGGCACGAACACCCGATGTTGTCTTAACAATTGTTAATCCAGCGTTAGCAAACTCAGCTAGAATTTCTGGATTGGAACTGGTAACGCTATCAGCAACTTGAAAACCTAAAGATTGCAGATGAAATTCATGAAGCGGTTTTGAGAAATTATTACCACCAGCACCAGGGCGATTAATTACGTTACCGGGAATATGTTCTAGCCAACAGCAAAGTGCAGCAAGAAGACTTTTCCATCGCATCGCATCTTGTAAATCTGATTGTACGGTTGAAAGGTCAATCAAGCGACAATAATAAGAACCATGAGGATTTAATATGTACTTTTCGCTAGAACAACTTATCCAACTTTGATTGTCATCGGGTAATGCTAGCCGCCAATCTCCATTTTGAATTACTTCGCGTAAATTAATTACTTGTACTTCGATACCACGAGATTTAGCATAGTTAACAAAATGGCAAAAAGTGCGATCTGAATCGAGGCCAATTGCATAAATCATGAGAAAATAGTCTCCAAAAGTGCGGGAGCAAAATCTGACCAAACAAACTGTATTTCTTCCAATGATGGATAAGGGTTGATACGAGCAATATTGGCACTTTCTAGGTTGCTATCAATACTCCAAGTTACAGTACCAAATACCAAATCTAAATTTCTTAGCAGCGAAATACTTTTTTCTTCTAACTGCAAATGTTCTAGAGATGTATTGGTGCAACGCCATGCTTTATCTTCTAAAACAACAACAATTTCATATTCAAGGTTAGCCGAAACCCAACTTGCGCGAAATGCTCCCACGCCTTCAGGGATTTCTGGATATGCAGCAGTATTATAAGTAGTTAAATCTTGGAGATACCATTGTTTATCGAGTAATGCTTGCGGCGATGGTGGAACCTGCGAAGAGAATACTTCTAGATTGCTAGTATAGCCAGCCTTTAATTTAGTCAAGTTAGAAGAATATGATAAATTACCCCAAAGACTGTTTGCAGTTGGACGATTAATTACTGTTGATTTAGATAATGTCATTGCTGCCCATAAAGTAGCAAGACACTCATCATAAATAAAAGAATCATCAAAACTAGCGCGAATAGGCGTCTGTGGCGGAACGCGTAGAATAACTGGGATTTCTGGTGTAATATATGATTTTCCAGAAGTAACAGCGATCGAAAACATTCTTGCTGCATTGCAAACATCTAAAATTGCACTTTTATAACCTTTTTGGCTAACCAATTCGTTAACTGCTTGGCAAAAAATGTCATCACTCGAACCAATAATTAATAAATCCATAATATTTAGTCAATCGTTTTTTTCATCGGAGGCTTAGATTCCCGACTTTTTGAAGAAGCCGGGAATCTGTATTTTCACAATCTCTATTGTTTAGAAGATTGGCTTGTTAGCTTTAATTAAAGTTTGAGGACGTACATTTTGTATTACAGGAACTTTCAGTTGATCTGCTGGTAAAATAACTGGATTAATTCTGTCTATAAGAGCACCACCACAGTTACCACTTTCGCAAGTCTCTTTACTATCCTTACCTTTATCGCTAGAATCTTTCCCTTTATCACTCGATTCTTTTGTTTTACCACCGTCAGTTTCTAAGACACTATTCAACGGTCTTTGATTCAAATTATAAAGAGTGTCACGACGGGCAGAATTAGTAATGAAAGGCTTATTTGACACGCTAGAGCTATCAGAAATTACTAGATTTGGGATAGATTCAGCTTTAGCTACAGTACTAATAATTGAACTAGCTATTGCTAAACCCATTACTAATGCTAAACGTGTAGAAGTTGAACTTGTAATTTTCATTCTGATTATCCTTTAAGTTAGTTTCTTGCTTTTGTTGTTGTGACTGGATTTGTCAAGGTTGTACGGCTACTTAAGTTTTCAGTTTTCACCTTTCACTTAGTCAATAGGTTTGCTTTGATATTTTTATGCAGTCTTGGCAAAATTTTGGAGAATTATTTTTTGAGAATAATTCAATTTTGAATACAAATAGAAAAACCCCGCAGAGGCGAGGTGTAATGCTGGGATAAATTTTACATTTTGCAGCAGTTTTGAAGTACAAAGCTATGGGTTTTGAGGCAAGAGCTAGAAACTATTTCTATCTTATTGTCAGTCTTGCCTTGTGTACCTCAGTTACTTGCAAAGTTCTCTATAGTAATCATATTTTAATTTTGAAAAAAATTAGGTATTGTAGGGTGCGTTAGGATGAAATCCGTAACGCACCATTCTTTTGGATTGGATCTGGTGCCTTACTAACACACCCTACGTATTTTTTCACGCAATCAAATACTAGTCCTATATTGTTGTTATAGGATCTGGTGCGTTACGCTTCGCTAACACACCCTACGTATTTTTTCACGCAATCAAATACTAGTCCTATATTGTTGTTAGAGTAATAATTGATGCTGATTTTTAGCGATCGCTTATCTCACTCTTGTTTGCTTTTGAAAGTATTCACGAGAATAGTAATTCTGTCTGCCGCTATTATCTAAAAACTGCGTATAGCCTTGCAACAGTAATTCTTGACCAGCAGATCCCAAGGTTAGGAAGGAATTTGCGAACCCTTTATTATAGTTGGCTGTTGCATATTTATGATTAGTATCTTGGACATTAATACCATAGGTAAGTAATGGTGCAGTTCCCCAATCACAATCACTAGGATGACATTTGCCAAACACCTTAATATTTAATTTATTGCTACCACCTGAGGTAATCACTAAACGAGTAATATTAGAAGTATTGGCATCTTTATTTACCCAAGTACCAATAAAGTCAGCAGGTACAGCTAAAGCAGGATTGATTAAAGCAGTAGTTAAGATGCTACTAGCAGCAATAATACTCAAAGAACGTTTCAACATTTTAGTCATACTCCATTATTCGTAATTGTTTTTGTAACTTATTGATAAGTAGACACGATTACCAGTTGGTTAAGTATAAAATATTTCATCGAAGTCGAAATATAATCCTCACACCTTGTAGTAAAGTTTGTGTAGGCGTCCTTTAACGCTTTCAGTCTTTCTATAGGTTGGGTTCCAATTTTTTATGCATCCTCGGCAAAGCATCATTGAAATCTTCTCAACTTTTGTACAATTTGACGCCGATCGCTTCAGTCGTTGGGCGATAGAATCAAGGTTACGTCGCAGTATCCAAAGTTGTCTCAACCGCATTCCTCAAGAAACTTCGGAACATTTTTGGATTTTATATTGGTATAAATTTTGGCTCGTTCCTGAAACAATGCTACTGGCTAAACAGCATCTAGCGGCTTACTTGCAAGAATCCTGTTATTGGACATCCCAAAAAACAGTTAACAGTTTTGCGAGTACTCAGTACAAGTTATCAGACTGTTTTCAAATTGCGATCGCTCAAGTTGATAAAGTCCTCAAAGGATTTAATCCAGATCGAGGCTTTATTTTAAAAAATTACGCCAATGCCATCTTTAGCAGTGCTATTCGGGAAAATTTACGCCAAAGTCGTGAAATTGATATTTGTACAGATTGGGGACTATTACGAAAAATCACTAAAAAGTTTTTGGTAGAGTCTTTACAAAATGCCGGCTTATTGCCAGAAGATATTAATGCTTATGTCCTAGCTTGGAACTGTTTCAAAACTCTATATATCCCAACACAAAAAGGTACTTCTCGTCAAATTTCCCAACCAGACAATGGGACTTGGGAGGCGATCGCTAAAGCTTATAATTCCCAAAGTAGTCAGCAAGTCAATTCCCAAACCCTAGAAAAGTGGCTTTTAAGTGCTGCTAAAGCCGCACGCCGCTATCGTTATTTTAGGGTTGACTCTCTTAATATCCCTAAAGGTGGTGATGATTCGTGGGAGTGGCTTGATAATATTCCTGAAACACAACAAGAATCTCTAATTAATCAAATTCTTGCCCAAGAAGAAGAACAAACAAGAAAGTTTCAACAAACTGAGATTAACAAAGTTTTAGTAGCTGCGATCGCTCAACTCGAACCGCAAGTACAAGAAATTTTACAACTTTATTATGCTCAAGAATTAACTCAAGACAAAATTGCCAAACAATTACAAATACAGCAATATACTGTCTCGCGGCGACTAAAAAAAGCCCAAGAAACTTTGTTACGCTTTTTAGCTAACTGGAGTAAAGATAGTTTGCATATTCTTATCACCTCAGACCTACTGCATAGTATAAACACACTAATGGAGGAATGGTTGAAAAATTACTATGGTGTATGACTGGGGATTGGGAAGTTAGAACCTCGTTCATCCATCTCGAAATTCCGTTCATCCACCTCAAAGCCTCGTTAATTTAGCTGAGAACCTCAACCCCAATCCTCAATCCCTATGATTCTTGACACCACTGTATTTACTTTCGCTAGTTCAACAGATCTGGTTTTAGAAATCCCTATAATTCTGCAAAACCAAGCAAATTTAGAAAATCAAGCTTTTTCTAATCCTAATTCTCGCTATCAAGCTTATATTAACGAACTTTGCCTGGGTGCTATCTTGCTATGGATGCAAGAAGACTGGACACCACAAACAAAGGTTTGGCCTACTCCTACTGCTTTACCCAGTTTTTGGGAAGTGGTTAATGGAATTGCACTCACCCTTGAGGCAACAAGATTAGTCTTGATACCTAGCGAAGCAATTGATTTGAGTGAATTGCGAGTACCTCAAGAATGGGTGGATATTCCTAGTTGGGTAGGCGATTATTATTTAGCTGTACAAGTCGAACCAGACGAAGGCTACGTTAGAATTTGGGGTTATTGCAACCATGAAAAACTGAAAACTCAAGGTAGGTATGATGCGAGCGATCGCACTTATTCCTTAGATGCTACTGATATAATCAACGATATCAGCGTTTTAGCTCTGGCTCGTCAATTGTGTCCGGAAGAACCCACCCGTAGCGCTATTGAAGAAATTCCCAGCTTATCGCCACAACAAGCACAAAATTTAATTGCTCGTCTGGGAAACCCAGAAATACTTACACCCCGGCAAGAAATACCTTTTCAACTGTGGGCTGGATTAATTCAACATGGCGGTTGGCGACAAAATTTATATCAACGACGCTTAGGATTACCAGAACAATGGTCAGTTATCCAATGGTTGCAAAGCGGTGTTTCTCAAGTTGCTGAGGCTGTCGGTTGGGGAAGCTTTGATTTACAACTGAGTGCTGCTGGGGCGCGGGGTGCGGAACACACGCAACTAAGTACTATTCTCTCTCGTCGATTGGCGATCGCAGGCCAAATCTATGAGATGATAATCGCACCACAAAATAATCAAGATGCAACTATTTGGCGTTTTGAATTACGTAACGCCGCCGTCGGTGCAGCTATTCCTGGTGGTTTTAAACTGCGATTACTCACCGAAGATTTACAGCCTTTTCCCAATAACGAAGATGTAGCCACAACGGCTGTAGAACAACTCTACGTAGAAGTTGCCTTAGAAGCAGGAGAAGGCATAGTCTGGGAAATACAACCTTTTCCCGACAACTATGACTGGGAAATACTCAAGTTTTAAAGCAATACAGTTCAGTTAAGGCTAAAACTCTTTGCCAAAGTCAATTTTTTGAACGTAGACGCAAAGCGGCTTGTCGCAGGCTACCGCAAAGGACGCAAAGAGCGCCAAGGTAAGAGTTTGAGAGAGTTTGGCGCAGCTTCACAAAGAAACGGTATAAGTTTTCGATCGCACAAACACTAAAATATAATCAAGCCAAATACTTATCGAAGGCGTTGCTAAATTCTTCGTAAGATTTAACACCGACCATTGTTTCTGCCAACTTGCCTTGCTGAAAGAACATGACAGCAGGAATACTACGAATGCCAAATCGTTTAGCGACAGGTTGGTTGGCATCAAGGTCTAGCTTAAAGACTTTGACGCGAGTGCTATACTCTACTGCTAGTCGATCTATCAAGGGGGCAATGAGTTTGCATGGGCCGCACCAAGCAGCTGTGCAATCTACTACCAATAAAGGCTCGGTTTCAAGTAGCCTATCTAACTCAGTTTCGTCTTGAATATAAACGGCAGTCATAAGTTTTCTTTAAAAGAGCATTATCTCATAGCGCCGTTGTACCCACTGCAATATAGTGCGATAATCGCTCACTTCATCAAAAACTTCGCGGGAGTTGAGAACCCATCACTTCAGTTATGCTAGGAAAATGACCAATAGGCTTTAGAATTGCTGGTACTTAAATGGAGTTAACAAATATTGGAAGCGATCGCTAGCCAAACTTGGACACTTAAAGCTTGTAGTCAGAAATTAAACTTCGCCTAATTTGGTAATCTTTTAAAGCTCCTGGAAGAACAACAGTTCTTCTGTCTCTTCTAAAAGTAGAGATTTGTCCTTTCTGCACAGCCACATACAAATCGCTCTGACTTACGCCTAGACGTTTTGCGGCTTCTGCCAGTGATATACCTTGCTTGAGCATTAGGAGTTGCTTTCCTTGCAATCTGAATTAGATTGCTGTTTAGCCTAATTTTAACAAGATATTCAAAAGCATTAATAATATTAACATGAGAGTAGCTGATATTTATGATAAATGTTTGTTATCAGCGTTAACCTGACTGGCGATCGCAATTTACCAAGAAAGGCAAGAGTTAGGCGATCGCTGAATCTCGACTTCTCTACGAGACGCTACGCGTAGCTTGCTTCCCCGAAGGGGTACGCTCGATTTCCGCGTAGCCGAAGTGAGGCACAAGGCAGGACAAAAGTAGGTTGGGTTGAGGCTTTGCGAAACCCAACAAATCGCCAAGAACGTCGGGTTACCCTGCGGGATCTTACTACGTTCCTCAACCCAACCTATATCTGGCGATCTCCAGCACCGTATATTGCTGGTAAACGAACAATTGCGCTCAATGACACACTCACAGAATGATTAGTTGTTGTAGTTGTTTAAACTTTTGGTACTGGATATTGATCGAATTTTTGCATTAATTCAAGTAGCTCTTCTTGACTAGGCTCTCGCCCATCTTTTGTCAATTCGGCCAATCCCTGAAAATATTGTTCCCGCGAATCGGCAGGGCAAAATAGGATTAAGAGCGTTGAGGGAGTTGTTCCAGGATTAGAAAAGCCATGCGGAGTGTTTTGTGGAACTAGTATAAACGTTTTTGGTGTAGCATTCACTCGGCGTCCATCGACAACGAGTTCAACTTCACCTTCTACCACATAAAACATTTCGGTTAATTCCTTATGGATGTGAGGGCTAGCTCCTTGAGTACCTGGCTCCATTACAAATTCAAACAATCCAAAATGTCCCTGCGTATGTTCGCCAGTTGCTTTAAAAGTACAGGTACTTGTACGAATTTTTACTGATTCACCTTCGCCGGGTTGCAAAATAATTGGTAGTGACATAAATCTCCTAATAGTTCCTCGCTGAACGAAACCTTTAGCTCATGAGGGAAACCCCCAAGACCGCAGTGGCTCCTCTTGAAAAGAGGGACTTTGATTCTGGTTCCCCCTTTTTAAGCTACCGCGTATACACAAGTCTTTTAAAGTTGTTGTGTAAGACACAGAAGTTTAATTTTTGCTCTTGGATGCAACAAAGGTGCAAGCCGATGCAACGAAGGTGCAAGCCGATGCAACAAAGGTGCAAGCCGATGCAACAAAAGTGCAAGTCGATGCAACAAAGGTGCAAGTCGATGCAACAAAGGTGCAAGTCGATGCAACAAAGATGCAAGCCGATGCAACAAAGGTGCAAACCGATGCAACAAAGGTGCAATTCAAGAAACTTGTGTGTACACCGTAGTCTTTTTAAGGGGGGTTAGGGGGGATCGATAAAGTGCCTAAAATCACAACAAACCACTTTTCAAACAACCTCTAACAGCAGAATTTATAAAAATTGTATTTGTTAGCATAAATTACCACTATTGAATCAAAATGATGCAAGATTGAACTTTGTTGGAAAGGCTTTTTTGAAGCTCTTGCTCAACTTTGACAATGAGTTTGTCAAAAGCCTCTCGATCTGCTTTCAGTTGTTCTTGAATAACTTTCTCTAACTCAGGCTTTATTTGCTCGCACATATCCTCGATTTTTTTGTCACTTAAAAAACTAGAACGAACCCAACTAGGTACATCCACATTTGTCTTGATTACTTCTTGAACGCTTTTACGATTTAGCTCCATTCCTGCTGCCATAACCGAAGCCCCATATACTAATGCAATAGGCCAGGTTAAGTGTCCAGTTAGGATTAGAGTGATTATGCTAGCTACAGTACCTCCACCAATTACTACATTGACGATAAACCCTACTGTTTCAGCAAGAATAGCATCTCCAACTCGTAGCTCTGGGTTAACAAAATTTGGGTCAATGCTATCCTGAAACCTTAAGCTGCTTCTAGGTATCTGAAACTTTCGACATATTGGATCGGTTTGTGCGGCTAAATTTGGTTGAATTTTATTGCTAAACCAAGAAACACATTGATTATTAATTATCCGCACAGCGAGATCGCTTTTGAACCACTGTTCTGCACGACCGATCAAAGATGTTTCCAAATCTGCTAAAGTTCGGATTTTGTTTTTTTGCCAATCTTTTAAACCTGGTTTAACTGCGTTGACAATCAAGCCATCTGTCAAAGGCTTAGTTAGTGATTCAATTAACTCCGGGATATGCCTCTCAATCAAACTTTTAATCTTGTTAGAGGTAAATAGTTTGTTGACTTCTTCTTTAAAAGCAGCAGCACGCAGATCCCATCTTCCTACTCGTGCTAAACCCAGTGCAATGCAACGTTCCGGCTCAGGATCGGGACGGAGCAGCGTTTCTGGTTCGGGAAACATTTTCTGGCAAAGAAGGTGCGTAAATTTCATGCGAGATGCGCCGCCAGTCATCAGCACAAGTTTCGGCACGATTCCAAGTTTTTTTAACTTTTCTTTTGCTTCATTTAAAGAGTCGCTAAACGTTTGAATCCAGCTATGAAGCCCCAATTCAAGTAACGGTTGATTTAAGATTTCCTCCATCATCAATTTATTTACTTGGGGAATAAAATAAATCTGTTCGTTGATAGACTCGAACCCACGCGCAAAGGATTCAGGATCGCTGTATAGCTGTTCATTAGAAAAATAATCTTCTTTAGCTTTGCGGCAAGCAAGTTCGCAACGAGCTTGATGATGCGGATATTCCTTAAATACTTTTTCGAGTAATGCTTTTTGCTCGTGGTTGGCAAGAGTCCGAGAAAAAATAGCCTTGTCAATTAAAGATGCACCCAAAGTATTACTCCCGAAATCTATGGGGATCTCTTCTAAGCTGTTAACTAAAGTGAAATCTGTGGTTGAAGAACCAATATCGACAATTAGCACCGATGCAACAAGTTTGTCATACTCTAACTTCCCGGCTTCCTTGGCTTGCATGAAAGCAGCCCGCGATTCTGGCACAACATTTATTTGGGCAATGCCAGCTTCTTGAAGTAGATTTTGGTATTCGGAGCGATCGCTAACTGACCATCCTGAAGGGCAGCCAATGTAAAAATAGCTACTTTTACCGCCTTCAAGTTGTTTGCTTTCTTTCAAAAGACGGTAATATGTCGCTACAAAAGTGCTAATTGTTTCCCGATACTTGGGATCGTTGTTGGGTTTTTGCTTGAAAGAAATTGTCAGTTGGGTAACGCCAGCTTGAATTAATGCTTGTTCGCCGACGAGATAACCAAGTTTGGGGTGCCAACCAAGAGCCGTAATTTGGTTCTTCTTGTTATTAATCTCTAGCATCTGGGGGGGTTCGATGCTTTCGACTATAGCTTTAGCTACAGCCGTCTCACCATGTCCCAAATCAAAACCGATGGTTTCTAAAATTTCCATATCCTTATTGTCTATTCTTCTCTAGAAGAGGAATACGCTGGCTCAATTACGCGGCCGCGCCTAAGGAGGCGATCGCCTTTTAACAGAGCGGGAGTTAAAGTTACGCGATCTTTGGTATCGGGGTCGATACTTGGCTCAAAGTCAAAATACTCGCGATCGCTATCAGGGTCATTTGGCCGGTAAATTTTAGCGTTAATTCCCTGAGACATTAAAATCTGTGGCAGAAGTTTTGCCAGTTCGTAAGCCATTTGGGGTTTATCAAGTTTTGATGCGCCCACTAGCCTTTGCAGAAAATTCAATAGCTCTGGTAGTTCTTCTATTACGAGGTCGCCTTCATATTTATTCGATTCTTCTACTCTACCCACTGCTAGGTCGATCGTGTTGAGAGCATCGCCAAGGCAATCTAAAAATACTTTGCTATCAACTCTAACAAGAGGCTGAGGTAATTCTAATAATTCTAAAGACATAGAATTTTGCTGCTTGTTCGAGTCAAGTTGAAGCACAACTTCTAGTCCCAGAAGTATAGAGGTTAACAAGATAGCCATCCATGCACCTGGGGTATTTTTAGTTAAAGAGAACAACGAACCTAAGATGCCTATATAAATGAGTCCCTTTAGCAGTTTCAGGATTACTCTGCTGGAAAAAAACTTTGTACCTGGGTTAGTAATTTGGCTTTTTTCTACTGGAACAACTTGAGAATAGTTAACCGCAGCAAAAGTGGCAATGGATTGTCGCAGCGTATCTAGAAAAAACGAAGCCAGACGAACTTGAGCCAGATTTAGCTTTTCAATGTAAATTCTTTCGAGGCGATCGAGTCGGTTCTCAACCAGGTTAACTATCTCCTCAATGTTAGTTGTGTTATCAATATCTATCTGAAGTTGGTTGCGTTCTTCGCTAAAAAGTGAAGTTATTGTTTTCATTGCTTTGGCTAAGACTTTAATGTTACTAATAGGAGTCAAATAAACAATTGTTCATTTCACCGTTTAAGGGATTACCAACAAATAAATTATCCATTCTTGTGGGGTGGGCGTCTCGCCCGCCCGTTGACAGGGGCGGACAAGATGTCCACCCCACAAGAAAATTTGTATATTTTTTTATTTGGTAGTCCCTAAAACAGTACTGCTTTTAGAAGCACCGCATACAAACCTTTTTAATTATGAATTATGGATTAATCATTATGAATTACATTGGTTGCAAATTACTACCTAAAGGAGGAGAAGCAGAAACGCGATCGCCAAATCTTCCAAGCTTCTCTACCGCCGTGCTGTACTACTAATTAGCGGCGCGAGTCTAGAAGCCATAACCTCTATACTATATTGTTCTACACATCTTTGTCTGGCTTCAATACCTCGCTGGTTTGCTGATTTTAAATTCTCAAATATCAATAGAATTTGTTTGACAATTTGTTCGGGACAAGAAGGCTCGACTAAATAACCAGTATCACCTAAAATTTCGGGAATATCTCCAACACGTGTCGATAATACAGGTTTCGCCATTGCCATTCCATCAGTCAACTTCAAAGGAAATTGAGCGCGAGTTTCTGGAGTATCTCGCTGGGGAACAACAACAATGTGAGCAGCAGCAACAAGATCGGGCATGGCATCAGCTGGATACTTTGGTAGTTTTATAATCCAGCGCCCCCAACGTTGTTGAAGTTGGCGATCGTAATCATCATAAGGGCTGCCACCGACAATTACTAATCTCAAGTCTGGCTGATTAATTTTATCTAACGCTATGAGAACATCTTCTAAACCTTTATAAGGTCTAGGTGCGCCAGGAAACATTAAAATTCGGTATTCAGATAAACCATAGCGACTTCTACTGGAATCAGGATTATATCGAGCCGGGTCAAATAAGGAGGTATCCTTACCATTAGGAACCAATATACCACCAAAACGCTGCTGCAAAAATTTAGTATGCACCGTCACAGCATCCGCATGATTTATCAAACCTTCCATCCATTTAACATACAAAGGATGATGTGGACTCCTAAGTGCGCCGTCTGATTTTAATAAATCCCTAGCTAATTGTTTCGCTGTCGGAGAATAACGCCAATTATCACCACCATGCCAGCTAAGTTCCCAATCATCTATATCTAAAATCACTGGTTTTCTGCTGTATAAGCTCTTTAACAGTGCTATTCCAAAACTCGCTATCTGTGGTTTTATTGCATAAATTATATCTCCATCAATATGTTTTAAAAATTTGTTGACTGTTTGAAAAAATTTTGGGAATTTTGCACCTTCTACAGCAAAAACTTTGGTATCAGATGGAATCGCCGCATATAAATCTTTGTTAAATAAGAATCCTAATATTTCTACTTCATAACCCAATTTCTGTAATGCTGATTGTAACAAATACGCCCGAATAAAACCATCATTAGTAGATAAGTTCCATACAAGTAGCGAGATCTTTAACTTAGTTTTCATTTTGATGAGACACTCCCAATAATGTTTGCTCAACCTTGGTCTAAAATTGCTCTGACTAGAGCAAATACCACATCAATGTTAAAAATTATTTACTAAAAAATTTATATCAGAAAAATTAGTCAACCAAATCAATCTAGAGAATTTAATCTGCAAATTTAGATATTTTTTAACTGAGAACTTACTACTATAGATAGAAGAAAATTGTTGAATATTACATTAAAAATGTATAGCTAAAATACAAGATTTCCTGGCTAGTTTTGCGCCGAAGAATTGCGACTACAGCCAAAATTTTAAAATTTCCCTAATCAAAATTCAGGAAGCGTCGAGTATTCCGCTTGGTATACTTTTCACCTCTCAAACCGGAAATTGACTTTTACGTAAAAACGAAAAAACAAAGGACAACGGAGAAGCGAACAATGGCTGGTAAGTTAACTGATAAAGTGGCAATCGTAACAGGGGCATCATCTGGTATTGGCGAGGCGACAGCACTCGCGCTAGCAGCCGAGGGTGCTACAGTAGCGATCGCTGCCCGTCGGGGCGATCGCCTGCAAACCCTAGAAGCCCGTATTACTAGCACTGGTGGAAAAGTATTATCCATTACGACTGATGTTTCAGATGAGGCGCAGGTAGAAGCATTGGTGAGCAAAACTCATTCAAAGTTTGGCAGAGTTGATATTCTCATCAATAATGCAGGGGTGATGCTGTTAGGCTCCATTGACGGTGCAGATACAGAAGACTGGCGACGCACGTTCAATATCAACGTATTGGGATTGATGTATGCCACTCACAAAGTTTTACCCTTGATGAAGGCACAAGGCACTGGGCATATCGTCAACATTTCATCGGTTGCAGGTCGAATTGCTAACGCCGGAAGTGGTGTCTATAACGCTAGTAAATGGGCGGTTGGTGCATTTAGTGAAGCACTTCGCAAAGAAGTCTATCAAAACAATATCCGCGTCA
This sequence comes from Nostoc linckia NIES-25, assembly GCF_002368035.1. Lineage (GTDB taxonomy): Bacteria > Cyanobacteriota > Cyanobacteriia > Cyanobacteriales > Nostocaceae > Nostoc > Nostoc linckia_B. The sequence goes on along the minus strand of NZ_AP018223.1, from coordinate 638,216 downwards.
CGATTATTGAACCGGGGTTAGTGGCAACAGAGTTACCGCAGCACATTACGGATTCTAAAGCACTAGAGCAGGCGAAAAACTTCTACGGTTCAGTCAAAAATCTGGAGAGTGAAGATATTGCCAATGCGATCGTCTATGCCGTCACACAGCCTCAACACGTTAACGTCAACGAAATCTTGATCCGCCCGACTGAACAAGAACGCTAATTGGGTATCCCTATCAACAGATCTTAAGGGACTTGCAAAAATTAAATTATTCTATTTGGAGCGCGAAGACATTGAACAGGGCAGGGGGCAGGGGGAGCAATGCGATTTTGTGGGATGACCCGACCTGAAGAGCGATCGCTAAACCAGCAATAATTGTATGCTTCTAAGGGGATAGAAGCATTTTCGAGCAAAAGTAGAATCAAAAATCTATCTAGCAATATGCCGATAGCGAGCCTCTATTACGCAATACATACCGTAAGCAATTAAACCCAAAGCTACCACACCTAAAATCCAGGGGCCAAAGGGTTGGTTTGCCAAAGCTGCCAATGCACCACCTAATCCCCTAGCTTGAGAGGCATCAAATTTAATTGCTGCCAGCATAATAAAAATGCCGATCATACTAAAAACAATGCCACGGGCAGCAATCCCAAATCTACCCAGACGCATCGCCCAAATTTGCTCAGTCTGACTCATTTGATAAAGTTTAAAATGGCGGCGAAATTTACCTTTGTATGCTTGATAAAGCAAAGAAATTCCAACACCAATAACTATCAAACCTAAAACGAATACTAACCATCTTCCAAAAGGTTTATTGAGAAAATATATCGTCCAATCTTTGACTGAATCGCTATTGCTACTACTTGAACCAATAATTAGTTTTATAGATGTTATGGCTAAACTCAAGTAAGCGATCGCACTAACAGCATAGCCTAGACGCTTGACAATTCGTTTACCATTCATCTGTTGACTGGAATATTCGGGATCGAGAATAGTTTGCACAAAACGCCAAAGTGCATACCCAATCAGCCCAAGGGTAACGATACTGAGGAGAAATTTACCAAAAGGTTGGGTGACAATTGTTTCTAGCGCACCACTACTATCTGTAGTTTTGCCACCAGAACCAAATGCCGCCTGTGCTGCTAGTAAACCCACAATAAAATAAACAAGACCTTTTGCTGCATAGCCTAATCTTGCTAATTGCTCAACCCAAAGATGAGAAGCCGCTTCTCTAACTGGCTGTTTAACGTTTTCAGGAACTGGATCGCGTAGTGCCATATTTTTATGTATTCAGGTTAAGATTAAATTTTTTGAGATAAGTTAAATTTCCTCCATCAAGAATGTATAGATTATGGCAATCTTTTGCATCCTCCAAAGTAAATAAATATGCAATCGTCCTGGTTATTAATGCTTGTCTAATCTGATTTAATATTGCTGATAACTTGATAATTATCTTTTAGCTTTAAACCAATAGCCAAAATTTACAGTGCTAACCTAATTTATAGGAATCCGATTTGATTATTGAAAAAATTTAAGTATCTGTAGTAGCGTGGCAAGCTTAAAATGTTGCAATAAATTTTATTGTGGGATGGGTGTCCTCACCCGTCCGGGCGGGCAGGATGCCCACCCCACAAGAGTTTACTAATGCACTATTTTAGTCGTGTCAGTCTACTACGTATATTTCAAAAATCAAATATGAGTTTTATATATAGAATTAGTATTAGAGAAAACTTTGCTATTTACTGAGATTAGGCAATTTGAGTTACCTGCTGATTCACGCGGGGACGGCCAAAGCGCTCCCAAGCACTTCCTCCTCGCAGAAATAGTTCTAAAAAGCGTAATGGTGTTGACTCACCAACTGACCAACCGGAACTACCAGGGGCAAAGGCTAAAGTTCCTTCAGGTACCTTGAAACTGCCATCAGAATACACTGCGTCACTGACCACATCTCCAATACGGATGACAATTTTGCTTTGAGGCTGCAAGTTAAGCGTATGCGCCGGAATAGTGGTTTTAATGTTGCCATAACCATCGATCCAAGCAATTCGATCTGGTGGAACATCTGGAATTTGGTCGTTGTTTAAGCGATCGCCCAAAAGGCTAAAATCTTCACGCATGATGGCCGCCGCCGCCACAGGAAACACATCCCGCGAGCGAAACTGCGAACCACCACGAGAAACGTTGACCGCTCGCAATTCCTGGGTATGGCCTTTGATAAACGAGAGAGTGTAGCCTGCAAAGACACCCACTACTTTTACGCCATTGGATAAAAGGGCATAGGTTAGTCCTTCTCCTTCATTGTCTCGACGGGCTTCGGGATCGTCCTGACGAGGCGCACAATTATGATAAATCAGGCGATCGCCTGGGCCTGGGTTAAGTCCCAATTGGGCTATCCAGAAACCTGTCGCTAAGGTACTGAATGGCGGAACCGAAAGTAAATGAATTTGAGCATGGGGAAAAGCAAGGAGGAGGCGTTGTGTAACTTCAGTAAATGCTGGATCTCCTGTACCGTAGTCTGCAATAACGCAAATAAACATTTTGCCCCTCCTCTTAATGAGTAGTAAAGTAATTGCGAATCATATCATGTCCGCTTGATTGCTTGTTAAACCTGAAGAACCCCACCCCTTAATCCCCTCCCCGCCTGCGGGGAGGGGAGACAAAGCACAGCTTTGGCTCTTTGGGGTGCAATCAGTGTGGGAATCATAACTACTTAACCGGACATGATATCAATGCTCAGGCAGTAGTATTCAAGCGCATTTGTTAACTTGCCTCATCAGCAGTCTAAATGTAATTTCGACTCAAGAGCAAGATTTCTGCACTACATTAGACCTCTTGCCAAAGTTACTTTTGCAAGAGGGGGTAAAGGGAAAAGGTTAAAGGGAAAAGGGTTTTTATGAGCCGCTTTCCCCTTTACCCCTTACCCTTTTCCCCAATAAAAGCAAGAAGTCCATTGACCGCAAGTTTCTAGATTGACATTAAAGGGGACATGACGAAAGTCGCTGAGTTTGCGATCGCTTGGTTTTCGAGCGTCAAGGTTGCTGAATTCTGTTAACGCAGCGGGGCGTAGCCCATTCTGTATTCTTCTTCAACTATTCGATCTGTTCGAGCGCTTCGCTAACATCTGTGAGGGTGTTATAGTCCCTGTAAGGTATTTTCTTTAAAGCCCGAAGCACTTTCTCATCAAAGCCTTTTTCTTCGGCATTTTTAATCAAATCTTTCTTGCTGATTGGATATTCAACTTCATTCAAGCTTTTATTTAGCTGCGCTAAGTTTAGTGTACTCATCATGCTAATTCTCCTTAATAGCCGAAGTTGTGTACTAATTCAGCAGATAAAAATCATCCGATTTGAAGTTGGAGATTTGAAATTACAGCGTATTCCAGGTAAGTTCTGTATCTCACTTATTTGCAATGTGCTGTAATTCCAGAGATAAATCTGCTTGCTCTTAACCTCAAGACATGATTGATTACTTAGTCAATTCAAAAGGTTGATACTTGTTGAGTCAACTATACTCTCTATTGTTAAACACTTTGCCCGCATCATACTAATGATAGATTTTGAGCCAATCAGGTAAAGTATTCATTCTCTAAAGCGATCGCTGCGCTCCCATTTCACAAAATACATGATACAAATGATTAATCTCTAATTCTTTCCCCTGCCGCCTATTTCTATCAATTTTTAAGTAAAACTTAAAATTCAATTGCTTTTAGTTAAAGATGCTAAAAATATCAAGTAAAATACTATATTTTAAACAGTAAGTAGATAAAGTAAAAACAAGTTTCTCGGCTCAAAAACTCCATTTGACTGTTAAAACTGCGATAGCGGGTAGTAGGTGTGGGAGACGAATAGGCATCCATTCCTAAGTCTCGTGCCATTAATACGGCTCGCTTCATATGTAATGGATCGCTAACAATCAGAAACTTAGTCAATTGATGAGCATTCGCTACTTCCAAAGCATTTTTTAGATTCTGGTGAGTTGTGCGGGATTGAGTTTCGGTGAGAATATCAGCAGCTTTTACCTGTTGGGAGATCGCATAATTTTTTCCGACTATAGCTTCAGCTGGTTCGTTACTTTCGCCAACTCCGCCAGTAAACACGATTGTCTTAACAAATCCATTTTTATATAAGTTGATGGCGTGGTTAATTCGCTCTCTGAAAACAGGAGATGGTTCTTCTCCCCAAACTGCTGCTCCTAAAACAATTGCTGCATCGGCTTTGATATTATTACTACTGTTGCCATATAAATAAATACTTGAAGCTGTAGATGCGATCGCCAGGAACAAGGCAGATATCAAAGCCACTGTAACCAAAACTAACCATTTTTTGGGAATTTTGTAATTGAGCATAAAAATTGTCTCGCGCAAAGAAAAGGCAGCGACGGGTACGTAGAGTTTTCACGCCAGTTGCTTGGCTGTCGGCATCGCCAGGGCGCACTGGCGCAAACAAAAGAAACTTCTGCAAGAGGGTATTATGCCCAGTTCGCAGTTGATTTTGTCGTGAAGGTACATACTGAACCAACCCTACAAGTAATTGGGATTGACTTGGGATTAAAGTACTTCATTGCCGATAACATTGGCAATGTAGAACCTTCACCTCAGTTTTACCGCAAAGCCGAAAAACAGTTGAATCGTGCTAACCGTAAGAAATCCAGAAAGTTCAGTAAAGAAAAGAAAAAAGCCAAGCAGAAACAATCAAACAATTACCACAAAGCTAGAAATAGATATGCCAGGAAACATTTAAGAGTAAGTAGGCAGCGAAAAGAGTATTGCATTCGATTAGCGTACTCCGCGATCCAATCTAACGACTTGGTAGCCTGTGAAGACTTAAACGTAAAAGAACTGGTGAGAAATCGACATCTAGCTAAATCTATCTCTGATGCTGGTTGGTACACTTTCCGCAGTTGGCTAGAATATTTTGGACATAAATACGGGAAGGTGACTGTTGCTGTACCTCCCCACAATACAAGTCAAAATTGTTCTAACTGTAGTGAGAAAGTAAAGAAATCCCTATCCACCAGAACACATGTCTGTCCTCATTGCGGATATGTGGAAGATAGAGATATCAATGCAGCAATCAACATTTTGAAATTAGGACTAACTACGGTGGGGCACACCGGAAGCTACGCTACAGGAGATTTGCCCTCTTGGGCGGTTGGGGTAACCCTGTCGTCTAACGGCGAGTCGTTGAATGTAGAATCCCCGTCTCTTTAGAGCGGGGAGTGTCAAACTCCCTAAGATATTGCTAAACGTAGTTAGGTGGCGAAAAATACAGCGATCGAGGAAAATATTTCAGGACTATCACTAGCATTAAATTAATAGGTAGTTATAATCCAAATGATTACAGCACACAAATAACTTGGTGTGCTTTCACCAAAAGAGCGTGAAAAGATCAGATAAAACCGAATTCCCCTCAAACTTGGGAGTTGGTTTACCAAAAAAAAGTGTAAATGATGACTTAAATGCTGTCGGCGGGCGCACGTTGACTCTGAAGTGGCATCTTGTATTACTCGTAGCAGGGGCTTTACTCCCAGTTGTACTTTTCGCTGTTGCTGTTGTATACAGACTCTCACTCAACGAGCGTGCAGCATCAGAGCGCCGCTTGGTTCTAGCGGCACGCAATCTCACTCAAGATCTAGAGCGTGAAATCTCCAGCACAACCAGGACTCTCCAGGCACTGGCGGCCTCTGAGAGCCTAGACAAAGGCGATCTCAAAGCCTTTTACAATGAGGCACGGCGCACAGTACAAACGCAACCGACTTGGGTAAATGCAATCCTGTTAACGCCAGACGGACAACAAATCGCGAACACCAATTATCCTTTTGGTGCTTCACTACCAAAAGCCAATGAACCTGAAAGTCTACGACGTGTTGTCCAAACACATCAGCCGACAGTAGGCTATCTCGTCCCTGGAAGTTTGGAGCGGAAATTAGCATTCCCTGTCCGCGTTCCAGTAATGCGCTCAAACAAGCTACAGTATGTGCTAACTGCCGTCATGACTCCCAAAGGACTCGCTAGCGTTATCAAGACACAAACACCTGTTGATGGGGAGTGGACGCGTACTATTGTTGACGGGCGCGGTGTGGTTGTGGCCCGGACTCGCAATTCTCATCGCTTTGTGGGGAAGCCAGGTACTCCATCTTTTCTGAGACGAATTGCTCAGGCTAGTGAGGGTGTCTACCAAGAAATCAATTTGGAGGGAGCGCCAGTCTACGTTGCCTTTAGGCGAGCCAATTTCTCTAACTGGACAACCGCTGTCCTCGTTCCTGTTGAGGCCATTGACAGTCCGCCTCGCCAGGCGATGTGGCTCGTTGTTGTCTCTGGCTTGGCGTTGCTTGCGATCAGTGGCGTGGGGGCCCTCGTCCTGTCGCGCTGGATTTCTCAGGGCATAGCCTCAGCTGCTTATGGCGCAGAAGCACTCGCCAAAGGTGAATATCCGCACATCACCCCCTCATCTATTAAAGAAGTAGCGTTGTTAGGCGAAGCTTTAAAATTTTCGGCTGGCCTTCTGCAAGAGCGCCAGCGAGAGCGGGACGAACACTTAAAGCAGGTTGAAGCTGCGCGGGCTGAAGCAGAGGCGGCTAACCGTCTCAAGGACGAGTTCCTAATTACCGTCTCCCACGAACTCAAAACTCCTCTCAACGGCATCTTAGGCTGGGCCCAGTTGCTGCGTGGCGGGAAGCTCGACCAAGAAAAGACACAGGTGGCGATCGCTACCATCGAGCGCAACGCTAAAGCCCAGACACAACTGGTAAATGACCTCCTCGATACATCGCGGATCGTAATTGGCAAACTCCGCCTCGAACCACAGCCCTTAAACTTAGCCACTTTAATTGTCAGTGCCCTCGATTCGGTGCGCCACGCCGCCGAAGCTAAAGACATCGATTTACAGCTACAACTTGCTAATGTGGAACCTGTTTTAGGAGACCCCAATCGGCTTCAGCAGGTAATATGGAACCTCCTCTCGAATGCTATTAAATTTACGCCCCAAGGTGGGCGGGTTGAAGTGCAGCTTCAGCAGACTAACTCACTTGTCGAGGCGATCGTGCGGGACACTGGTGTGGGTATCAAAACAGAGTTTTTACCACACGTCTTTGAGCGCTTCCGCCAAGCCGACGGCTCAACTACAAGGGAGTTTGGCGGCTTGGGGCTAGGTCTGGCGATCGTCCGTCACTTAGTCGAGCTTCACGGTGGCACAGTGCAGGCCTACAGTGAAGGTAAAGGCAAAGGAGCAACTTTTACTGTTAAACTTCCGGTGGCTGTTCGTCAGGAGAAGATTAGCGTCTTATCAAAGACACCTGTAGATAGTACCTCTTGGCGGATAAAAAACCTCTACGGGCTTGAGGGGGTGCGAGTGCTTGTAGTTGACGACGAACCCGACGCTAGAAATATTGTCAGAGCAGTACTCATGCAGCAGGGAGCAGAAGTACAAGCCTGTACTTGTGCGGCAGAGGCATTGCAACAAGTGTTCAGCTGGAAACCCACTATAATCCTTTGCGACATCGGTATGCCACAAGAAGACGGCTACGACTTTATCCGAAAAGTTAGGGAGTGGGAAATTGAAGTCGGCGGTCAGATTCCCGCAGTAGCGGTCACAGCTTTTGCGCGGGAAGAAGATCGGCTCAAGGCGATCGCCTCTGGCTATCAAACACATTTTCCCAAACCCATTGAACCAACACAGTTGGCTGCTGTTGTCGCCAGCCTAGTGGAGAAAATTCACCTGTAAACAGTAACTTTGCACACTCTTAGGACTTACGCACTGAAGGCAGTGGGGAGTAGGGGAGCAGGGGAGCAGGGGAGGCAGGGGAGGCAGGGGAGGCAGGGGAGGCAGGGGAGCAGAGGGGAAAGAATTTATATCAGAATTTTAGTGAAATGGTGTAAGACACAGAAGGTTGATTTTTGCTCTTCGATGCAACAAAGGTGCAAGGCAATGCAACAAAGGTGTAATACCGTTTTACGGAAGAAAGGCAGAGGTCAAAAGGCAAAAAATACAATTTTTCCCCCTGCCTCCTGCCCCCTGCCCCCTTCCTCCTGCCTTCGTTAATGAAATTCCGCCAATTCAGACATTGGTAGATTACAGTTAACAACGAAAGGTTACTCGTTGAAAGTTATACATTGAATGGGAATATTTATTGGTCTTTGTTATGACCTGAAAGCAGACTACCTGAAAGCTGGTTTTAGTGCTGATGAAGTGATGGAATTTGACGATGAAGAAACTATCATTGGGCTAGAAAATGCACTATTTGAGTTAGGTCATCAAGTCGAACGTATTGGAAATGGTAGAGAACTTGCTCTTAGGTTAGCAAAAGGCGATCGCTGGAATCTGGTTTTTAATATTGCTGAGGGTTTGAAAGGTCGTTCTCGCGAAGCACAAGTTCCAGCAGTCTGTGAATTATTCGCTCAACCTTACACCTTTTCCGATCCTCTTACCTGCGCCCTCACCTTAGATAAAGCACTAGCTAAAAGGATAATACGCGATCGCGGTTTGCCCACAGCCTCCTTTGAAGTCGTGAATTCCACCGCCCAAGCACAAGCCATATCCTTACCTTTGCCATTGTTCCTCAAGCCTGTCGCTGAGGGCAGTTCTAAAGGAATAACCGGGCGTTCCTTCGTTAAAGAACGCGAACAACTAGTAACGACCTACGAATTCTTACGCAAACAATTCCAGCAACCCGTACTAGTGGAAACCTTCCTTCCTGGTCGAGAATTAACAGTGGGTATTATTGGCAACGGTAGTAATTCGCGGGTAGTAGGTGTAATGGAAGTAATTTTTACAGACCAAGCAGAAACTTCTGCCTACACCACCCTCAACAAAGATGAATATTTGGAACGGGTAGCTTATCGTTTGCTCATCGACCCCGAACCACTGGCAGCACAGGCAAGACAGTTGGCGCTGGATGTTTACCATACTCTTGATTGCCGTGACGCCGCCCGCGTGGATATGCGCTGCGATGCTAATGGTGTGTTGCAGTTTCTGGAGATCAACCCATTGCCAGGACTCCACCATATCCGCTCAGACTTACCAATTATGGGACGTTTGGCTGGCGTGTCATATACAGAAATCATTGCCGCAATAGTTGAGTCTGCTTGGCGGAGGTATTGAGGGGGCAGGGGGCAGGGGAGCAGGGGGGCAGAGGGGACAAGGGGACAAGGAAGCGGAAGAACTTTTAACTCTAAACTCCTAACTCTTAACTCCTAACTCCTAACTCTTAACTCCTAACTCTTAACTCCTAACTCAACACTCCTGTTCTTGCTTTGTGCTGATATCGGTGGTCAAAAAATAAAAACGCCCGACTAAAAGTACTGCACCGATGAACATTCCTAATAATAAACCCAACCATAAACCTATGCCGCCCCAACCTAAATTAAATGCCATCAGGTAGCCGCCGCCTAGACCAACTCCCCAGTACGCAAACATCGTAATTAATGTTGGCGTGCGGGTATCTTTTAAACCGATTAAAGCACCAGCAGCGATCGCTTGAATAGAATAAAATACTTGAACTATTGCTGCTACAGCTAAAAAATAAATTGCAGTTTGAACTATCTCGACATTCTCCAGATTATTGATGTCCAAATATATGCTGACAATGTTGTTAGGAAATAGCCAAAAAAGTGTTGCGACAATGCTCGTGAAAGCAGTAATAAGTGCTATACAAATAAATGCTGCTCTGTTTATACCTTTGAAATCGTTTTGTCCTTTCAATAGTCCTACTCTCATGGTGATGGCATAAGAAATACCTATAGACACAGTTTCGACAAAACTTTCTGTCTCCATAGCAATTTCATGAGCTGCTAATTTATCTGTGCCAAACCACCCCATAATTACAGCGATCGCAGTGAATACTCCAACTTCTGCTCCATACTGCAAACCCAAGTACCAGCCTGTTTGGAAGATATCTAAAAATATCTCTTTATCAAACTCAAGCAGAGCGGAATTAAGCTGGTAATCTTGAAAGTAATTATCCAAACAAATCCAACTAGCAGCGGCGATGAAATTCAGCCAAAAAATAAGCGTGCTTGCCCAACCAATACCAGCTAAACCAAGGGCTGGTAAACCAAATTTACCGAACATGAATATATAATTAGCAGCTGCATTCAATAATAACCCTACTACTGTAATTACTGTTAGAAATTGGGGGCGATTGAGAGCAGAGCTAACTTCTTTTAAGATACAGAAACCGAGTGCCGCAGGAAAACCCCAAACAATAGATTGTAAATATGTTTTAGCTAATAATACGTTGCTTTCTTCTTGACCAGTCAGCATTAGGATAAAATCAAAATGCCAAATCATAAACATTACAGGGAAACATATAATTGCAGCTAGCCAAATTCCCTGACTCGTAGCACAGCTAATTTTATCTATTTTTCCTGCACCAAAAGCATTTGCAACAGTCGCGCCTACTGTTGAGAGAGTAGAACGACAAATGGAGGCTAGGGTAGAAAAGGTGACTGCACCTAAAGCACCAGCCGCTAAAGCTTGACTGTTAAGCAAGCCCATCATCACCCCATCCAGTAAAGGAATCCCTGCTTCCAAAATTTGAGTGATTACTAAAGGAACCGCTAATTGTAAGCAGGCTTGGATTTCTAATATGAACTCTGATTTAAGTTCTTTTGAAGTTAACTCCATTCCGGTATAAACACTAAGTAGGGCTATAAAAAGTTTACCTTATTATGTTAAGAAGAGTTAAGCTAAACAACCGAAATAAATTTTACAGCAGGCAACAGGCAATAGGCAATAGGTAAAGAAAGCCTCTGGATGTAAGGGTTTTGGGAGCATCTAAACAGAATTAATTACATACACTATTTGTCTGTTCCCTGTTTCTCTAATGAAGATCCGTAAAGATACATTAAATAAAATTGCCAAATCAGATAATTTATACTTACGTCGATAGCCGCGCAATTAGAGAAATTGTACGATCGACTCAAACAGTATTTAGGGGAGAAGCGTGAGATGAGCGAGCGCAAAATTGGCCGCCAAAAAACAGCTACATCAACTTCTACAAATTCGTCGCTTGTCTCACCAGGTATTCCAACATTGGCTAACCCAACGCGGGGTTTTGGCTCCCAAATAAACACTGCTCCATCAGAAAAAGTAAATGAGGTAGTAACCGACTCCCAAGAGACAGAATCTGCGGACGAACAATTATTAGAAGCAGAATCTAGCAAACAAAAGCTCCCTAGTCATGACATTAGTCGCATATCGCTGCGATCGCAAACACGATTCAGCCAAGGCGCGAACAATACCCCAGAGAATGCAGTCGTCCAAGGCTATGGTATGGAAGATACATCCTACGGAGTAGAAGTTGCATCTCCTAGCGGCGGACAACATCTACCAGAGCCTGTACAACAAAAGATGCAGATGTCTTTAGGCACTGATTTTTCAGATGTCCGAATTCATACAGATGGACAGGCAGAAAAGCTTGGGTCTCAGGCTTTTGCCTCTGGTAATAATTTACATTTTGCTCAAGGCAAGTACGACCCTAACAGCGAATCTGGTCAAGCTCTAATTGGACATGAATTAACCCATGTAGTTCAACAGCGCCAAGGGCGAGTGAATGCACCAAACCAGTCTGGGGCGGGAAATGCCACAGTTGTGCAAGACGAGGCTTTGGAAGCAGAAGCTGATAAACTGGGCGATCGCGCAGCAGGTAATTCTGATGCAGACAAAGAGCAATCTATTCAAGCTAAGGAAATAGAAGGAACTGTCAGCACCTCAATCCAGCAAAAGCCGATTGTACAAAATGTTCCACTTATCGGCGGTGTAGTTGCTTGGGGTTCGACTTTGACAACACAAGCAGCCGCAGAAGCAGCAACGGTAGCAGCAGCAGTGGTTCAAGCTGGTCAAGCTGCTGCACAGGCTGGAGGTGCGATCGCTCCCGGACAAAGCGGCGTGCAAAGCGTTCAGCTAGATAACGGATATATGTCACCTGTAGATAAACAAAAACTACAGTTGATTGTCCAGTATAGAATCATTAACGCCTATGTCGAACAGTGGAAACGACAGCATCCTGATGTACCTCTAGCCCCACCAACTTCAGGAACCACCCCAGCACCAGCCCCAACAGCTCCAGGAACTACCCCAGCTCCAGCAACTCCAGCCCCAGCAACTCCAGCACCAGCCCCAGCAACTCCAGAAACATCGCCTAACGCCCCTGGTGGCACCATAGATGCAGCGATTTTGGATGCCGTAAAAGCAAAAGTTCAGTTAGAGATTGAAACACAATTCAATACAAACCAAAAAACACAAACTACAGTAGAGTTTATCTGGTCAGACAGTGGAGATCACACCGCAGATTTAATTGGTACAGTTGGAGCGGTTGAGTTTACCAATATGAGAGGAACTTTTATCAGAGAAACTCTGCAATTGAGTGCTGATGCGGCTCAAATTCCCAACTTATCTCCGCCAAACAAGGGTCAAGAAATGGATGTGAGACAATTTAGAGGCGGAAGTATGCGTAAGGGTTCTTCAATGTCCATTGGCTACGGTGATGCCCTATCCATCAATTTGACAGGTAGCGGCCCGACAATAGACCATGCGGGGAACGAGGGACATGGAATACACATTTACAGCACAGATTGGAATTGGGATGACAATACAACACAAGGCGATTTTCCTTTGAAAATTCTGTCAGATGGAACGCCTGTTTTTGACTACCCAAAATGGAGAGGTACACCGGATGATTTTTCTTACCTCTAGTAGTCTGCCAACCCAAAAATGCGCTTGTGAGGGATGGGGAAAGGGGAAAGGGAAAAAGGGAAAGGGAAAAGGGAAAAGGGTAAGGGATTTAAACCCTTTCCCCCTTCCCCCTGCCCCTTATCCACAGAGGGGGCCCCACCTTCCCCTTTACCCCGCTTGCGTTCGCTTGGCGAACTACTAGGCTAGATTTCCTTGCCAAAAAATCTCAAGGACTTGGTTTGTTAGCTGGAATTCGATTGAGTAAAAATTCGACACTTAACAATTCTGTATAACTACAGTAGATAGATCTCAAATCATTAAGTTGATGGCGATCGCAACAAAACAAATTGCTATGATGTGTCTTAAATAATATGCCCTAGCTCAGGTATTAATGGAGGAAGGGTAAGATGAGCGATATCTATCGACAAGCCGCTAAACGGCTGGGCACGCTGCAACACAAAAAATCAACCGCATCAGATTCGACGAATTCTTCCCTTGCCTCGCCAAATATTCCGACGCTGGCGAACCCAATACGTAGCTTTGGTTCGCAAATAAATACTGCGCCTGAAACACTAACTGAGCGATCGGCCGATTTTGCACAAGCCCAACCAGAACAAGACCAATTATTGCAAGCTAAACCAGAAGGCGTCAAACGATCGCCCCTGACTCACGACATTAGTCGAATATCCTTGCATCGCCCACAGGCAAAACTCACCGTTGGCGAACCAGATGACCAATACGAGCAGCAAGCCAATACATTTGCCGACCGGGTTATGCGAATGGTTATACCTGAGTCAAAAATCGGACAGGGTGGCATCGGTTTACAAGATGCATCCACTCAAGAAGAGGTGCAAACCAAACCTTTAGCAGCTGCGATAACTCCTCTACTGCAACGGGAGGCAATGGTAGAAGAAGATGAAGAAGACGAGGAAGAGGAAGAACTGCAAACTAAACCTCTAACATCTATCCAAAGAAAGGCTTCAGAACAAGAGGCATCGCCACAACTCGCTACGGATGGAGGCTTCCAAGTTGGAGAAGACTTTGAAAGTCGGCTAAATAGTAGTGAAAGTGCAGGTAGTCCCTTATCGAATGAGGTGCGCTCCTTTATGGAACCCCGGTTTGGCACTGATTTCAGTCAAGTGCGGGTACATACAGGCAGCCAAGCAATTCAGATGAATCGGGATTTGAATGCCCAAGCATTTACCTACAAGCAAAACATTTTCTTTGGTGCAGGTAAGTCACCAGGTAATGATGCCTTAACTGCTCATGAATTGACTCATGTAGTGCAGCAAACAGGTGCAGCCCAGAGAAAATTAATTCAACGGGCAATTAACCCCACATACAATGTTACTAACGGCTTGTTTAAAGTGAATGCCACAACAGGTGGGTCGAACTTACCCATAACCATTGGGTTTGAACCCTCAGTTACCGCTCCCTATTCCAACCAAATTGGACTGATTCAGATTGTGCGTCTGACAGATGCAGCTGGCAAAAATATAGAACCTCAGTCTTTACCTGCTGCTCGTGGTGCTAGTCTACGTACCACCGCTGATGCCACCACAGGAGTTGAAGGCGGATATTTCACTGATGTACTGCACAATGATGCACCTGCCCACGGTGGTACAGGAACCGATGCCCCAGCCGGAAGCGCTTTGCCTGCCCAGTACCCCTTTGGCAACGGCCCAGCCCAACCAAATCCTGCCACTCCTGGACTTTCGCGACCCTCTTCTGGTGGGGCAGGCGGAGCCATTATCGGTTACAAACGCTCCAATGACCCCAGCGATATCAAAGCGGCAGAACTAACTGATGCACCTGGATACCCGACAGTCAACCCAGCTAACGCCGATCTTAACTTTGACTTCGAGACAGTAGCCAAGGGCGAAGACACCATGACGACTTATGGTTCCCTTCATTGGAACTTCCAGATCCGGTCTGGGGTGGTTCAGAATGAAAACGCATCAGTACAGGAAGGACAATCAGCCACTTTTGATGCGGCTTTGGAGAAACATCGAGATTTCTACGTACATGAGCCAGTCGTTTTTTACTTTGACTTTGACAGCGATGTATTGAGTGCCACCGAAACAGCCAAGATTGATACATTCTTGGATTATCTTGGGCGATTCCCTGATGTCCAAGTCACTCCCGAAGGCTTCGCTGACAGGCGTGGTGGTGCTTCTCAGCACAACTTAGATTTATCTTTAAGCAGAGCCAATGCAGTCGCAAATGCTCTGCGTGCTAAGGGTGTACCTGAAGCTCAGATTAGTCCTGTGACTATAGGCTCTGGAGCAACTGAAGACTTTACTCCTGATGCCACTACTAACCAAGATGCAGAAGCAAATCGTCGCGGCAATCGTCGGGTGGTTTTGAGCTTTAAGCACGTGCCAGCAGCAGCACCAGCCGCAGGAGGAGGAGGGGCGACACCGTGAAGTGGAGAATGGCAGGAATATTCGTGACAGTTTTGATACTGCTTATTGGAGGAAATTTGTACATGAATAATCAAGATGCTACCGCTACACCGATGGAGCAAATTAAAACACGGCTCTATTCCACAGACCAAGATACTAGCGGTTTGGCTTTGGCAGAATTAATCCGCTTAGGCAAAAAAGCTACTCCTGTTTTGTTGGAAGCCTTGACTCATTCCAACCCCCGCACCCGTCGTTTGGCGGCTGAGGGATTGGCGGAAATTGCCGACCCTAGCACTGCCGATGCCTTGTTCCAAGCTACCCATGACAGTAATCCAGAAGTACGTGCCCGTGCTGCCACTGCTTTACATAAATTAGGCGATAAACGCTCATTGAAGGCTTTGGTCGCCACCCTTGATGATTATCCAGATATTCTGCACAATCCCTACACAGCTTCGATGTATCCTCTCATGCAAGGGGGCAAAGATGTCCTGCCTTTGGTAGTTCCTCTGCTGCAATCACCCGATGATTTGACTCGCCAACGGGCTTTTTTAATTGTTAAAGCTGTAGTCACTAAGCTACCGCAGGGGCAGGACTGGAATCAGTTATGGCAGAGTTTGGGAAGTTACGATCCCGCAGCACCACAGGCAGAACGCGACAAAGCCGCCAAACAATGGGAGGCTTGGTTGACAAAGGTTTAAGATGCGTCGTAGCGTGGCAAGCTTTAAATGTTGCAATAAAATTGTGGGATGGGTGTCCTCACCCGTCGGGGCGGGCAGGATGCCCACCCCACAACAGCTACATTTTATGCACTGTTTTAGGCTTGTCACGCCAGTAAATTTAAATAAACAAGGAAGTTTAAATTGATGCAGGAGAATTGATGAGCGAGGGCATGAGGCTTGAGAAGCAGAAAACAGTAATATCAAGTTGGAGGAATCCATCACTAAACTCACCGGATATTCCGACGCTGGCAAATCCAGTACGTGGGTTTGGTTTACAACCAGACGTAATTCAGAAGTCATCAAATCTGCAACAAGCGCACTCTCAAAGCGAACAATTCTTAGACCAAGATGCTTCGATAAAAAAGCCTCTGGTACATGATATCAGTCGAATATCATTGCGTCAGCCAGAAAATTTCTACCAGCCAGAAGCCGATGGAATGGGACAAAGGGTGAATTTACCCTCCTCTGGGACACTAGCTCGCAACATCATTCAACGGAACTCAGACGCAGCCCAAAACTATACCCCTCCTGCCGCGAACGCAACGATGCCGAGCTTTCGCAACAACCATACACCTAATAACTTCGATCTTAATACTGCACTGAATATTCATGGTATTCGTGGCAATATCCCCCGCAGCACGATTATATCCATGACAAACGACGAAGCACGGGAAGAAATTGAGGGATATTTGCTGGGACTGAGTGACAATGACAGTGATAATCTATTGAATTTCAATGTAGCAAACTTTACATTTGTTACGGCTCAGCAGTATGCTTTCATCGAAACTAGTCTTGATTCCCAAGGTACGCCGCAGTTCGCCAGAGCAGAAGTCGGCAACGTCAGGATACGAACTCAATGGAACAATAATGCTGGATACTATCAAATTTACCACTGTGACGGGGCTGTGTAATATCAGCAGATACTCCGCGAAAAGGCGATCGCTCCAAACATTAAAAAAGCACTACTTATAAGTCTTCAACAAAGCTCTTGACTTATTTTTGTCTAAGAGGTAGTTTATCAATATTGTTTTAATACGGTAAATGTATCAATATACAGTAGTTAAAAATAGAAGTCAGAATTCAGGAATCAAAATTCAGTATGAATTACACTCCGAGTTGCAGTGAAGTTCTAAATCTGTATTCTGCGTTCTCCTTTAACTAAATTATTTTGATTAAAGGTTAATATGTCTTGGTTTTTGATCGGGGCATTAATCTTTATAAGCTTTATCTAGTAAGTATTTGAGCAGAAGTTAGTTTTGATTTTGATGTGTTTGATTGAGAGTAAATACCACCTGATGCAAGCGTTGTAAAAGCTTGTAGTAATTTTGCATGTTGTTGATGAAAAGCGTAGGCGTAGCCCCACGAGGGGTATTTTTTAGCATGTCCAAGCTAGGAAAAAGTTTTTTAAGATTATTCGCTACAGGAATGGCGATCGCACTTTTATTCATCATTCCTCCCGCAGCAGCTACCGAAAATCCCTGTCCCCAAGGAATGGTACTGATTCCAGCAGGGACATTCACAATGGGGTCAGATAACTCTGGTTTTGTCGAAGAGCGATCGGCTTTTGATGTTAAAGTTAGTTCCTTTTGTATCGATAAATATGAAGTGACAAATGCACAATTTACGGCATTTGTCAAAGCAACAGGGTATGTAACAGTTGCAGAACGGCATTTATCCAAAGAACAGTTTCCCGATTTAACAGACGAGCAGAGATTACCAGGTTCTTTGGTTTTTGAGATGGTAAAACCAGGAGCAAAGCAACTGAGTTGGTGGCATTGGAAAACTGGGGCGAATTGGCAACATCCCTTCGGCCCGGAAAGTGCCATCGCTAGCAAAGAAAACTATCCAGTCGTTCATATTGCCTATGAAGATGCCGCAGCTTACGCCCGATGGGCAGGAAAATCCTTACCCAGCGAAGCTCAGTGGGAATATGCTGCCCGTGGTGGGTTAGAGAGCGCAACTTATACATGGGGCGAGCAATATTCTGAGAAAAAAGCCAATACATGGCAAGGAATTTTTCCCTTTTTCAACACCAAAAGCGATGGTTACGTAGGTATCGCTCCTGTTGGTTCCTTCCCACCCAACGGTTACGGCCTTTACGACATGGCAGGTAATGTCTGGGAATTGACCTCAGATTTGTTTGGCGTAGGGCATAACCACAAAAACCATAATGTCGATCCCACAGGGCCAGAACTAAGCTTTGACCCCAACAAACCCACAGAAAACATCCTACACACCATCAAAGGAGGCTCTTATCTTTGTGCGCCTAACTATTGCAGCCGCTTCCGTCCGGCTGCACGAGAATCTCAAGCCCCCGATACCGGAACTACCCATATCGGATTTCGCTTAGTTAAGAGCTTGAATCAAGTCCTACCAATTACCAATTAGTTTATGTTGCATTTACTTTGGCGATCGCTCATTAGACTTCTTGCAGAAGTCGGGAAAAGGGGAAGGTGGGGGCCCCCTCTGGGGATAAGGGGCGGGGGAAATGGGGAAAGATTTGTTATTTTCCCTTTCCCCTTTAACCTTTTCCCTTTTCCCACCTCTTGCAAAAGTTCTTTTTGCAAGGGGTCTATTGTATCTCTCGCCATCATCATACTGACGGTTAGTAGCCCTGCCCTTGCAGCCACATCGAAAGTTTTACCGATTCCCCAACCAGAATTCAAGGGCAAAATTGGCATCACCTACAAAGACTCAAAACCAGATTTCCCCCAACCAATAACCGCCCCAGCCAAAGCGCCCAACGTTCTACTAGTAATACTAGATGATGTTGGCTTTGGACAAGCCAGTACCTTTGGCGGCCCGGTGGAAACTCCTAACTTGACTCGCCTAGCCGAAACAGGATTGCGTTACAACCAATTCCACACCACAGCCCTTTGTTCGCCCACTAGGGCAGCACTGTTAACGGGACGCAATCACCATTCAGTGAATACAGGGGTAGTTGAGGAATTAGCCACAGGTTATCCTGGCTACACAACGATTTTGCCGAAGAGTGCCGCCACCGTTGCCGAAGTGCTGCGACAAAATGGCTATAATACGGCTGCTTTCGGTAAATGGCACAACACACCAGACTTTGAAACCAGTGCCGCCGGGCCTTTCGATCGCTGGCCTACAGGATTAGGATTTGAGTACTTTTACGGCTTCTTGGGTGGCGATACTAACCAGTGGAGTCCGGCGTTGGTAGAGAATACTAAACGAGTTGAAAAACCAGCCAATAACCCCGATTACCACCTGACACCTGACTTAGTAGACCATGCGATCGCCTGGATTCGCAACCAACAATCCATCGCTCCCGACAAACCCTTTTTCACCTATCTCGCCACCGGCGCGACCCATGCACCGCACCACGCCCCCAAAGCTTGGATTGATAAGTACAAAGGCAAATTTGACCAAGGGTGGGATAAATTGCGTGAAGAAATCTTTGCCCGCCAAAAACAACTGGGTGTAATTCCTGCCAGTGCCCAACTGACACCCCGCCCCCAAGAACTGCCAGCTTGGGATTCCCTTTCGGCAGAGCAAAAGAAACTCTCTGCCCATATGGCAGAAGTATTTGCTGGATTTCTAGCGCATACAGATTATGAGATTGGACGGTTAATTGATGCAGTCACCCAGCTTGGCGAACTAGACAACACCCTAGTCATCTACGTTGTGGGAGATAACGGTGCGAGTGCAGAAGGCGGTTTAACAGGTACCGTCAACGAGTTGAAATTCTTCAACGGCGTACCCGAAAATCTGCCACAACTGCTTGCTTCCTATGATGACTTGGGCAGCCCCAAGACATTCAACCATTTTCCAGCGGCTTGGGCATGGGCAGTTAACACTCCCTTCCAATGGACAAAACAAATCGCCTCTCACTTTGGTGGAACTCGCAACCCCTTAGTAATTTCTTGGGGTGAGGGCATTAAAGACCAAGGTGGAATCCGCAACCAATTCCATCACGTAATTGATATTGCACCCACCATTTTAGAAGCAACGGGAATTACTGCCCCCAAAGAAGTGAATGGCGTCAAGCAACAACCAATCGAAGGTACTAGCCTAGTCTATAGCTTCGATAATCCCGATGCTCCCTCCACCCGTGAAACCCAGTATTTCGAGATGTTGGGCAACCGAGCCATTTACGATCGCGGTTGGGTAGCGGCGGCTCGTCATGGTCGCTTGCCTTGGGAACGTACCGTAAAAGGTGACTTTGATACAGATAAGTGGGAACTGTACAACATTGCAGAAGATTTCAGCGAAGCCAACAACCTGGCCGAGGAAAATCCAGACAAGCTAGAAAAACTGCAAAAGCTATTTTTCAAAGAAGCCCGTAACCACCAAGTCTTACCATTAGACGATCGCGTTCTAGATCGGTTTGATGTCAAAATTCGTCCCAGTCTCAACGCCGGACGCACAAACTTTACTTATTATCCTGGGGTATTTGGCATCCCAGAAGGTAGCGCCCCAAACCTGAAAAACAGATCCTTCAGCATTACAGCTAACGTAGAAATTCCCGAAACTGGGGCAGAAGGTATCCTCTTAACCCAAGGCGGACGTTTTGCTGGTTGGAGCTTTTTCCTTGAAGATGGCAAGCCTACATATATCTACAACTATGCAAATGCCGTTCGCTACATCATTCAATCAAGAGAAAAACTGCCTGCGGGGAAATCGACATTACGGTTCGACTTTGATTATGACGGTGGAACAGTAGGTGCAGGCGGAACCGGCAAATTATTCATCAACCAACAGCAGGTAGCCGAAGGTCGAATCGAAAAAACCATCGCTTATCGTTTAGCCCTAGACGAAACCTTTGATATCGGTAGAGACACGGGTACTCCCGTCGTTGACACCTACCAAGTACCCTTCGCCTTCACCGGCAACTTACAGCAAGTCAGTCTTGAGTTGAAGTAATGAATGGGGACTGGGGGCTGGGGATTGGGGACTGGGAAAAGGGGAGTGTTGGCAAATTATAAAAAAGCTTTCCACCCTTTCCACTCTACCCCGGACACACTCCTAATGCCCCAATCCCTAATCCCCGCTCCCTAATTCCTAATCCCCAGTCCCCAGTCCCCAATCCCCATTAAAATCATGAATGAAATTTTGGCAATAATCGACAAATTAGCACTTCTGACATTCATTGTTTTCACTATGTTGGGTGCGGGTTTACGCCTAACCGTACAGGAGATTTGGGAACCACTCCGCAACCGTCGTCTTGTTATCTTGTCTCTGCTGACAAATTTTGTGCTAGTGCCGCTTTTTGTCTATCTGCTGCTGCAAGTAGTACATCTGAGCGAACCCCTTAGAGATGGTTTACTGATTATGGCAGTAGCATCAGGGCCGCCGGCTTTGCCAAAACTCGCTCATATAGTCAAGGGCAATATTGCTTTTTCCGTGGGATTAATGATGTTGCTGATGTTGGGCACAATCGTTTATATGCCGATTGTATTGCCGTTAGTGGTAGAAGGGGTGCAAATCAACTCTTGGGAGATTGCAAAACCGTTGTTATTGATGATGGTTAGTCCATTGGTAATTGGGCTATTTATTAAAGCTAAATTTGCAGCGATCGCTACAACTCTTCAACCAATTTTGTTCAAATTATCTAATGCTGGATTGCTTTTAGGCCTAGTAGTCAGATTGGTAGTTCATACTAACGATATCACTGCCTTATTAAAAACAGGTGCAATTTTTGTTTGTGCTGTATTTATTCTCTTTTCCTTTAGCGTAGGTTATCTTTTAGGCGGCCCCGGCGTTGATACCCAAAGAGTGTTAGGAGTCGGAACCGCTCAACGCAATTTTGCCGCAGCATTATTAGTTGGTACGAGCAATTTTGAAGATCCTAGCGTGGTGAGCATCATCATGGTGACGAGTATATTAATGATGATTACAGTTCTCATTCTTGGGCCAAGGTTTATAGAAATAGACCAACCAACCAATGCAGAGATAAAACAGGTAAAAGTTTAATATTAGGACTTACGCACTGTACAAATTAATCATGGTGTGCGTTTCTATGCATAAGTCGTTTCAGGTTTTTATTAATCATTCTTTGATGGTAAATAGACCCTGGATGTAGGGGCTTTAGCATTGCTCATACGTGTCAACTTAACGTGAAACCCTGATAAAAACGTGATGAGCTAGTTCTACATACTTACCATCAAGATCCGCGTTACCCCACCCCGGCTTTGCTGACGCAAAACCTCCCCTCCCCTTGGCAAGGGGAGGGGTTGGGGGTGGGGTAAAACGATTGTGTGGCAACAGTTTGAGCTTAAGTTGACACCCATGAGCAGTGCTGTACCCCTACGGCATATGTGGTTTTTCAATCTTCCATATTTGGTATTTTCTGTCAATGCCTAAGTCCTAAATATTCATTTTCTGACCCCTGAATTCTGACTCCTGAATCCTGACTTCTGAATTCTGACCCCTGAATTCTGACTCCTGACTCCTGAATTCTTCTCTATATTTACCACTGTCCAGAATTATCTTCTTGTTGTAAACCAATTAATTGTCGCCGCTTCCAAGCATAGTGAAGAATATTAATTCCCAGTTCTTGAGCTGTACGAATGGTTAATCGGGGTAAAGCCAAATCTCTATCCAATCCCCAAGCACTTGCTAAATCACCAATTACTAAAATAATTCCTCCACCCATTAATAGTTTAATTTGCTGTTGATTAACCAATGGTAGCGCGGCAAATAAAAAAGGTTTTGTTCTTAAAGGATGGCTCCGCTGTAATTCTTCTAAAGGTCTTAAAGGACTCTCTAATTGTTGTGCTAATGCTTGAGTACTTTCAATTAAAGCGTTACTATTTGTTGGTGCATCAACTAAAAGTACGCCACCTAAATTTAAGTAATTTTTTAGTGATTCAAATTCGAGACTATTTAAAGATAAGGCTTGTCCGCCAGTGAGATAAAGTAGGTCGTAATCTTGGATATTTTCTGATAAAGAAACCTGACCTGGTTCATCAGCCCCCCGCAAATTGGGATATAAGGGTTCTACTGCTTGTAACAAGTATGAAAGGCTGAAAAAATTACGCGCACATTCTGGATCGCTATGATTTGCCTGGGCGATCGCTACAAGTGCTTGGGGACGCATTTGTGCTTGGCGGCGATAACGCAAATCAATGTTGTTATATCCAGGGAAAAAGGCATCCGCAGGTTGAGTAATGTCAGTATGTCCTGGTTGCAGCAGGATTCTACATATTTCGATTTCTGAGGTGATTGGCGTCGAGTTTCTTTGGTCAATTCGATACGTTTCTTGAACAATATCTCTTTGCTGTGCGCGTCGCAATTCATCAGGGTCTACATAGCTGACTACTAAGTAGATCATGATTGGTTCTGATGTTGCTACTTCTATATCAATGGGAAAGTCATAGGAGTTGGGTACAACAATTAAATTTCCTGCTAAATCAATGGCGATACCGGGTTGAATTTGTACCCAACGTCCATCTCGATATCTGGCTTCTACTTGGCTTGGTGCAGAAATATGTCTCACGCCTAAACCGCAGACAATTCCTGGTTGATTTAAACTTTGGTATTGGGCATTTTGCCGCAAACGATGATAATCGTGGGCTGCTCGCCAGCGTTCGGCATTGATTAGTAATCCGTCTGTGGCTTGCAGGCGTTCAAAGGATTTTATTGGTGGGGGTGGGAAGGGGTGGGACATAGGGATTTTGGATTTTAGATTTTGGATTTTGGATTGTAAGTTTGTTATATAAATTTTAAAAAATATTAGCTATTCCATTTGGAATTTTAAATTAGAGGTAGGGTGTGTTATGCCGAAGGCTAACGCACCTTGAATTTTTGATGACTGAATTCTGAATTCTGAATTCTTTAATTGTGAGGATTTTCGATAGTTAGTTCGTAGGTGCAAAAAGCTGGTTTTTCTTGTTCGATTATTCTTTGAATTAGTTGTTCGTTGATGATACCGCTAGAAATGTTGGAACGCAAACGAACTATAAAATGATATGGTTGTCCACCTGCTAAAACTGCACTTCCGAGTTGTGCGTCTCCGATAATGAAACTGGGGCCGAAAGGTTCTGTAATACTAATATGTTTATCTGCTTCATTAGGTAAATGTTCGTCTAGAGGTAAGCCTGTATAAAGATGTAAATAAAGACGTAATCCTTTACGAGTTCCTCGCCAGCGATAAAGTTCTACTGCACGACGAATTAAACGGCGCTGTTGCTGGAGATCCCAGACGGAATCGACTTGCCAAGCAACCCAATGAGCCATAAAGGGTAGTAGTGCTTGCGGTGCTGTCAGGGGGTCGAGGTTTGCCCACATGACGTTATAACTATCAATTATTGGTTGAAAAGCTTGCTCAAATATTTTCATGAAGCGACCAATAAAGTCTACTTCACGATACAAAATTGGCAAGAATTCCATGTAGGCTGTGTAGGGACGGATGTATAAATCGAAATATTCGCTTCTGTGGATTTGTTCGTTGTCTGTACCTTGGTCGATGTGTAGAGTAACTAAGCTACGAAAATTCAGAGTTAGTTTATCTTTTTTTCCTGGGGCGTTGGCGTAGCCCACCGCAGGTATCGCTTCCCGATCTTCAAAAAATGTTTCAGGAATAGAAAAGTAGAGGACTGCATCCATTTGTCCGCGAGGTGGAATCTCGCTACCTTCTGTGCCAATTTGACACCACTCACTCGGAAAGTTTCCCTCAACGCTGAAGTTTACCCGCAAAGGACGCGCTTCTAAGTTTTGCACTTGGACAACCATCTCACTCGGATGTCCGGGATGCAAGAGTAAACTACGTCCTGCTGCATCCGCGTTTTCCTCATTCGCAAAGGTTAAGCCCCCTACAGGTAAAGCTTCGGGAATTTGCATTGGGGTTAATTGAATCCGTACAGCCGGACTAAAGCGACTTTGAACCATAGGATTGGGGATTGGGGAGATGGGGAGATGGGGAGATGGGGGAGACGCGGGGACGCGGAGAAAAACAAATGACTAATATTTCGACTTCGCTCAGTACAAGTGACCAATGACTATTGACTATTGACTAATCATCGATTAATGATTTGGATGTCGTGACTTGAACGCAGATTTGTATCAGCCCAGGAACAGATCAAACCTTCTGGGCCTGGGTCAACTAATTGTTCTGGTGATGATTGTCGTCTCCAAGTTTCTCCTTGTTTGCGGATGGGAAAGAGTAAAACGGGGCCTAAATGACGGACGCCTGGGGTTTGTTGCAATAAGGCGACAATATCTGATGTATAAACGGGTCGCCCAAATGGCCAACCTTGACCGTCGAGTCCTCCGGTTAATGGATTTAAATATTTATACAGGACTACTCTTAAATTGCGGCGGATTTCTTCTCTGGCGTAAGGGTTGTCGTAGGTGGGTTCTAGAGCAATTTCTGTCTGGACGGAAACACCTACGTAATTGGGTTCTTGGAGTTCTATTTGTACTCCTAATAAGCGCCTTTCATCTAAATAGCTCAAGATTTGATCTTGCAGTGCGCGACTCAGACCAAATTCTTCTGGTGTCATACCATCACCTTGAGCGATCGCATCTGTGTTGGCAAACGGCACTACCACTAAACTAACTATACCTGCTTGGCTGCGTGAATTTGCTGACAAACACCGGACGCGGGCGATCGCTCCTCTGCCTGCTTGTTGGGTTAAAACTTCAAAATCTTCGGCGGTGACAGCGCGATCGCGGGTGCGGAGAATGCGCGGTGCTTTCATCACAGCTTGTTCTAGCGACTCGGCGTCGGCACCATTCATTGCTGGTATCAGGTTGATTACGCTGTCAACGTATGGGTATGCAGACTTTAAAAACTGAATTGCGCCGGCTTGCACATTGCCCTCTCTACCCCCGCCTGTGCGATATGCTACTATTCTAATCTCCGCGCCACGGGGAGGAATCGCCCCATACTGATGTTGAGACTGTCTGTTTTCTAGAGTACTGAGTTGCACAGATGTGTCGTCTAACCGTGGTTGCTGAATCTTGCTTCGCACTTGTGTTTGCTGTTTGAGTTGGCTGGGTTCCCGAATCAACGGGCCAAATTGCACTTCGCCTGTAAGGGAATCAATGGTGTAATGAAAGTGATGCGGCGCAGAATCAGCAAAATCTCTCACCTCAGTCCATCTTTGAGGTAAACCATTAGCAGGAGTCACTAAAATATACTCGTTTTCTTTGCGCTCTAAAATTGGCGAGCTTTGTAACTGGAAACTTTGACCGGGTGTACCATCGCTAATTCCCAAGCGTTCATCGAGAATCAGCGTACTATGACTGGCTCTGACTGTACCGCCAATTGACCGTATTGCTAAACCAGTAATTCGTGGCGGACGATTGTAACCTGATTGATTGGTTTCTGTGATGGTGAAACTACAACGCAGCCAGCGACCTCGATAAGAGGTAAAGTTAGCTACAGGCCAAATTTGCGGGAGATGCAAACGCACCTCTCCACCTTGAGCCGGGTTTCCACCTTGTTGAGCCATTTCATAAAAACTGAAGCCGCGAGTTTTATCATCTGATTCTTTTAATAAAACTGGTTGCCAATTTTCTCCATCCCAGGCTTCCCATTTGCGGGGCGGTAGGTTGGGGTTAATACCAGCCGGGGTAGCCGCAGCTCCTTGAAAAACAATTTCTAAGACATTAGCATCTAAAGGATCGTCAGAATTGATCGCTAAATAAAAACAGTTACCAGGCTGGGGTTCCTCTTCAAAAATTGCCTGTTCGTTACCCGTCCAGTAACCGTCAGATTGACGAGTCCAGGAACTCGTAACTCTCTCTCGCAGAGTTTGAGGGATATCTTCGGTGGTTTGGGCGGTTAAGAAGTGCTGTATCCGGGGTTTGCCGATGACTAGCGGCAAATCTGTGCTAAAAGTAATAGATTCTGTGGTTTCAGTTTGAATAGTTGAGGCTTCTAATCCTGCGGGAATTGTATAAGCTTCGGGTAGTTCGGCGCTTAAATAAAAAGTTAATTCTGTGTATGCTGGCGCGGGAGGCTGGAGACGAATGCCCAGTAATTCTAGAAAAGCTACATAATTTTTTCGGGGTACTTGGTTAAATCTGAGCAACATTTGGTCAGTTAACCAAGCAAATAACTCAATGAGCGTAATTCCTGGGTCGCTGAGATTGTGGTCTGTCCATTCGGGACAGTAGCGGGGAATACGCATTATACATTCATCCACTAAGTCATCGAAAGCGCGATCGTCTAAGTTGGAAGAAGGTAATTTTGGTAAAAAGTCAAAGTTCATACCAATTTAAAAAAAGAATGTGACAAATAAACCATCTTGTAGAGACGCGATGAATCGCGTCTTCTGAATTTTTAATTTTTAATTTTTAATTTTTAATTGTTCTCACGCTCCCTCCCCAGCTGAAACCAAATAAAAAGGATAAACAAAGCTGTAAATATCGTGACCCTCTTTGAGTCGATAATTAATGGTGATATCTACTCTGCCCCGCACGGGGTCGGGTTCGGTGAGAACTTCATCGACAATAATGCGTGGTTCCCAAACTTCCAAAGCTTCTAAAACATAAATCCGAATTCGCACCAGAGTATCGGTATTCAAAGGTGCAAACGCCAACTCTGACAAGCGCGAACCAAAAGTAGGGCGATAAACACGTTCGCCTACTCCAGTGCGGAGGATAATCCAAATAGATTCTTTAACTTTTTGTTCTTCACGGCTAAGCTGTATTCCACCTTGCACATTCAAGCGCAATGGGTAAGCCCAACCCGTTCCCAAATAGGCTAGCTCGCGACCATAAACCATATCTGGCACTTAAACAGCTGTGACAATGTATATCTTCAAAGATATCGGCACAAAGGGGTAAAGCCTATTCGCCAAAGGTCGAGGATGGGGCAAATATAGACGAAATTCTGGTATAGACGTAGCACTGCTACGTCTATAGACTTCTTGCAGAAGTCGGGAAAAGGGCAAGGGGGAAGGGGGAAAGGTTTGTTATTTTCCCTTTCCCCTTTCCCCTTTAACCTTTTCCCTTTGACTACAAGAGTGCAAAAAGCAATTGATTGCAAGAGGTCTTATGTGTTTAATGGTAAACTGCCATTGGTTTTGCGATCGCTGTAGCTTGACTCAACCTCCAAGATCTGCGTTAACTTTTGGCGTCATCTAGATAATCGCACTAACAACCTCCATGAAAAATTTAGCTCTACTATCTGCCATAGCCATCGCTGCTACATTTGGATTAGTTTTCGGGACAATGCAAGCCGCCTCTGCTTTAAGTTGGAACTGGAGTTATTCTGCTACTGGCATAACGGCCAGCGGTACTTTCACCACTAATGACACTCCTGATGATTTGGGTTTTTACCAGATTTTGGAAATTACTGGTACGCGAAATGGTGAAACAATTACTGGTTTGCAACCTACCGGAACTCCAATACCCGGAAACGAACCTTCTAGTATTGACAATTTAATAAGTCTTAATGCTCAGCAGTTAACGGGTGAAGGTTTTGGATATGCCACTTCTGTTGGAAATTACTCTAGTCCATTTTTCGCTAGTTTTTTGGAGACACCGAGTTATTTAGAGGTTTTTTCGGTACCGCCATTCATACCAGGTTCTAAAAATTTGGGAGCGGAAGATAGTGAGTTACCCATTAGTTTTTCTGCAACTATAAATCGCCGTCCCTGAACTTCACCTCTATTGTTAGCTTACTTACTTTCGATACTCTGAGCATTGCTTCAGCACTCAAATTTAAAATAACAAATGACCAATTATTAAGTCAGTACTTTGCTATATCTTTGGTGGTAAACTGCCATTAGTTTTGGATTGGGCTGTAGCTTAACTCAACCTCTAAGAACCGCTTTTGCCTCTGACCTACTCAAAGCAGTAAGACAACCTTCATGAAAAATTTAGCTTTACTATCTGCCACAGCTATTGCTGCTACATCTGGATTAGTTTTCGGCACAATACAAGCCGCCTCTGCTTTAAATTGGAACTGGAATTATTCTGGTATTGGCGTAACCGCCAGTGGTACTTTCACTACTAATGACACTCCCGACGATTTGGGTTTTTACCAAATTTTAGGAATTACTGGTACGCGAAATGGTGAAACAATTACTGGCCTTCAAACTACCGGAACTCCAATACCAGGAAACGAACCTTTTGAGGTTGATAATTTAATTAGTCTGAATGCTCAACAGTTAAGGGGTGATGGTTTCGGATATTCCACTTCTGGGGGAAATTATTCTAGTCCCTTTTTCGCTAGTTTTTTGCCGATACCAAGTTATTTAGAGGTTTTTTCTGCGCCTCCATTCATACCAGGTTTTGAAAATTTAGGGCCGGAAGATAGTGAGTTAGCCATTAATTTTTCTGCAACTATAGTTACCGTCCCTGAACGCGCTTCTATTGTTAGTTTACTTGTCTTCGGTACTTTGGGTGTTGCTTCAGCATTCAAGCGCAAAAAATCATTCAAATTCATTGGCAAGAATCTCGAAAAAGTGATTTAGCTAATAGCAACTGTCTAGGTATAAAAGATAATTTACGCAAAATTAAAGCCCTCTCAGTTTGTAGCTGAAAGGGCTTTTTATTAATGTTGTTATTTCAGCTATTACTGTCTAAATTGGGCTGCTGTAATTGTCTGTGGCTGTCCACTTTGGATTTTTCTAAATAAGAAATTCTGGTAATTTCCATCTTTTTCGGCATATTGATATACTTCAGAGGTAGTTATATCTTTTTCAGCAAATGTTAATTCAGGCGAATTATCGCACCTTTTACTGTAATATTGCCGTTAGCACTAATGTCTATATTCCCAACAGCATCTAATGACAGATTTCCTGTTGATTTTACAGAAACAGATTTACCTGCGTCGTTCATTTTGATTTGATGACCGCCTGTAGTTTCGATGGAAATAGATTTACTTCTATCGTCCATTTTGATTGTATGACCGCCTGCGGTTTTAATTTCGATATGGCGATCGCTATCATTAAGATACATTTTGTGACCGGCTTTGGTTTCTACGCGAATACCTGTTTTACTGCTGGCTTTATCTTCTTCAACGAACTGTAAAACATGACCAACGCGAGTTTTAATAGTGCGTAATCTCACACCGCTGGTAACTGAATCATCTACTTTTTCCGGCGGTGCGTCTTTACCATTCCAGACGCCACCAATGACGTAGGGACGGTGAATATCGCCATGTTCAAAACCTACTAATACTTCATCATTGACTTCTGGTAAACAGTCGAAACCTCTGTTTGGCCCTGCTCCTACAGCTACAACTCTCGCCCAGTCGCTTTCATGGTCTTCGGTCATGGTGGGGAACTTGACTTTTACTCTACCCCATTTCTCTGGGTCTTTGTTATTAGTCACAATTCCGACTAATAAAGTCTCAGATGGCTGTAAATGTTTTTTTGTCGATAGAGTTGTGAATAAGTTACCAGCACGTAAGCCGCGGACGCTGAAATCAGTTTCATAAACTCGCCCATTGTAAAAGTGGCGTGTTTCTGTGACATAATATTGGCCGCTGTAGCGATCGCCTAAATCTTGCAGACGAACTACCCGCCTCGGTCGAATTTCCGGATTACCGAATGCTTTACCATCTGCATAAACAAACTCTCCTCCCAATTCATCACATAAAGCCTGAGCCATTAATTCTGCTTGTTTTTTAGTAGCAACAGGTTTATCTACAACAATCATTTTCGGAGCTTTAAGATTGCGAAATGTACCACTAGTACTACTTCCTAGCTTATTACCTGTTTCAGTCATTTGCTTTTCTTTGTTGGCTGTTGAGCTAATCAATTGTTTTTTGGTATAGTCCCAACCACGTACTTCCACAGAACTCACTTGCTCTGCACTGGTGACACGGGTACTAAATTTACTAATATCAACTAGCCATTTCAAATCTAAAGACACCTGACTTTCTGGCTTGCAAAAATTTATCTTGTCTTCTGTAATAAATAAATCAAAACCAATCCGCGCGGCTCTTTCTTGCAAAAACTCCATATTGGTTTGATTTTCTTGAAATACATACTTGTGGACTTCGCTAGTTTCGTCTATTTTTCCAACATTTATACCTACTTCTTTAGCTATCTTTTTTACTATATTACTATCAGTCGTATTTAAAAAAGAGCGATTATAACGGCCTCTGTGAAGACGATGGGAAAAATCATAGCCACGAACAATTATATTAGCTTCCGATTTTTCATTAAAGTGAACTTCGAGGCCTGTAACCTCACCTTGCACAAGAATTTTTGTTTTTTCATTTCTAAAATTCTGGTCTTGAGTAGTACTCGATTTGAAACCTAAAGTTACTTTCTTGCCAATTTTAAAAACCTGTTCGTGTCGCCAAGGTTGATTTTGCGATCGGTCAGATGTCGGAATATAGCTATTATGTATTACCAGGGTAAACATTGCTGGTAAATGCACGCTTTCTTCCACAGTCATTTGCAGCAAATCTTTGAGTAATTCAGGAGACGCAGGTTGCCCTTCTATCTCAACTAAAGGATCGCTTAAATAAAGGTTGGCGTTAGGCATAAGCTTCAATTTTTGTATATTAAATATTGTACTGAAATGGGGTAATTTTTTAGGATCTAGAATTCATAATTCATAATTCAGAATAAATTTAGTGAATTGCTATAACCATGTTTCAAACATCATCATATTTTTGATTTCGACTCCCAACTCCTAACTCCCAACTCCTAACTCCTAACTCCTCACTCCCAACTCCCAACTCCCAACTACGTTTTCGCAACTTTCGGATCTGCTTTGCGGTTTTTTCCTTTAGATTGAGATTCTTTTCCCCCAGGAAGGTTATTTTTATCAACTTCTTGCAAGTCTATATCTACCATTGCTCTAACTGGTGTACCATCACTGAGAAACATATTTAATGTGTAAGTTAATTTTGTAATTACACAATAAAAATACTCATTTCCCCATGTTAATATGTAAACAGGCGGACGTTTATCACGCGCTCCTTTAATTGTTTCTACGCCTTTTTTAATCTTGTCTACATACTTTTTCATCACAGATTCTTTAGTTTCATAAGTATCAAATAACAACTGCTTGAGTGAAAACGTGTAAGGTTTAACTCCAGAAAAGTTAACCTTTGGCAACAGTTCTGTACCTCTATTACCATCATTACTTTTCCACTCAACAGACCGGCTAAAACTAATTTCTGTAGGATTAAACATGAATTCAATATCGTCAGATTCGCCGTTATAAGCTACAAGTTTTGCTTTTTCAAGTTGTGGTTTCCGCTTCTGGGTAACAATAATTCCTGGGGTTACCATTTGATTATCTCTCCTCAATTTACTGGATAAAATTTACCAAGATAAACGACCTAAATAACCGCCATGACGTTCTCGTTCAATTTCTAAACGTTGGCGTAATCTACTATAAATTTCGCGGGCTAAAGCTTCAAGATTGGCCGTATCGTCTTTGTTATCTTCTTCGCCGTTTGCAGAAGTGTTTTGTACTGTTTCGCTTACTGATTGTGTATTTTCAGATGTGGGTGCAGTAACTTCTCCACCTTGGGCGAAACCTCTAGGTGCAGCACGGTTGTTAGCAAAAATTGGTGATAATTCTGATGATGTATAAATATCAGAAAATTCGGAATTTTGGCTATTAGATCCTCCACCACTAAAGAAGCTTGTAAATTCATCTTCATCATTATTTCCATTGAATAGTTCTTGCACGTTTGACCATTGGGAAGGCGTATCTGACCTTTGCGAATGTGTATTAGCGGTAGAATTTGCTTTTCTAAAGATTAGGGGAGGTGATGAATACTGGGGTGAAGTAACGGGTGAATCAGTCGTTTTGTTTTCAACAGTATTAAGCTGCGGAGAATTGAGTACTGAAAGTTTCTGTTTTCCAACATTCAACTCCAACGAAGAAGGAATTAAAGAATTAGATTCCTGAGATTTGAGTTGTAATGAAGTGTCTGTAAAAGAATCGACTTTAGTCGAATGTGGAGAAGTTGTTGTTTGTGATTCTTTGGCGTTGGGTGTCTCTAAACTTGGAACAACAATATCATCAGGTGTCCCACCGCTGTTAATGTGTTGTAGTAAAGAGAGATTTTTTTGTGCATCCCTGGTATTAATGACAAACTCTCCAGGTGTCAGCATTGCAGGTACGGTATCTGACGGTGCTATGTGCTGATTATTTTCAAGGCGAGAGTCTGTTACTTTACCACCAGTAGCATAACCTTTAGGTGCTGCTAAATTTTGAATGGAGTTGTTTTGCTCAAATTGAGGTGGTGTGCTTGACTGATTTGGTAAAAAAGTTGGTTTTCCTGGGATATCTTGATACTCTGGGGTATAAATTTCAGAGTTTTCAGGATTAGCGATCGCACCTAACAATTCTGACTCTACTATTTGTTCATTATCAACTATTTTTCGGAAAATACTCGATGTCTCTTCAACATTTGATGACACATCCCTCACTTTTGCTACTTCACCAATCTCAGGTGATATGTTGTTAACTTTTGGTGATTCAATAACTTCAGGTGATATGTTGTTAACTATGGGTGGTTCAATAATTTCAGGTGATATATTACTAAATTTTTGTGTTTCACCAATCTCAGGTGATATGTTGTTAACTATGGGTGTTTCAATAATTTCAGGTAATATATTACTAAATTTTTGTGTTTCACCAATCTCAGGTAATATATTGCTAACTATTGGTGATTCATCAATTTCATCTAGTGGCAAATTAAGCTGATTTTCTATAGACTCGCTGGTAATACTCTCAAGATTATTGTCACGTTGTAGTGAAATTAGATTTGTTGAAAAATCTGAGACATTAACTGCTATTGTAGATTGTGATTCTAAATTTGCTAACTGTTCATTGTTATCAGAATCGCTCAAAAAATTAGATGTATCTTCAATATAGGCTGAAGCAGGTGTTAATTGAATAGGTGCAGAGACTAAAGATTCACTCGTAAAACTATCAATTTCTCGTTCTAGTGCAATAGGACTTTTTTTTACATCTGAGACAGGCGGTAGGGTAGCACTTCTATGCGTCTCTAAGGCATTTTCAACACTAGGTGAAGTAATTGCAGAATCATCAAGGATAAAATTACCTGTGTCAAAATTAGTAATATAATTTTCTGAAATTAAATCTGGTTTAATTGCTGTAATTCCTTCAAAATCATTATTTGAATTTAGTGCTTCTTCGGTTGGTGGATGATTGGAGATTGCCGATATTTCTTTTTTTTGAATTACATTTATCAAAGAAGCGGTATTTTTATCCTCAACTTCAGAAGAAAATTCATCAGTTTGAATAACTTGTTGTAGTGGCGTTGGGCTAACTGAGATATCTGGGATATTAGCTTTTTGCGATGATTGAGTAGTTTCAATATCTTGTTGTATTAGCTTTGGGCTAACTGAAATCTCTGGGATATTAGGTTTTTGTGATGATTGAGTAGTTTCAATATCTTGTTGTATTAGCTTTGGGCTAACTGAAATCTCTGGGATATTAGGTTTTTGTGATGATTGAGTAGTTTCAATATCTTGTTGTCGTGGCGTTGGGCTAACTGGAATATCTAGGATATTAGGTTTTTGTGATGATTGAGTAGTTTCAATATCTTGTTGTCGTGGCGTTGGACTTACTTCTGAAGTTTCAGTGACTAGTTGTTGATTGTTAGTAAAATTAGTAGACGAAGTGAATGTTTGTTCAATATTATTAGGCAAAGGAAATTCTCTAGGCAAACGATCTGGTAATTGATTTGTGTCGCCTAATTGATTCTTTTGTTGTAAGGGCGCAATTATTTCTGAAGTAGACGGTTCTACACTGGGTAAACTAGATAACAAATCAGAAAATACTTGCGGTTCTTCGTTAGCTACGTTCCTAAACAAAGTTGGCTGTTCTTGAACATTAGACCAAGTAGATGACGTGATACTAGGCGTAATATTGTTAACAGAATTATTATTAATTGTAGTATTATCTAAAGCAGTATCTTGTTGTGATATGAGAGGATTGTTTTCACTCAGAGGCGTAGAAGCAAAGAGAGGATCGGGACTTTGATCTTTTAATATATGAAATTCATTCTTTGTTTGGGGAATACTTGAATTAGCATCAGGAGATAAAGGCTCGTTTGATGCTATAAAGATATTTTGATTAGGATTAATAACAATATTGGTTTCATCAGCAGCTTGTACAACATTTTTAGCCGCAGATGATTTAGTTGATTTTTTCTTTGAAGATTTTGTTTTGGCTTCTTGTGGAGATTTATTGGTTTGTTTTGATTTAGATTTAGTTTGATTTTTATTTTTACTTTGTTTTTGAATATTTATTTCTGGTGAGGCATCATTAATTATATTATTCTCAATTATACTAGGTTGTATTTCTGGAATATTGCTTGTTGCTATTTCAGTAGAATTAAAATTGTTATTTTCCTGTGAATCGATTGGTTGAAAAGGGTCAAAATCAATAAATGGAAATTTAATATCAATATCTGGATTATCCCAATTATCCCAGCCGATTACTGGTTGTATCGATGGTTCTGCTTCACGAGATAATAAAAATTGAGAAGCTGTGACTAATGGCGATTTTGTTTGTATGGGGCTGAGTAAATTACTGCGCGAATGCAGAAAATCAGACTCTTTTCTAAATATGAGTCTGTGAATATTAGATAAAGATGATATTACACCCAGTGGATGAATATTGTTTGTTAATAGCGGTTTTATGATTTGCATAGTTATAGTTGAAAAATTGCAAATTAACTAGAAACGAAATATCCCGTTTTTTCATTTCGTTCTACAGAATTACCTCCTCCCGTAGTTCTGGCAACTTTTAAGCCTTCATAAGCTAAAGTTAATTCTTCAATAGCAACGGCTTTACCATCGGCTTGGAGTGTAGGTGTTTTCCAAGTTACTGGAATAGCACCAATCAAAGTCCAACTCATCATCGTTTCGCCAGATTGATTAAAAATCAGAATATTGACATTCCGTCGGGATGTTCTCTTTTGTTCGTCAAAAACTGCGTTTATCCAATTCCAAAAACCAGGATGGTCTGTAACTCCACGTTTAAGAGTTATGTCTGCAAATTCTGTATGACCTAAATAAATTCTTTGCTGGTCATTAACGCCACCTTCTTGAAAAACGTTTTTCTTAATTTGAACGCTTAAGCCCGTACATTCGCTGAAAGATGCAGCTATAGAACTATCTATTTCTACATAAAAACGATTACTAGTAACATAATTTAATTCGTGAGTAACTTTGCCGTTATTACCATTTCCAGCCATTAAAACCACCTTTGAGAACTAAAATTACCGATTCTTTCGCGCTGCGATCGCAAATCCTCTTGCAAAAGTTTATACACATGCTCCGTGAGTTCGTTCAGCAACAGTGAATCGTTGAGGTATTTACTCGCAGTTTGAGCTACTTTGCTGGCATCAGAAGTCACTGAAACCCCGGCGTATCCAGCACTACCACCAACGTCTCCATTGAATGTGAAAAAAGTTTGTTCCTGATATGAGTCCATAAATAAAAAAACTCTTCCTAAATCAAGGCTAAAGGTAGTGCATCAGAATCAAAAGTAGCCAAAAGTCGAATTAGTCATTGGTCATTGGTCATTGGTCATTAGCGTTCTTACCAATGCCCAAGAAATAATAGTTGGTCAGTTGTGTTACAAGTGCGATCGCTGTACCCTAGATTTTAATATCAGCAAAATATTCATTTACTAACTGGTTGGGCATTATAAAGAA
This sequence comes from Nostoc linckia NIES-25, assembly GCF_002368035.1. Classification (GTDB taxonomy): domain Bacteria; phylum Cyanobacteriota; class Cyanobacteriia; order Cyanobacteriales; family Nostocaceae; genus Nostoc; species Nostoc linckia_B. The sequence continues at coordinate 601,847 of NZ_AP018223.1, read as the reverse complement.
ATGAAAGAACGCATCATTCAGCCCAAAAAAATTACCACAGATTCCTTCTCAATACCTACACTCAGACAACCAACACGCGGTTTTGGTTTACAGTCCTCTGATACTTCATCTCATCCAGTACCAGATAACCCTCTAGCACACGACATTAGTCGAATACCGCTACGTCGTCCCCAAACCAAACTCACGGTTAATCAACCAGGAGATATTTACGAGCAACAAGCTGATACAGTCGCCCAACAGGTTGTGGGAAGATTGGAACAACTTGGAAATGGTGTATCTATCCAGCGCCAACAAATGCCACAAGAGTCAGAATTGCAAGTAAAACCTCTGGCAAATTCCATTACGCCTTTGATGCAACGGCAAGAAATACCAGAGGAAAAAGAAGAATTACAAATGAAATCTCTGAATAATAGCACACTGCAACGAGAGTCTGCACCAGAGGAAGAGGAAGAAGAAGAAGAATTACAAATGAAATCTCTGGACAATACCACGCTGCAACGAGAGTCTGCACCAGAGGAAGAGGAAGAGGAAGAAGAATTACAAATGTCGTCAATGGTGCAGCGTCAGACGAAAGCTGGGATGGCTGCTAGCCCAAACTTGGAAGCGTCCATCAACCAAGCAAAGGGGAAGGGACAGCCGATGGCTGACGATATCCGTTTTCAGATGGAACAGGCCTTTGGCGCTGATTTCAGTGGAGTGAAGGTTCACACCGATAGTCAATCAGATGAGTTGAATCAGTCAATTCAGGCGCGGGCTTTCACTACGGGAGAGGATGTGTTCTTTCGACAGGGGGAATATAATCCTGGGAGTCGAGGGGGGCAGGAATTATTGGCCCATGAGTTGACCCATGTAGTGCAGCAGAATGGAGCGATACAGCCCAAGCTTTCGCCTGAGATAGCTTGCGTGCAGCAAGCACTCAATAGCACATCAAATTTCGTACAGATGGCTCCCATTGGTGGCGCACCACATAATTATACTGCGAGAAACAGCAGCGCCACCTTCATTGCAGATCATTTGGCAACCGATCGAGCCTCTGCTGAAGAGGCAACCTTAAATAGAGCAAACAACGGTCGAGGAACAACAAACACTGTACTAATAGAAACAGACGCAAACATTAAGCAGTTAGTTTTAGCGGCGGACTATGACCAGGCAGAACACATTAACGGGCCAGTGTGGGCAGTGGCGATCGCTTGCAGATACATAACCGTAAACGCAGCCCACGGTGCGAATGGAAACATCATTCGCAGTTCTAGTGAAGAACAAATCGGCACTGTAAAAATTAAAGTATATTTCGATGAAGCTGGTAGACAGATAAGCATAACCGGTGTTCAAGGAACAGGGTGAAACGGCAATCAATACAGCTATACAATAGGGTAAAACTCTTTTTGGTATTTTCTTCGCTAGCGCGATCGCCGATCTTGTAGGGTGCGTTAATGAAATGTAACGCACCTCCGTAATGTCAATTGACGGTGCGTTACGCTGACGCTAACGCACCCTACGCAAAAGTGCGATCGCCCTGGAGTGTTTTTGTGCGATCGCCGATCTTGTAGGGTGTGTTAATGAAATGTAACGCACCTCCGTAATTTCAATTGACGGTGCGTTACGCTGACGCTAACACACCCTACGCAAAAGTGCGATCGCCCTGGAGTGTTTTTGTGCGATCGCCTCTTATTGTAGTTAACGCACCCAACCAATAATAAGGTACACCCCTACAAGATTTATTGATTCAGCATAAACAATGGGTATTTTAAAACAATCAACTCATCAATGAATACTCATGCCCAATTACCGCCGAGCCAAACTTCCTGGTGGTACTTATTTTCTCACCCAAGTAACTCATCATCGCCAACCCTGGCTCATCAGCGACATCGCACGCCAAGCACTTCGCACTGCTATCACTAATGTGCGTCAAAAATACCCATTCACTATTGACGCATTTGTGCTTTTACCCGATCATTTCCATTGTTTATGGACATTACCAGAAGGAGATAGCAATTTATCAACTCGACTGCGATTAATTAAAACCTTTGTCACCAAAAATTATGGTAACCAATTGGGAATTAATGTTGATATTTCCAACTCTCGACAAAAACGACAAGAACGCAATTTATGGCAAAGACGATTTTGGGAACATTTGATTAGGGACGATAGAGATTTTGCCAACCATTGCGATTATATTCATTACAATCCCGTGCGACATCAATTATGTCTGACTCCGCAGGCTTGGAAGTTTTCAACAATTCATCGATTTATTAATCAAGGTATTTATCCGCCAAATTGGGGTATCAGGGAGATTCCATAAATAGTTAACAGTATTTGGGATATTGTAGAAGATTTGGGGTGTGGTGCTGGCTAGAAATCACCTAAGTTAGGTATTGCAAAACAATTGTGATATCGATTGAATCTTATCATTGCAATGCCTACCCGATAAGTTGGCTTACTTGCCAAAGTCTTTAGCGGTCAGTGAAAGTTCAGAACTCAAATTATTAAAAAACTTGGCTAGAGATTCTGCTTGAGATTTGCTAATTTGCCTTTCACAATTAATTATCTCTCTGACTTGCTCAACAGAGCCAATAACCTCGACTAAAGTATCTGCCTTCACATCAAACTCGTTGGGTTTCGTTCCTCAACCCAACCTACGCCCCTTCAAGTTTTTGGCACAAAAAGAAAAAGCAACTTGATTTCGGATTGATTGTAGACTTTTGATTAATTGTGTGGGGAGTGCGATCGCACTACTGTACATACCATCAGCAAAATATCATCCACCCTATTGCACGGGCATCAGGAGAAGCAAATGAGAGAACGCGTAGCCAAGCCTAAAAAAGCTAGCACCAGTTCCTTCTCAATACCTAAACTCAGACAACCGACGCGCGGTTTTGGTTTAAACTCCTCTGGTGTCTTGCGTCAAACAACTGCTGAATTGCCATACCTCAACAAACCTCTAGGGCACGACATTAGTCGAATATCGCTACACCAACAAACAATAACTAAAGCTAACCAGCCCGAAGATGTTGAGGAACAAGAAACTGAGACAGTAGCACCACAGGTGATGCAGGAAATAAATGAGCCTGAAAATCACCAAACAGTGCAACGGGAAGAACTGCAAGAAGAAGAGGAACAGACACAGGCAGATTTTCCATCTCAGAAATTAGAAGAAGAGGAATTACAAATGAAGCCTCTTGATTCTTCCCCCCAAGCAGTTACCCAGGAGCAACCTGTAAACGAACCCGTTACCCACGACATTAGTCGAATGTCACTCCGCGTGCAAACAAAACTCACAATTAATCAGCCAGGAGACATTTACGAACAGCAAGCTGATACAGTAGCACGCCAGGTGATGCAGCAAATCAGTCAGCCTCAAAATCAGCAGTTTATCCAACACGAGGCTTTCCCAGAAACAGAATTACAAAGGAAATTTCTAGTCGGTTCCGCCACTCCTGTGGTGCAGCGCCAGGGTGGTGGAGTGGTAAGTACATCTAACTTAGAAACTTCCATCCAACGGGGACGCCAAAATGGGCAGCCACTCTCAGACGATATCCGGCAACCAATGGAGCAGGCGTTTGGTGCTGACTTCAGCGGTGTCAAAATCCATACAGATAGCCGCTCTCACGAACTCAACCAAACCATCCAAGCTCGTGCCTTCACCACAGGACAAGATATCTTTTTTCGTCAAGGAGAATACAATCCGGGGAGTTATCAAGGCAAGGAATTACTTGCTCATGAATTAACTCACGTTGTTCAACAAAACGGTAACGCAATTGGGCGGCAAAAAGACTCGTCGGCAACAACACCAGTAACGCCAGATATAGATATTCAGCGGGTTTGTTGCTCGCAATGTGAAGAGGAAGAGGAGCTTTTGCAAGCTAAAGAACTTCCCGGCCACACTATCCAACTTGCTCCTGATGTAAATACTCAAGTTTCTCAACAAACCCCACAGGATGCTGCTGAAGTTGAGAACGATGTCCGTCAGGAACTGGATAACAATCGCGCCAGACAAGCAAGCCTCGGCGTTCAATCTCCCGTCGCGGCGGGAACAACAGAACCACCACCAGACGAAAACCCTAAAACACAACCTGAATCTGGGAAAAATGCGTCTGACAGCAATTCTGTGGAAATGGCTGCACCCAAAGATGAATCTCCGGCGACAGTTGAAACTCAAGCAGAAAAGCCCAAAGAGGATGTGGAAGCAGGTGTGGCTGAAGCTGTCAGTCCGGAAACGAGTGCAGATAAGGGTGATGATGCCAAGGATGAAGGCAAAGAAGTAAAAGCAGGTATGGCTGAAGCTGTCAGTCAGAAAAAGAAAGATGTCGAAGACGAAGAAAAGGCATCACAAGCGGCTGAAACTGGTGGAGTTAATCCACAAAGTATGGAAGCCGCCAGTCCGGAAACGAAAGCAGCTCAAGGCGAACAGATTGCACAGCAAGCTAATGCTGTTCGAGGTGCAGGTTTAGAAAAATTACCGCCGCAGGTTAATAACCAGAATCCGGAAAGCATGGCTCAAGCCGTCACCCCGGAAACTGTGGCAGAGAAGAAACAAGCTACAACAGAGGTTTTGGCAGCACAAGCCCAGCAAAATGCTGTAAATGCTCAAACGTCCCAATTAGCAGCAACAGAAGTTAACTTTGCACCTCCCGAACAGGAAACGGCTCAAGGAGAGGATGATGCCATCTTGCAAGAACAGCAAAAAGCTGAGGCGATAAATATTACAAATAGCTTTTTGGCTGAAGCAGCTTTGCGAGTGCAGACAATTACCCAGCTGGGGCAAGGAATTGAAGCGCGTATTCAAGGTTCGACTGAAAATGCCAAAGCTTCTGTAATGGCGGCAGTTGAGCAACAAAAGGCAACCGTTACCGCCCAAATTGCCCAGCAGCGCGAACAAGTGCAAAGTCAAGCACAAGCGACTATAGCCCAAATTCAAACACAATATCAGGCAGCAGCAGCGACAACTTCCCAAACAACTGCCGCAGAACGCCAAAAGGTTGCAGCAGAATATACAACATCTGTCCAGAAAGTAGATGAAACTGAAAGCAATCAACTGGCGAAGATTGAAGAATTTTATACCCAAGCAAAAGAGAAATATCGGGCTGCTGGTGTTAAAGTAGGCGATGAAGCGATCGCCTTTGGAGAACAAAAGGCCGCTGAATGGGAAGCCCAAATTACTGGTAAAGATGATAGCTTCTGGGATGGGCCGCTTACAGATAATCGACTCAAAGCGAGGGCAAAAGCAGCCAGAGAAGTAGCCAAACAATACAAAGACGGTTTAGTTGCAGAAGGCAATAAACAAGCTGATGCCGTCGAACAAGGCAAACCAAAGGATATTGAAGGAATCCATAATGTTGCTAATCAGTCTCGCCAACAACTGCAAACTCTTCAACAACAAACTTTAGACAATTTAAACTCCGTTGAACAGCAAGTTTTGACTCAATTGGCAGACGCACAAACTCAGTTGACGCAAACAGCTAACCAAACTCTGCAATCTACATTACAAACTTTAGACCAACAGCAAGCTGCTCAATTGCAATTGTTGTCAGTTTATGGTAATGGGCAAGTCTCGGCAATTGAACGGGATGCCCAAAAGGCGATCGCTTCTATCCAAGATGGTATCAACCAAGCTGCTGCCAGTCTCCAAACTGCCATCCAAGATACCCAAGCCCAACTCGAAGGAACGCCAGCCCCGAATCCACAGGAGTTGAGCGCCACTCTAGCAGAAATCTTGGCGCAGTTTGACACCTCCGTGGCTAAAGTCCAAGAGCAAACCGAACAAGGCATTACAGCATCCCAAGAAGGCATCGCCCAAGGAGAACAGCAAGCGGTGACTGCGGTGAATGGTATTGCCCAAAGTGGATTGGAAGAGTCTGCTGCTGTTTCCCAAGAAGCCAAGACGAGCCTAACTAACTTAAATCAAGGCGCTACAGACACCTTCAATCAAATTCAGCAAGCCTTCACAACCACAGTTACCAATACCACCCAAGCAGCACTTACAGGTTTTGGTCAAGTCACTCAAGGAATCCAAAGTGCTTTCGACCAAAGTAACCAAAACATGGACACTAACTTCCAAAAGAGTGTCAACGACTTGGAAGAAGGGTTGCGCGGTTCAATCCAAGGAGACAAACAGCCAAATCTCGACTCCGATATCCAAAAATACGCTCAAGAAGCAGCAGATAAAGAACAGCCGCGCTGGAAAACAGTCCTGAAAGTTTTACTAGTCATTGCTGTAATTGTTGTTGCTATTATCGTTGCGCCAGCAGTGATTGGGGCAGTGGGCGCGTTAGCTGGGGCATTGGGAGCAGGTGCAGCTTTAGCAGGGGGAATCGGTGCAGTTGTTGGTGGGGCGATCGTTGGGGCTGTGGCTGGTGCCGTGATTCAGATGGGCAACAACGCCATCGACGGTAAGAACCTGCTGGATGGCGTGGGTAAAGCAGCCTTGGCTGGGGCGATCGGTGGAGCCTTGGGTGGTGCTGGTGGTGTCTTCGGTAACATGTTGGCTCAAGCAGGCAGACTGGGAACAGGCTTAACGCAATCGTTCTTGAAGTTTGGTATTGATGTTGCCTTTGATATTGCTGGTGGTATATTTGGCAACCTAGCAACAGGAGAACCCATCACTTTAGAAGCCGTTCTCATTGGTGCTGCGATCGGTGCAGCTGTGCAGATTTCTACAGCAAACCTCAGTAGACTCGGTAGATTTGGCCGCAGCGTTCAAGGTATGCAAACCAGGACTTTCCAAGCCGGAGAGCAGTTTGGTACTTCGCTAGGAAATGGAATTAGGAATGGCTTTGGTGGCAGAATTGATACGCCGACAATCAATGATGCGCCGAATGTTCCGCGCCCTGACGCTGAGGTCACAGATCCTCAATCTTCAGTAAGATCCCCTGAAGCCGAAACATCCACCGGACGCGGGGTGCAGGTAGATGAAGCAGAAGTTCCGGGAGGAGTTCCTAAAGATACAACAACAGAATCGCCTGGAACAAAATCCCCAGGCGAACAAGAACAAAATCCCGCAACTACAGACAAGAATCAAGAGGTTGTTCGCATTATTCGCCAGGATGACGATTTTGCTAGCCAATTTAATTACAAAGGTAAAACAAAATCTCGTGTTGTTGAAGATGGTTCCGTGGTTCCGGCGAATCCCAACGGCAAAGCAACGCCTCTAGAACACGTTTATGGCAGCGATCCTGCTAAGGGAGACAGTCCTTACACCTCCTTCCTGACAGAAAGCGGTGGTGTTGCCAAGACATATGGCGCTTCAGAAATCGAACTAGATTTACCAAAATTACGAGCAGATATCGAATCAGGCAATCTCAAGAATGTTGAGATATTAACTCCTGAGCAGATTTCCAAGATGATTACGGATGAAATTTCTCAAATCGCGACAACTGTTAAAAAAGATATAGATGTCGATGCTGCTGTTGCCAACGGCCCCCAAGGTATTCCTGATTATGTCGCTTCCTTGGGTATCAGTAAAGGACAATCTAGCAAACTTAGCCGTAGGTTGCTGGCATACTACAATACAACACGCGATGGTGAGTACCTCATTAAAGGTACTATTCCGGCAGAGTATCTAAAAGGGCCTTATTCCACTAAGGCTGGAGAGCAATCGGGTACTTCGGGAGGAAGTACTAAGACTGACTCTAATCAAGGAGTTGATACTCCCACAGCCAGCCGTCATAATGCAGATATGTCTAATGTTAAGCAATCTGATACTGAGGTGAAATTGCCCGAAACGAATACATCTCATGAACGCAGCACTCACCCGAATGAGCCAGAAATCGAACCACAAGTTGTGGCTAAACAGCAAACGCCTGATGGACACAATATCAAAGTTCTTAAAGATGGGCGCATTATTCGTTGTTCAACTTGCGAACAAATAGGTACGAAATACAAAGACTTACTTGACCAAAAATCCAATCTCAAACAACGTTTAGAAGAAATTGAGAAAATACCCGATCCACAACAAAAAAACAGGGAAGCATTTGAGCTGATCCAAGAATTAGACCAACAAAATGCAATGCAGTCTATTAATCAAAACTCAACGGGTTCCTTAAAGCCTAATTCTGGCTTTGATGTTCCGCAGCATTCCATTGAAGCCCAATATTATCGCTACGATTCACAACGAGTTACAGCCAAAAGAAAAAAATTTGAATTTCAGGTTGAGATAACGACAGATGCCTCAGGTAATAGAATCATCAACAAGTTAGAATACGACAAAAATCGCGATCCTTTTTCCGCACAAACTAAGAAAGATGTTCACGCTCTAACACAGGGTACTGATTACCAACAATATAGTGCAAGTCCTAAGAAAAACGCCACAGGAAATGATTTCAGGCACATCAAATCTAACGAACACACTAAAGTTGAATTGTCCCGGATGTATGAAGGACAACCAGTGGATGAAGTATTAAATCACCTGAAAGCACGAAAATTCTTGCCTGAGAGCGCAACCGAAAACGATTTAGGTGAGGGTGTATGGCGTCAATATCGAGAAGAAGCCGACAACCCATATAATTTACCACCAGGGCCAGGAGTAGATAATCAGAGAATAGGAAGAATTAGCGATCGCTTGCGTAAGTTGCTTGACATGGGTAAAGAAAATTTCGAGAAAACTGACATGACTATTAAAGATCCAGAATTATTGAGATATTTAAATATTAACGAGGAAGAGGGATATCGTGTTGAAAGTTATGATGAACTTATGGGTGTATTCACACAGTTGATACACGATCCACCTCTACATGGAGCAAAAGGTGAGTATTATCAATCTCTACAAGAAGCACGCCAAGAGCTTGACTTTTCTTTCAATAAAACTACTAATACATCAGACAGCGATGCTATCAGCAATGATGGTAATCAAAGCAATAGTCAAGATATGGACGTAGACCAACAGCAATCAAATAAATCAAATAAACGTAAAAATGAAGATGATGATACAAATGACCGCAAAAAACCTAAACTTCGTTAAATATTATTCACATAAATAATGCAAAAATATTCAAGTTACTGGGTTTAGCTTGAGAAGTAAAGCGGACTATTGAACAGCGAATTAAAACTATGGAGGCAGTTTAAATGCAGTCGTTAAATAATTCCGAAGAGTTACTTTTCACCGACCTTGAAGGCAATCAAGGACAACTCCAAGATATCATCGATGAGGGTTTGGATGGAGGTTATGAAGACCGGATTCCAGGACTGATAAATTTGCTAAATTCTGGCGAACCTTATCATCAACTATTAGCAACTGTGATGCTAACTTCCTGGGGACATCCGGCTGGATTTCAAAAACTTATAGATTGGGCTAATAATTCTCAAAATGTTCCTTGGAAAGCAGCACCTGTAGTTTATGAGCGGATATCACAAACTGACTCGGCGTTTGAAATGCTAGCTGATGCCGTTAATACAAGCTATTACGCTGATGAAAATCAAAAAATTCAGCAATGGCAAATAGACGCGATTAAGGCACTTCTTGGTATATATCATCAATATTATTTTGGTCGGACTTTAGCTTTAGCTATTGTGAGAGACAAAGAAATAGCACAAGCTGTAAAAGGCGAAACTATCGCAGCGATGGAAGCAAGTCTGAAAATTTTACAAGAACATACGTCTATAGGGTTCGATTTAGCATTTCAAGCTGCTTGCTTACTGATTCCATTAACGCGTATTGATGAAAAGGTAGCTGCTAATTACGCTAATCAATTGGTTTCTAGTTACTCCCACAAGGAACGAATTTTGAGGGAAATTGCAAATGCTTTGGGAGATGGGACGGGAGAAGAAACTTTAACAATACTTCAACATTTAAAAACATTCAAAATACCTGCTTTGGTACGCGATGTAGAAAATGCGATCGCTCGTCGTTCACTTAAGATAGATTAATATGAATACTAAAAATAAACTAACATTCTGGACTGATTCTCAGCATCAGCGTTATTTTCTCATTCCCGATAAGCAAAAGCTATCTAGGGGTCGGTTTATCATTTCTACCCTCAGTGGTATGGAAAAGAAAGTCACGCAAACTGCGATCGCTAATTTTGAAATTCCAGAGTCAGCAGCAAAAGCATACCTGGAAAATGAAATACATCAGGCGATGGCGCATTTCAAAATCGCTGTCTCTAACCTGATGTTATCCTCAACGGAAACGTCAGAAAACGCTCCTTCACTATCTAGCGAAACTCCATCAGTCTCAAAGATTCTTTCCTTACTTTTGGGGGCTAAATTTGAAGATTTACAAAATAATCCTGAAGCTGCCCAAATTACTTTTGTTAATATATATACCCAATTCAAAGAATTTTTAGGTGAATCTATCTCGGAAAATTTTACTCAAGTTGAAAGTGCGCGATCGCATCTACATCAGTTAAGAGAAATACTAAAAGCACAAGGAATCAATATCAACGAAGAAATTGAGGTACTACCTAATAAGTTACAAGAGGTGCTGTCTTCGGCAAACATTGAAGAATTTTTGCAAGAAATTGTTATCAAATTACGGGATTTAATAGAGGAAATCGAACAGTCACCTGGTGGGTTTGAGCAGATAATTGATGAGACGATGAAATCTTTAAGTAAAGATTCATTCAGTGATGAAGATAAGGAACTCGAAGAGAAGAAAAAGGAAGATTATAAGCAATCGGCTGAAAATGCGATCGCTCAATCTTTAAAGTTTAGTGGTTTTACGCCATTTGGCGGTGGCAATTTTACAAGTCTCTAATTTGGCGTTGCTGATTTCATGTATGAAAATGATTGTATATAATATCAAAATCCTGTAGAGACGTTGCAATGCAACGTCTCTACATCTGGTTACATTGCAACGTCTCTACATCTGGATTCAGACTCTAATTTGTATAATTTTAAATTTAAACGGTATTATAGGGGCGATCGCAACTTAAAATATCAAAGATTCCCGACCCTATACCCCACAAAAAAGAATCAACCACTCCAAAGCCTTATCTCATCAAAACCTTGATTCTTGAGTACATAATTAATACATATTAATAGATGCGATATTGCAAATGAGATACTAATATTTGCAATATTTATTGAAAATTAACTTCTGAGCAGAAGCAGTAGGCAATAGCTCAACAGCGTCCTAATCTTCAGCTTTTTTAAGCAAACCAGATTCCCAATACTGCTCGCTTTGTGCATTTTTAACTCGGAATTGGGTTTTGGGAAAAGGTTAAAGGGTAAAGGTTAAAGGTTTTTTCTTTCCCCTTATCCCCAGAGGGGGCCCCACCTTCCCCTTTTCCCCTTAACCGACAAGTATTGACCAGATTCCTAATTAGAAATGTTTAGAGTCAAAGTCATTTGCAAAGGACAAATGACCAATGACCAATAGACCTCTTGCAAAAGTTCTTTTTGTAAGAGGTGGGAAAAGGGAAAAGGTTATGGTTCGACAAGCTCACCAACCAGGGGAAAGGGAAAATAACAAACCTTTCCCCCTTTCCCCTTCCCCTTTTCCCTACTTCTGCAAGAAGTCTAATGACCAATGACAAATGACCAAGGACAAAAATCAAATTATGAACAAAACCTTTGCAACTATCGACGGGAATGAAGCTGTTGCCCGCGTTGCTTACAAATTAAATGAAGCGATCGCCATTTATCCTATCACCCCCTCTTCAGCAATGGGTGAATGGGCGGATGCTTGGTCGGCGGAAGGTCGCCCCAACCTCTGGGGAACTGTTCCCAGCGTCGTGCAGATGCAAAGCGAAGGAGGAGCCGCAGCTGCCGTACACGGAGCATTGCAAACGGGTTCTCTGAGTACCACATTTACGGCATCTCAGGGATTATTGTTGATGATACCCAACCTCTACAAAATTGCTGGCGAATTAACTAGCGCCACAATTCACGTTGCAGCACGTTCCCTGGCTACTCATGCTTTATCAATTTTTGGCGACCATAGCGACGTAATGGCAACTAGGGCTACTGGTTTTGCTCTATTATGTTCGGCTTCGGTGCAAGAAAGTCAAGACTTTGCTCTCATCGCCCATGCTGCTACCCTTGAGGCGCGAGTCTCATTTATGCATTTCTTTGATGGTTTCCGCACCTCCCATGAAGTGCAGAAAGTTAAACTACTTTGTGATGATGATTTGCGATCGCTCATCGATGATAACCTAATACTCGCCCACCGCAGCCGCGCCCTCACCCCAGACCGCCCAGTATTGCGGGGTACTGCCCAAAACCCCGATGTCTACTTCCAATCTCGTGAAGGCGCTAACCCTTACTACAACGCCTGTCCCGAAATTGTGCAACGCATCATGGACAGGTTTGGAGAACGCACGGGCAGACATTACCAAATCTATGAATATTATGGAGCCAGCGACGCCGATCGCGTCATCGTTCTCATGGGTTCCGGCTGTGAAACCGTCCATGAAACAGTAGACTATCTCAACGCCCGTGGTGAAAAAGTCGGCGTGGTGAAAGTGCGACTTTATCGCCCCTTTGATGTCCACAGATTTGTGGCAGCATTACCTAGTAGTGTACAAGCGATCGCCGTTCTCGACCGCACCAAAGAACCAGGTAGCGCCGGTGAGCCGTTGTATTTAGATGTGGTGGCTGCTATTCATGAAGCGTGGGGAGATGAGGAGATGAGGAGATGGGGAGATAAGGGAGATAAGGGAGATGAGGAAGAAAATTTAACTTCATCCTCCCCATCCCCTCACCTCCCCACCTCCCCATCCCCCACGTCTCCCAAAATCATCGGCGGTCGCTACGGTCTTTCATCCAAAGAATTTACGCCGGCGATGGTAAAGGGGATTTTTGATAATCTCGCCCAAAGTCAACCGAAAAATCATTTTACTATTGGGATTAATGACGACGTTACTTACACTTCTCTGGAATTTGACCCCAATTTTTCCACAGAATCAAATGGTGTTGTCAGGGCAATGTTTTACGGGTTGGGTTCCGATGGTACAGTTGGCGCTAACAAAAACTCCATTAAAATTATTGGTGAAGAAACTGATAATTATGCCCAAGGTTACTTTGTCTATGATTCTAAGAAATCTGGCTCGATGACCGTTTCTCATTTGCGCTTTGGCAAAGAGCCAATTCGCTCTACTTATTTAATTGACCAAGCTAACTTTATTGGTTGTCATCACTGGGGATTTCTAGAACGCATAGATATTTTAAAAGCTGCTACTCCTGGGGCAACTTTGCTGCTTAATAGTCCATACGATGCAGATAGTGTCTGGCAAAATTTACCGCTAAAGGTTCAGCAGCAAATTATCGAAAAGCAGCTGAAGTTATATGTAATTAATGCCAATCAAGTAGCCCGTGAAAGTGGCATGGGTGGCAGAATTAACACGATTATGCAAGTATGCTTCTTTGCCTTAGCGGGCGTCTTGCCACAAGCAGAAGCGATCGCTAAAATCAAACAAGCGATCGAAAAGACTTACGGTAAAAAAGGTGCAGAAGTTGTCCGCATGAACTTGCAAGCCGTAGACAACACCTTAGACAACTTACATAAAGTAGACATCCCACACTTTTTTACAGACGCGATTAATCGCGTCTCTACTCCTAATTCTTGTACAAACGCGATTAATCGCGTCTCTGCTCCCCAATTTGTCCAAGAAGTATTGGGCAAAATCATGATTTGGGAAGGTGATGATTTACCTGTCAGCACATTACCAGCTGACGGCATCTTTCCGGTGGGTACTGCTAAGTGGGAAAAACGTAACATTGCCCAAGATATACCTGTGTGGGATACCGATGTCTGCGTTCAATGTGGTAAGTGCGTGATGGTTTGTCCGCACAGTGCTATTCGCGCTAAGGCTTATCAAGCTGATGAGTTAGTTAATGCACCAGAAACCTTCAAATCAACTAATGCCAAAGATAAAGACTTTGCCAATCAAAAATTTACCATTCAGGTAGCTCCAGAAGATTGTACGGGATGTGCGATTTGTGTAGAAATTTGCCCTGCCAAAAATAAATCTGAGCCATTGCGTAAAGCAATTAATATGGCACAACAATTGCCATTGCGCGAACAAGAACAAAAAAATTGGGATTTCTTTTTAAGCTTACCCAATCCTGACAGACGGCAGTTGAAATTAAACCAAATTCGCCAACAACAATTGCAAGAACCTTTGTTTGAATTTTCTGGTGCTTGTGCGGGTTGTGGGGAGACACCTTACTTAAAATTATTAACACAATTGTTTGGCGATCGCGCCGTCATCGCCAATGCTACAGGCTGTTCTTCGATTTACGGCGGTAACCTCCCCACAACTCCCTGGACAACCAACGCCCAAGGACGCGGCCCTGCATGGTCTAATAATTTATTTGAAGATAACGCTGAATTCGGTTTTGGTTTTCGTTTGTCTGTGGATAAACAAGCTGAATTTGCAGCCGAACTTTTGCAACAATTGGGGAGTGAAATAGATGAAAACCTGGTTTATTCTATCCTCAAAGCCGAACAAAAAACTGAGGCTGACATTTGGGAACAGCGGGAAAGAATAGAATTGTTGCAGCAAAAGTTAGATGAAATCTCGACTTTTGACCCCAATGTAAAATCAAAAATCCAAAATTTTAAATCCCTCGCTGATTATCTGGTGAAAAAAAGCGTTTGGATTGTTGGCGGTGATGGTTGGGCTTATGATATTGACTTTGGTGGTATCGATCATGTGCTGGCGAGCGGTCGCAATGTTAATATCCTAGTCATGGATACAGAAGTGTATTCTAATACAGGCGGTCAATCTTCCAAAGCTACGCCACGAGCCGCAGTTGCGAAATTTGCCGCCAGTGGCAAGCCCGCACCAAAGAAAGACTTGGGTATGATTGCCATGACCTACGGAAATGTCTACGTAGCAAGTGTAGCCTTGGGTGCTAGAGATGAACATACCCTTAAGGCATTTTTGGAAGCAGAGGCTTATGATGGCCCATCGTTGATTATTGCTTACAGCCATTGCATCGCCCACGGCATTAATATGACTACAGGGATGAATCATCAAAAAGCTTTGGTAGAATCAGGTCGTTGGTTGTTGTATCGGCATAATCCAGAGTTGCAAAAACAAGGTAAAAATCCCTTGCAATTGGATATGCGATCGCCAACACAACCAGTAGAAAATTCAATGTATCAAGAAAATCGCTTCAAAATACTCGCCAAGAGTAAACCCGAACTTGCCAAGCATTTATTAGAACAAGCCCAAGCCGAAGTAAATGCACGTTGGCAGATGTACCAATATCTGGCAAAACGCGAGGTTCTTTGAATATCTGTCCTGATTTTCTGATAAATAAGATTAGTTTTGTAACGAAAACTAGGAGTTTGTTGATGAAACTCGTGAGTTTGTAACAAATAAGATGATTTTTGTTACAAACTTACCTGTTTGTTGATGAAACTCATGAGTTTGTAAAAAATAAGATGATTTTCGTTACAAACTTACCTGTTTGTTGATGAAACACATGCTTTTCGTGATAAAACTCATGCTTTTCGTGATGAAACTCATGCTTTTCGTGATGAAACTCATGCTTTTCGTGATGAAACTCATGCTTTTGTTGATGAAACTCGCGATTTTGTTGATAAGTAGGTGGACACAATTATTTAGAAGACGCATTTCGACTGCGCTCAATGCTCGACCTTTGAGAAAACGAGGGTTGAGCGAAGTCGAAACCCGGTAATCTCAAGTTAGGTTTAATTTAGTCCTTCTACTTACTTATAGCTGTTCCCAAGCAAATGAGGTACAGAAATTTGTAGGGGCGCAAAGCTTTGCGCCCCTACCTTGTACTTCAGTAGAACGAGAAATGCTATATTTCAAAAATCAAATATGAGTTTTATATATTGATTATTCTAAATTAATAAAAAATCAATTAAATCATCTCTTAATTTCGAGATACTTTTATTAATACCGATCTAAGATTGCTCGCACTTGAGCAATCACTACGTCAGGGTCAAAAGGCTTTTGAATCAATCCATCAATCTTTAGTTCGGGAATATTCTGAACATCATCTTCATTCAAACCTGTCACCAACAAAATAGGAATAAATTGAAATTTTGTCGATTCCCGAATGCGTTGAACAACTTCAAATCCATCCATTTTTGGCATCTGAACATCTAGTATTAGCAGATCGGGTTGGTTAGGATCGGTTTCCAATCTCTCTAACACAGCTAGACCTGAATCGACGATTTCAAGCTGACAATCCTCTGCTTCCAAAATCGTTTTTAGAAGAAAAGTGTTATCAGCTACATCATCACAAATTAATATTCGCTTAATAGAACCCTGCATTAGTTTTTTGAGAAAACAGCTTTTTTTGGCGTTAATACTATAAAAATGCCAAATCTTCTTACTATAGATAGGTATACAAGCTTTAGTCTGTCCGGTATCAGACATATAAATAAAAATCGTTATTGCAATAGACTTATAGCCCAATACGCTTGGCTTTGTGGAAATCAGGACTTACGCAAAAGATAACGAAAGTAGCGGTAATTCATGAATTACCGCTACGCAAGAATAAGGTTTTCAATCACATCTTGCGTAAGTCCTGGAAATTTATCTGTTAAGGCAAGCAGGGGACATAATTTTGTATCCACGTTGATATTTCAAACAAGTTTAAGGCACAATGGTACGGTTGAAGGTTCTTAACTGTCTTTTGTCACTTTTAGAAAATGCAATCAATTAAAAGGTTATAAAGCTTTGGTTTCCATTTTTCGCCTAAAAATTTTAGTTTAGAGATAGAAAATAAACGCTGAAACGTTGATTAAACCAAGTTTCAGCATTTTGCTTCGATTATTGTTTTTCGAGAGTGACAACACAGGGTTAATGTCTGTATCTAACCGGCCTCATCTGCAAATAAAAAATCACATACTCGCTTCACTGTCAGCTACTGAGTATCAACGTTTAGTTCCCCACTTAGAGCCAGTAAATCTTCTAGTTAGGCAAGTCCTTTACACAGCAGGAGAACCAATCACACACGTCTATTTTCCCTACCAGGCAATAACTTCTTTAGTCTGTAACCTAGAAGACGGCTCGACTGTTGAAGCAGGTGTAGTAAGCAATGATGGTATGGTGGGTCTTCCTGTAATTTGGGGTGGTAACTCTACAACAACAACTGCATTTATACAGGCTGCTGGCACTGGTGTGAAAATGAAGGCAGAGGTACTAATAAAAGAGTTCAATCGGGGCGGAGAGCTTCAACGTTTGCTGTTGCGTTACACTCAAGCACTGTTCACCCAGGTCACACAAACGGCAGCCTGCAACCGCTTGCATACCATCGAAGAGCGACTTGCCCGTTGGCTGCTAATAGTCGGTGACCGTATGCAATCAGATACATTCCCTCTGACTCAAGAATTTATTGCCCAGATGTTAGGCTGTCGCCGCTCTGGTGTCACAGTGGCTGCTGGTATCCTCAGCAAAGCCGGAATTCTTAGTTACAAGCGTGGAAATATTACCATCCTGAATCGTGAAGACTTAGAAAATACATCTTGTGAGTGTTATTCCATCATCAAAAACGAGTATGCTCGGTTGCTCGGCACACAGGGCTAAGTATGGTGTAATACCGTTGAGTTAAGGGAGGCAGGGGGGGAAAAAGCTTAACACCAAGCGTATTGAGCTATGGTTAACTGCGATCGCACAATCCTGGAATGCGTTAATATCAGGAAGAACATCAAGCTAAAAGCATTAGTCCTGTATGCTCTAATGTCCCCGTTATAAGTTGTTAAGCTTGCAACTAAACAAAGTAATTCACCTTTTGACATATTGGGATTTGTCCCTAACTCCTCTCAAGCTGCCATTAGTTGCTGAAGTACCTAAAACAGCACACTTGGAGGTTTTAATGTCTGTCTCTAAAGTATCTCATCTACCGATAAAAAATAAGATACTCGCTTCACTATCTGCTACTGAGTATCAACGTCTAATTCCTCACTTAGAGCCAGTACATCTTAAATTTAAACAAGCCCTTTACGAAGCAGGCGAACCAATCACACACGTCTATTTTCCCAATCACGCAGTAGCTTCTCTAGTCTGTATCCAAGAAGATGGCTCGACTGTTGAATCTGGTTTGGTGAGCAGTGATGGCATGGTGGGTCTTCCCGCAATTTGGGGTGGTCGCTCTACGACTACAAGCGCGTTTATCCAGGTTCCAAACGGTGGTATGAGGATGAAAGCCGACGTACTAATAGCGGAGTTCAATCGGGGTGGAGAGCTTCAAAGTTTGCTGTTGCGTTACACTCAAGCACTGTTCACCCAGGTCACACAAACGGCAGCCTGCAACCGCTTGCATACCATCGAAGAGCGACTCGCCCGTTGGCTGCTGCTAATTTCTGACCGTGTAGAATCAGATACATTCTCTCTGACTCAAGAATTTCTTGGCCAGATGTTGGGCTGTCGCCGCTCTGGTGTTACCGTGGCTGCTGGCACACTTAGCCACGCTGGAATTATTAGCTACAAGCGTGGAAATATTAACATCCTGAATCGTGACGACTTGGAAGATACATCTTGTGAGTGTTATTCCATTATCAAAAACGAGTACGCTCGGTTGCTGGACACACAGAGCTAAGGTGAATTCTACTTAGTAGCTTAGTGTACGGAACCGTACAGACTCTTTATGTCAAGCAAGTATAAACTTATATCTATCCAGATAAAGTTATCTTAGTTTGTTAATGAAAGTCTTTAAGAGGATGTTTGAGAAGTATTAAATATTTCGCTCGATCCCCCCTAGCCCCCCTTAAAAAGGGGGGAACTGGAATCAAAGTGCCCCTTTTTAAGGGGGATAATGGTGGATCTATAAGTATTGAATACAACACTAAGAAGTTTTCAGACATCCTCTAAAAGCAGATAGCGATCGCTCTGCTTATTACAACTCCTAATTGTGATTATCAAATAGGAGGTTTGTGTCTTTGTCAAAAATTAATTCAATTCATAATACAGAACATACAGTGCTTTTAAAGCAAATACCTTTTAGCGAATCGTTATCTCTTAATGGTTTACGAGTACTTGTCGTAGATCGTAATGATGATTGCTTGTGCATGATTACGTTGATTTTTGAAGATTGCCAAGCTCAAATTAAGACAGCAATATCTGTGGAGCAAGCAATACAGATAATGGAAGAGTGGAAACCTGATATTTTGATTAGTGAAATCGTTTTGCCTGGTAAAGACGGTTATTCACTAATTCGCTCCATTAGGCATAAAGAAGCCTTCTGTGGAGGGTTTATTCCTGCCATAGCTCTTACATACTATATAGATAGGGAATACTTTAACACAGCAATTAACGCAGGTTTTCAAGAGGTTATTTGTAAGCCTTTTGCTCTTAATGAATTAGTTGAAACAGTAGCTAATCTCGCACAAATAAGTAAATCGCTGAAAGTTAGCTCTGTTAACAACGGATAGAATTAAAATTTAGGCTAGATAGTAAATGCTACAAGATTAATAACCAACGAAAAAATCAGGATTTACCGTTTGGTTTATTTTGTAAAGCTCAATGCGATCGCGGTACTTTTTCTAATTTTATCTGAGTTAAAGTTCCCACGTTTTGACAAAGACTCTAGACATTAGCGAAAGCTACTCCTAGCACCAACTCCACCTTTGGTTCGGGCTATATCTCTAATGGAACTGCAACAACCGTGATTTCCCAAGAATAATTACTGGGTTATATTTCAAGTACTGGGCAAGTCCCCCTCAGGTAAAATGTTATCTATACTGAGTACCCACGGTATGCCTTTGTCAATTGGAGAACTGACAGTAATCTTTGCTGCGTTGGTAAAGTGTTTTAACTTCTCAGCAAAATGAGGAACAGTTTTCATGATTTGGCGATAGCTTTCCATATCGTGACAAATCATGATTAATATTAGAATGCCACTATTGATTTGGAAATACCAATGGCAACTGGATAATAAGATACGTGTCATTTTGTCACATGCCAAGAAAAAGCTTTTTTTAGTTGCTTCTTCAAGTTGCCTGAACATCATTTCACTGAGCCTTATTGTTTGATGTGAAGGTAAATCATCTGGATGAAGGGATGATTGATTCATAAGATATTCACAACCTCCAAAACGAACTAGTACTAGCTTAAGATTAGTACACCGATACCGAGCAATAAATATTACATAAAGGTCATATTTTCATAGTTAACATTATTGTTCTTGCGTAACAATCCAAAGTAAATCTAACCATAAATGCGGATAAGATGACTTTAAATTTGATAAAGGATCGCGCAGCAAGCTGTTAGCATTTAAACAAACAACCTCAACTAATCCCACATATTCTGCTACTTCTCTGAGTAAGTTTTTTTCTGCGGCTATTGCATTAATCAGTCGGTCAGGACAATAAATGCCAATGTATCTTCCATAGCGGATACAGGTTTTGATATTCGCTCTTATTAAGTAAGGTCTAGGATTAATTACCTTTACATAACACTGGCGTAGTAATTCCCATACCCGTGGGTGAGTATGCTCGATAATTATGCTAAATTGTTGGGCTAAGTCTTCTTCAGTAATCATTATTTTCTCCATTGCTGTAAGTAGGTTGGTGTTGAAAATTGTCGTTATGACAAGGTAGGGGCAGGGGGCAGGAGGCAGGGGGCAGGAGGCAGGGCGCAGGAGGCAGGAGGCAGGAGGAAAGAGCTTTTTGAGGAACTTTACTTTCTGTACATCCCACACTTTCCGGTTTGACTCTCAAAAGTTGCACCCTTGGTAGATACCCAATACTTGTCGGTTAAGGGGAAAGAAAAAACCTTTACCCTTTGACCTTTTCCCCAAATCCAATTCCGAGTTAAAAATCCACTGGAGCAGCAGTATTGGGTAGATACCCAATTGTGCAATATATGTCTGCATATGACTCTAAGTAAAAGCAGTATTTTTAGTGAGAGCAAAATTTATCTCACATAGTTCTCATTGGTTGGTGGTATAGGTATATTTGTTAGGGCTTGTATAACTCGCCTATCAAGCATCAAAGCCCAAATCAATTTGCAAAACTGTATTGCGAGCTACTTTTTACCAAATAAATTGGTAAACACCAAAGTGATAAAAATCCTTTGTTATTGATGATTAGCGAGTTTTGAGGCATAACTATCAGCTAAAAAACAATTTTCAGCAAAAAAAATTGCGCTTTGCAAGTAAAATTGCGAATTGTGTGATATTCTTTGAATATAGGGAATCAAAACAGCGAAAGCACAATTATCTTCTCTAAGATGAATCATATAAACATGCTTTCGCCTTGGCAAATAGAAGTTAAATCCGCGCTCGGCTTTTTGAAACACAGAATAGCTTAAGCCAATGAAGCAGGATAACGATCTCCGTAACAACTTGAAGTCAATTAGAACCCGCTTAGGCATGAGCCAACAGGATTTGGCAAACCTCGCTGGTGTGACTCGTCAGACTATTAGTGGTGTAGAGTCGGGACTATACGCTCCCTCGGTGGCCATTACACTTCGCCTAGCAAAGGCACTTGGCTGTCAAGTAGAGGATCTATTCTGGTTAGAGCGGGATTTACCTGAAATTGAAGCACTACTTTCCAAACCCGTCCCAACTGGGCAACAGACGCGAGTTAGTGTGGCTCGTGTGGGGGGACAATGGGTAGCTTATCCATTAATTGGCAAGGATGCGTTTCGCCAAGATATGATTCCAGCTGATGGAGAGAGCCAGACGTTTACAGGTACAGATAAAGTTCGAGTTCGCCTGTTGGACGATAATCTCGAAGCGCTCCACAATACCGTTGTGATTGCTGGTTGTGCGCCTGTGATTTCGCTATGGGCAAGAGCCACTGAACGCTGGCATCCACAATTACGAGTGCAATTTAACTTTGCCAACAGCATGTCTGCATTGCACAGTCTATGCAAAGGTGAGGCACACATCGCTGGGATGCACCTCTACGATGTTGAAACTGGTGAGTATAATACTCCTTTTGTTCGTGATGTTCTTGGAGGGAGAGAAGCAGTTTTGATTACTCTGGGCGTTTGGGAAGAGGGGCTTTTAGTCAAACCTGGCAACCCAATGGGAATCAGAACAGTTAACGATTTAGTCCAACGGGGAGTGACTATTGTTAACCGCGAAATCGGTGCTGGTACTCGTTTACTTTTGGAACAAAAACTCCAAGAGCAACAGATACCGTTCCATGATGTCCGAGGTTTTGACTATATTGTTCAAAGCCACCAAGATGTTGCCCAAGCAGTAGCATTAGGAGCTGCTGATGCAGGAATGGGTACTGCATCTGTAGCTACCGCTTTCGGGCTGGGATTTATCCCGCTACATCAATCGAGATATGATTTAGTGATTCTCAAGGAATATCTAGAAGAAGCGCCAGTACAGCAGTTACTCAGTACCTTGGGACATCGGATGGTTCACTCACAATTTGAAATTCTCGGTGGCTACGATATCAGCAAAATTGGGGAAGTGGTAGCAACTGTTTAGAGTCAATTGCTTTTCTTTGATTGGTTGTGTGGTTTCGGGAAAACTCTGCGTAAATTTGAATTCCTGGTGCGATCGCTTTATAACTGAGAGTCTGGAAATACTTGCAATATCCATTGAAGATTCAACAAGAAGTATATCTCAACTTTTTGCGATCGCAAATGTACCGTAACGCATCATCTCAAACCGTACATTTGAGCAATCTTATCGTTAATTAGAACAAACCAAATATTTTACAACGGCTCGTATGTATTCAATAGTAGATGTTTTTGCGCTACAGCGTTGGCGCAGCCCGCCTTCGGCATCGCCGAAGGTGCGTACAACGCCGACAACGACGTTCTCTACGAGGTTACATTTGTAACTTCGTTGAGAAGCAAAACCTAAGACCCACCAAACAACAATTGCAGGAAAAATCGTTATGTCCGACGAAAAAATTAGACAAATTGCTTTCTACGGTAAAGGCGGTATCGGTAAATCTACCACCTCCCAAAATACCCTAGCCGCTATGGCAGAAGTAGGTCAACGCATCTTGATTGTCGGATGTGACCCCAAAGCTGACTCTACACGCTTGATTTTGCACACTAAAGCTCAAACTACCGTGCTGCACTTAGCTGCGGAAAGAGGTGCAGTCGAAGACTTAGAACTTGATGAAGTTGTTTTAGAAGGCTTCCGAGGTATCAGATGCGTAGAATCTGGCGGCCCAGAACCTGGTGTAGGTTGCGCCGGTCGGGGTATCATCACCGCCATCAACTTCCTGGAAGAAAACGGCGCTTATAGTGGCGTAGATTTCGTATCCTACGACGTATTGGGTGACGTTGTGTGCGGTGGTTTCGCCATGCCAATTCGGGAGGGCAAAGCGCAAGAAATCTACATCGTGACCTCTGGGGAAATGATGGCGATGTTTGCTGCTAATAACATTGCTCGTGGCGTTCTCAAGTATGCTCACACCGGTGGCGTGCGCTTGGGTGGTCTGATTTGTAATAGCCGCAAAACTGACCGGGAAGACGAACTGATTACCACCCTAGCATCTCGATTAAGCACCCAGATGATTCACTTCGTCCCCCGCGACAATATCGTGCAACACGCAGAATTGCGTCGGATGACAGTTAACGAGTATGCACCTGATAGCAATCAAGCTAATGAATACCGTACATTAGCGGACAAGATTATCAACAATACAAATCTTGCCATTCCCACACCCATCGAGATGGACGAGTTAGAAGAGTTGTTGATTGAGTTCGGTATTCTTGAGAGTGAAGAAAACGCTGCAAAACTAGCTGGTGTCACTAAAGCACAAGAAGAAGCTGATAAAAAGCAAGAAGACGCTCAAGGCGAAGCACTAGAAGCACTTGCAAAAGGCAATGTGGAAATAGTCTCTGGTAGCTAAAAAAGTGAGACTTTAGTTCTTACTCAATAAATAGCAGAACTCGCTGAAGAACGAAGCAATTAAGTGAGTAATTAATCTACTTTCTCTCACCATCAAAACGATATGGAGGTTCAAGAAGTCAATCAACATTAATTCTGTGCAGGTAACAGATTAATCAATCCCAAGTGTCTTATCGAAGTTTTCCTTAGATGGATGCATTAATCTGTTAATATTTCCGCCCTCAAACAGTTATTGTGGTTTTTGTTTACTCCTTCTAATAATTGGTTGGTCATTGTTGAGGGAATGAGAAATTCTCTTTCTCGTTCCCTTTTTTACATTCTAAAAATAACCAAGCAATTCAAGTTTCTCTTCAAATTATTGAAATTCAGTTATAGCCGTAGCCACATAGCTTAGGACATAATGACAAGCGTGAATGCTAGGAAGGGTAATAGTTTTACCTCCAGCATAGCTGCCCCTCGCTATACCACCTCTTCACTTCTATCTTTTTTCACTAAAAAAATGAATCCTCAACCCAGAGAAATCAATGATTCACTCAGTGAATCGAATGGCGAAAACCAACAGCAACGCCGGAAAAAAAAGCCTTCTACACAATTACCTCAGCCTGGAACTGCTCAAGGAAGTTGTGCTTTTGATAGTGCAATGATTACTTTAGTGCCAATTACTGATGCTGCTCATGTAGTCCACGGGCCGAGTGGCTGTGCTGCTAGCATTTGGGGAAATTACACTAGTCTTTCTTCTGGTTCAATGCTCTATAAAATACGCTTTACTACTGATATAGATGAGAGCGATGTTATCTTTGGTGGAGCGAAAAAGCTGTACAAAGGCATTCTAGAATTACAAAGACGCTACAAACCAAGTGCGGTATTTGTCTACTCTACTTGCATCACTGCTTTAATTGGTGATGATATAGAAGGAATTTGCAAAGATGTGACTGAGAAAACAGGAACTCCAACTATTCCCGTACATTGTCCTGGGTTCATTGGTAGTCAAAATCTAGGTAACCGCGTTGCTGGCGAAGCGTTACTAGAACACGTTATTGGAACAGCCGAACCAGATGTTACTACACCATTAGATATTAACCTGATTGGTGAGTACAATATCGCGGGTGCAATATGGAATTTTCTACCGTTGTTAGAGAAATTAGGTATCCGAGTTTTATCAAAAATTACAGGGGATGCTGTCTATAAAGACGTTTGCTATGCTCATCATGCCAAGCTTAATGTTGTATTGTCTTCAAAAGCGTTAATTAATGTAGCGAAAAAAATGGAGAAAGTCTATAGAATTCCTTATATAGAAGAGTCCATTTATGGTATAGAGCAAGTTAATCAGTGTTTAATAAATATTGCTAGCAAGTTGGGAGATATTGATTTAGTAGAACGCACTGAAAAGTTAATTGTAGAAGAAAATAGTGCTTTAGAATCAAAACTCACTCTTTATCGTAACCAGTTGCAAGGAAAACGTATTGTTCTTGATATGAAAAATTTCAAGAGTTGGTTAATTATCTTTGCAGCCCAAAAATTAGGAATGGAAGTTATTGCTCTGTGTAGTCAAAGTAATACAGAGGATGAATTAGTTAGACTTAAAAACTTACTAGGCAGAGATAGCATAGTTTTAGAATCAGGCACGCCTCAAGAAATATTGCAGGTAATTAACGATCATCAAGCTCATATTTTAATTAGTCTTAGCCGATATCTGGATACTGCTTTAATAGCTAATATTCCATTTTTAGATATTAATAGACAACGGGATATTGCCTATACAGGTTATACAGGAATATTGGAACTGGCACGAGAATTGTATGCCACTTTTTATAACCCGGTGTGGGAGCAAGTACGCCAGCCTGCCCCGTGGGAAATAGAAAATTCATTGGAGGAAATCTAATGGCAATTGTTAGCATTACGAGTACATCAGTAGCAGTTAATCCTCTCAAGCAAAGTCAAGCTATAGGTGCAACCTTAGCGTTTTTGGGAGTAAAGGGAATGATGCCTCTATTACATGGTTCTCAAGGTTGCACAGCTTTGACAAAGACAGTGTTAGTACAACATTTTCGTCAGACGATTCCGCTTTCTACTACCGCGATGACGGAAGTTGCAACCATATTGGGTGGTGAGGAGAGAGTCGAACAAGCAATTCTGACTTTGGTAAAGAAATCAAAACCGGAAATTATCGGTCTTTGTACTAGTGGACTTGTGGAAACTAGAGGCGATGACATGGAACGGTTTGTCAAAGAGATTCGCCACCGCCATCCAGAATTAGATTATTTACCAATTGTGCTTGTCTCGACACCAGATTTTAAGGGTACATTGCAGGATGGCTTTGCTAGTGCAGTGGAGAGTATAGTTAGGGAAATTCCACAAAAATGCTCAACACAAAACGCCAGCCCCACACAAATCACAATTTTGGCGAGTTCTGCTTTCACTCCTGCGGATGTACAAGAAATTAAAGAGATTCTTACCTCTTTTGGACTTGTACCCATTGTTGTACCAGACCTTTCTGGGGTTCTACATAGTCGCATAGAAGATTTTTCTGGTGTGATGGTAGCCAATGGCACGACTTTGGCACAGTTGCACTCAATTGGCAGTTCTGCGTTCACTTTGGTATTAGGTGAAAGTATGCGCGGTGCTGCACAAATTTTAGAGAAGAGATTCAACATCCCTTATGAGGTGTTTAGCGAACTCACGGGACTAGTAGCAGTAGATAAATTTTTGCAAGCATTGGCGGATATCAGTGGTGTTAGCGTACCAGAGAAATATCGCCATCAGCGCCGTCAGTTGCAATATTTGATGTTAGAGAATCACTTTTATTTTGGTTGCAAGCGAGTTGCTTTAGCACTGGAACCAGATTTACTTTGGTCAATAGTTTCTTTCTTGCAATCGCTGGGAGTGCAAATTCATGCCGCAGTCACCACAACCCGTTCTCCTGTGTTAGAAAAACTGCCGATTCCTAGTGTTACCATTGGTGATTTAGAAGACTTTGAGCAACTGGCAGTGGGATCTGATTTGCTCATTACTAATTCTCATGCAGTTGCTCTTGCTCAACGTTTAAAAATTCCTCTCTACCGTCAAGGTATTCCCATTTTTGACCGTTTAGATGCCAATCAGTGTACTAAAGTTGGCTATCGAGGTACTATGGAGCTTTTGTTTGATATTGGCAACCTGTTTTTAGAACATGGATAAGTATTGGATAGGAGGCAGGAGGCAAGAGGCAGGGGGCAGGGGGCAAGAGAATTATTTATGGGCGAAATTACTTGCCATCGCCTAAAAAAAACATGGTCAACACCAACAGGGTTTTTCCATGTTCTCACTATTGTTCCATCCCTAAGCCTCATGATTGGATGAGAATCGATCGAATCTCTGTGGTGTGCGCGAGTCATGCCAAGACTACAATGCAGCTAGGCGTATGGAGTTTAGCAATTCCTTAGGTAGCTTTTATCTGCTAAACACAACTTTGAATCATAATTTAGGATTGCTGTAGTATGATTTATAACAATAAATTAGTAATCCTTGACAAAAAAATTGTTTAATTTTTTTAACAAATTGTTACTTTTTAGATTAGCACTTTCGGCGTCCTGTTTTTTGATTTTTGGAGAAAGCTATGTCCTAGCTCAAATTGAAGCTGATGGGACATTGGGCAGTGAATCATCAATCTTAATCCAAGGTGTTGAAGTTAAAGGAGCAATAGGGAATCGCATTGATGGTGGTGCCATCCGAGGAGCAAATCTATTTCACAGTTTTAGCGAATTTAGCATTGGTGATGGGCAACGGGTTTACTTTTCCAATCCCATAGGAATAGAGAATATCCTCACACGAGTTACAGGTAATAACCCCTCGAATATTTTGGGAACTCTGGGAATTTTGGGTAATGCCAATCTGTTTTTTATTAACCCCAATGGCATCTTGTTTGGTAGAAATGCAAGGTTAGATATTGGGGGTTCTTTTCTAGTAAGTACAGCTGATAGTTTGGTGTTTGACAATGCTTTGGTATTTAGTGCCAAGAATCCTAAACCAGTGCCGCTTTTAGCTATTAATGTACCTTTGGGATTACAATTTGGCCCATTGCCAGGAACTATTTTTAATCGCTCCATCGCCACTGATACAACCAGCAAAACAGTTGGTTTACAAGTACCCCTTGGCAAAACTTTAGCACTTGTGGGCGGCGATATTACCTTTGAGGGAGGATACCTGACAGCAGAAACCGGACGCATCGAATTGGGTAGCGTTGCTGGAAACAGCCTAGTAAATATTACCCCAAATGTTAATGGTTGGGCTTTGAATTACTCAGGTGTAACAAATTTTCGCGATATTAACCTCTCCCAAGGTGCGCGAGCCAGTATTGCGGGGAATGGAGGTAATGCTATCCAAGTGCAAGCACGAAACTTGTTTTTAAGTACAGAGGCCCAACTTGATGCCAATACTACAGGGTCAGCAACAGGAGGAAATTTAACAGTGAATACCTCTGAGTCCGTTGAACTGATTGGTAGGTCAGCAGATAGTATGTTTACCACTGGTTTAATAGCTAGAACTGGCGGTGCTGGCAATGCTGGAAATATTAAGATTACTACCCAGCGATTAAAAGTTAAAGACACAGCAGATATTTCCACCTCTACTTTTAATGCCGGAAACGCAGGTAATATAACAATCAATGCCTCTGAGTCTGTGGAAGTGTCTGGAAGCAACGATACTACAGGTGGTTTTTTAGATACTGATGCCCAACCCAACTCTACAGGCAATGCTGGCAACCTTACCATCACTACAGGAAGGTTAATTGTGCGTGATGGTGGTCAAATAGGCTCTAGCACTTTTGGCTCAGGAAATGGCGGAAATACGACCGTCATTGCCGATGATTCCGTGGAAGTCAGCGGGGTAGACCCTAGCGATGTTTTCAGCAGCGCTTTGACTACGCAAAGCGACCAAACAGCCACGGGATTCGGTGGTAATTTAAAAATCCAAACCCAAAGCTTGGTAATTAAAGATGGAGCTTTTGTCTCTGCCTCTAATCGGGGAGAAGGACAGGGAGGTAAATTAGAAATAATTGCCACAAAATCTGTGGCAGTGACTGGTGTTTCATTTTTAGTTGACTACCCTACTTATCTGCAAATTGATGGACTAGGAAAAGGAGGGGCTGGTGATTTAATAATTACAACCCCTTTGTTGTTAGTTGATGATAGAGCCAGGATTAGTGTGTCTAGCATATCGGGGCAGGGTGGCAATATCATTATTAATGCTGGAACAGTGCTTTTAAACCACAATGCTGTCATTGAGAGTGACGCTGACCCTAGTGCCAATGCTTTTCCAAAACCTGATATTACTATTGACAGCACTGCCAACGGCGGTAACACGACTATCAATGCAGATAACTTAGTGCTTGCGAATAATAGCTCAATCACTGCCAATGCTGTCAAAGGTCAAGGAGGAAACATCAATATCCGCGTGCAAGGATTTTTTGTATCTCCAGACAGTGTAATCTCTGCCAGTTCCCAACTCGGCATTAATGGAGTTGTGGAAATCAACAAACCTGATACCGACCCCAGTCGCGGACTCGTGAATTTACCTACAAATATAGTAGATGCTTCCCAACTAATTGCCCAAACCTGTAGAACTGGGGGCGAAGCAACAGCCAATCAACAAAGTGAATTTATAGTCACTGGAAGGGGTGGTTTGCCACCTAATCCTATTGAGCCACTTAGCAGTGATGCCATCTGGCAAGATTTACAACCCTATGCTTTGGTCAATGAAAAGGTAAACGGTTCTCAAAAAGAGGTAAATTTAATTTCAGAAACATCGAGTGCGATCGCTGAAGCTCAAGGATGGGTAACTAACCCTGATGGTACTATTACCCTTGTAGCTCAAGCTCCCACTACTACCCCTCACAGCTCCTCACTCACACCTGTTAGTTGTCCCGTTGCCCAAAATTAATGTTGGACTCTCGCATGGCAAAAAAACAACCGAGATTTTGGCGTAAAGGTTTAGTTTTTCTACTTTGTGTGCTATTCGGGGTGAGTTTAACTTTCATACTTGAATTGAGACAAGTTATAGCTTCTTCTGTTCAACCTCTGATTGCACAAGAAAAATCAACACAATACTTATCGAACTCCAATTTAATTCAACAAGGTAGAGAACTTTATCAAGCGCAACGCTATGCTGAAGCTGTAAATATTTGGCAGTTGGCACTCAAAGCAGAAAATAATCCATCTTCTCAAGCTATGGTGCTAAATTATCTCTCCCTAGCTTATCAGCAGTTGGGAAACTGGCAGCAAGCAAGTGAGACAATTAGTTCTAGCTTGAATTTAATCCAAAACTCACAACAGGCAACACCACAAACAAAACTCATCCTTGCCCAAGCACTCAACACTCAAGGAAGTTTGCAATTAGTCCAAGGTAAGGCAGAACAAGCTCTCAATACTTGGCAACAGGCAACTACTATCTACACCGCAGCAGGCTATACACAAGGCAGAATTGGTAGTTTAATTAATCAAGCTCAAGCCCAACAATCTCTAGGACTTTATCTCCAAGCTCGTAAAACCTTAGCACAAGTAGAACAAACATTAGAAAATCAACCAGACGAACAGTTAAAAACTACAGAATTGCGTAGTTTGGGCAACGTTCTCAAATCTGTGGGCGCTTTTGCTGATTCTCGCAGAGTTTTGCAACAAAGTTTGGAGTTGTCACAAAACGCGAGTAAATCACAACCAGAATTGAGCGCCACTTTACTCAGCTTGGGTAACACAGCTTATGCCCAAGGCGATACAGATGCAGCATTGGCATACTACGAACAGGCTGCAAATATTGTCTCTGCAAACAGTATGACGCAGATTCAAGCTCAAATCAATCAACTTCAACTATTAATAGCGACTGGACAAACGAAAAAAGCCGAGAATCTCTCGCTAGAACTGCAACCAAAGTTCACTAATCTATCTCCCAGTCGCTCAACAATTTACTCTCGCATCAACCTTGCTAAAAGTTTGGTGAAACTGGGAAATAAAGAATACACTACATCTGCTAAACTACTGGCCACAGCAATTCAAGAAGCTGAAAATTTAAGCGATCGCCAAGCACAGTCTTATGCTTTGGGTTATTTAGGCGGACTCTACGAACAAACCGAACAGTGGTCAAATGCTGAAGATTTCACGCTGGAAGCTTTGCAAATAGCTCAAGCCATTAATGCTCCACATATTGCCTACCAATGGCAATGGCAATTAGGACGAATTTTAAAAGCCCAAGGTGAAATTAAGCAAGCAACATCAGCTTATGAAGTCGCCTTTACAACATTAAAATCTCTGCGTAGCGATTTAGTAGCTATTAACAGTGATATTCAATTTTCCTTCCGGGAAACTGTAGAGCCTGTGTATCGTGAATACGTACAATTATTGTTAAATCCAGAACCTAGTCAGGAACAGTTAAAACAAGCCCGTCAAGTCATTGAATCGCTACAACTAGCGGAACTTGACAATTTTCTTCGTTCAGCTTGTTTACAAGGACAGATAGTACCGATAGAGCAAATTCAACAGTCAGCAGCAGCAGTGATTTATCCGATAATTCTAGAAGACCGACTAGAAGTAATTCTGAGTTTACCTCAGCAGGGACTACGCCACTATGTCACAAAAATAAGTCAACCTGAAGTAGAAGAAGTTATAGAGCAACTGAGAGAAAATTTAGAAAAACCCTTCACAACTCCAGAGGGAAAATTATTATCTGCAAAAGTTTACGACTGGTTAATTCGCCCTGTAGAAGCAGAATTGGCTCAAAGCCAGGTGAAAACATTGGTTTTCGTTTTAGATGGTGCATTGCGGAATGTACCAATAGCTGCTTTATATGATGGTAATCAGTATTTGGTAGAAAAATACAGTATTGCTCTAACACCTGGGTTAGAGCTACTAGGGCCGCGTCCTTTGCGCCAAAGCAAGCTCAAAACCTTAGTTGCTGGACTCACAGAAGCCCGACATGGATTTAATTCTTTACCAAATGTTAGCGACGAATTAAAAACAATTGAGTCAGAAGTCCCTAGCGAAGTTCTCCTGAATCAGACATTCACTAGTTCAGCGCTACGAAAACAGATTGACTCAGTACCGTTTTCTGTGGTGCATTTAGCAACTCACGGTCAATTTAGTTCCAATGCTGATGAAACTTTTGTGTTGGCTTGGGATAAACCAATTAAACTCAACGAATTAAAAGACTTGCTTGGCAGCAGAGAGCAAACTACACTTGAACCAATTGAATTACTCGTTCTCAGTGCTTGCGAAACTGCTGAAGGAGACAAACGCGCCGCTTTAGGACTGGCTGGCGTAGCAATTCAAGCAGGCGCACGCAGTACTTTAGCTTCCCTTTGGAGTTTAGATGACGAATCGGGGGCGCGTCTAGTTGGTGAATTTTATAAAGAGCTAGCGACTAAGCAAGTGACAAAGGCAGAAGCCTTGCGACAAGCGCAACTCTCACTGTTAAAAGACCCAGATTATCGCCATCCCGTGCATTGGGCGGCTTACGTTTTGCTGGGAAATTGGCTGTAGTAAAATAATTTACTTTGTTAACCAAAGTGCTTGCCTTGTTAACCAACGATCGCACATATTGTCTGTTAGTTCAAAATTGTGGCATCGCCCCTATCAAGCCATCAACAATCTTAAGTTGGAGATGCGATCGCTCAAAATCTCCAAGATTTGTGTAAACATAGCAACTCTCTTGAATATCATACCGTTTCTATAGCATTTCTCGATAAGCGTGAAGCACAAGATAGGGGCGCAAAACTTTGCGCCGCTACAAATTTCTGTACCTCATTTGCTTGGGAACCGCTATAAACTCCAGTAAATGGGCTGCTAAAAAATTTTTTTGGCTTTGTTCTAATTTGAGTGCATAAACCTCAAAAGTGCAACGTGTAACTCAGCAAGAAGTTCAAAGGCTAACGCCAGACTTCATTACACACATAAAACGAGGTTTAAAGTAATATGGAAACTTATACTGGCGACAACAATAACAACACCTTCTTGGGACTTAATGGTGAATCTTGGATACTCAACGGACTAGGCGGTGATGACTACCTAGCTGGTGCAGATCAAAATGACACTATTAATGGTGGAACTGGGAACGACAATTTGCTTGGTGCTGCTGGTAACGACATAATTTATGGCGATGATGGAAATGATAACTTGTATGGCGGTGCTGGAAATGACAACTTGTATGGCGGTGCCGGAAATAACAACCTGTATGGTAATGACGGCGATGATACGTTAAATAATATATCTGGTTCAGTAGATGGTGGTGCAGGTGTTGACACACTAGTAGCCAACTACAGTCAGTTGAATAATGGTGCTGGTATAGATGTAGGATACAACCAGCAAAGTGTCATCTTCGCTCGCCTAACTGGTACTGGCGTACTTGGTTATAGTAACATTGAAAAATTTAATATCACAGGCACACAATACGTAGATGTCCTGCGTGGTGGTATTAACAGCGATAGTCTGTTTGGTGGTGGTGGTAACGATCAAATTGAGGGTGGTGCTGGCTTTGATTATCTTTATGGTGAGGCTGGTGATGATACTGTAATCGATACAGATGGTTCTGTAGATGGTGGCGCAGGTGTTGATACGCTAGTAGCCAACTACAGTCAGTTGAATAATGGTGCTGGTATAGATGTAGGATATTTGGGGCAAAATGTCATCTTCAGTCGCCTCACTGGGACTGGCGTACTTGGTTATAGCAACATTGAAAAATTTAATATCACAGGCACACAATACGCAGATATCCTGCGTGGTGGTACTGACAGCGATAGTCTGTTTGGTGGTGCTGCTAACGATCGAATTGAGGGTGGTGCTGGCTTTGATTATCTTTATGGTGAGGCTGGTGATGATACTGTAATCGATACGGATGGTTCTGTAGATGGTGGCGCAGGTGTTGACACGCTAGTAGCCAACTACAGTCAGTTGAATAATGGTGCTGGTATAGATATAGGATATTTGGGACAAAATGTCATCTTCAGTCGCCTCACTGGGACTGGCGTACTTGGTTATAGTAATATTGAAAAATTTAACGTCATAGGCACACAATACGTAGATGTTCTGCGTGGTGGTACTGACAGCGATAGTCTATTTGGTGGTGCTGGTAACGATCAAATTGAAGGTCGTGCTGGCTATGATTATCTTTATGGTGAGGCTGGGGATGATACTTTTATTGATTCAGATGGTTTTGTAGATGGTGGTGCAGGTGTTGATACGTTAATAGCCGACTACACTGATTTGAATAATGGTGCTGGTGTAGATGTAGGATACAACCAGCAAAATGCCATCTTCAGCCGCCTGAACGGTAGTCAATTACTCAACTACACTGGTATTGAAAAATTTGACATCACAGGCACACAATATGCAGATATCCTGCGTGGTGGTGCTGGTAATGATGCCCTCAGAGGCGGTGCTGGCAATGATACACTCAATGGCGATGCTGGCAATGATACCCTCAAAGGGGGTATTGGCAATGATATCCTCAACGGCGGTAGCGGCTATGATACCGTTAACTATGAAGGAAATTATACAGACTATACAATCTCTTTCTTGAACAATGGCGATTTACAAGTTATTGATAATGTCACTACCAATGGTAACGAAGGTATCGACATCCTCACTGGTGTAGAATTCATTACTGCACAAGGCGGAAATTTTGCAGTCCTCACGGGTGGTGCAGGTAATGATGTGCTAACAGCATCGAACTCCTGGACTTTCCTGTTCGGTGGTGACGGAGCCGATAACCTAACTGGTGGAACTGGCTATGATAACCTCGTCGGCGGTACTGGTAATGATACTTTAATCGGTAATGCTGGCAATGATACTTTAGTAGGCGGTGCTGGCAACGATATCCTCACTGGTGGTGTTGGTGCAGATAAATTTGTGTTTAACTCGAAGTTAGAAGGCTTGGACATTATTAAAGACTTCAGTAGGGTCGAAGGTGACAAGATTCAGATTTCTAAAATTGGTTTTGGTGCAAGTGACTTCAGCAATTTCAGCTACAACGATGCTACTGGTGCTTTGTTCTTCCAAGGAACTCAATTCGCCACCATTGAGAATAAACCTGCTGGTTTTGCAATTAGTACAGATGTGCAGCTTGTTTAAAATTCTGTAGAAATTATTCTGACAAGTTCATCATATTAGTTACCAGCCCTTCACCTAAGTAAGGGCTGGTTTTTAAATTTAGAAAAAAGGGCTGGCAGATGAAAAGCACAGAGGCAGGAAGCTTTTTTATAATCCAATACGGTTCAGTTAGTGTTTTAAAATTCCCCAACCCTCGTAGTATTTACTAATACCATCTAAATATAAAGCGATCGCTTGTTAGTAAACATTAATGCAACTGCGGCTTGTGCTGTGTTAGTTGGATTCACTACCGAGCAACTTAACATCACAAAAAGAATTATTATTTATGAAGTAAGTGTAGAAGATTTGACATCTAATGATAGCTGATATAAATAAATACAAGCAGCTACTAAGAGAATTCTATGGTGGTAGAACTACTTACGATCGTGAGGAAGGTACTCGCCATCCTCTAGAAGCCAAGCTTTTACTTGAATTTGTTCCGCTTCAGCAGGGGCAGAAAATTCTTGATGTGGCGACTGGAACAGGTTTGATTGCAATTCCCGCAGCCCAAAAGGTTGGTTCAGAAGGTCATGTGATTGGGGTTGACATGACTCCTGGAATGTTACATCAAGCAAAACTTAAGATTGCAGCCGCCAAATTAAAAAATATCGAGTTGATTGAGACAGATGCAGAATATATCAACTTTAGTGATAGTAATTTTGATGCTGTCTTTTGCTGTGAGGCGCTTGTACTTTTTCCTGATATCCCTACTATTTTGCAAAAGTGGTATCACTTCTTAAAACCAGGAGGATATATTGCATTTACCTCTCCTCCCGAAACTGCTTTTTTGGCATCTCTTCATCGAAGTATTTGCACTAGGGTTTTAGGTGTATCGCTACCGTATATTCTCGAACCACTAGGCACACCAGAAAGATGTCAGAATTTGCTTCATCAAGCAGGTTTTAGAGATGTCGAAATTCAGACTGTACCGTCAGGGCGTTATCGCCATCTTAAAGATAAGAAATTATCTTGGATAGCAATTAATATAAATTTTAAAGCTCATCCCCTGTTATCAAAATTATCACAATCGCAATTAGAACAGTGGCAAGCTGAGTACAGTGCAGAAATTGAAAAACTCACAACAGATCGAGGTGTTTGGGAAGATACTACAAAGTTCCTTGTTCGCGCCCGAAAATAAGTGGTTTTTCAGTACTTGTTATTTTTACCATGATTAATCTGTTCTAAATGCTCTGCTAAATTTGTCAGAGTATAATTAATCACCCCACCTCCGAAGATAGCCCACTCACCCCGAACTCACGGGGAGGGGTGTACTTAATTTAGTTGCAAAACGCTGTATTATTTAGCAATACAACAAGATGCGATCGCATCTGTACCAACCTGAGATAAATCAACTTGTTTTAGTAGCTCGCTCCAAGCTGATACAATTTTTGGATCTTTGTCTTTGGTATTTTGTAAACTTTCTCCTAAACTGGTTAAAGCATCATACCAAACACCATGTTGTGCAAAAAAACTAGCTTTTTCTAATGGTGTTTTAGCTGCTGTAAGTTGTTGTTGCCATGATGGATTAAGAGCAACTTGTGTCATTGAACCTTGCACGTAAACAGCAGAAGATGGCTTATTAGGATCGCAATAAATCGAAAAAGTCCAACGATAAGATTTACCAGCTACTAAAGGTTTTGTAGGCTGTACGGGTACGCGAAAAATTCCCGATCGCGTTTCTTGTGGATTAAATTTTGTATGATAAACGTAATTATCTGCTTCGTCTTGAATTACAAACTCAACAGGAACTTGAGGAGTTAATTTATCGGGTACAAAAAACCAAAATGTTGGGGTTTGAGATGTTGATTGTCCCCATACTAAATCTTTATTTCCTATCTTATTTATGGGTACTAAAGCTGTCAGATTTTCATACTGCTTACAGGAACCACGGCTACCTCCACCTCTACGCCTTCCTGTGGGTTCTCCTGGCTTTTCCTGTGCTGTTGGTGCAACATAGGTGATTTTGCTTGTAGGTGTTACGGTTTGAGCTTGTACATGCCAATTAGCAGATGTGCTAAAAATACTCAAGGTAAGCGCAAAGATCGGGGTGGTAGTGTGAAACCAAAGTACCTTTTTCATAGTAGAAATTAATTAGCGATCGCCAAAGTAACTTATTAGGATTTTTAATTTTTGAAGATTAACACCTAATTTATTACTACACTTCGCTTGCCTATAATTTCTGGAATTTTTTGCTAATAAAGATGAATATAGTACTACTAAGTAGCAAAGAAATCATCGGTGGTACTAAAGGTATCCAGACGCCTTGAGTCAATACGATTAAGCAAAGTCCAAACAGAATAACCCATGCTGCGGTTATAGCAATACTGAGATAAGCTGTTTTACGAACATACCAAGCCAGCAAACCACCTGTCAAAGACCAACCCGAAATCCAGCAAATATCAGCCCATTGGCTCCAAACCCATAACAAGGGTCTTTGGTCTAAAGCAGCACTGAGTATTTCGCTCACCATCTGCGCCTGGATAATTACGCCTGGGATAATTTCTGAAGGGTTTTTTCCATCTGGTGTATACCAGTAATCGCTACTACTGTTACTGGTGACGCCAATCAGAATAATCCGGTTTTTTAGGGCATTTGGGTTAACTTGTCCGTTCAAGACTTGGCTGAGGGTAACTTGAGGTGCGATCGCTTGCACGGAGGGCGAAAAACGGTAATTTAGTAAAATCTGACTACCTTGGTCATCTATGGACTGATAACCGCCAGTTCGATTTTGTAAGCGTGGAAAAATTTTATTTCCCAGCTGCAAATCCCAATTTTCGGTAAATTTGGCTGTAATTCCCTGTTGTTTTAAATAAACAAATGCTAGCTGCACGCTAAAAGCAGAAGCCGCAGTACAACTTGACGAAATCGGGTTGGGAGTCATCGCCAACAAATGGCGACGCAGTACGCCATCGTTGTCTTCAACAAAATCGCTAAAACCTAGCCGTGCTTCTGGTATTTCCGGCGGGGGTGAAATACCTGCGGGGTCGTATTTGGGGTCAGCGCGTTTACAAATTGCAATTAAGCGATCGCTTTTTTGCATCCGCTTGGCTAGTTCCGCCCGATCGTTACTTACTGGAAAATCCCGGTATATATCTAGACCGATAGCCACTGGCTGATATTGTTCTAGTTTCGCTAGCAGGAGATTGAGATACTTGTCAGATAAAGAGCCTTGGCGCGGTTCCTGTCCCTGTGCTTGAATATCTTGGTCGGTAATAGTTATTACTAAAAGCCGTGAGTCTGGCTGTTCTTTTGGTCGCAGTTGCATTAACCTGTCGAAGGCTTCTAGTTCTAGGGTTTGCAGCCCGCCGAATAACCGTATTAATACGATAATTAAAGTAACGCTGAAGCTATTTAAAAAAACTGCTGGTAACTGCTTGAAATTGGGACGCGGTAGATATAAACCCAACCGACCACCGCAGAAATCCTGCCAGGTGAGGGAAATTTCTGCTGGATTTTGACAAATCACAGGTAGCCAAGTCGCGCAGGGAAAATTATCTTCTAGAGATTGTAATCTTTCCCTTGCCTCCCTGACGGCTGCATATAAAGTTTTGCCTCCTGAAAAAAGTGTCAAAAAGTGCTTCAAAAATTCCTGCGCCACCCGGTCTGGTACGGGTTCGCGCATGACAATTACCTGGGGTAAATGCAAATCGGCTAAATCTTGGGCTAATCCCAAACCATCACAAGAGTTAAAAATTGCCAGCTGCAACCCTTGAGCGATCGCCTTTTGTAAACCATACTTTAATTGGTCAATGGTTAAACTTTCTCCAGAATTGAGCAGTATTCGCCCTTTTCCTTGGCTGGAACTATGTCCTGCAAAAAAAAGAATGTCCCAGCCTGACTCCCATAACTGTTCTGTGAGTTGGGAACGGTTGGGTTCAACTAAAAACTTGAGTTCGGCATTAGGTAATTGTCGCAGTAAATTTTGGTCTTTTTCGAGATCGATGCCGTGGCGATCGCCTAAAATTGCTAAAATCCTAACTTTACCTTTACTCTTTTGAAGATTTGTCTTCACACGAGCATATTCTGGCGGACTCAGGGCAATTTCAGCCTGTGGATAATCGCTAAAAAAATGCCACAAACACCAAGGAAGCTTTAAAACCTGCGGCGATTCGGCAGTAATTATGCAACGAATTTCTTCTTTTGGTGAGAGTTGAGTACGTAGTTTCCGGTCAATATTGAGAAACAGCGAACTATTGAGCCAGGTATTTAAACTTTCTTGTAATTCTTGGCAGAGGTTGTCAAACTCTGTTTGGGAAATATGGGTAACATCTTCCTCATCAATTTCAAAGTCTGCAATGTTGCCACTACGCCAACCCAAACTAGCATACAAAGCTGTATACATTTGTTGCCAACGTTGATAAAGATGCTCCAATTGTGGTGCAGCAGGCAATCCACCTGTAAATTGCATGGGAGTAGGAGTGTCCGTTTGCCAAAGTTGAGCAATAACCGTGGGAAAGCCTTGGTGTAAGTTTCCTTTTCCTAAGTTGAGGACGATTTGTTTACTCATGGCTGGGGACTGGGGACTGGGGACTGGGGCAGGGGAGGCAGGGGAAAAGGTTAAAGGTTAAAGGGAAAAGGAATAAATTTAATCTTTCCCCTTTTCCCCGGTTGGTGAGCTTGTCGAACCATACCCCTTTCCCTTTCCCAATGCCCAACTATTAACTTTCAAACTCCTCCATAAAATTGAAATCATCTAAAACAACCTGAAGACTAAAGCGCGTATTTTGCGGACATTTAAATCGTTTGAGTTGAATTGAGTTATCTGTTTCTCTTGCTTGCACTGATTGGACAATTTCTCCGGAAGCAGAAATCAACGCCAAACTAATATTTCTAGGTAAAAATAAATTGCGTTCTTTAGGATATAGTTGACCGCGAATTCCTACTCTACCATCTATTTCTGCTGTCAATGTCAACATTAAAACTACAGCTTGATTATTTGGTAACTCAATTTCCTTAACTCGTTGGATCGATCGCTCTGCTGCATCAGCAACCTGACGAAAGCTAAAGGCGAAATCTGGCTGCGTACCCAAGTAGGTTTCTATTGTTTGCCAGCTATCTGCAACTATATTTTGGAACCACTGACGCAAGTTAACAAGCGCTGGTTTCTGTGTGAATCTTTGCGCCCAATCTTCGCTGTTTAACAAGGCTCCCCAAATTTCAAAGGCCAATTGCAAGCGAGGATTAGTAATTGTTGGACTTGTTAATCTTTGCCAGAGATTTTCTACTTGAGTAGCTGATAAAACAGGCAAAGGAGCCAGAGATGTTTGTGTTTGTTCTTCAGGATATAGTTGACGTACTACCCAAAGTACATTTAAATCTTCAATCATCTGAGTAGCATCTAAAGAATAAGTCCGTTCTTGAGAATCGTAACTACCTTGATTTTTTAATTGCTCGTGGGTAGTATAACCCCAAATTCTCATCCACTCCCCATCGGGATTAACTTGTACAGCTAAATAATAATCTCCGGCCCATTGAGGAATATCTATCCATTCTTGCGGTACAGAAAATTCTCTAGTTTCTAGGCTTTTATCTGGAATTAAAATCAAGCGTTTTGTATCAAGATTTATAGCAGTGCCATTGACTAGTTCCCAAATTATTGGCAATGTATCAATAGTAGCTTCTGGTACGTATTCTGCTTGCAACCAAGGCAAAAAAGTACTAACGCATACTTGATTGAGAAAAACATTCCAACGGCTACGGGGACTAACGCTAGATTGGCTTTGCTGCCAAGATTGATTTTGAACTTCAGGAGATACCTCTAACCACAGTTGAGTCGGCGGAACACAAAATGATGACATAACTACTGCTCCTTTGAGGGCTGAGGTTGCAAATTACTGAAATAATTCTGTAACCATTCCTCTAATACTGCACTAATATGTTTAACCACGTTGGAAGTCGGAGAAATATGCATTGTTTCTTGACTCCATTTGGCGATCGCCAGTAATAAAGATTCTCTAGCTTTCGCTAATTGCCGCGATACTTGATATTGCTGGACTTGCTGTTGTTTTGCGATTTGTTGTTGAGTCAGTCCTTGTTGATAGTATAATTTCAGCAATTCTTGTGATTGGAGAGGCAGTTTTGCCAACGTAGTAATTAATAAATTTTGGATTTCTTGTTGTTGATTTTTTTGAATATCTGCTTCTTCTGTGGCGATTAAATCTGCTAATAAAGATTCATTTTGAGTAGTGTCTGGTAAATCGTCTTGTAATTCGCTATCTGCTTGACCTGTTTTCGGCGCGTTGAGTGAAGAAACCACAGGATATAAATAAGAACGTGCGTATTTTGCAGATAACAGCAGCCATTTTTCTAGAGTTTGGGCGTTGGCTTCTGTGCCTGGGGGGTTAAGTTGCATTAAGCGATCGCGGTTGTAGAGTTGAGCAATTGCTTCCCAAGTATCTCCATCGGGTCTTTGCAACTTCCGCACTCCTGGCGATTTGCCCAGGATATAACCATCTGTAAAAGATTTCCAAGCTAACAAGTAACAAGCAATAGTTTCATCTGTTAGCCCAGCATTTTGTAAAGATTCCTGTAGTCGCTTACGACTCAATTTTAGTAGCAACGCCCAATCGTTACAAAAATCTATTTCTTGTTTTTGGCGCAAAGCATCACGAATTACATTGCCAAAAGCCACATTGCTGTAGCTTTTCAAGGTAGCTTTTTGGTCGGGATCGCAAGCTTTGAGGATTTTTGGTACTTCTGCGATCGCTATTTGAAAACAGTCAAACAAGGTACACTGGACGCTACGAATTTGGGGAATCGTCCGTTGTGCTGACCAATAACAGGTTTCTTGCAAATAAGCCGATAGATGTGCTTCAGCTAAAGAGTTGGGCTGATTTTGCCAGTTCTTATGCCAGTAAATTGCCCAAAAATTTTCTGAGTTTTTTGTTTCTGATATCTGTACCAAGCGATTTTGGATACTGCGCCGTAGTTTGGCATCATATATCCAACAGTTGAAGCGATCGGCTTCAAATTGGATGAAAGTCGAAAATATTTCCGAAATGTTCTGGCGAGGACGCATGGATTCAAAGCGATGAACCTTCAAAAATAAGTATAGTTGTTACTTTTTAAGAAAGAAGCAACTCATCGATGGCAAAGTGTAATTTAGGGATTACCAAGCAATAAATTATTCAGTCTTGTGGGGTGGACATCTTGTCCGCCCTTTTCTACAGGCGGGCGAGACGCCCACCCCACAAGAAAAATTGTATATTTTTTATTTGGTAGTCCATTAGTCAAAAATTTTGAAATAACTCTTGCTCATACCATCACCAGGGTTAATTTTTTGTTTTGTTCGCCTGATGCTCAAAAGACTTAGCCTCCAAACAACAGCTTAATGAAACTTGAATCTCTACTGAAACTCAATCGTACTATTCGCGTTATTGGCTTCGATGATGCGCCTTTTATTCGGGGTGCTGGTGGCAATGTATCTATAGCTGGGATAGTGTGTGCAGGAACTCGATTTGAAGGTATGGTGTGGGGACAAGTACAACAAGATGGTTTCGATGCGACGGAAGTCATCTGCAAGTTGTTGATAGGAAGGAAATTTTTACCACAACTACATATCTTACTATTAGATGGAATTGCATTTGGCGGGTTTAACCTCGTCAATCTTCCAGAATTAGCCAATCGCCTGCAATTACCCTGCGTTACTGTGATGCGCCGCCAACCCGATTTAGCTGCTGTTGAAGAAGCGATGAGTCGTCTGCCAGACTTCCAACAGCGACAGAAACTTTTACAGTTTGCTGGGGCGATTTACGATTATTCACCGTTTTTCTTTCAAGTTGTCGGCGAAGAAGCTGCTGTAGTAGCCAAGGTGCTTCACCGCTTAACTGACTGTGGCAAAGTGCCAGAAGCTTTACGTTTGGCACATTTAATTACATCTGCTGTTATAAGTGGAGAAAGCAGCAGCTCGGCATAGAGCAAGAAAGAAAAACGGCGTTGTGTAATTGCGGGATGATTTATCGCACGCAGAGGCGCAGAGGCGCAGAGAGAATAAGGAGTTTAAGATTTCAATAGATCGGGTTTCATCCCATGATTGAGCAACGTTAGAAAAAGTAATAGCGCGATCGCTCCCACAACCTCAAGTGAATGTCGCCATTATTCCCCCTGCCTCCTGCCTCCTGCCTCCTTCAATTAAACCCAATTCCTCCCATCCAACTACCAATTTCATCGCGGTTAGTATGTACAATTGGCTTGAGAGGAGAAAGTTGTCCTTTATAGATTGCAGCAATGCGATCGCACAATGCAAACAATTCGTCCAAATCTTCAGAAATTATTAGCACTGCTGCACCTGTATCTCGCATTTCAATCAATGCTTCATGAATTTTAGCAGTGGCCTTCACATCTACGCCCCAACTTGGATGCGCTGCAATCAATACTGCTGGATTTTGGGA
The DNA here is from genome assembly GCF_002368035.1 of Nostoc linckia NIES-25. Classification (GTDB taxonomy): domain Bacteria; phylum Cyanobacteriota; class Cyanobacteriia; order Cyanobacteriales; family Nostocaceae; genus Nostoc; species Nostoc linckia_B. Next base: position 558,658 of record NZ_AP018223.1, on the reverse strand, counting down.
TATCTCCCGCCCCATAATAAACTTTTGCAAGTTCCCCCCCGATAAAGTAGCAGCAACAGAATTTACCCCTACTCGATCGACATTGAAAGCATCGCAAATTCGTTGAGTCCAGGTTTTTAACTTGCCAAAGCGAATTATTCCCCGACGTAACAACCCCTGCCCGTGGGCTGTGAGCAAAGCATTTTCGACTAAACTTAAACTTGGCACTACACTTTTTTCTAAACGTTCTTCTGGAACATATCCCAATCCCAAGCGGCGACGTTGAGTAACATTTCTTTTACCTATGGGCATTTCACCTAGCATAATCATTTCTGCCTGAGGAGAGATGATTTCACCACTCAAAGCTGATAGTAATTCTGTTTGTCCGTTCCCTGCCACTCCGGCAATACCTACGATTTCGCCAGTGTGAATTTCCATATTAATGTTGTGCAAGATTGTACCGTAAGGATTTTGGGGTTTAAGATGTAAATCCTTAACCAGTAAGCAAACCGGGCCTGGTGGTTGTTGTGAGGGAAAGGAGGGAGATGGGGAGGTGGGAAGATGGGGAGATGAGGAAGAAAGTAATTCTTCTTTCCTACCATGCCCGATGCCCAATGCCCCATTCCCTAACACATCACCAATCATCATCCTGACCAGATTCGCTGGTGTTTCTGCTTTGGGGTTACAATTGGCAACGACTCGACCTTGACGCAGAACTGTAGCATGGCTGCACAGAGATTGCATTTCTAATAACTTGTGACTGCTGAATAAAATACTGCAACCATCAGAGGCGATTTGCCTTAAAGTAGCGAAGAGCCTTTCTGTTTCTTGAGGAGTGAGAACTGCCGTTGGTTCATCTAAAATCAGCAATTTTGCACGGTGGTATAAACACCGGAGAATTTCTAGGCGCTGTTTTTCGCCAACTGAAAGAGTATGAACGGGGCGATCGCAGTCTATATTTAGTTCGTATGCTGCCGATAGAGTGATAATTCTTTTAGCAACTCGTGATAAATCCCATTTTTCACTACGAGGTAGCGTCAGGGCGATATTTTCCGTAACAGTCAGCGTTTCAAATAAATTAAAGTGCTGAAATACCATTCCAATTAACAGAGATATGGCCGACTCTGGACTATTAATATTAACCTGTCGCCCTTCCCAAAAAATTTCGCCGCTATCCGCACGCACCAAGCCATAGATAATTTTCATTAAAGTAGTCTTACCGGCTCCATTTTCCCCTAAAAGTCCATGAATTTCTCCTGGCTGAATTGCTAAGTTTACCTGATGATTTGCCACAAAACCAGAATACGATTTACTAATATTTCTAACCTCTAACCGAGAAACCGATTTATTCATTTATGACTTTCTCCTACTTTTTGTACCTTTCTTACTCACTGTACAAATTAGAGCGTTTTTCAGGTAAATGAAGTACGCGGGTAGGGGCTTTACATCTGTGCATAGGTGTCAACTTAAGCTCAAATACTTATCCCATAAGCGTTTTACCCCACTTCCAACCCCTCCCCAAGGCATCGGCTACGGTGTACACACAAGTCGAAAAAACCCTATCTATAAAAGATTTGAGGAAAGGTAGGGTGCGTTATGGACGACAGTCCTCAATACTGCTCGGTTAAGCATTTTTAACTCGGAATTGGGTTTTGGGAAAAGGTTAAAGGGTAAAGGTTAAAGGTTTTTTCTTTCCCCTTTCCCCTTCCCCTTTTCCCCTTAACCGACAAGTATTGCGACAGTCCTAACGCACCGTAAATCTTTGGCGGTGCGTTACGCTGGCGCGATAACACACCCTACAACACTTGCACCTTTGTTGCATCGGCTTGCACCTTTGTTGCATCGGCTTGCACCTTTGTTGCATCGACTTGCACCTTTGTTGCATCGACCTGCACCTTTGTTGCATCGACCTGCACCTTTGTTACATCGCCTTGCACCTTTGTTGCATCGACTTGCACCTTTAGTTGCATCGAAGAGCAAAAATTAACCTTCTCCGTTGGGGCTGGTAAGAGAATTAGCGATTTTCTTTGTTAGTATTTGAGCGAATGGCTTTATCAAGATCCTGCAACAAGTCTTCTTCTGCGTCGCGTTCTTGCTTGAGTTCTCGAATCATTTCCTGGCTTGAACCAATCAGCAAGCCAGCAACTGCACCAACAATGGCGTATTTTCGATCCAAATCTTTATAGATTTGGCTTGTGTACGGACAAGGAAGTAAATGAGCAACAACAAAACCTATTCCTGCACCTAAAAATGCGGTGACGATGCCAGAAAAAGTGATTAGTTTGGCGTTCATTTGCTTTGCTCCGATGCTCAATATTCCCGCTAGATTCATGCGAGTATATTTTGATTATCTTTGTAACTTACAAACTCGCGCCTTAATTTTTACCTCTTGTAATATCAAATAGGACTTACGCACTGAAGGCTGAAACCTCAATCCCCTCTAGGGCGTGTTTTCAAAGTCTTAGATCCCCCCAACCCCCCGATAAATTGGGGGGCAAAGAAAGAGTCTCTTACAGCAATTTGCAGTTGAATAGACCACAGTAGGGGCACAACAATGTTGTGCCCTTACGATAATTTAGTCAGGACTTACGCAAAAAATAACGAAAGTAGCGGTAATTCATGAATTACCGCAACGCTTGAATAAGGTTTTCACTCACATATTGCGTAAGTCCTGAATTCTTAACCGAGTAGTCTATTCTGAATTTTGGGCGTTGCTGAATTGCGGTATGAATCCAGATGTAGAGACGTTGCAATTGCTAGTCTCTACAGGATTTTGATATCATGCACAATCGTTTTCATACATGAAATCAGCAACGCCGAATTTTGCATTCTTTTTCAATGCTTTGAATCATTAGATGCGTTATCGTCGTTATTTTGCGTTATGGTCACAGGTGATTTAGCTTGTGGATTCGTCGCATATATCGCTGTTGCTCGTCCATCTGGGGAAGGTGACTCAGAGTGAGTAGAAGGTTTGCGCTTTAAGAAGCGTTCTTCTAAGTTTTTGATGATTACGTACAGCACTGGAACGATGAGCAAACTCAAGATTGTGGACACGAGTAGCCCCCCAAACAACGCCGTTCCCAACGACCAGCGCGAGGCAGAACCGGCTCCTGAGGCGATGACAAGGGGGAAGAATCCCAGCAATGAGGCACTTGATGTCATGACAATCGGTCGAAATCGCTCTTGGGCGGCGGTTAAAGCTGCCTTTGGAATTGTCATCCCTTGTTCAAGGGCTTGGTTAGCAAATTCGACAATCAAAATCGCGTTTTTCGAGGCAAGCCCGATTAACATTACTAATGCGACGTTGGCGTAGACATCGTTCACTAAACCCCGCAAAGACAAGGCACTCAACGCACCTAACAATGCTAACGGTACGGTTAACAAAATAATCGCAGGGTCAACATAACTTTCATACTGAGCCGAAAGGGTGAGAAATACCATCACGATTCCGAAGCCAAAAATCAGAATCCCCAAGTTACCTGCGGCTAATTCTTCGCGGGCAGTTCCTATCCAGTCACTACCAACGCCTGGTATTGTTGCTGCACTCACCGCTTGCTGCATTGCTTGAATTGCTTGACCGCTACTGTAACCTTGTGCTTCTCTACCTTGAATGCTGATAGCCCGGAAGCCGTTGTAGTGGGAAATGACGGCTGGCCCTGTAATGGGCGTAAGTGTTGCCACCTCGCTCAATCGCACCATTTGGTTGTTTGCCGATCGCACATACAATTGACGAATATCATTTGGCGATTGCCGATAGTCGCCCTCTGCCTGGACATAAACGCGATAGCTTTGCTGTCCGAGGGTAAAATCATTCACATACTGCGAACCAATGGCGGCTGAGAGTGTGTTTACAGCTTGCTGAAAATCGACGTTGAGTGCTTGTAGGCGATCGCGATCGAAGTCGATTTGAAACTGGGGTGTGCTGGCGGTAAACTGGGTAAACACGCCGCCACTCAGGGCTGGTTGTTGGTTCGCTTGGGCGATTACGGCTTGGGCAGTTGCAAAAAAATCATCGATTGTCAATCGCCCGTTGGTGCGGTCTTCTAGTTGTAACTCAAATCCGCCTAAGGTACTAAAGCCTTGAATTGGTGGTGGGCTGACTGCGGTGATAATGGCTTCTGGAATTGTTGCAAATGCGCCATTGATTCGCCCTAAGATTGCCGTCGCGCTTTGATTGGGTTGAGTACGTTCTTCCCAAGGTTTGAGCTTGGCAAAAAACACGCCGCGATTCGAGCCACTACCTGCAAACCCAAATCCTGAAGTTGCGAAAACGTTATCAATTTCTGGTTCTTTTGCCAGAATTTGTTCGAGTTTTGCGATCGCTCCATCGGTATAACCAAGGGAAACCCCATCGGGAGCTTGAATGATGCCCAACACAATACCTTGGTCTTCACTGGGAACAAATCCTGTGGGTACTTGGGTAAACATGAAGTAAGTTGCGGCTAAACCCACCACAAACAATGCCACGACAGCGTAACGCAGGCGAATCAGAAATTTGACGATCGCAATAAACCGTTGAATAATCCATTGCTGTATCTGATTAAATTTATTGAAAAACCAGCCCAAGGGGCCGCGTTTGGGTTTTGGCGGGCGCAGTAAAATCGCAGCCATACTTGGACTGAAGGAAAGCGCGTTAAATGTCGAGATGGCGATGGAAAATGCAATTACTAAGGCGAATTGCTGATACATTTTTCCGGTGGAACCTGGAAAAAATGCCACCGGAAGAAACACCGCCATCAACACCAGCGATGTTGCAACTACGGCTCCCGTCAGTTCCTCCATTGCTTCAAAGGAGGCTTGCAGGGGTCTAACTCCCTGTTCAATTTTGGCGGCGATCGCTTCGACAACGATAATCGCGTCATCAACCACTAATCCGGTGGCTAAGATCAACCCAAATAAAGTTAAATTATTGAGTGAAAATCCAAATACGTAAGCAAATGCTAATGCCCCAATCAGCGAAACCGGAATCGCAACGATGGGAATAATTGTGGCTCGCCAGTCTTGGAGAAACAGAAAAATCACCAACACAACCAAAGCGATCGCTTCGACTAAAGTTTTCACTACTTCTTCGAGGGATGCTTGCACAAACCCAACGGTATCGTAAACAATCTGGGTTTTCAATCCCGGCGGAAACTCTTTCACCAGCTCGTCCATCTGCGCTTCAATGTTTCTCGCCACATCGAGGGCATTACTTCCTGGCGACTGATAAATTGCCAAGCCGATGGCAGGTTTACCATTATTTCTCGCATTACTAGCGTAAGTCTCCGAGCCGAGTTCGGCGCGACCTACATCCTGAAGTTTGATTAAATCCCCATTACTCCCGGCTTTAATAACGAGATTGCCAAACTCGGAAGCATCTTTGAACTGACCGTTGACTCGCAGCGGAATTTCATAGCTTTGACCGGGGGGTATCGGCGCTTGACCCAAGGTTCCTGCCCCTGCCAGAATGTTCTGCGATCGCAATGCCGTCGCTACATCTGCTACGGTTAATTGCCGACTCGCCAAGGCATTGGGATCGAGCCACAGCCGCATGGCGTAGCGTTTTTCACCAAAAATCGTTAAATCGCCGACTCCCGGCGTTCGCAGGAGTTGGTCGCGCAAATTCAGGTCAATATAGTTACTGATAAACAGTGGGTCGTATTCATTATTTTCTGCATAAAACGTATACACCAACAAAATACTGGTGGAAGCCGTTTGCGCGGTCACACCAAGTTGTTGCACGCTCGTAGGTAAGCGGGGTGTGGCACGGGCAATCCGATTTTGCACGTTTACTTGATCGATATTTTTATCAGTTTCTGACCCAAAATATACTGAGATTTGGCTGCTACCTGCGGAACTGTTCGAGGTCATGTACTGCATACCCTCGACACCGTTAATCTGCCGCTCTAGGGTTGTCGTCACTGCACTTTCAACCGTTGAAACGTCCGCGCCAGTATAGTTTGCTGAGATTTGAACTCGTATCGGTGCAATATCTGGTAAATAATTGAGTGGGAGTAGCGGAATACACACGCCTCCCAAAAGCAGAATCACTAAAGAACAAACGGTAGTTAAAACCGGGCGTTTGATAAAGTTGTTCGCGATCGACATGAGCGAGTGTCCTGGATTTAGGATTGCGGTTGAATGGGCGTGCCTTCTCTAAGTTTGAGAATGCCAGAGGTGACAATGGTTTCGCCGGGTTTTAGTCCGTCGAGGACTTGATAATTGGGCCCTTGAATCTCACCCAGGCGCACTAAACGCTGATGTACAATTTGCTGCGGTTTGCCGTTGACAGTTGTGTTTTCTGTGACGAAGACAAAACTTTGCCCCCCGATGCGAGAAATGGCAACGGTAGGAATTAATACACCCGGTTGTCGATTCCAAATTATTCGAGCTTGAACGTATTGCCCATCGCGCAATCGCCCTTGGGAATTGCTAAAGCGTGCTTTACTTAAAATCGATTGCTGGTTAGAACTTACCGTTGGAGAAATATAGTTAATCGCACCCGTGCCGATTACTTGTTGGCTGTTGGGATTGAGCAGCTGCACGGGCAATCCAACTCTCAGTTGCTGCGATCTATTTGAAGGTACAGAAAGATTTAAATCCAGTGCATCGTTTTGGGTGATTGTGGTAATTGTTTGTCCGGTGTTGACGTAATCTCCAAGTTTTACAGGAAATTCACCGACTACGCCAGCGATCGGTGATACTACTCGTTTGAGGTTAACATTTACTTGGGCGGCAGCCGTACCTGCTTGGGCTTCGCTTATATTGGCCTGTGCTTGCCGCACTGCGGCATTAGCAGCGGCAACTTCTTTTTCTCCGGCTTGTAAATCGGCGATCGCAGCTTGTAAATTATTTCTGCCAATATCTAATTGCTGTCTGGCTTGCGCCCCTTCGCTGACTAATTGTTGGGTGCGATTGAATTGTGTTTGCTGAAGTTGGACGTTTGCAGCTTCCTTAGTACGCTCCGCTTGGGCTTGTTGCAGTTGGGCTTGAGCCGTTTTTAACCCCGCTTGCGCTGCATTGACGGTGGCGATAGAACTGGCTACATTTGCCTGAGTCTGATCTAAACTCAAAGATGCGATGGGTGTTCCCTTCTGGACTCGCTGACCGCTAGACACGAGAATCGCTTCAATTCGTCCTTGAGTTTGCGGCTGTAGCGTGACTTTTTGCTGCGCTTCTAAGGCTCCGACAAAATCAGAACTTTGTTCGGTGGTAGCAGTACTAACTTGCTGAACTTTCACCGGCAATGCAGAGTTTCTAGCATTTGCAGCCGGAGCATTTTGAGTGGGAGTAGCCGATCGCTGAGTTCCAAAACGCGAAAACACAGCCATCCCCCCAATAGCTAAAACCAGACCCAGCCCCAAACCTACCAACAACCCTTGTTTTCCTGAAAGTTTTCCCAGAACAGAATTATTAATTTTAGAAGTTTCCAATGACTTACCCTCCAACTGCCTAAGCACAACAACTAGAATTAGTTAGCGATCGGCCTAGTAGTCACAAAATTATCAGGCTGAAAGCGAGGTAATCTAACATTAAAATTTAAATGTTTTTTTCAGAATAATTATTGAATCAGAATCGATAAATAGGTAGACACAATTAAATGTAAAATGCCGAACTCCATAAACTAGATAGGATAAGCCTTTTTCCTTCTGCCATCTGCCTTCTTACTTCTGCCTTCTACTCAATTCTGGTTCATTATTCTTGAATTATATTGAGATAAAGTAACTCTTAAAAAAGATAAAATATATCTTGAACAATTGCTTCTATCAAAAGTGCAATAACAAAGAAAAAAAGAGTTACTTCTAAAGTATTAAAAGTATTTCTTCCAAGTGGTTCTCTAGAAAGATGTTTTATTGCTTGGGGTTTGGTGTCCTAGTTCATATGTGGGTGCAATTTAAGTTGCTTAGGTTGAAAATGGTAAATCGTTATGTAAGATTTTTCTATATAAAAAACTAAATAACATAAATTGAAAATCAGTAACTATCAGTTATACAAATTCTGAAAAATTCAGCAACACATTCAAACCCCAAAATCCTTTTGAAGCATGGCTTTGCTAATTTTGAATTTGTATTAGAAGATAGCCGATTTTTCAGATAAATTTTGCAAACAATATAGTTGGATTTTGTCCTATGAATTACCTGATTGCGGTTTTACCAGATAAGTCACAAGCAGAAGCAGCTTATTCTGCATTAACAAAGGAAGGTTTATCTCCAAACCAAGTAGATATTTTGGGAAGTGGCTATAAAAGTGCTGATGATTACAAGCTCATCGATCCGAATCAACAAGCTAGCAAAGGAGCAAAGCGATTATTATATTGGGTAATACCTTTTGGATTTATTGCCGGTTATGTATTTAATTATCTAACTGGGATTAAAATTTTAGCGATCGCTGATATCGGCAATCATATTATTGGTGGACTTTTAGGAGCAGCTTCTGGTGTTTTAGGTGCTTATTTCGTTGGTGGTGCAGTTGGTTTAACTGTAGGTAGTGGCGATGCTTTGACATATCGCAATCGTTTAAATGCAGGCAAGTATTTAATAGTGGTTAGAGGAACAGAGGAGTTAACCCGCCAAGCTACGCGTATTCTACGTTCCTTTGAGCCAGAAAATATTCAAGGTTATGTAGAGCCAACTAGCGCTTAAAATAATCTCCACTTCTGAGGCTCAGATCCCGACTTATTGAAGGAGAGGGGCTGGGGGTAAGGTCAAAATCCTATACATCGAATTCACCTTAATTGAGATAAACTAGCCAGCAGTGTATTTTGATTTTGAAATTCCCTGCTAGGATTAGTTGTACTCGATACATGAAAACTTTCATCTGTTGTGTTGCTTTGCTTGGATTTGGCGCTAGTTTATTAGCTAACAGCCCCAGTACTGCTAATGAATTTTTGATTAATAGGAAATTTGCACAAACTACTAAAAGTGAAGAATTCATTGCTAGGGGTACAGAACCGTTTTGGAGTGTTCTTGTGAGTAAGAGGGGAATTGTTTACTCTTCACCCGATGTGCAAAAGCAAACTTTCTCCTATATTGCACCTTTAAAAGCAGAGGCGCGTCCCGCAGATTTGGTGCGAGTCTACCGACTTCAGGGCAAAGGCAACAATATTTTAATTATCAAAAAAGTTGATGCCTGTAGCGACGGTATGTCAGATAAAGAGTATCCTTACTCGGCAATTTTTATTCTCGGAAATAAGGTTTTAGAAGGTTGCGCCGAGAAAAAATAAGGTATTGGCGTGACAAGATTAAAATGATGCAAGAAATTTTCTTGTGGGGTGGGCATCCTACCCGCCCTGGACGGGCGAGACGCCCATCCTACAAGAGTTTACTAATGCACTATTTTAAGCTTGCCACGCCACTACAATTTAAGGTTTACTTTATAAATGATCTCTTACTTTCAGTTTCTCCACCTGACATTACTCACAGTTTTGAGAATTTATATCTTTCTAGAGGTCGATAGGAAACCATAGCAATATCGATACTATAGTATCTAAGTGCATATGTCATTTAGCCAGAAATAAACATCAATCATCTTTATAAAGATATCTATTAACAAGTTTAATTCTGGTAAAAGTATTCCTCCTCTAGCGCAGAAATATTTCTCTATTTTTTGTAGTAGCTAAACTTGCCAGCTACCAGTTTTGTTGGGAGATATAAACCCGAAAACTTAGGAGTATTGACAATGAAAGCAGTAGTTTTTCATGGAATTGGAGACATTCGATTAGATAACGTACCAGAACCAAAAATTAAAGAGCCGACAGATGCCATTATTAAACTAACTTCTAGTGCAATTTGTGGCACAGATTTACACATGATCCGGGGAACATTTACAGGCATGAAACCCGGTACGATTTTAGGACATGAAGGTGTTGGTATTGTTGAAGAAATTGGTTCTAATGTGCGGAATTTGAAAGTAGGCGATCGCGTTGTCATTCCCTCAACAATTGCCTGCGGCTATTGTTCTTACTGCCGAACAGGATATCACGCTCAATGTGATAACGCTAATCCTCAGGGACATAACGCCGGGACAGCCTTTTTTGGCGGCCCAGAAGCATCTGGCCCCTTTGATGGATTGCAAGCTGAATACGCTCGGATTCCTTATGCCAATGCAGGGTTAGTCAAACTACCAAAAGAAGTCACAGACGACCAAGCAATTCTTTTATCTGACATCTTCCCGACGGCATATTTTGGAGCGGATATTGCAGAGATTACACCAGGAGATACAGTCGCCATATTTGGTTGCGGCCCTGTTGGACAGTTTGCTATTGTCAGCGCTAGATTGTTCGGTGCAGGACGCATTATTGCCGTGGATACGATTCCCTCGCGCTTAGAAATGGCACGCGATTTAGGTGCAGAAGTCATTGATTACAATGCCGAAGATCCAATTGAAGCTATCCGCGAACTGACTGGAGGAATTGGTGTAGATAGGGTAATTGAAGCTGTTGGTGTAGATGCTAATGCTCCTGATAGCGGGCCAGCAGCCGAAAAAGCTCAACAAGAAGCACAACAATTTCAGCAGCAGTTACAACAAATTGCCCCTAAAACTAATCCGCAAAACGGCAATTGGCATCCAGGAAATGCTCCTTCTCAAGCATTAGAGTGGGCAGTTCAAGCATTAGCAAAAGCTGGTACGCTCTCAATTATTGGAGTTTATCCTCCAACGCATAATTTCTTCCCCATCGGCACGGCGATGAACAAGAATTTAACAATTAACATGGGTAATTGTAATCACCGCAAATATATTCCCAGGTTGGTAGATTTGGTTCGCAATGGTACAGTAGATCCGACAAAAGTTTTAACTCAATTTGAACCGCTAATGTCAGTTATTGATGCATATAAAGCGTTCGATAGAAGACAACCAGGTTGGGTGAAGGTGGAGTTAGTGCCAGGAGCAACTTTGGCTAATGTCTAAAGCCTTGCTCAAGACTATCTTATGAACCGAACATTTTCTATCAGCAAGTTCCCTACCTTGCTGATGTTTTTGCATGTTAGTGGTAGCTTGAACTCGCCACTAATTTTATTTAATTTTGAATACTTCGACAAGCTCAGTACAAGTTTTGAATTTTGAATTGGAGCGAAGCGACTTGACTAACCTTTTAGATCGACAAATTGTTTGGCGAAAAATAGCTTTGAAAGTTTTTAGCATCGGGTTACTGCCTATCCTAACAGCTTATCCTGCTTTTGGTGCAGAACGGCTCAAATTTAACTACGGTCTTTTAGAAGAGTCTATTCCAATTAGTTCGCTTGAAACTTATGTGAGAACTGGTAAAGTAGACCAAGATTTGGCTGCATATAGAAAGTATGTTGGACAAAAGCAGCTAACTCAACTACGAAAAGCTTTAACAACTCCAATTCCTTTAAGTCAAGTACAAGTTTCGCAGTTTCTTTATACACCAATTGGTGAAAGATTATTAGATAATTTAGGAAAAGTTATTCAGACAGAATCTAATATATCAGGGTTTTATGCAATTCGCGCTTCATTGATTTTATCAGCTGCAAATCAAAAAGATTTTACACTTCTAAATATATTACGCAAGTTTCCGTCCAGGTCAATTTCAATTAACTTAAACCGGAGTTTGGCAATAGCAGAAGCACTACAAAATTTAGTTAATCATACTCAAAATGCAGTAGCACTGATTAACCAAGAATCCCAACAAAAAACAACTAACGCTTCTACACTGAATACTGTTCCATTGGACTTAGGAAAAACTGGTAGTTTTACTTTTTCAAAGCAAACTATCATTCTTAATGACTTATCGCGTATTAGGCAATTCCCGGCTGATATTTACTTACCAATTGCTCAAACTCCTCGTCCGATAATTGTCATTTCCCACGGACTTGGTTCTGACAGAACAAGCTTTGCCTATCTAGCCGAACATCTTGCTTCTTATGGTTTTGTGGTTGCTGTTCCAGAACATCCTGGCAGTGATTCCAAACAACTGCAAGCCTTATTTGCAGGTACGGCAGATAAAGTAACTAATCCGAGAGAACTAATCGATAGACCTTTAGATGTTAAATTCTTACTCGATGAACTCACTACTTTATCAAAGTCTAATCCAACATTTCAGGGACGTTTAAATTTAGAACAAGTTGGTGTAATTGGGCAATCATTTGGTGGATACACAGCATTAGCTTTAGCAGGCGCACCAATTAATTTTGAGCAACTTAAAGCTGATTGTCCAGCTTTAGAAAATACGTTAAATATTTCGCTTTTACTTCAGTGTTTAGCACTGAATTTACCAAATGCTAAATATAATTTATCAGATGCTAGGATAAAAGCTGCGATCGCCATTAACCCAATTGACAGCAGTATTTTTGGAAAAGCTAGTCTCAGCCAAATAAAAATTCCAGTAATGATTGTATCTGGTAGTGCTGATACGGTTGCTCCGGCTTTAGTAGAACAAATTCAGCCTTTTACTTGGTTAACAACTCCAAACAAGTATTTAGCACTCATCAATGGCGCTACACACTTTTCAACTATTGTAGAACCATCAAATCCAACCGTGCCTATACCTACACAAGTAATCGGTTATGGTCAAGCCGTAGCACGTCGTTATGTTAACGTTTTGAGTGTTTCCTTTTTTGAAACTTATATAGCCCAACAATCGACTTACGTATCATATTTGAGTACAGATTACGCTAATACAATTAGTCAGCAACCGCTACCTTTAAGTTTAATTCAATCTCTCACTCCCGAACAATTAGAACAAGCATTTGAATAAGAAACCATTAATTAAGTAAATTTTAAGTAGGGTGATTCAAGCAACGTTTTCCTACCAGGAAGAGGGCTTTTCAAACATCCAGAACTTACGCAATATGTGACTGAAAACCTTATTCTGGCGTAGCGGTAATTCATGTAGACGCGGAGCGGCTACTCTGCGACAACGCTAAGAGCGAACCCGCAGGGTATTACCGCTACTTTCGTTATCTTTTGCGTAAGTCCTGACATCCTCAGAAGCTCAAGTTTGACCTTCTGAGGTTCAAGTTTGACCTTCTGAGGTTCAAGTTTGACCTTTTGAGGCTCAAGTTTGACCTTCTGAGGTTCAAGTTTGACCTTCTGAGTAAATATTAAGGTAGGGTGTGTTACGGCTATGCAAGGATTTGAGAGTTTAAGAGAGTAAGAATCAGCCGCAGGGCACCGAGAAACATGGTGCGTTAAGCGTTGCTATAACGCACCATACAATTTAAGGTTTACTTTATAAATCATTTCTTAAGTTGACACCTATAACAGTTATACATCTCTACTTCATAGTTTCAGTATTTTTAACCAGGGTACAAAAAAGCAACCTCTGATAAACTAAGAGCGAATTTTGTATAATTTTTGCTTTCAATCACCGGATTACTCTGCAAAAGCCGACGCTTATCTTTTTCTTTTTGGCTTGCTACTCCCTAGTTCTAAGTTAATTCAACAGCGAGTTATACCATGACTGCCACACCTAAATTAAAATACTCTAACTGGGTTAAACAAGTATTTCACCAGCTGAGTATTCGACAAAAAATTGTTTGTGGGTACGGACTAGCTTTAGGAATTGCAGTTTTGGGAACAACAGCAGGATTGGTAATAGGCGATCGCTATTTTCAACAAGCTAGACAAAAAATGGTCTTGGTAGATGAGGAAAGAAGCTTGTTAAGTAGTTTGCAAGGAGAATTGTTAGAAATACAGATTCACCAGCAAGAAATAGTGCCTTTTTTACAGCAGCCACAAGCTTTGTTAAGAGGAATATCTAGTTTTAAGACCGATTTGGCCGAAGCTGAAACATTAGTTTCTCAGGCAGAAGAATTTAGTCAGACTCATTCACAAGGAAATTTACACCTGCTGCTGCTCAAGCATGACAACTCAATAAATGTATATTTTGAGCAACTGAGGTCATTAATTAGACAAATTTTGCCATTAAGTTCGCAGCCACAGGGAGCATTAAAAGCGCAGCAATTAATCTCGAAATTCAGTCAAAGTCAGGATGCTTTGAAGTTTTATCAATTTGCCCATGAATTAACTGAGTTTGCCACAACAGTGCAAGAAGATCAAAAGCACGCTGACATAGCTCAAGAAAAGGCTGCGTTAATCCAAGCTCAGATTATTATTGGTAGTATACTGCTGTCAATGGCGATCGCAGCTATCCTTGCTTTCTATACCAGTAATATCATCGCCCGTCCCATTAACGCAGTTACAAATATTGCCCAAAGAGTTACCCAAGAAGCCAATTTTGATTTGCAAGCGCCTATAACTACAGAGGATGAAGTTGGTGCATTAGCTAACTCTCTTAATCAGTTGATTCAACAGGTAAAGCACCTGTTAGCAGAACAACAAGCTGAGAATCAATCACGACTAATTCAAAGTGAGAAAATGTCTAGTTTAGGACGGATGTTGGCTGGTGTCGCTCACGAAATTAATAATCCCATAAATTTCATTTCTGGCAATCTCGTACATGCAAAAACTTATACTGACGATTTATTAGCACTACTGCAAACATATCAAGCCGAAGTACCTCAACCTTCACCAACTTTGCAAACTTTAGCAGAAGAAATTGATTTAGAGTTTCTATTAGAAGATTTACCAAAACTCTTTAACTCCATGAAAGTTGGCGCTGAACGCACGCGAGAAATTGTTCATAGTTTAAAAGATTTCTCTCGCTTAGACGAAGGCGAAGCACAGTTATTAGATCTACACGCTTGTCTAGATAGTACATTATTAATTTTGAACAATCGCCTGAAAAATGGTATTAGCCTTGTTCGTAACTATGGAAAAATTCCAACAATTCCAGGCTATGCAGGTTTACTTTATCAGGTATTTATGAATCTTTTAAGCAATGCCATCGATGCTGTGGAGGAAAAAGTAGCCCAGAATCCACAGTTTTTACCTGAAATTACTATTATCACAGAATGCTATCAAAATAATTGGGCGATCGTAAGAATTGCAGACAACGGTTCTGGTATTTCACCAGAAAATTTACACAAAATATTTGAAACCTTTTTCACCACTAAACCACGAGGGATTGGTACTGGTTTGGGGCTAGCGATCGCATATCAGATCGTGGTAGAAAAACATCAAGGTAAAATTAGCTGCGAGTCTGAGTTGGAAATAGGTACAGAATTTGCTATTAGTCTGCCAATTTCTCAAGCTTCAGTTAATAGCACAGCAGCGCCTACTGCATAATATTCCAAATCTGGTGAAACTAATTCTGTGTTACCCGAAATTTTTGTAGAGACGTAGCACTGCTACGTCTCTACATTATTCCAGTGCTACGTCTCTACATTATTCCACTGGTGCGTCTTTACATTTTTCCGCCTTGGGGTACTAGCATTTGAGAGTTAGTTTTTTCATAATAATCAACAATAAGTAGAGACGTAGCAGTGCTACGTCTCTGGCTTTTTGAGAACAAAGGGAAAAACAAACTTATGGGACTTTTCGATCAAATTCTCGGTGCTGTCACTAATCCCAATCAACAGGGCAGCTTAGGTCAACTAGGAAGTATTGTTAACACTGTAAATCAACTGAGCGATCGTACTGGCACAGATCCTTCTACCATTCAATCAGTTTTGTCAATTGTAGGCGGTCAAGTTCGTTCGGCTTTACAAAACAAGCAAGCCACAGATGGTAATGAAGCCGCACAAACTCTAGTCAATCAATATGCTGGTACTTCTCCCAACCCCCAAGCAGTCGATTCGTTATTTTCTGCTGGTATACAACAGCAAGTAGCTGAAATTGCTGCCCAGCGCACAGGGTTAGATGCTGGTATGGTTCGACAACTGCTGCCTTTAGCAGTACCTTTAGTATTGAATTTTCTCAAATCAGGCGCCAATGCTCAAAATCCCCAAACTGGGGGTAATCCCGTACTCAATTCCTTCTTAGATGCTGACGGCGATGGTGATGTGGATATCGCCGACGCCTTGCAAATGGCCAGTCGTTACATAAAATAATAATACTTCTCCCCACTCCCCACTTCCTTATCCCCCCCACTCTTCACTCTTTATAGACGCGATTAATCGCGTCTCTACACACTTCCTACTCCCCACCTCCCTTGTCCCCCCCCGTGGGAAGCTAAAGCTACATCTTCCCACTCCCACAAGAACCCCCTTATCATCAGATATTGGCAAATAGGCCTTGCTAGATTCTTAGCTTGGACATAGGCTGAGAAGATGAGGAATTTGCAAATAGAAATCACACATTCTATGGCTAAATTTTTTGAGTGTATTACTGGAGAACTGCAAGACTTCATTAGCGCCCAACACATTTTTTTTGTTGGTTCTGCACCCTTAAGTCCTACAGGCCATGTCAATCTGTCTCCTAAAGGTTTGGATTGCTTTCGCATCCTTTCTCCTAAGCGAGTAGCTTATATAGATCTTACAGGGAGTAGTAACGAAACTTCCGCGCATTTAGAAGAAAATGGGCGAATTACTTTCATGTTTTGCGCTTTTGAAGAACCTGCTTCTATTTTGCGTCTTTACGGTCAAGGAAATACAATTTTACCCACTTCTCCTGACTGGAACTCACTGTATCGTCTATTTCCAGAAATACCTGGAACTCGTCAAATTATCGTCGCCGATATCCAACGAGTACAGACCTCTTGTGGTTTTGGTGTACCACTGTATGACTATCGAGGTCAGCGCCAAACTCTAGTAAACTGGGCTAGTAAAAAAGGCGAAGAGGGAATTAGAGAATATCAACAGCAGAAAAATCTCATCAGTATTGATGGTTTATCGGCTCCACTGAGTAAAATATTTTAATGTTGGTAAAAGCAGGTTTGAAGCAGGATTTGATACTAGGTTAGCTGAGATAATATTATTTACTTTGTAAGCACTAATACCATTTTGGATTTTGGATTTTTATTTTGGTTAGAGAAAAAGCTACAGGGCAAGATTTCAGAATTTTAATCATTATTCAAATTGGTATTAGGTGGTTACTTTGATTGTAAATACAATTAACTTCGGCAACTTGGTACGATAAGAGATGATGAATTATTCTATTTGCCCACTCACAAAAAAAGATGAGCCTTTTCTGTGGCAAATGCTTTACGAAGCAGCGCATCTGAGGAAGGAAGGTAATTTGACAGTGCAGGATGCAATGAATCATCCCGATCTAGCAAAATATGTGAAAAATTGGGGAGAGAAAGATGATAGTGGCTTTGTTGCTATTTTAGAAAATATTAATCAGCCAGTAGGAGCAGCATGGCTGCGTTTATTGACAGGTGAAAATAAAGGATATGGTTATATTAGCGATCGCATTCCCGAATTAGCAATAGCAGTTCTCCCTGAATATCGCAATCAAGGCATAGGAACACAGTTACTCAAGCATGTATTATCAGCAGCCAAAACATTTTACCCATCAGTATCTCTCAGTATTAGAGCGACAAATCCCGCCTTGGCATTATATAAAAGATTAGGTTTTGAAGTCGTCCCTGACAGCGAGACAATCAACCGAGTTGGCGAAATCTCTTTCAAAATGAAAATTGATTTGTAAAAACAGAATTCAGAAGTCAGAATAAATTGCAGTTTCACCGATGAGAAATTTAATCTAAATTTGTAGCAGATTACAACTTCGTGAGCTACAGATAATTGTAGGGGCACAATATATTCATTGGTGTCAACTTAACGTGAAACCCTTGTGAAGACGTGATATTGAGTTATACTCATTTACCATCAAGATCCGCGTTACCCCACCCCGGCTTTGCTGACGCAAAACCTCCCCTCCCCTTGGCAAGGGGAGGGGTTGGGGGTGGGGTAAAACGATTGTGGGGCAACAGTTTGAGCTTAAGTTGACACGTATGAATATATTGTGCCCCTACCCGTGTACTTTGTAGATAAAGCTTTCTTAATTTTTAATTTTTAATACTTCAACTGCGCTCAGTACAGGTTTTTAATTTTTAATTGATATTAAGGGCTGTTGGGCTAATTTTTCTAAACCCACCGACTTGAGCAAACTTGTCCAGTCAGCCATCACAGATGCATCTTTTGGCTTGTCTAAACGAAGTTTTGCTGCAAGATTTAAAGCATCGTGCCAAATGCCATTTTCTGCATACAGGGCTACTTGCTGCTGGGGTGTTGCCTGCTTGATAGCCTCTGCAAGGCTAGAAGTAGGGTTAACTCTTTCCACCCATCCCTCAACATATTCTAATTCTGCTGGTTGTTGGTTGTTGCAGTTGATTTTCACTTTGAAGAACCAGTGGTACATTTTGCCCACCTCCAAAGCTGTAGTGGTTTCTGGCAAACTAACGCTAATAATTCCTGGATTCGCTGGGGAATTTATCGCCGTTCGGTATATAGTTTGACTTGGTTTGTTAGACTCATCTTTAATGACAAATTCGATCGCTGCGATCGATGATTTGTTATATGGAACAAAAAACCAAAATGTTGGATGTGTAACAGTTGTTAAACCCCAAACTTTGGTCACAGAAATTGCTTGTTTTTGTTCTTGTTTTACAGCTTGCTCGTAAACGGGAACTAGTGCCATAAGAGATTCATTGGCGCTACCGCATCCACGACTAGCTGCTCCTCCGCGATCGCCTGCTGCTCCTCGGTCGGGTGGTGGCGGTGGTGAGGTAAACTGGATGGAGGCGGTGTTTAAGCCAGCTGGCAATGCCCAAATTGCTGGACAATAGACGATGCTACTCAAGAAAGTTACACCCAATGCAGCAGTTAATTGGATTTTTTGCCAATAGTTTTTCATTTGTCAAAAGTCAAGCGTTAATAGTTAAAACATTTCCTAAGTTGGAATTTCCTGAAAATTCTGAATCGTAGATGAGCCTATTTTTCAATTAACGTGAGTTCGATGAGTACTGTTTTGATCTCACCCCCAGCCCCTCTCCTTGTAGGGTAGGGTGTAGACACAAGTCTTCTAGAGTTGCGCCGCAGACTTTTGATCCCCCCAACCCCCCTTAAAAAGGGGGGCAAAAACTTCTCAAAGTCCTCCTTTTTAAGGAGGATTTAGGAGGATCTACGAGGATTTTGGTTTTTTAAACAGATGTATGTACACCTTAGCGTTGTAGGAGAGAAGAGCAAAACCCTGATTTTTCGTTGTTCCCTCGCCTTTTAGGCTACCGCGTATACACCAATACAGTTCAGTTAAGATTCGATCCTCCCTAACCCTCCTTAAAAAGGAGGGAACTAAGCCCCCCTTTCCAAGGGGAGCCAGCGCGGTCTTGGGGGTTTCCCCCATGAGCGACTGGCGTGGGTTGGGGGGATCTTCCAAAGCTAAATACCGTTAACTGAACCGTATTGGCGTATACACAAGTCTTTGAAAGTTGTTATGTAAGACACAGAAGTTTAATTTTTGCTCTTGGATGCAACAAAGGTGCAAGTCGATGCAACAAAGGTGCAGGTCGATGCAACAAAGGTGCAGGTCGATGCAATAAAGGTGCAGGTCGATGCAACAAAGGTGCAAGGCGATGCAACAAAGGTGCAAGGCGATGCAACAAAGGTGCAAGTCGATGCAACAAAGGTGCAAGCCGATGCAACAAAGGTGCAAGTCAAAAGACTTGTGCGTACACCGTAGCGCCTTTTAGCAGAGGGAGGTTTGTCGAACTCACGTTCAATTAGTGGCGGTCTGAATCTCCCAGTAATTGGCTTTTGCCTCCTACCTCCTGCCTTCTGCCTTCTTCAATTCTCCTGGAGTTCGGATTTAAAAAAACCACTACACTAACAGCACTACTTCCTAAGGCTAGAGCTGCCGGAACTAGGGGAATCCAACCGCTAAATAAAATTAAAAATATTAGGCAACTACTATACAAAACAACGGATGCAATAAGCACTGTCACAACTAAGTAACCTACTCTTGGAATATACCAGGCAAGCAAACACCCAATTACAGACCAAAACCAAATCCAAATCGCTTCGCCCCATATTGACCAACTCCAAAGTAGAGGTCGCCCATCTATGGCTGCACTTAGTAGTTGGCTGACCATTTGCGCTTGGAGAATAACTCCTGAGATAACTTGCGAGTTTCCTTGCCAGATGAAAGGAGTTTGCCACTCGTCATGAAAACTTTCTGCTGTTGTACCAATGAGGACTATTTTGCCTTTCACTGCTGCGCCGTTGAGTTTACCTGCGATCGCATCTTGTAATGTAATCTGGGGTGCGATGGCGTTTATTGATGGAGATGAGCGGTAATTCAGTAAAATTTGATGCCCCAAAGCATCAATTCCTTGGTAGCCTCCGGTATGTGCTTCTAAGGGCTTAAATCTGAGCTTTCCTAATTGCCACATCCCATCTGGAGTATATTCCAATTTCATGCCTTTGTTATATAGATAACGCAATGCTAGCTGTACGCTTAAAGAATAAGATGCTTGACAAGGAGACACAGGAGGGGGAGTTAAGGCGAGATAATGGCGACGGACTATATTATCTGCATCTGTGAGCGTATTGCTAAACCCCAAATTTTTGAGCGGGACTTGTTTGGGCGGTGCAATGCCAGATTTTCCGGTTTGGGGATCGCTAACTCGACAAACATTCACAAAGCGATCGCTTTCAACCATCCATTTCTGCAACTGGGGATAATCCTTATTTACCCCACTATCTCGGTATATATCTAAACCAATAGCTTGCGGTTGATAAACTGCTAATTTTTCTAATAATTGAGCCAGTGACCTTTCAGACAAAGAACCGCGTCGTTCTGAGGCGGGCTGTGCCTCCACATCTTCTTCTGTAATAGTTATAACTAGTAGACGTGAATCAGGTTTTTCTTGAGGACGCGATCGCAATAATTGGTCAAAGGCACTGAGTTCTAAAGGTTGCAGTACGCCAAGATAGCGGACTCCGATGGACAGTCCAGCGATCGCCATACTCAAAAATAGCATGAGTGAGAAACCCAAACGATGGCTTACAGTTTCCACAGCCTTAGAAACATTAGCTGGATTTCTCAACAATTCATGCCAAGTCAAAGGCATCTCCGCCGGATTTTGGCAAATCACAGGTAACCAAGTGGCACAGGGAAATTGATTTTCTAGTGCTTGTAACCTTTCCCGTGCTTGTCTGACAGCCAAATACAAAGATTCACCCTCTGCGAAGGCTGCCAAAAAGTACTTTAAAAACTGTTCTGCCACGCGATCTGGTACTGGTTCTCGCATGACAATCATTTGCGGAATCTGCAAATCTGCAAACTCCCAAGCCAATCCCAAGCCATCACAGGAATTAAAAATCGCTAATTGTAAACCTCGTTGTACTGCTTTTTTCAAGGCATACTTTAACTGACTAACCGTTAAACTCTCGGTTTGATTGATGTAGATTTTCCCTGTGAGATTGGCTTCCACCGTCGAACTATGTCCGGCAAAAAATAGAATCTGCCAATGCTGCTCCCATAATCGATCCGTCAGGTCTTGGGATTGCGGTTCTACTAAAAAAGTGATATCTGCATCGGGTAACAACTCCAGCAATTTTTTGTCAGCTTGCGTATCTATTCCTTGACTGTTACCTAATATTGCTAAGATTTTAACGCGATCGCTCGTACTTGCAACTCGATTTACCTGTTCGTAAGCCGGCGCACTCAAAGCTATTTCCGCATCAGGATAACGCTCTAATAAATCCCAAAGATGCCAAGGAAGTTTTTGCAATCGCAAATCTTTGGTTTGTAAAAGCACGCGAATTTTATCCGTAGATATGAGTTTTTCTAAACATTTTTCGCGGATCGGACGAAAACTATCGGAGGATAGCCAAGTATTAAAACTAGCTTTTAATTCCTCTGTAACCTGTTGACAATCTTCTAGACTAGGGGCTGGGATGATTTGTTTTGGTAAAGCAATAGGGCGAGATGGCAACTTTAAATTACGATAAATCGATTGCCATCTGTGGTAGTTACGAGGGATTTCGGGACTAGGAGGAAGTTCGCCTGTTATTTCTACAATTGGTCTGGCATTTTCGTCACCAATTTGGATAGTAACAGGAAATCCCTGCTCAAAACTTCCTTCTCCTATTTTTAAAACTACTAATTTACCTACCATTTTGGGTTTTAGGGAAGGGGGAAAGGGGAAAGGGGAAGGGGGAAGGGGGAAGGGGGAAAGGAAAGGGGAAGGGGGAAGGGGGAAGGGGGAAAGGGGAATAGAAAATAGGTTTGAAAAGCTTTTAGTATGTATGATGATAGTCTTTGGTTTAACTGATTCGGCAAGTGCTGTACATCTAACTGTCGGAATTATGTTTGAAATTAATATGATATTTATCTACAAACAGGGATTTTGTTATTCCCCCAATCCTGTTCCCCGTTTCCTATTCCCTGGCTTTGAGCCACAAGCATGATATCACCGCGATCGCTTTTTATCCATCCTTGAGCTTCTACAATCCGTTGAGGTTCTGGTATTTCCTCGGTAATTTTATTTGTTGTAGCTACTGGCAAATTTACCCAATTTGTAATGACTGCCCGCCCCCGCAATGGTTCATCGGGACTTAAGGGTAATCCACCCCGTCCTGTGGCGATAAAACGACCGGCTGTTTTTCCTCTAGCAGAACAGCTTTGGGTTATTTTTTGAGAAGCATCAACTAAGTTCGCAGGTAACTCTACTAAGCCACGGCTAGGATCTACATCTGGTGTATTAATAGTTACAAATCCTTGAATACCAAATCGCGAACTGGCAGTGATATCGCTTAGTAATGTTGTGCTTTGTTGAGGTAGAATCCCGAAAACACCGTTAGCTGTAATGTCCACTCTGCCACCGTTACCAGTAAAGGCATTGGCTGTGATGTCACTATTTTCTTGAGGAACAGCAGCAATAAATGGACTGTTGATAATAATGTTACCGCCATCGCCACCAAAGCGATCGTTACCTGCATTGGTGGAAATTCGGCTTTTGTGGCGTAGTAATAATAATTCTTGCAACTGTAATCTGATATCCCCACCCTGCCCGGAGAAGCTAGCTGCGCTAATTTGTCCCTCGTTATCCAGAAAGATATTTCGGGCTATAACATCTAACTCACCTGCACCTTGAGCGTTGGGAGATTCACTTCTACTAGTAACGGTGACTATTGCACCATTTGTCACACTCAGCTGCCCAGTGGTAATTTTCAGGTTTCCCCCTTTCCCTGTAGGCACTATAGACTCGCCATTACGGCTGATTTCCCTAGAATTAGCGCCAACTTCAGCTACTATTCTGCTAACCAACTCACCATTTGTACTTCTACCAATTACTTGCACTCCATTTAAAGCATTGATTTCAATTTCTCCGCCATCACCAGCCCCAAAGGTAGAAGCAGATAACTCGGCTCCATCTTGGATAGTCATATTTTGAGTATTGATTGTCAATTTGCCAGCATTTCCTCTGCCTCTAGTTTGCACAGATAATCCACTAGAACGTAGCCCTCCCATTGCGGTGAAAGTGCCAATTAATTCTACATCAGAGGCGTTGACAGTAATATTTCCTCCCACCCCATTAATAGAACTAGCTGATATTCGTCCGCCATCACGGACAATTAATCGCTGAGTATTAATCGTGAGTTCTCCAGGTATATTTCCTGTTGCTCGATTATCAGTAGCAAAAGAAGTGGGATTTCGACGGTTATCTTGAGGATTATCTGCTGTGGTTCCACTTAATTCCACCAATTCGGAAGCTATTACTGTCAACTTTCCCCCTGGTGCAGTATTTAAGCTAGTGGTTTCAATTTGAGAACCACCCTGTAGCGTTATCCGTTTTCCTCTGATTTGAATTTCACCACCACTCAAGCCACTTGCATCTACAGTTGTCGCTTTTAATAGCTGAATATCTTGAAAGTTGCTAATACCTTCATAACCCAAGGAAAAGCCTTTAGCTACCGGATTCAAGCTAACTGTACCAGCTGCAACGCTACCTATTTCAATTCTGCCGCCAGCTGTCTTGAGTGTCCCACCCTCAAAGGTGACATCGCCGCCAACCAAGGCCAAAGTTTGATTAGTTGGGACGCGCAAAGCTTCATTAGTATCAATTACAGGGGAGTCTTGATTTCTTATACCCCTACCATTTCCTTGCACTAAAATTTTTCCTGGAGAATCTGCTAATTGCAATCCAATTGGTGCAGTAATAGTTAATAGCGGTGTGGTGTTAGATGCATTTGTAGCGAAGCGAGTATTATCAGCAAAAATGACGCTGTTAGCAGTACTAGCAACAAACGATCCTGCAATATCTAATCTGGCATTTCGCCCAAAAATTATGCCATTGGGATTGAGAAAAAATAGATTTGCTGGGCCATCAACTCCTAAAGTACCCAAAATTTGAGAAATGTTATTGCCTGTAACTCTGGTAAAAATATTAGTAATTCCTGCGGGATTGGCAAAATAAACTCGCCCAGATTCCTTGACATTGAATTCTTGAAAACTGTGAAATAAATTAGCATTGCGAATTGCGCCGCCATCAATGCGGTCTGCGGGAAGTCCTTTAATATTGATATTGGGAGTAATACTCGAAGGGGATTCGCCTAACGTGCGATCGGGGATAATCTGAGCAGATGCATGATTTCCACAATAAAATATGGCAGAGGCAAACACTTCAGCAAAGCTGAAAATACCTACGCTCCTTAAAAATTTGATTTTATCTCCTTTAATTTTCATATCAACGCCAACCTCATCAGTTATTGATTTACACGCCCAGCAGTATTGCAACAGCTGAATTGAACTTGATATCTGGTTAATTGGCAGCAGATTTCAGGAGTTAGAAATAGAATAGGTTCTAGGACTAAGTACCAGACTAACTTGGAATCCGCTGTAATTTTCTCACAGATGCTATCTAAATAGAAGTTAAATTTTATAAGTTTAAAACAATTGCCATGTTTTCTATGCTAAGAACTGTTAAACAACGATTTAAATATAGAATCGAGTGGCTTCAGATCCCCGACTTCTCGAAGAAGTCGGGGATCTTGTTGTTTTCAATCCTTAAGAAAAGTGCGTTACGCAAGACGCTAACGCACCTATAAATACTTAATTTTGTTCAGAAAACAAACCTGATTGCTACAGTCCTGTTTTAAACCAAATTGATGTCAAGACTAGGAATAAATCCGATTCCTAAGTTGGATTGGAGAGTGGCAAATTGCACCGCTCCGATGCCATCATACGGAGATACGTCAAAAGACAAAGCACCTGTGCTGTTGTTATAACTAAACTGATTAGTAGAAGTAGCACCAAATCCAACTTTAGAAATCTGAATTTTATCTCCTTCAAAGTACTTAAAGTCTGCAATGTAATCAAGTCCATCATACAAAGTGTCGAAGACAAATGTATCGGCTCCAGTTCCTCCTAAAAGGTAATCGTAATCTTTACGGCCATTTAAGATATCATTGCCATCTCCTCCATAGAGAGCGTCATTGCCCTCGCCGCCATTGAGCAAATCATTGCCACTGTCGCCGAAAAGAATATCGTTATCACCCTGACCGAAGAGATAATCATTGTCACTACCGCCGTAGATGGTATCTCTACCGGTGCCTCCCAATAGAGAGTCATTGCCACTGCCGCCATTTAGATAGTCATCTAAAGCTCCTGCATTCAAGGTATCGTTACCACCATTACCGTATAGAGTATCAGTGGTGTTGTTGAAGACAAAATTATCGGCGCTATTACTGCCTTTGAAGGAAACTTTTTCGATATTAGTGTAGGAGAAACTGTAGGCGCTGGTGGCATTAGAGTAGTCGGCTACGAGTAAATCGACCCCGTTACCGCCATCTATATAATCATTAACTCCAGACCCAGGATTGAGGGTATCGTTGCCATCTCCTCCGTAGAGAACGTCACTACCACTACCACCGTTGAGATAGTCATCCAAAGAGCCTGCATTTAAGGTATCGTTGCCACCATTACCGTATAAGGTATCATAAGTGTTGTTTAAGCTAACACTATCGGCACTGTTGCTACCTTTGAACAAAACTTGTTCGATATTAGCAATGGAAAAGCTGTAGGGAGTGCTGACATTGGTGTAGTCCGCTACGAGTAAGTCGAATCCTGCACCGCCATCTATATAATCATTAAGTCCAGATCCAGGATTTAGGGTATCGTTTCCTGCGAGTCCATAGATACTATCAGTATTAGCAGTACCAATAATGTTGTCATTCCAGTTAGTTCCAAATAAGATAGCCATTTGAGTTATTCCTTTGAGTAAAAGTTAAAGATTTTCGTTGTTTGGTTTTAGCAAGTTATATCTGGCGTAATATTTCATCAGATAAAGATCGATTAGAAGTCTGCTTTTAGACTTGAGCTAAGTGCCTCTCTCTTCCCTGCTGAGCGTATGTACGATGAGTTTTGTTTTTTATGCACGGCAAGCAGAAATTTTTTTTGGAAATGGGAGATGCGATGAATCAAAGACGCGATGAATCAAAGACGCGATGAATCGCGTCTCTACAAAGGGTCGATCGCTTGATGGTGAAAATCACTTATGCTTAAATAGGTAATTTTCAACGCTCAACAGTAGCAAGTATTCCATGCAACCGCGTCAGGGCATTGTTGAAATTTTTTCTACGTTTGTGCAATTTGATGTAGAGCAATTTAGTGGTTGGGTAACAGATGCTAAACTGCGCCGCAGTATTAAAAATTGCCTGGAAGAGTCTTCAAAACAAGAATCAGATAGGTTTTGGGCAATTTATTGGTATAATATTTGGCGCGATCGACCCAGTTCTCTAGCTGTGGCACATCTTTATGCTTATTTACAAGAGGTGTGTTACTGGGTTGCGAGAAAATTAGCCCTCAATTTTACGACGCAGTTATCTATAAGTGACTGCTTTCAGGTGGCGATCGCTAATGTGCCAAAAATCTTGAAAAGTTTCAATCCTGAATATAGTTCGCATTTAAAGAACTATGCACAATTAGCTTTTGAGCGGATTCTCAAGGATGCAATTCGTTTGCGCCACGAAGCAGATATCTGCTCGGACTGGGCACTGTTGCATAAACTCAGTCGCAAACGACTAGTAAATTCATTACAAAATTCCGGCTTTAACTCTCAAAATATTGAGAGTCATGTTTTAGCTTGGGAATGTCTTAAGGAACTTCACACTGCTGGGAATACAAAAGTTCGCCAGCTTAACCAACCAAATGCTGTAACTTGGCAAGCAATTACTAACCTTTACAATGTCGAACGTTTGAAGCAATTAAGTTCGCCCACTCCCGCAGTCAACGAGCAAACTATTGAAAAATGGCTATTATCGTCTGCCAAAGCTGCCCGCGCCTTCCTTTACCCCAAGATGGTTTCCGCAGACGCTCCTTTCAAAGACTCAGAGGATAGTAATTTATTAGATATATTATCTAAGGATGAGCAAACAACCGTACTTACAGAACTTCTGGAACAGGAAGAAGCTGCAAATGTCCGATCGCAGCAAATTCAATTAAACCAAGTTTTACAGCAAGCGATCGCTGCACTGGATACTCAATCACAAAAATTACTCCAAGGTTACTACATTCAACAACTCACGCAACAAGAAATTGCCACACAGCTAAATATCAAACAATACAATGTTTCCCGGAAATTGAGCAGTATTAAAAAATCATTACTGCTGACTCTTACCCAGTGGAGTCAAAATACTTTGCATATTTCCCTGAAATCTGACGTAATGGATGCCATAAATACAGGCTTGGAGGAATGGCTCAAAGTCGAATGGGGGCGGAGGGGCACAGGAGCAGGGGAGGCTCTTGAGGCAGGGGAAAAGGTTAAAGGGAAAAGGGAAAAGGAATAAATTTAATCTTTCCCCTTTCCCCCGGTTGGTGAGCTTGTCGAACCATACCCCTTTCCCTTTCCCCATTCCCATGCCCCATGCCCAATGCCCCATCCTCCATGCCTAACGGTTCTTGATTAATTACCCATTATGTTCTACGCATCTGATTCATTGACCATTGACTCACACCAGTTGTACCTAGAAATTCCCGAATCTTCACAGGTACAAGAGCAGCTGTACTCGACGGCTGGTGGTTGCGAACGCGCTAGAATTAATCAACTTTGTCTACACGCATTTTTACCTTGGTTTGGCGAAGAAATCGCGCCAGAAGCAAAAATTTATCCTAACTTTGCTGCATTACCCAGTTTTTGGGAAGTAGTGAATGGGAGTGCGATCGCTTTTGCTGGTTTTCGTCTTGTATTGATTCCTACTTTAGCGATGGATGATGATGAGTTGCGGGTGCAGCAAGAATGGGTAGATATTCCGGAGTGGGCTGCTGATTACTACGTAGGAATACAGGTAAATCCTGATGATGGTTGGATAAAAGTTGTTGGCTACACCACTCATCACAATCTGAAAACCAAAGGAGTGTACGATCCTGCTGACCGGACTTACAGCCTGGATGTGGCAGATTTAATTTCCGATTTGAATGTGCTGTGGGTTAGCCGTCAAGTTAATTGTGAGGAAGTTTTACGCTCAGAGATTACACCTTTAGCATCTATTCCCACAACCCAAGCAGAAAATTTATTAGAACGGTTGGGCAATCCTGAGGTGAAATTTCCGCGTTTAGCTGTGCCATTTTCAGTTTGGGGTGCATTTTTGGCAAATGGCGGCTGGCGACAAAGATTATGCGATCGCCGTCAAGGTTTACCGGAACAACAATCAATTCCCCAATGGTTCCAAACCCAAGTAGCAAATTTAGCTCAGCAGTTGGGATGGGTGAAAAAGGAATTTATTTTAGCACCAGCAGGAATGCGGAGTGGAACAGAAGTTATTGGTTTGTCTCGCCAACTAAGTATTGCTGGGAATACATACGAGTTACGTATTTTACCGCAGGGAGCGTCTGAAGATAGGATTTGGCGCTTTGAATTACGCAGTACAATTCCTGGCGGACAAATTCCGGCTGGGTTGGCACTGCGACTGCTAACCGAAGACTTACAAAATTTTGAAAATAATGAAGATCGGGCGATAAATCCTGTAGATGTATTGTATATAGAAGTAATTTTGGAACCTGGAGAAGGATTGATTTGGGAAACACAACCTTTACCTGAAGATTATGACCGAGAAATTTTGCGGTTTTAAACGCAGAGGATTCTGTTTTAGAATGGACTTCTTGCATAGATATTTTTTTGTATCACGCAGAGGCGCGGAGGCGCAGAGAGGAGAACGCAAAGTAAGGACTTTTGCAAGAGGTCTAGTATCTGGCTGGATTTTTATTTTGCTGGTGTTGGTGACAGCATTTTTGTGTGTTATTGGTAGTCCTGTCACTGCTAAAATGCCGATGCCACCTTTGGTGGCTGAGAATGTCCAAAGGGTTGATTTGCTTGAACAAGGCAAAATGCTCTATGATGCTGGGCGGTTTGCGGAATCTGTGGAGATATTGCAACAAGCAGCGATCGCTTTTCGCAACCAAGGCGATGGACTTGGGCAAGCTGTGGCATTAAGTAATTTGGCGTTGGCATATCAACAATTGGGTAAATTGAAACCAGCACAGCAGGTAATTACTGAAAGTATGAAAGTGCTGGAAAGAAGTCCAGAAAATGCAAATAAGGTTTTAGCACCGATTTTAGATATTCAAGGAAGTATTCAATTAGACTTAGGACAAACTCAACAGGCATTGCAAACTTGGCAACGTGCCGAAGGAATTTATCAGCAATTAGGCGATCGCAATGGTATTATCCAAGCTCGTATCAACCAAGCACAAGCATGGCAAGTTTTGGGGTTTTATCGTCGGAATTTAACATTATTGGCACAATTGCAGGAGGAGTTACGATCGCAACCTGACTCGATTACTAAAGTTGTAGAATTGCGATCGCTTGGAGATGCGTTGCAATTAGCTGGGAATTTACAGCAATCTCGTCAGGTATTGCAGCAAAGTCTAGAAGTTGCTCAAAAATTAAAGTCTCCGGAAAATGTCAGTGCTGCTTTGTTTAGTTTAGGCAATGGAGCGCGAGTACAGCAAGATTTAGCAAGTGCGATCGCTTTTTATCAACAAGCTGTTACTGTAGCACCCAACCCGATTATTAAAATTCAAGCTCAAATTAATCAGTTAAGTTTGCTGGTTAACAAAGGAGAAGTAACAGCTGCACAACAATTATTTCCGCAGATTCAAACTCAACTTGCCAATTTACCACCGTCGAGTGCAACTATTTATGCCCGGATTTATCTAGTTCAAAACTTGCTGAAATTAAAGGAACCTACTCCCTTAGTAATTGCCCAAATTTCCGCTGCTGCTGTACAACAAGCTAGAGATATGGGAGATGAGCGAGGTTTGAGTTTTGCTTTGGGTACTTTGGGGAGTGTTTACGAACATACTCAGCAATGGTCAACTGCTCAAGAACTTACCCAGGAAGCACTCGATATAGCTCAAGCTATCGATGCACCAGATATTGCTTACCGTTGGCATTGGCAGATAGGACGCTTATTAAAACAGCAGGGAAATATTATAAGTGCGAACGCTGCTTACGATCTTGCAGTTGATGAGTTGCAGACTCTCCGCAGCGACTTGGTAGCAGTAAATCGCGATGTGCAATTCTCGTTTAAAGAAAGTGTCGAACCTGTTTATCGACAATCAGTAGAATTATTATTGCAGTCCTACAAAACTAATAAAAGCGAACAAAATTTAGACAAAGCTAGGCAGAGAATGGAAGCACTACAACTAGCAGAATTAGATGACTTCTTTAGAGAAGCTTGTCTGCAAGCGAAAACAGTTTTGCTTGATACAGTTGTAGACCAAGAAAATCCCACAACAGCGATTATTTATCCTATTATTCTGCCCCAGCAATTACACGTAATTGTTAAAATTCCCAAACAACCCCTGCACCATTATGCAATTGAAAAATCACAAGCTGAAGTAGAAGATATTCTCAAGCAAATCCGAGAGTATATCCTCGAACCTGACAGAACCGAGGAAGTAGACTTGCTGTCTCAACAAGTATATAACTGGTTAATTAAACCTGTTGAGTCTGATTTAAAAAATAGTAAAGTTGATACTTTAGTATTTGTATTGGATGGAGCATTACGGAATGTCCCAATAGCTGCTCTCTATGATGGTCAACAATATTTAGTGGAAAAGTACGCAGTTGCTCTGAGTTTAGGATTGCAATTGATTGAATCCAAACCCATAACCCAAACAAAGCTCAACGTCCTAGCTGCTGGTTTAGTAGAACCGCCACCAAACTTTCAACAGCAATTTCCCCCACTGCCAGAAATTAAGTCGGAATTTAATTTTATTTCTCAAGCAGGAGTGACTACCACCGAATTATTAGACCGGCAATTTAATAGTAAGAATCTAGAAACTAAGGTGAACGCCACGCGGTTTAACATATTACATCTGGCAACTCACGGTCAATTTAGTTCTCGTCCAGAAGATACTTTTATACTTGCTGCTGATGGGCCGATTAATGTTACCCAGTTTGATAGTTTGTTGCGTCGTCGAGATGAAACTCAAACACAAAGCTTAGAAATGCTGGTTTTGAGTGCTTGCCAAACTGCTGTTGGTGATAATCGGGCTACACTAGGGCTGGCAGGTGCATCCGTGAAGGCAGGAGCGCGTACTACTTTAGCTTCGCTGTGGCATATTAATGATAAATCCACTGCTATTTTAATTGGTGAGTTCTACCGTGAGTTAGCTAAAACTAAAGTAACGAAAGCAGAAGCTTTGCGCCGCGCTCAGGTGGCTTTGTTGAAAAATTATCCTAATTATAACCGTCCAATTTTTTGGGCACCTTATGTATTAGTTGGCCAGTGGCGTTGATATAGGAGAATCTAAGATTTTTAACGCAAAGGAGGCAAAGGTGAACGCAAAGGTACGCGGAGGTTTTTTAAAGATAATTTGCTATGTTCCAGAATAATTAGGTGCATTTTCAAAGAGAGTTGGTATGGCTTGTGAATTGTTATTATTCAAGCGACACAATCTGACATTGTTTCTAATTTTTGCACCTATTCTTTGATAAAATTTGATTCCGCGATCGTTGGATATTGCTACAGTCCAATCAATTCTCGCACAACCTTTTTCTTGCGCTATCTGGCGCAAACTTAGCATCAGCGCCTCACCAATTTTGTGATTTCGATGTTCAGCTTTTAGATATAAATCATCAAGCCAAATTCCAGGTTTTGCTAAAAAAGTTGAATAAATAAAATGATAGGTCGCCAACCCAATTACTTCGCCATCAACCTCAGCTAAAAGCACAAAAGCAAGGGGCTTTTTTCCAAATAAATCAACTTCTAGCTTTTGAGGAGTTGCTTCTACAGATTCAGGACAACCATCAAATTCGGCTTTCAAATAAATTAATTCCATGATGGCAGGAATATCTTGTTGGTTTGCATGGCGAATTAAAATATTTTTACCTGCCATTTCCTGAATACTCGTATTGGGGAAGAATTTCTGTTTCATTTTTTGCTGCATTTATCCATTCTTGCATTGCGTTTAGTGCCAAAATTGCCTCTACGTAATCTCTAGAATCTGCATCTAGCTGCACATCATAAGCTACGAAACGTAAAACAACTGGCGCAAAAAAAGCATCAGCAATTGTGAAATTGCCAAATAAGAAATTGCCACTAGCCCCAAATTTTTGACGTGATTCTCGCCAAATATTCGTAACACGGTCAATATCTTGTTGTACGCCAGGTGCTAAACCTTTACCAGGGTATTTAGTCCGGCAATTCATCGGCATATTTTGACGCAAATTTTGGAAACCTGAGTGCATTTCCGCAGTAATAGAACGAGCAAATGCTCTTGCTGCTTTATCTTCTGGCCACCATTGGAGAGTCGGGAACGTTTCAGCTAAATATTCACAAATAGCAAGAGAATCCCAGATAGTTAGTGTATCGTGTAAGAGTACAGGTACTTTTCCTGATGGCGAGTATTGGCGAGTTTTTGATGCAGAATCGGAACCGTAAAGCGGAATCCGAATTTCATCGAATTCTAAGCCAAATTGCTTCATCGCTAGCCAAGGACGCAGCGACCAAGATGAATAATTTTTATTACCAATTACCAAAGTTAGTTGTGCCATATTTTAGTATCTGTAAAGCTGTTCAATCCACATAGAAACTTCAACTTCCGAACCCGAAGCAAAAGATTTGCCGGTTACAGGGTCGTAAGCTTGCCAATAAATCTTACCGTAGCGGTCAACTTTTTGTGTAACTTGCAATTCGTTAGGATCTGCTAAAAGTTGTTTGATAAATTTTTCCCAAATATTATGCAGAGATTTCCAAAAGTTAAAATTAAATTTTTCCTGGAATGAAGAGTTAGAAGTTATGTCTATTTTTTCTGTTTCTAGACATTTTGTATGATTACTCATAAAATTATTCCTGACAATTGCTCTATAAATAAACACTAGCAACGCCGTAGCGAACAATCAAATCATGGCTTGCATAGCTTCTATAAATATGATTTATAGATACGAGAAATCATTAATACAAGCTTTTTGTCACAATTAAGTCAGGATGCGTATACTCTTGTTCTCATAAATTGACCATGAAACTCTCCCAACTTCGAGCCATAGTTGCAGTAGCAGAACGTGGTAACTTTAGTGAAGCAGCTTCAGAATTGCAGCTTTCTCAGCCTGCAATCAGTCATGCGATCGCCACTTTAGAAGAAGAATTAGGTGTGCCTTTATTTGCTAGAGGTCGTCACGGTGCAGTGCTGACACCTGCTGGCGAGCGTATACTATATCACGCACGTCAGGCAATGCAACATCTACAGATGATGCAACACGAAGCAAATCTACACAAAGGTTTACATGGCGGTCATGTGAGAATTGCGGCTTTTCGCAGCGTAGCTACTCATTTATTACCAAAAGCGATCGCTCAGTTTCACGACCAGTTTCCAGAAGTTGCTGTCACCATTATAGAGTGTGCTGCTTTCACCGATGTAGAACAATGTTTGCGCGATGGACGTGCTGATATTGGTATTACGTGTCTCCCAACTAGCGATGAGTTTGAGACTTGGGAAATTTTTCGCGATGAATATCTAGCTTTGCTACCACCACAAGCCAAAATTCACAGCAAAGCAATTACTTGGGAAGACATAGCAGCCTATCCCCCAGTTATGCTTCCTTGTACCCCTTGCGGACGCATCCTTCACAACCACCTCAAGAATTTAGCAATACCCATAAATACTGCTACCGATATTCAAGAAGATTCGACTGTTGTGAGTATGGTAAACCAAGGACTCAGAGCTGCTATTATGCCTCTTTTAGCAGCCGTACCCATTCCGCCAAAGGTGCAGGTATACAGTTTACCCGCACCCCTTGAAAGAGTAATTGCAACAGCAATTTTATCTAATGGCTTACAAGTACCTGCCGTATTTACATTTTTGGATATGTTGAAAAAATTTGATTTTTATACTTTAGCTAAATCCACTTATTAAAAAATATTCGTAGGGGCGCACAGCTGTGCGCCCCTACCCAGAATCCATACAATTTTACGTCAGTCTGCGTTTAACTTCCTCTGCCAAATTTTCCAATAACACTTCTACTTGTTCGCCTGTTTTCAAATCTTTCAGAGAAGATTTATTTGCTGCTGCTTCCTCAGAACCAATAATTACGCAAAATTGAATTCCTTGTTTATCTGCTAACTGAAATTGTTTCCCTAAAGGACGCTTATCAAAGTTAGTAATAACATTAATTCCCGCTTGACGTAGTTGTTGAGAAACTTTTAAATAAGTCGGCATTAAATCATCTTGCATATTCACTACCATCACCTGTGCAGGTGTAGCAGCTAAGGTACTCAAAATCCCTGCTTTCAACAATCGACTAATTAAGCGAGTTAAGCCAATAGAAATGCCAACACCGGGCATCTTTTCGCCTAAAAATACTCCGACTAATTCTTCATATCTGCCGCCAGAACAAATACTACCTAAAGCTTCATGTCCTAATAAAGTTGTTTCGTAAACTGTACCAGTATAGTAATCAAGTCCACGGGCAATAGATAAATCAATACAGAAACGATTTTCGGCAACTCCCAGATTACGCACGCCTGTAATTACCGTTTCTAATTCGGTAACGCCCAAGCCTAATTGCTCGGTTTCTGGAAGATTATTTGCTAAATGTTTGAGCTTATCTAATACTTCATCAACTGAGCCATCTATTTTAATAAATTCAATGATTTTTTCAGCTTGTTCGGCGGAAATTCCCTCTTTTTCTAAATCTTGTTTGACTTTATTTTGTCCAACTTTTTCTAGGGTATCAACAATACTGATACAGGATTTA
This sequence comes from Nostoc linckia NIES-25, assembly GCF_002368035.1. Taxonomy (GTDB): domain Bacteria; phylum Cyanobacteriota; class Cyanobacteriia; order Cyanobacteriales; family Nostocaceae; genus Nostoc; species Nostoc linckia_B. Next base: position 523,692 of record NZ_AP018223.1, on the reverse strand, counting down.
ATTTGGTTTTCCGCAATTCCCAATGATTGAAAGAAACCTGTCAGAACTTTGCGGTTATTGATGCGGATGAGAAAATCACCGATATTAATTGCTTCAAATATTTCCGCGATAATTGCAGGCATTTGAGCATCATACAGTAAGCTCAGTTCCCGACGAGCAACTACATCAATATCGCATTGGCGAAACTGGCGAAAACGTCCATCTTTTGCCCGTTCTCCGCGAAAGACTACATCCATTTGGTAGCGGGCAAAAGGAAAAGTTAATTCATTGAGGTGACGGGCAATGTAAGCTGCTAATGGCACTGTTTGGTCAAACTTTAATGCCCTTGCTTCGGAACCAGTTTCGCCCGATTTATCTTTTTCGGCTTGGCGATTTGGTGGCAAGATGGGGTCAATTCCATAAATGATATTGTCGCCTTGGTTTCCTTTAGCTTGTAGGACTTCTAAACGTTCTACTGCTGGGGTTTCAATGGGTGTAAATCCATAGCTTTCAAAAACTCTACGGATGGTATCTAATAAATATGATTCTAGGCGCTTTTCGCTAGGTAGAAATTCTGGGAAACCGCTAGGAGTAGAAAAGTTTATTTTGTCACCTTTTGCCATGCGTATACCTTAGGAAGTTGAGATTTGAGATATTTAAATAATTGATAGGTAATAAATAATAATCCGAATGATTACTAATTAGCAAGACTATCTAAAATTGCTAATTAATATAACCAACAAATGTAAAATACTACATTATAACTTTCATTCTCCAAGTGTTAACACTCCCGACATCATATCTACTACTAAACGCTGAGTTTTCAACCACTGACGACCAAGTAAAACTTCTGTTAGAAATTCACCAACATGTACAGGAATCTCAAATTCTTGTTCATCTATTCTTACCTTACCAAGATAAATATCAAAATCTGATTCTCCCTGTGCAGTTCGTAGTAAACGTGTCTGCACGTAAATCCAATCAAGCCCTTGTAAATCTTGCTCATTGATAGCTAACCACCCAGAAAAGCCTGTATCTAGGAGGACATCAACTGTTAGTTCTAATCCATTAACAGCAATCAAATCAATTTCAAAAAATAGTTCATCATCATCACCAAACCAACCCTGAATCATATTGTTCCAGAAATCCCTGTCTCATTAATTCTGAAAAGAAATAACGGTATATTACCAGGGTGTTTTTGATGCGCCATCTGCATAGCTACTTCTTCGTTGCTATCGATGAAATAGTCACCGCTATCTGGCTCAACTACCATATACCAGTTGTAGTGATTTTTGATTAATTCTGGTTGAACTCGGTCAAAAATCTCTTTGCAACGCTGGTGAAATTTATTTCGTTCGGCTTGACGTTGGGCTTTCTGTTCTGGCGACCACTCAAACTCAGGAAAGATTCTTCCCCTATTTGGGCGTGTAGATTTTAGTTCAGTCATTGTTGTTTCTCGCTTTTAATTTACAACAGCTAAAGTTTTATCTTAGTAGGGTGTGTTATGCCGTAGGCTAACGCACCATTCGAGATTTTCGGTGTGTTAGGACTTACGTCCATAACGCACCCTACCAAATTAAAGCTCGATCGCTTTATTTTAGCCGTTGTTCTTGAATGAGGGTGCGTTGAAATATTTGACCGTTTTTAAACCAATGCCAAGTACGAGCGCGATTGTTATTGTCTGGACTAATATAAATCATTTCATATAAGCTCATTTCTGGGTTTGTTTTATAAGCAAACCACAAAATTACAATAGAATCGTCGGCTTCCCAAGCTTTGCCGTCAATTCGATCTGTGTCAAACCAAAGTTTATTATCTTTATAGATTCCGGGAAATTCGTATTCTTCTTTTTTACCGTTAGCCCATGTATAGCGATTGATTTGGTAGTAAGGATGAGGACTGTTTTCTGGGAATTGACAAGTTAAGTGAGATTCGTAGCTGTCAATAATTTTTCCGGCTGTATCAACTAATGTATAAGTGCCTACCCAATCTCCTTCATGACGGGCAAGCACGGGCATTCCTTCTTTGATATTAGACATGGTTATTCACCTTTTATTGTTCTAACATTTTGAAAAATCGGGTAAAGTAATCTGGAAAAGTTTTTGCCGTACAACCTGGGTCTTTAATTACAATGCCTGGAACTTTTAAGCCTGTGACAGCAAATGCCATTGCCATACGATGATCGTGATAGGTTTCAATGGCTGCTGGGGTAATGGGGCCGGGTTCAATTTTTAGTCTATCGGGAAATTCTTCAACCTGAACTCCTAAGCGACGCAATTCGGTAACAACGGCGTGAATGCGGTCGGTTTCTTTGTAGCGAATATGTTCGACATTGCGAATGGTAACAGGTGAGGTGGCAAAGGGAGCGATCGCTCCTAAGGTTTGCACCAAATCTGAGATATCATTCATGTCAATATCGATACCCTGCAATTGCTCTGGGCCTGTGACTTCGGTGTAATCATCACCCTCACGAATTTGGCAACCCATTTGTTCTAAGACATTCAGCCAAAGAATATCGCCCTGATAAGATTGTTTGGTCAAATATTTAACTCGTACTCGTCCACCAGTGACGGCGGCGGCGGCAAAAAAGTAAGAAGCATTTGAGGCATCAGGTTCTATTGTGTAATGTCGAGGCTGGTAACGCTGACCTGCTTTAATTTGGAATTGATTTTCGCCGATTTGATTGACTTCCACGCCAAAATCTGCCATCAGGCGACAGGTCATTTGGATGTACGACTGAGAAACCAGTATTCCCTCAACCTCAAAAGTTGTATCCTGTTGAGCATAAGGCGCAACCATCAGTAATGCTGAAAGTTGCTGACTTGTTTGGTTAGCTTTCAAACGAAAATGTCCCCCGGAAAACTGGCCACCATAGATGGTGTAAGGCGTAAACCCAGAATTTCCCTCAAAATTAACAGTTACTCCACTTGCTTGCAGCACGTTTAGCAAGTCGCCCATCGGTCTTTCTCGCATTCTGGGAACGCCATCTAGGCGGTATTCGCCCTTACCCAGTGCCACTAGCGCCGAAATAAACCGTACTGTAGTACCCGATAACCCTACAAATAAATCTGCCTGTTTAGCTGGAATTTCCCCACCCCTTCCTGTAATCTGAATCTGAGCCAGACTAGGATTTAGAGTAATGGGGATGCCTAATTGCTCTAAACATTTAGCAAAATAATTGCTGTCTTCACTAAATAAAGCATTTTCTAAAATCGAGTCACCTTGCGCCAAGGCTGCGACAAGTAATGCCCGATTAGTAATACTTTTAGAACCAGGAATCTCTACCGTGGCGTCTATTGGGCGATTCAGAGCAGGGATTTCAATGGTATCCACTTTTAACCTCTGTGCAGGTGGTCAGCTACAACTTAATTATGTTCGCATATTATTGGGGATTGGGGATTGGGGATTGGGGAAGGTTATCAAAAACGGCTCACGTTAATTAGTGAACTCAAGGTTGAAAGCGGAGGTGTTGAAGCGATCTTACTTGGGCAATGGTTTCAAAGTCGCGATCGTTGTGAATTAGAAGCAAATTATTTTCCAGAGCCGTTTGAGCAATGCAGCAATCGATTGGGCTGCGAACAGTAAGCCCTTGGCGGCGCAAGTCGTAGTAAATACGGGCAGCCGCTTGCCAAGAATGAATTGAGGGTTCAATATAATTTTGTGTTTCTAGGTAGGTGGAGAGGAGAGTCCATTCTTGCTCGTTCAGGCTACCTTGAAGCAATTCAAGCTGAGTGAATCGCGTGAGTAAAACTTCTCGATTAGCAATTAAAGTTTCAAGCTGCTGGCGAACTTGACCCTTGCGGTCGCGGAAGACGACTATCCAAACTGATGTATCAATCAGCAGCATTACGAGTCTCGCGCAGAGCTTTGTGGTCAAAGTCTGGGGTAAACTGAATTTGTCCAGCGAGGTCAAAAAGGTTTTTCTTGCTGTGCGATGTTTCAGAGGAGCCACTTCGCGAACGTACAAGTTCTTGCAGAGCAAAATTCACTAGTTCTTCTTGGGTAGTGAGGTTGGTAAGTTGTAAGGCTTCGTTAAGGAGAGATTCATCGAGGTTAAGGGTAATTTGCATAGGTATGAATTGAGATAAACACAATATTCTCCTCACATTTTAATTCGATAGACGACCAGCCAACTAATATCACTCCCCAGTCCCCATGCCCTATTCCCCATTCCCAAACCACCAAGGGTCATTACTCGCATTGGTTTTAATCAAAAAAGCTTTTTTCCGCGTAAACCGCTTTATTGCTGCTGCACCCATGCGCGAACCTCCGAGTCCGGAGAATTTGAAGGCGTTTTTCTCTCCTTCGTGCATGATGGCGGTGAGTGCGGCATCGTTAATACTGATGGCACCTGCATCTATATATTGGGCAACTTCTAAGGCTTCTGCTTCTGACTCAGCAAATACCGCCCCACTCAGTCCATAAATGGAGTCGTTTGCTAAAGATACTGCTTCCTCAAGTGTACTAAAAGGCATGATTGGCATCAGAGGGCCGAAAGTTTCTTCGGTCATCACTTTCATAGAATGATTGACCTGAGTCAGCACTGTGGGACGACACCACCAGCCTCCGCCTAAGTCTTCAATGACGCCGCCGCAGTGAATTATTGCTCCTTTTTCCACTGCGTCTAAGAGATGGTCGCTGATAAGTGCTGCTTGTCTTTCGGCAATGATGGGGCCAATTTCCCCACTTTCAAGGGTGGGATAAGCTAATTCAAGACGATGGGCTTTAGCTATTAGTAGATGGTAAAACTTTTCAAATATGGATTCGGCAACGTAAATTCGCTCGATTGATAAGCATGACTGTCCGGTGTTGACGACGGAACCCCACAATATAGCTGAGGTTGCTAAGTCTAAGTTGGCTGATTCTAAAACGATCGCTGGATCTTTTCCACCTAATTCCAAAAAAGCTGGAATAAATTGTTTAGCAGCTGCTTGCGCTACTTTTCTGCCTGTGGCAACGCTACCTGTAAAGCAAACTAAATCTACATTTTCAATTAAAGTAGCTCCGGTTTCCCCTGCTCCTTCAACAAAAGTTAATACGTCGCGCAATTTGGGCACGGCGTTGAGTGCTGTAACCAGCGGTGCTACGAAGCGGGGAGCAATTTCACTCGGTTTGACAATCGCAGCACAACCCGCTAACAATGCGGGAATGGTATCAATGGTAGACAGTAGCAGTGGAAAGTTCCACGGGCTAATGACACCAACTAAAGGATAAGGTACTGATGCTTGTTGCAAAGCAATGAAGGGAATTGCTGTGTTTTTTGCAGTTTCTTGCAGCAATTCTGGCGCTAACCTACACCAACGGTCGATGCTAGAAAGAAAAGAATCAATTTCTAATACTGAAGTTGATAATCTGCCTGTATCATTTACCAAAGCTTCCGTTAAGCGATCGCGTGTAGATAATATCGCTTCCTTCCACTGTTGTAAAGCTTCGATTCTTCCCTCTATACCTATTTTTTGCCAATAAACCTGCGCCCGACGCATACGCTTACACTGCTGTACCAGCAACCTGGGAGGCGGCGGGATAATTACGTAATCATATTTGCCAGTTCGAGGGTTACGGACTTCTATTGCTTTTGTATTAGTCATTAGTCAAAACCCTTCAGGTAAGGGAAAAGGGTAAAGTTTAAAGGGAAAAGGGAAGAATTTTGTTGAATTCCTTACCCTTCGTCAAGGGAAAAGGCAAAAGGGGTAAAGACAGGGGAAAAGGTGAAAGGGAAAAGGGAAAAGGTAGGGTTTATTCCCTTTGCCCCTTGCCCCTTACCCTTTGCCCTTTTCCCCTTCCCCTTGGCGAAGCCATTTCCCCGTACCCAATTCAAATTATTCCTAGTTGTGCTAACCGTTCAATGGTGGCTTGCTGGGTTTGTAAGAAGTGTTTGCGGTCTACTTCTTTATTCAGCATAGTATTAGCGGGGTAAAACTGTGACATTCGATAACTTTCGGCGTAGAGTTCAAATCGTTGGCGTGACAGTAAATTATTTAACCCTGGTCGGCGGCGATCGCGGCGTAATGCTGCTAAATCAATCTCAGCGAATGCTGCCATACTTTCGCCCGCACCTGTTTCAGCTATGACTATTCCGCGATAATCGATGATTTTTGAACCACCATCAGCGGAAGCAATGGGGATAGCAATATTAGTGATGCCTGCGGTATTAGCTGATACGATGTATGCCAGATTTTCTACAGCGCGAGTAATTTTTGCCGCGTCTTTGGGTGTGAGGTTTTTGTTATACACTTCAGAAGTGGAATGCACAAAAATCTCTGCTCCTCGCATCGCTAGACAACGCGCTACTTCAGGATACAAAATTTCTTCTGATGCTAAAGCTGCTAAATTACCGATGTCAGTTTTGGCTACAGGAAAAACTCCTTCTAAACCATAGCAATCAAGATATTTATCCCAAACGTCATGGGGGGTAGGAGCAAACAAAGAATTTAGTCGCCGATAGCGTAAGATAATCGAGCCAGAGGGGTCAAGTATAAAGCAGGTTTGAAAGTATAATCCGGGAAAGTTGGGGTCAACTTCGTAGGCGTTACCAGCCAAAAAGATTTTATGCTTTTGGGCAATTTTTCCCAGTGCTTCATACTCAGCACCAGCCATTTCTACGCAAGCTTTTTCTGCCCATCCTGCTAGAGTATCTCCCATCGGAAAACCTGTAAGAAAATATTCCGGCAGCACAATTAAACGACAATCAAAACCAATGAAAGCGATACTAGCTGCAATTTGTTGCGCTAGGCGATTGATAGAGTTTAACATCAGCGATCGCGCTTCGTGGCGATCGCTTGCTTGATTCACTGCATGACAGGTAACTTGCAGTGCTAAGGCACGGTAGGATTCTGGATTAGTCATTGGTCATTAGTCAATTGGCATTTGACATCTGGTGAAATTAATTCTGCGTTACCCGGAATCTTTGTAGAGACGTAGCAGTGCTACGTCTCTACATTATTCACTAATGCGATCGCCACCCCAGAGCGATCGTACTAGCTTATCTGTTAATTGGGTGCCAAAAAGTTGGGCGGCAAATTTATTACCAGGGTCGCGTTCGGCGGCGGTTCGGCGTAGTAATAAATCGCGATTTGCTAAAGTATTCCGTGCATCTTCTGATACAGGTTCGGCTGCGTCTACCCAAGTTAGCCAGCGTTCTAGTGTTTCGAGTGCAACTGTGCGGGTGATTTCGAGGGAATCAGAAGTAGGTGCGCCGGTGTAGCAAAGACTAACGGGGGATTGAAATAGGCGAACGTAAACGCTTTTGCTAGTAAATGCCTTGAGGCGCGTCTCGTCTTGTAATTTTAAAAATGTTTGGTTAACTGGTTCGTAATAGCGATCGAGATATGCTAAATCAGTTAAAAGGTCAGTCCGAGCAACGTAATCTATATAAAATAAAATCTCTGCATTGGGAAGCGTGCCAAACTCAAATGCTAAATGTGGAACATCGATATGCGGCGCTAACCAAAGAGTGAGGCGCATGGTGCTAAAGTTTGATTTTTCGGGGTTTCCTAACCAGGAATGCACTAGCCAATCAATTTCTTTTCCTGAAAATGCGCTAAGGGAACCTTTGATATTACCGTCAAGACTGCTGTATTCTTGTAAATCTGCTACAGAAGCATCTGGATTTAACTCAAAACGAGATTCTAATTGTTGGCGGAGTTCTTTTGTAATATTCCACAACTGCTCAAATACAGTTTTATTGTCTAGATTGGTTGGTTGCTGAGTCATGGTTGGGGTTTGTTGGTTTTGTATCAAGTATTGACGCACGGGGTAGGGGCGCACAGCTGTGCGCCCCTACTGTATTCTAAAAGGAGGATTTATTTATTACTTTATGTCTGCTTGCCAAAAATTACGGCAATTACTAGCGCGTCCAGAAATTATTGTAATTCCTGGTGTTTACGATTGTTTGGGAGCTAAGTTAGCCGAACAACAAGGTTTTGATGTCGTGGCTACCAGTGGCTTTGGCATTGCGGCTTCTGTTTTGGGTTTGCCAGATTATGGCTTTGTCACGGCTACGGAAATGCTTTATAGTGTGGGGCGAATTGCTCAATCAATAAATATTCCCCTAATTGCTGATTTGGATACGGGTTATGGTAACGCTTTAAATGTGATTCGCACGATTAAAGATGCCGTACAGTTGGGCGTTGCTGGGGTGTTGTTGGAAGATCAGGAATGGCCGAAAAAGTGCGGACACTTTGAAGGGAAGCGAGTGATTCCGCAAGCCGAACACGCGGGAAAAATTCGCGCCGCAGTCGAGGCGCGTGGCGATAGCGGTTTGGTAATTATTGCGCGGACTGATGCCCGTGCGCCACTGGGTTTAGAAGAAGCGATCGCTCGCGGTCGAGCTTATATTGCGGCAGGAGCAGATATACTATTTGTAGAGGCTCCGCAATCTGTTGATGAGTTAAAGGCGATCGCTGCTGCTTTTCCTGATGTGCCACTAGTAGCTAACATTGTTGAAGGTGGTAAAACGCCAGAAATTTCCACAGTTGAATTACAAAATATAGGCTTTAAAATTGCATTTTTCCCCCTCACTGCTTTACTCGCTGTCACACAAGTAATGAACGCTTGTTTTGAGCATCTCAAAGAACAGGGAACCACAGCTAATTTGCCCAACTTAGTTAACTTTAAAGATTTTCAAGAACTCGTCGGCGTTCCTAAATATTTGCAAATGGAGCAAGATTTTAAATAAGAATTCAGAATTCATAATTCAGAATTTAATTATGGACTATTTCCCTTAGTCTGAGAATTACTAATAGAAAATCCTCGACGCGTAGGCTTAATACTAGCTAACTCTACCTGAAAATGTACCTTATCTTTCATTTCGCCACTTCTCGCTTCCAAAGTCCAATTACCAGGACGTAAATTCCAAAATAAAGAATTAGCTGAGTTTGTATTTAACTTTTCCCCGTTTAACCACCACTCTACAGGTGCAGATTTATTTCCTGCTAATTTGAATTCTAATTTTTGCTGTCCTGCTTCACCTGAATAGAGTAAAAATACATCGCCATGATGGGGAGATAAGATTCTCAAATTATCAGAAATTAAATGCGATCGCTGTTGTTTTGCCAACCATTCATCATACTCTGGCGGCAAGTCAAATTTATTTTTAGTTTCGTAATTATTTTTATCTTCTGGATAGAAATATTCTTGCACCACTGAGGTACAATCTGGTGTTGGTTTTAAACCAGAAATCGCACAAATAGGTAGTTGAATAAAACCTTCTGGAGATGGAAAAGCTGCTGGTTCTTGATGTTCGTGCAGATGTAACATAATTCGATTCCACAGAGGCGCTGCACCCGTAACACCTGAAACCTGACGCATCGGTTCGCCATTGAAATTACCTACCCAAGTAGCGACGGTGTAATCTGTAGTGAAACCAACAGTCCAAGTATCCCGAAAATTAGAAGAAGTGCCAGTTTTAACAGCCGCAGGAAAAGGTAAATTTAACACCGAATCTACACCAAAAGCTGTTGCACGAGCATGGTTATCGCTAAGGATGTTGATAATTAATTGCCAAATTTTTTGGTTAGAAATTGTAGAGACGCGATTCATCACATCTTGAGAATTAGAAAATGTGGTTACTAAAGGAATCACATCACCCTGTCGTGCTATGGTTAAATATGCTCTGGCTAATTCCCAAAGACTGACTTCGCCGCTACCCAAAGTCAAACCTAAACCATAATGTTCTGGTGTTTGATTTAAATGTTCAAACCCCAATTCATGCAGTCGTTCTAAAAAAGTTTCCACCCCTACTTTTTCTAACACGCGCACTGCGGGTACATTGAGAGAATTTGCTAAAGCGATTCGCACCCGTACCGGGCCGAGAAAACTTTCGGTATAATCTGTTGGGCTATAAAGTTTCGCGCCGGGGATGGCGTAACGAGCAGGTACGTCTGCCAAAATGGTGTTTGGGCGAATGAGATTTTTTTCTAAAGCAAGTTCGTAAACAAAAGGCTTGAGGGTAGAACCTGGTTGACGTAGCGCCTGTACTCCATCATTGCGTCCGAGTTTGGCTTCATTAAAATAATCAGGCGAACCGACATAAGCCAAAACTTCACCAGTGTGGTTGTCAATTACCAACGCAGCCGCATCGTGGACGTTGTTAGCAGCAAGAGAAGAAATTACCTGTTGTACCTGTGCTTCGACAAATTGCTGCAAAGGACGATTTATAGTTGTGCGAATCACAGACTGATCCCCCCTAACCCCCCTTAAAAAGGGGGGAACTAAGCCTCCCTTTGACGAAACTAAGCCCCCCTTTGAGGGAACTAAGCCTTCCTTTGAGGAAACTAAGCCACCCTTTGACGAAACTAAGCCCCCCTTTTCAAGGGGGGTTGGGGGGATCTGATTTGCTAACCAAAACAAAAAATGTGGTGCGGCGATAATTCCCTGCTGGCGAGATTGAAAGACAACTTTTTCGGTGGATGTTCGTTGTGCGATCGCCTCACTCACATTCCCTTCTAGTACCATACGATTAAGCACATATTTTTGTCGCTGCTTAAGCCGTTTCCAATGTTCGTAAGGATTAAAATAAGTGGGATTATTAGGAATAGCAGCTAACAAACTGGCTTGGGCAAGATTCAAATCGCTGGCTGGCATAGAAAAATAAGTCCGCGCCGCAGCTTCTACACCATATATATTCCCTCCCATTGGCAGGCGATTGATGTATGCAGAGAGAATTTCATCTTTATTCATCCCTGCGACTAACCGCCAAGATAGCCAAATTTCTTGTAGTTTCCCAGAGAAGTTACGCGGCACGGGTTCTAACATCCGCGCTAATTGCATAGTAATAGTGGAAGCACCGGAAACAATTCGTTTGGCGTGGATAGCTTCTTTAATAGCGCGGATAACTGCTTTCATATCCAACGCCCCATGTTCGTAAAAGCTAGCATCTTCCGCCGCTAAAATTGTCTGAATAAACTGGGGCGAAACTTGATTTAGCCCAACTACTGATGTATGCTCTTGGTCGCGAGTCAGTAAAGTACCTAATGGTAAATTATTGCGATCGCTAAATTGCATTGCCAATTGATTCTGCGCTATATCTGCCGCACGAATTGGCACAAAATAAGGCAACAAACGCACCACCAAACAGATTACCAGCACAGCCAGGATAACTTTAGCGTGCTTAATTCGTAAAATTCCTTTCATCACTGCCCAACCAAACTTACCTTAATTCTGACGCACCCATAACATCGACATCAGGAAATATATCAAACCCTTAATAATCAACTTCTAATTACTTAGCAAATATAAATTAATATTCCTAAACATTCAACACTTCTTAATAGTTAAGAATTGTACTCATTTCTTGGAACAACCCCTCTCAATTAGTTATCAATATAAATAAACTCTCCTCCACCTCCTCTCTGCGCCTCTGCGTCTCTGCGTGATTATTTTAAATCCCTAAAAAAATGCTTATCAAATTAATCCAATATCTTCTTATTCTCACACTTTCACTAACCATATCAGCCTGTAACTTTTTCAATATCACCTCAACCAAAGAACAACTCCCAACAGTCTCCCCCCTCACCCCTCCACAACTCCCAGATTGGATTGAACAAATAAGCCCCATTGGAGACGCCAAACCCCTCAACCAAATCCGCATCCGCTTCAAAGAAGCCTTAATTCCAGTAGAAAATCTTGACAGCCCAGAACAACAAAAACTATTACAAAAATTTGCGCTTTGGCCGCCTTTACCTGGAGAATTTCGCTTTTTAACACCCCGCATGGTAGGATTCCAAGCTCAAAAAGCACTACCAAAAGCCACGCGATTACAAGTTACCTTAAAATCAGGTTTAGCCGATTTAAAAAATCATCGCCTAGATAAAGATTTAGCTTGGACATTCAACACTGAATCTATCAACTTAACTAATTTACCCGGCGTCAACCCCATCGAAAAAGCTGATGCCCAACCAATCGACTTACAAGAAAAATTACAATTTACTTCCAACGTAGAATTAGATTTAAATTCCGTACAAGAACATTTACAACTAATTCCTGAAGGCAAAAATCAAGGTGTAAGCTTCAAAGTTGAATTAAACAAAGAAGAAAAACCATCCGAAGAGGAAGAACCTTTAGAAAAATTCGACCCTTCCGCACGCAATTGGATTTATAACCTCACCCCACAACAAAATCTCGAAAAAGCAACCCGTTATCGCCTAGTATTTTCTCCCGGAATACTTCCCGCTTATGGCAACCTCCCAACAGAAAAAGAATTTGCCAGTAAATTAGCAACTTATTCGCCTTTAGCATTTAAGCAAATTAATTTTTACGGACAGCCAGATGCAGGTGGAACTTACGGAAGATTTATTAAAGGTAGTCCCCAGTTAGAATTTAATAACATTTTAGTAGCAGATTCCGCAAAACAAAATATTACTATTAATCCCGCACCAAAAGATATCGCCAGACTTCTCCAAGTCAACGATGAAGATACAATCGCCGGCATCAATCCTTATGCATTAGAACCAGCGAAAACCTATACAATTACTATTAACGGCAACCTCAAAGATAAATTTGGGCAGACTTTAGGTAAACCCGTCACAATTAAATATGATACTGGAGATTTAGCCGGGGACATTTGGATACCATCAGATTTAAATATTTTCCCTTCAGGTAAAGATTTACAATTAAATATTAGTACGATAAATTTGCCAGAATCGAAATATAAAGCAGCTTATCGATTAGTTAAACCAACAGATTTAGTTTATTTTAACTATAGCAATGATTTCTTACCCAAACCTGATGAATGGCAAAGTTTCAAAGTATCAGGTAAAAAAAATCAATCAGTTGATGTTAACGTTCCTTTGCGAGAAAAAATAAATGCTTCTACAGGAATGTTAGCTTATGGAGTGCAAGCCCGCACGAATAAATATCAAGAGAATGGCAAAGAATTGTGGCGGGAACCTACCACTTATGGGATGGTTGAATTAACGAATTTAGGCGTATTTACTCAGTGGTTTCCAGAGTCAGGCTTAATTCGCGTCAATCATCTTGATAATGGTTCGCCAGTAAAAGCGGCTAATATTGAAATTTATCAATCACAATTACAAGCAAAATCGCGTCCAGAACCCGTACCTTGTGCAACAGGTACAACTGATGAAAATGGTACTTTTAGAGTTAATCGCGAACAATTACAACAATGTAATACTGAAAATCAAAGTTCTGTTAAATCACCGCAAGTATTAGTAATTGCCCGTGAAAATCAAGATTGGGCATTTGCGAGAACCGAAGAATATAGCGGCGTTTATGGCTACGGTATTGATGCAGGTTGGCAAGATAACAAGCCAGAATCACGCGGGGTAATTTTTTCAGATAGACAGTTATATCAACCAGGTGAAAAAGCTTGGTTGACTGGTTTTGCTGATTATTTACAAAATGGTGCAATTCAGCAAGATAAAAATGCTGTTTATCAATTAACTCTCCTCAACCCGGATGGACAAAAGACGAATTTAGGAACGCAAACTACAAATGAGTTTGGTACGTTTTCTCTAGAATTGCCTATCCAAAAAACTCAACGCTTAGGCTATTATACAATCCAAGGCAAAGGAAAGAGTGGGCAAGAAATTTCTGGTGAGTTTCGAGTAGCTGAATTTAAACCGCCCAATTTTAAAGTCGAACTCAATTTAGACAAAGAATTTGCTGTCATTGATGAGAAAATCAATATTAATGCCACCAGTAATTATTTATTTGGCGCACCCGTAGAAGGTGGACAAGCGAAATACTTTATCACTCGCCAACAAGCTAATTTCATTCCCAAAGGTTGGGAGGAATTTAGTTTTGGTAGGCAATGGTTTTGGCCGGAAGAATCTCCTAGTGTATCTAGTGATGTATTGCAAACTAATGCCCAACTAAATGCTAATGGTAAAACTAGTCAAACTGTGACTGTGGCTAAAGATTTACCATATCCCATGACTTACCAAGTTGATGTACAAGTTGCAGATGTTTCTAATTTGTCTGTAGCGAATTCTCAAACTTTTACAGCCTTACCAAGTAATCGTCTTATTGGGTTAAAAAGTAATTTTATTGCTGATGCTGGTAAAGCTTTACCCATTGAAGTAATTGTGAGTGAACCTACAGGAAAATTAATTACAGGCCAACGGGTACGAGTGGAATTACAACAGATAAAATACAGCAGCGTCACACAATTAGTTGAAGGTAGCCGGACGCCAAAAAATCAAGTTGAATATAAAACAGTCCAACAAGCAGAAATTACATCTGATAGTAATCCACAAGTAATAAATTTAACACCTCCCGAATCTGGTTCGTATCGTATTAGAGCTAATTTTAGCGACGATAAAGGCGAATTAAGCGCCACAGATTTACAAATTTGGGCAACTGGAGAAAATCCAGTATTTTGGGGTTCGAGAGAGAAAGATGTTTTAGAAGTTAAGCTGGATAAAAAAGAATTCAAACCTGGCGAAACTGCTACTGCATTAATTCAATCTCCCTATCCAGATGCAGAATTATACTTTGCTGTCATTAAAGACAAACCGCTTTATCAACAAATAACCAAAATTCAGGGAGGCGCACCACAAATTCAGTTTCAAGTGACGCCAGAAATGTTACCCAATGCAGCCGTCGAAGCTGTATTAGTCAGGCAAGGTAAACCAATTAACCAAGTAGAAGCTGGAAGTTTAGATAATTTGGTGAAGATTGGTTTTACACCTTTTAAAGTTAACTTGGAAGATAAATATTTAAAACTGCAAGTTAAGCCATTACAAGCATCGTTAGAACCTGGCGCAGAGGAAACAGTTCAACTAGAATTGAAGGATAATCAAGGTAACCCCACCAAAGGACAATTTACAGTCATGGTGGTAAATGAGGCGGTGTTACAACTTTCTGGCTATCGTCCGCCGAATTTGGTTGATACAGTTTATGCAGAACAGCCGATTTCTACTCGTTTTAGCGATAATCGACCAGATGTCATCTTACAACCACAAGATGTAGCGAAACCAAAAGGTTGGGGTTATGGCGGTGGTTTTTCAACTGGCGCAGCAAATACTCGCACTCGCACCGATTTTCAAGCTTTAGCCTACTACAACGGTTCTGTTCTCACCGACGTTAATGGTAACGCACAGATAACCTTTAAATTGCCGGATGACTTAACTACATGGCGGGTGATGGCTGTGGCGACTGATGGAAATTTGCGTTTCGGTAATGGCGATGCGACATTTATCAGCACCAAACCACTGCTAACTAATGCCATCTTGCCACAGTTTGCCCGTCCAGGCGATCGCATTCTCGCTGGCTTATCCGTCACCAACAACACCGGAAACACAGGAAACCTCTCAATTAACGGCGAAGTTGGCGGTACAGTTAAATTTGCCGAGAAAAACCCCACAAGTACTGCTTTACAAACCAAAGCTGAATCTGCAACTCAAGCTTATCGCTTTCCAATGGTGGCGGATAGTGTGGGAGTCGGGAAAGTTCGCTTTACCACTCAGCTAAATAATACAGCCGCAGATGCTTTTGAAGTACCTTTGGAAGTTAAGCCAATTGAAATTACAGAACAAGTTGTAGAAACTGGCGTCACTACAAAACAAGTAAAAATTCCGCTAAATGTTGATAAAAATACCTTCCCTGATGCGGGAGGTTTAGATATTCAATTGGCGAGTACTTTGATTCCTGAAATCAAAGCACCAGCAAAGCAGGTTTTGGAAGATAATGATTTACCTTTTGCAGAACCGGCAGCAAGCCAATTAACAATTGCTGCGAATCTACAAAATATTGCCCAAAAATGGGGACTGGGGACTGGGGACTGGGGACTGGGTAATGTAAATCAATATGTTGAAAAATTACAAAAACTGCAAATTGCCGATGGTGGTTTCGCCGCTTTTCCAGGACAAGAAAAATCTGACCCTTGGGTTTCTTCTTATGCTGCTGAATCTCTGGTAAAAGCAAATCAGGGATTTCCTAATTTAGTTGATTCTGGAATGTTGCGTCGCCTCAAAACTTATTTGCAAAAAGTTTTAGCCAACCCTGGAGAATACGACTTTTGCAAACAACTACTATGTAAAAGACAACTGCAACTGAAAGCTTTAATTGCTTTGGCAGAACTGGGTGAAAAACGCAATACTTTCCTGGCTGATATTTACGAACAGCGCAATAATTTTGATTTAGTCACTCAAATTCAACTAGCGCGATACTTATCTCAATTCCCAGAATGGCAAGACGAATTTCAACAATTAGTAAATAAACTGCAACAAAATATCTATGAAACTGGTCGCACAGCAGTTGTAAGTTTGCCAAATAGTTGGGGATGGATGAGTTCATCTACTGCAACTCAGGCGGAAGCTTTACGTTTATTTATTGCCAAACAAAGTAAACCCGAAGTTATAGATAAGTTATTCCAAAGTCTTCTCGCACTGCGGCGCAATGGTACGTGGCAAACTGACTATAATAATGCCCAAGCATTAACAGCTTTAGTTGAATATAGCCAACTGCAACCCACACCACCGAATTTTGTTACCACAGTAAAATTAGCTGGGAAAAAGTTAGGAGAAAATCGTTTTGAAGGTTACAAAAATCCTAGCTTACAACTAAGTACGCCGATGAATCAATTACCTCGCGGGCGTCACGATTTAACGCTACAAAAATCAGGTAATGGCAGTTTACATTATTTGGTTGCTTACAATTATCGCTTGCAAGGAAATCAACCAGGCAGATTTAATGGTTTACGCATAACGCGAGAAATTAGTCAAGTAAATGAAGAGAAAGTTTTACAAAAGACAGGTCTTTATGCTTTCGATAAACCCTTGACTTTAGCAGCAGGACAAGTGTTTGATATTGGTTTAGAAATCATCGCCGATCGCCCCGTAGACCATATAGTAATAAAAGACCCACTACCAGCAGGTTTTGAGGCGGTGGATGCGAGTTTTCAAACTGCTACAGCTGCATTACAAGCAAAAGCCGATAGTTGGCAACTTGGGTTTAGGAATATTTACCGCGATCGCATTATCGCCTACGCCGACCACCTCGAACCAGGAGTTTATAGCCTGCATTATTTAGTCCGTTCTGTGACGCCTGGAACATTTTCTTGGCCTGGTGCCCAAGTTCACCTGCAATATGCACCAGAAGAATTTGGACGTACAGCTGAGTCTACACTGATATTGGAGGAAAATAAGTAATAATTGTCGCGATCGCACGACTTTCACCGCAATCAACTGCAATTATCTTTTATTGTGGAAAAATGAGTCAGATTCAAGAGTTGCATAAACAAGCGATGGATTTGGCCGAAGCAGCTTTCATTGCTAAACTCAGAGGTAACCTAGAGCAAGCGAATCAGCTATCTCAACAAGCCTTTGAGAAAGAATCTCAAGCAGCGGGACTCATCGCTAATCAACTTGATGCTGAACCGACTCGTTCAGTGTTACATCGCAGTGCTGCAACTCTAGCAATTGACTGTGGTAAATTTCAAGCAGCAGAACGTTTAATTGCGATCGCATTATCAGGAAATCCACCCCAAGAAATGACTCAAGAACTGAAAGATTTATTTATAAAAATAAATTCGCGTCCATATTTAGAGCGTCACGGACTTAGTTTGGATGAGGAACAATTGAAGAATCTCATAGTAGATAAACAGCAAAACTGATCCAAAGAATTATTACATAGTGTTGATGAAGATGGTGTTGAATACTTTACTATTAAAGCTACGGGACAATCAGGAATGTCTCAGTCTGGACTAGCTAAATTTGTGGATACGACTCCAGCAGCTATAAGTAGATTAATTAGTAAAGTCAGACTATCCGATCCTAAAGTTAATAAACTACCCTCATGCCTTAAACGATTTGCAGGTATGAGTTTGACCCTTACAGAGTATTCAGATAGACAGGGGCAAGCTATTATAGAAGATGGATTTTGTGCTGGGGTGGTTGAGTATTACGCTAACTGGTCAAAACCAAGAGGCAATATTAAGGCACAACAGGCTTTAACGCTAATTCAACATCTTGGAATGCGGGTTTTTATCCACCAAAAAACTGGTTGGAAATCTAACTCTAGTTCTCCCATACCTAATGATTTTGAACAAGAGTTTGCTGCACATAAAGAGAGATTTACTGTTAAACAGATATTAAAAATAGAAGATCGCCCAGAGCTGATGTCTGCTGTACAAATGTGGCAGCAAAAACACAGTGCTTCTAGAAGGATTTTTGCTGACACCAATGATGCGTTAAATCAATGTCTCCAAGGACTGAAGTCTAGAGAAATTAAAAAACAGAATAATCTTTCTCAAAATTCTGCTATCAGAGACTATTACGATACACGTCCTCTAATGGATTACTCAGCTATGAGTAAACTAGCAGCTAACCAAATTCGCTATCACGATGTCCATCCTATAGAAGCTGTTTGAAAAGCGTTAGATTTATATATACCCAAACATAAGGCTGAACTCATACCAGTTTAGAGAATATTTACACAGCAGACAAAAGATTAAAAGCTCAAGCCAAGCAAAAAAGACTCGCTGCTGGAATTCAGTTGTCATTATCTCTAGGTATCTAAATACTGGTAGGCATAACCCACTTCATATATCTTGCTTTACAATAGAAGCGATCGCATTATCGCCGACGCTGACCTTAAAATTACTTTCACCACCATCAAGAGTATTGTTGCCATCCTCACCATTGAAACTGCGATCGCCAGCTTTTCCCAACAGGCGATCGCTATGGAAATATAGATAAAAACGATAAAGGAATCTCAGACTTTTGACTAAAATTGTTGAATTTTAATCAAAAGTTAAACAATACCGTTACCGATCGCCAGCAAATACTTGTTCAAAGTCCCAACCGTTACCGATTTTTACTCCTTGAATAGGCCAATTAGGTGAGCAGTCGTCAACACCCGTATGTTTATAGAACAGCATATCCCCATTTGACTTGATTGCGTAGACGGCACCATTATTACCAGCGAATACCTGTTTAAAATTCCAGCCGTTACCAACTTTTACTGCTTGAATAGGCCAAGTAGGTGAGCCATCGTCAATACCCGTATGCTTATAGCAAAGCATATCCCCATTTGACCTGATTGCATAGACAACACCATTATCACCAGCGAATACCTGTTTAAAGTTCCAGCCGTTACCGATTTTTACTGCTTGAATAGGCCAATTAGGTGAGCAGTCGTCAATACCAGTATGTTTATAGAACAGCATATCCCCATTTGACTTGATTGCGTAGACGGCACCATTATCACCAGCGAATACCTGTTTAAAGTTCCAGCCGTTACCGACTTTTACTGCTTGAATAGGCCAAGTAGGTGAGCCATCGTCAATACCCGTATGCTTATAGCAAAGCATATCCCCATTTGACCTGATTGCATAGACAACACCATTATCACCAGCGAATACCTGTTTAAAGTTCCAGCCGTTACCGACTTTTACTGCTTGAATAGGCCAAGTAGGTGAGCCATCATCACTACCCGTATGCTTATAAAAAAGCATATCTCCATCTGATTTTATTGCGTAGATTGGGATTGCTAGTGCAGGAAACGACCACAAACCTAAAATAGCAGTGATGGCTAATGATTTTAAAATTTTCATCGTCTTTTATGCTCTTTTTTGACTCTTTATTTGTTACTTGGCAGTCTGAAATTGCTAGCTCATGATGAGCTTTGAATGATGTGTGTAGTGCGTGTTTTCTAATTATCGAGGAGGAAGTGGCGGTGGAAATAGTGGTATATCGATATTGTTAGGAAATGGGTAGCTTACTGATTGCTCACCAACTATTCCATCAATAGAATCAGCACGAATTTTAAAAGTGCTTTCTCCATAAGGTCTAATCTTGGGCAAGTAATGTAATGGTAGACTATAAGTACAACCTTCACCGAGATGATTTCCTGTAGCTGCAATTGGTTGAACTACAGATCGCTGTGTAGGAACATTAAATTGACCCGGTTTAGGTTCAGTGGGAATAAACTCTGTCAGACTTACATTAATTCGCTCGCAAAAAATATTCTCAATTGTGGGATTTCCTTTCACTATATTTCCCTGAATTGTGACAGTCTTTTGAACTCTTTGAATTGTTGGATATTTTTGAGCTAACTGTATAGTGTGCGTTGGTTGAGCATTCGCTATGGCTGTAAAGCTAGCTAATATACTACATGTCAAAGTTGCAATCAAGGTTGGCGAAATACATAATTTTATTAATGACATGGAATATCTCCAATATTTTGTAGCAGTGAGTGTTTATTGATAGTGTGAATTGGGTCTTTCAATTCTGTGTCAATAGCTTTATGTTGGTTTATATGATTGATTTTTTAGTTTTATGCAATGCGTCCTGATTTTTCACATAAAACTTGGTAAGTGACCTATTGTTCAATTATCGAGGAACGTTGGGTTTCCTTAGGTCAACCCAACCTTGTATCTCAGTATTCCGCTACCGATAGAGAGGACTAGTGATACTAAACGTCGCGTCCTTTCTGAACCAGGACTTAGGCAAAAGATAACGAAAGTAGCGGTAATTCATGAATTACCGCTACGCAAGAATAAGGTTTTCAGTCACAATTTGCCAATCCTGGAACAAGTCTGTAGGTTGCGTCTTTCCTTCCTAGTTCATCATTAATTGGCTAGTAGCCTAAGAAATTTCTGTGGCGAATATAGCGATCGCCAAAGTTATACGACCTAAAGGACACCACTTCACCGTTGCTTTGGGAATAAACTGACGCAGATGATGTCAGCAATATCCTACAGACTGACAAACCCAAAGTCGAAATACTCAATAATTTTGTTAGCCAGTTAAATTTCATAGTTACTCCTATTTTTTATTTAGGTAATATCAAAAAATAAATTATTCAAAATTGCCGTTTAGTAGGGTGGAATGGCACTTACTTAAAGTTAGTTTTTGCCTAGATCCCCGACTTATTCAAGAAGTCGGGGATCTAAATCCACCTGATTAATGAATATTTTCTGAAACTTCAGAAAATGTAACTTGTAAACGTAACAATTTATAAGGATTTACTCAGGAGTATTCAATATCTTCCACTTGACATTAGGCTAAATATGCTTGTATTTCTCATTCAGTTGGCTCGAATAATTTTCCACATGACATTCGGTTGATCGACGCACTCCCATAGGGTGATTCTACCGCCATTGTCCATAATGCCTCCGTGTTGGTGCAAACATGAGCCGATCGCAGACTGAATCTTTACATACGATCCATCAACACGAACTTCACGCCACTTTTGAGAAGATGATCCTGTACAAGTCGATTGGATGATATCAGTACCATTCGCTGACAGTCCGTTTTTCACAGTCAGGCAGAGGTCGCTATGTTTAAAACGGAGAACAAAATAACCATTGTCTGCCCATCCCCGCGTTAATTGAACGTTTGGTTGATTGATGCACTCCCATTGTGTGACAAGTCCTCCGATGTTTCTAATTCCCCCATGCTGGTGTACACACTTGCCGCTATGCTTCGCTTGTATGTAGTAGCGTTGCTCCGTAAGGCTTGCAGAGGTCATTGGTGCTAGTGTTGCACCTAATGTCGCTATCACAAACAAACTCACTATGGCACGTTTCATAATGTGAATACTCCTGCTCATCACTAACTAAGATTATGTTCTTTCATTTAATCACTGTCTATACCTAAAAAATCAGTGATTAAATGGCTAATATTCTACTTTAAAAATCAGGTTGATCTAGAAAAAACAGTAAATGTCATAACAAGTCAGGTAAATCCCAAAATATATGTTTATTCAAGAGAAAATCTCTAAAATATAATTATTTAATCTTAAACATCATGACAGCTTTAAACTACTACAAACTCGGAGGAAGCCTAGAATATCAACACCCAACTTATGTGGTGCGTCAAGCTGATTATGACCTCTATGAAGGCTTAAAAAATGGCGACTTATGTTATGTCTTAAACTCGCGGCAGATGGGTAAGTCTAGCTTGGGAGTCCATATTATGAAACAACTGAAAGAGCAAGGTCTACAATGTGGTCTCTGACGCGGATAAATTTTAATCACTTGTGATTAGCCGGACATGATACAATAATATATCTTTCGTAAAGACCGCGATTTATCGCATCTCTTGCCTTAAGCGAACCGTATTAGTCTCATTCCTTTAAGCGGTGGGAGTGTCAAAAAGTATCACTTCTCCCCAAAAAGCTGTGGTGCGCTTCGGCTTTTGGCTTTAGCGCACCACAGAATTTAAAATATTTGGAAAATTAATTTAGGCTGGAACGACTTGAGCAATCAATGAGCGTTTATCAAGGGTGTGAACTTTACCTACTTCGCTCAGAGCATTTACAATTCGCTCTAGCATTTCTCCAGCTTGTTCGCGATATTGATTTTCGCGACCTCGTAAACGAATAACAAACTTCACTGAATCGCCTTTACTCAACCAACCAACCGCTTGTTCGATGCGTAAATTGTAATCAGCCACTCCCACATTGGGACGCAGCCGGACTTCTTTGACCGTTGGTCTAGCGCTCTGTGTCTGACGCTTTTTCTTTTGGTACTGAAACTTACCATAGTTGAGGATCTTCGCTACTGGAACTTCTTTGCCTTCAGAGACTACAACTAAGTCAAGTTCTACGCTCTGGGCTAACTGTAGAGCCTCACGCGTATCCATTACACCACGATTGTTATTCTCATGGTCGATCAAGAACACTTGAGGTGACTTGATTTGCGAGTTAATTTGTTGCTTTTGGATTGCGATAATGTTTCCTCTCTATTCTTCAATCTTTTGCCTTGCAAATTGCAAGCAATTAAATTCTAACACATGCTTCATATAAAGACATCGTAAGCTATTCTGAACCTTTCACATGACTACATTTACAGGATTTACGCAGTGATACGAAAAATCAAGGGTTTGGGGTAGGGTGAGGGTGTTGAGTGCCAATTTCTAGACAAGGCCTAAAAGAATGCGATCTCTTGGGCTTAACCTCCTGCCTCTTGCCTTCTGCCTCCTGCCTCCTGCCTCCTGCCTCCTTACTCCTGCCTTTCTTGGTAACTTCAGATTAGTTACTTTTTCTTGCCCTGAGATTTGTTGCCTAGATTTGTTGCCGCGAACGCAGATATCATGTCAACAGTTTCTTGACAAACTACTAGTAATGACTATTATGTTCCCGGACGAGAGCGAATACTATCTGGTATATGATGGCGATCGCCTAATATTTCTAACAAAGGCCCATGAACGTCAAATTTAACCATACTTACCGACGCGACCAAAATATTCACCCGATAGCGATAGCGCCCCAAATCAATTCCCAGTAAACTGCAAAGCAGAATCCGAATCGTGGCTTTATGGGAAACTACTAAAACATTACCTTGGGGATGTTTTTCCTGAATTTCAGCAATTACAGGCATAGAACGGTTAGCAATATCTACCGCAGTTTCTCCACCTACTGGTGCATTCCAAGCGGGTTCTGTCAACCATTTTATATAGTTTTGGGCGTAATTCTCTTGGACAAACGATTTACTTTTAGTTTCCCATTCGCCGTAACTACCCTCTTTAAGTCCGTCACGCAACTGCATATCCATACCGATAGCATCACAAAATGGCTTGGCAGTTGCAATTGTGCGCTTCATCGGACTAACATAAACTGCTTCCCACTTCAATTTTTGATAAACATCGGCAAAACTCTGTGCCATCTGCATCCCCTCTGTTGTCAACTGAGCATCAGTTACACCACAAAAATTACCACTTTGACTAAAAGTAGTTTCTCCATGTCGCAGTAAATACAAATTGAGTGTCATAGCTTGTATGGCGATTGGGATAAAGGAGTTTGTGCCTAAATAAAATACCATCAATAGACCTTTTGCAAAAGTGCAAAAAGCACTTTTGTGGGGAAAGGGAAAAGGTTAAAGGGGAAAGGGAAAATACCAAACCTTTTCCCCTTTTCCCGACTTTTGCAAGAAGTCTAAGGGAGCAATCGAGTATGTAGCATCAGAACAAAATAATCAACAAAAAAAGTCAATTCCCTCACAAACTTTTGAAATTTAAGACAAAAGTAGCGGTTTGGGGTAGTACTAAGTATTGAGCCGGGATACGCAGTGAAACAGTTCCTTTTTTACAGTTGTGTTAATTCAATTATTTTATCAATTCGGAAGTTATTTACCCAATCAGTTAATGTATTTGCTAGATAGGCAGATTCTGGAGGAATTTGCTCCAGCAAGGTAAAAATTAATCTCTCATCGGTACATAGTGCCGCTTGGTGTAATTGTGTTACCCATTCACCAGGCATTTGATTTAATAATTCTTTTAAACATGAAAGTTCAAAATTCGGATTTGTCTCTAATGTTTTTACGTGCAGAATATCGGGTGCATAAACATAACGAACCCCTAAATATTTTGCCATTTTATCGAAGATTACTTCTTCTCGAAATGGTTTACGCACGAAATCGTTACAACCCGCTGATAGTACCAGAGAGCGTTCTTCATCAAAGGCGCTAGCTGTCAGAGCAATAATTACAGTAGCCTGACCCTTTAAATTAGCTCTGATTTTTTTAGTAGCTTCATACCCATCCATAACTGGCATCCGCATATCCATCCAAATCAGGTGCGGTTCCCAACTTCCCCAAAGTTTCAACCCTTCTTCACCATTTTCAGCTTCACGCACGTCAAAACCAAGGGGCGCTAAAATTTTCACTAAAAGTTGACGATTCTCTTGTTTATCTTCAACTATGAGAATCCGGTAATTTAGTTGATTCGGTTCTAAACCAATTACTTGTCTGTTTGATTGTTGAGTAGGGATTTCGCTTTCTTGGGCTGGACTAATATGAATTTTAAAATTAAAAATCGTTCCCTGACCCAGGCGACTCTTAACGGTAATATTTCCCCCCATAAGATGAACGAATTTTTGGCTAATGGTTAAACCTAAACCAGTTCCTTGTTGAGATTTGATCCCGGCTGTTGTTTGCACAAAAGGTTTAAACAATCGATCTATTTCATCTGGTGAAATGCCAATACCCGTATCTTCTACTTCAAAATCAAGATAATCGGTGTTTGAATATTTTTGCTGAAAAATTTGCCGATTTTTATTTACTAATTTTACGCGTAGGGTTACATAGCCTGCTGAGGTAAATTGAATAGCGTTTCCCAGAATATTGATTAATACTTGACGTAATTTACTTTCATCTGTACGTACATATCGGTGAACTTCAGAATTATATTCAAATATTAGCTGTAAACCTTTAGATTCGGCTTTGATACGAAACATCTCTTCTAGAGAATTGAGGAGATTATATAAGTCAAAGCTGTTTTCATTGAGTGTAATTCTACCAGTCTCAATTTTAGACATGGATAAAACATCATTAATTAATGTCAGCAAATGTTCGCCACTGCGACTGATAATTTCGAGATATTCTAACTGAGAAGGGTTAATGGAGCGATCGCGGGTCATAATCTGAGTAAAGCCAAGGATACTATTGAGGGGAGTACGCAACTCATGACTCATATTTGCCAAAAATTGACTTTTGGCACGATTAGCGGCTTCAGCTTCTTGAGCTTTTACTTCTAATTGGTGACCGTAATTCTCTAACTTTTCGCTAGCCAACTTTAACTGTCGCGTCAGCCAATAAACACCAACTAATAGTCCCCCCACCGACACCATAGCCACTAGGACAATCGTCCCCGCCAAATGACGCGCAGGCGCAAAGGCTTCCGCCTGGTGCATTTCTACCAATAAAGCTAAATCTTGATCGTCGAGCCAACGATACACCCCGATCGCTGGTACTCCCGCATAATTGGTATATAACCCAGAGCCACTAAATCCACTCATGGCAGCATCAATACCTTTGCTCCTAATTCCGTTGGGAAACTCCTTGTTTTTGATTGTTGCTTGCGAAATCAAGGTATTCTTAGTAATTAACGAGCCAACTAAATAAGTTTCACCGCTTTGACTCAATCCAGTACGTTCCCTGACAATTCGATCGATTCGGTCTAAGCTGAGGTGAGCTAAAATCATTCCCCGTCTTACCCCTGCTTTGTCACGTAAATTCGTGGCCAATGTCACCGATGGTTTCCCAGTTACAGGAGAGACATAAAAAATGGGAGCTAATTTGTATCCAGCCTGAAAATCTTCAATATAAGTAATATTACTTAAAACCTCATATTGACCTTCGCGCTTGCGGTCAGTAGATAGAACAATTCGATTGCTGAGATCCAGAATAAAAATCTCTGTGAAATTAGGTTTTAGCTTTGCTACTTCATGAAAATACTCAGATAAAACTGTGGTAACATCCTCATATTCTGGAGCAGATTTTTTAATACTTAAAAGAGTATTTAATTTTACTTGTACGTCAGGAAATTTAGTCGTCAGCCAAAAATCTCGTTGTTGGTCTTCAAACCAACGAGTAATTTCTTCCTCTTTAAGGGTTGCAGCCACATTCAGCCGATTGAATGCTGCTTGCTTGAGAGCCTCTCTGGCATTGATGAAAGCCACTCCTGCCACAGATCCAACACTCAATAGAGACAAGAGTAAAAAGGAACTGGCAATTTTCTTAGTCAGGTGTTTATTCGAGAACTCCATCAGCTTTTATCAGCGATCGGCCAAAGCAAAAGGTAATGAAAGATGAACTTTACCAACTCTACTACAGTTCCAGTAAGAACGAAATTACCAAGAAGGCAGGAGGCAGAGGGCAGGAGGCAGGAGGTTAATAGTATTAATTGAAACTTAAAGTTTAAGTATAAATCCCAATTTAAAAGAGGAATTGTATCAGCCCAAAGTGCGCTAGATACAAAGCAAAGCCACTGCGGTGGAGTGTCAAAGGAGTATGATATTGAAATTCAAAACCAGTCAAATTGCTCAATATTGGAAAAATCAGCAGATATTTACCATAATGTCAATACTAAGTCGTCATAGCTATATGCTAACGGTATTGATACTAAGCTTGATAATGGTTGCTTGTAACGATAAAACGCAATCTGATTCCTCCTTGGTTGAACAATCCACTACTGATAGTAAAGCGATTAAATTGTTGTGGGATAAAGGTTTCACTGTAGAAGAAGATGAAGCCTTGAGACGGGTTGTTAGTAATTGGGAAAAACAAAGTGGCTACAAAATTGAGATAACTTTTTATACAAATGATGGAGTCCCACAAAAAACTCAAAGGGCTATTAAGACAGGTAATCCACCTGATATTTTAGTCGGTTACAACGCACAAACAGAGTTAGATCCGCGATTGGCTTGGGAAGGCCAACTAGCTGATGTTTCTGATGTTATCGAACCTGTGAAAAATTTGTATCCAAAAGAGATATTAGAAGCTGTATATTTTTACAACCATAAGAATCAAAGACGTAGTTACTATGCTGTGCCACTTCACGAAGGTACAATTCACATTTTTTACTGGCGGGACTTGCTCAAACAAGCAGGTTTGAGTGAAAGCGATATTCCTAGTGATTGGGATGGTTTTTGGAATTTCTGGAAACAAGTACAGATTAAATTGAGATCGCAGCAAAAACAATATCAGAACATTTACGGTTTAGGCTTTACCTATTCTACAGGTGCTTCTGATACTTACTATATGTTTGAGACAATTTTAGAAGCTTATGATGTAAAACTTCTAGATAATGAAGGGCGACTTTTAGTTGACGATCCTCAAGTGCGTCAAGGCATTATTAAAAGCTTAGAGTGGTATGCAAAATTTTACCAAGATCGCTACGTACCGTCAGACTCCATCACTTGGTTAAATCCAGATAATAATCGTTATTTACTGAATCGAGGTCTGGTGATGACACCCAACAGTACACTCTCGATTCCTGTGACTCTTCGAGCAGATCTTGATACCTATAAAAAACTAGGCATTTTGGGATTTCCCAATAAACCTAATGGCAAACCCATACGCTATCTATTTATCATGAAAGAAGCTGTTCTGTTTGCCAAGTCCCGAAATCAGAAAGCTGCTAAAGATTTTCTAGCTTATTTAATTCAGCCAAAGGTAATGAATGATTATCTCAAGGCTGGTGGCGGCCGTCATTTTCCCGTACTTAAATCTGTATGGCAAGATCCCTTTTGGTCAAACCCATCAGATCCACACGTTTCATCTCTAACCAAGATACTAACTACACGTCAAACGCGCCCATATTACAGTAGTTTAAACCCTGCCTACACCATAGTTTTAAAGGAAAATGTCTGGGGTAAGGCTCTCCAACGGATACTTGTAGATCGGGTTACTCCCACTCAAGCAGGTGATGAAGCAATTAAGCACATCAAGGAAATTTTCAATCAATGGGAATTATCAGGAGGAGAAACAGAAAAAGGGACTGGGGACTAGGGGCTAGGAACTAAGATTTTTACTCTGAACTCAGCACTTTCAAGCTAGATTTCATTGTAATTGTATTGGCAGGATGTAACGATTTTGTGCGTAAACCTTGTTGTGAAGAAGCAATCTTAAATAAGATGGCAAAATATTTAGGGGTTCGTTATGTCTATCGAGCGAGTCATTGATTTAACACAGCCAGAACAATATGGATAAAAATCAGGTTCAGCCCCCTAAAGCTAATATTTTAGTTGTGGATGATACCCCGGACAATCTAAGACTTTTATCTGCTATGCTCACTCAGATGGGGTATGAAATTCGCCGCGTAATTAATGGGCAAACGGCATTAAAAACAGCACAGGCAGCACCGCCAGATTTAATTTTGCTCGATGTGATGATGCCGGATATGAACGGCTATGAAGTCTGTCAACACCTGAAGGCTGACGATAAAACGCGTAATATTCCAGTAATTTTTATCAGTGCTTTGGATGAGGTACTGGACAAAGTTAAAGCCTTTGCTGTTGGTGGGGTGGACTATATCACCAAACCGTTTAGTGAAGAAGAAGTTTTTGCTCGTGTAGAAAATAATTTGATTATTCAAAGGCTGCAAAAGCAACTGATTGAGCAGAACGCACGCTTGCAACAAGAAATTAGCGATCGCCAAGCTGCCCTACGCGATCGCGAAAAAGCCGAGTTAGCCTTACGGTTGAGTCAGTTTTATCTAGATAGATCGAAAGATGCGATACTTTTCATCAATGCCGATGCCCAAATTGTTTATGTGAATGAAGCAACTTGCCATAGTTTGAGATATTCCCGCGAACAACTGCTAAGTATGAATATTCAAGATATTGACCCAAATTTTGGGCTTGCTACTTGGCAATCAAAGTTACCAGAGTTTAGACAAAGAGACTCTTACGAAATAGATACTATACATATCACTCAAGATGGTCACCGTATCAATGTGAAAGTGACCGTCAATTATATTCAGTTTAAAGGTCAAGATTACTTCTGTAGTAATGCGCGGTATCTCATAAATTGCTAACGCAGGAAATTTCCATACATAACAGACTATATAATTGCTGGATTATACAAGCTCAACACCATAGCACTGACTAACTTAGCGGTATAAGAAATTATTAATTATTTTTTAAAGTAAGTATGGAATAATCAGATACAGTTAAAGTCTTATTTGTTAGTTAAATCAATTTTTACAATAAAGTTTTTTTAAAAATGAACATAGAAGAAGCATTGGTAATCTTAGATACATTAATTGAGCCAGGATTAAGCGATATCCAAGAGCTGGTATTCCGCCAAGCTTGGGAAGGAAAAACCTATGCAGAGATAGCAGACAACTCTGGTTACGATGCTAATTATATTAAAGATGTGGGTTCTAGGCTATGGAAGGTATTGTCAAATAATTTACAAGAAGAGGTGACAAAAAGTAATTTTCGTTCAGTAATTAGAAGGCGATCGCAAACTAATATTTTGCAAAAAAATTTACAGAATGCTTTGCCGGTTTTGAATCACCAGCAATTAATTACAACCATAAATGAAGCAAAAAATACTTATGAAGATATAGAAGTTAAAAATAACGATACTTCTTTGAGTCAAAGGCTATCTAGTTTGTTGGGCAGTGTATCGCAACAAAAATCTTTAACCCCCAATCCCGACTTAGAAACTCCCAGCGGCCCCGTACCCCTGAATTCTGGCTTTTATATCGAGCGTCCGCCCGTTGAAGAACGCACATATTCCGAAATCAAGAAACCCGGCAGCCTGATTCGGATTAAAGCTCCCAACCACATGGGCAAAACCTCTCTAATGCAGAGAATTCTGGCTCATGCTAGAAAAAATGCGATGCATACGGTCACCATCAGCTTCCAAAGAGCAGATAGCCAAGTATTCACCAGCTTAGAAAAATTCTTGCGGTGGTTTTGTGCCAATATCAGTCAGCAATTGCAACTAGAGTCAAAACTTAATGATTATTGGGATGAGGATATCGGTAGTAAAGTCAGCTGCACATTATATCTTCAGGGATATTTGCTCTCAAAAATTGACTCTCCGGTAGTGTTGGCATTGGATGAAGTGAATCGGATTTTTGAATATCCAGAAATATGTAGCGACTTTCTGGCTTTACTGCGTTCCTGGTATGAAGATGCTTCAGAATTGGAAATCTGGGGAAAACTGCGACTATTAGTAGTTCATGCCACTGAAGCTTATATTCCTTTAGATATTAACCAATCTCCGTTTAATGTGGGGTTACCGATTAAATTACCAGAATTTAGTTTAGAGCAAATGCAGGATTTAGCAATCCGGCATGGACTGGAATATGCTAAAGGCGAGGTGGGAGTACAAAAGCTAGCTTCTCTAGTAGGAACCATCGGCGGACATCCATATCTAGCTCGTATTGCTTTTTATAACTTAGCTAATCAAGAGTTAACTTTAGAACGTTTATTGCAGGAAGCTCCTACTATTTCGGGGATTTATAGTAGCTATCTCAGGCATCACTTGGCGAATCTGCAAGAGCATCCAGAATTAGTTACGGCGCTCAAATCAGTTCTGGCATCTTCTGAGAGCGTGCAATTAGAAGCGATCGCTGCCTATAAATTAGAAAGCATGGGTTTAGTAAAACTAGAAGGGAATCAGGCTGTACCCAGTTGTGAGTTGTATCGACTGTATTTCCGCGAACAATTAAGTTAAAAGTATGAGCAAGTACGAATATCAAATCGGCGGTAGTCTCAAAGTAGATGCACCTACCTATGTAGAGCGTCAGGCTGACGTTGAACTTTACGATGCTTTGCTTCAAGGTGAGTTTTGTTATGTATTTAGCTCCCGACAGATGGGCAAGTCTAGTTTACGTTTGCGAACTCGGTATAGATTAGAACAAGCTGGCTATAGTTGTGCCTCTATCGATATGACTCGCATCGGTAGCGGTAATATTACCTCTTCCCAATGGTACAAGGGCATAGTTGTTGACTTATTAAGAGGCTTTAATCTCTGGGACAAAGTAAATTTAAAAGCTTGGTGGAATGAGCGAGAAGATTTACCTGCACTACAGCGATTGAGCTTGTTTATTGAAGATATTTTATTAGTTCATCTGTCATCTGAAAAAATTTTTATTTTTGTTGATGAAGTTGATAGTATTCTGAGTTTAAATTTCCCAGTTGGAGATTTTTTTACTTTAATTAGGGCTTGTTACAATCAACGGGCAGAAAATCCAGAATATAATCGTTTAACTTGGGCATTATTTGGAGTAACAACGCCTTCAGGCTTAATTTCTGATTCTAATTCTACTCCGTTTAATATTGGAAAATCTATTGATTTGCAAGGCTTTAATTTATCAGAAGTACAACCGCTAGCTGAAGGATTAGAAGGGAGAGTAGCTAATCCGATGGCAGTTATGAAAGATATTCTGAGTTGGACAAATGGGCAACCATTTCTCACCCAAAAGCTGTGTGAAATAGCAATTAAAGAAAGAAATCGTGGCAGCAAAGATATTCAAGAGCATAGGATTAAGGAAACTGACGAGCGTTTTAAATTAGATAATCATCTACCGATTATTAACCATCATTTGATTGATTTTTATTACCAATTTCCATCGTTAATTTTAGAAAAGCTAGTACGAACGCATATTATCGATAACTGGGAAGAAAATGATGAACCAGAGCATTTAAAAACAATCCGCGATCGCCTGCTGCGAAATGAGCAGCGTGCTGGAGGTTTACTGGTACTATATCAGCAAATTTTACAGGGAATTGAGATAGCTTGTGATGATGGAGAAGAGCAAATAGAACTGCTGTTGTCGGGGTTGGTTATCAAGCAGCAAGGGCAATTAATAGTCAAAAACCGTATTTATAAAGAGGTTTTTAACCAAACTTGGGTAGAAAAACAATTAGCAAAATTGCGTCCTTACTCCCAAGCATTTAACGCTTGGGTAGCCTCCCAAAGCTGTGACACTTCACGACTCTTACGCGGGACAGCCTTACTTGAAGCTCTAGCTTGGTCGCAAGGCAAAAGCTTGAGGGATTTGGATTATCAGTTTTTAACAGCTAGCCAAGAATGCGATCGGCGAGAAGTTGAGGCGCAGCTGATAGCAGAACGAACTAAAGAAGTTAGAGCTAGACTAGCTCAAGAGCAAAAAGCAGCTAAATTTCAAAGATTATTTTTTATCGGCGCATTCGGGTGGGCATTGATAGTTGTTTTAGGATTGGGAATGGTGACTTTCGAGTATAAAAAGCACTGTTCGGTAACATCAAAGCAATTAATACATCAACCATAAGGGGGAAGGGGAAAGGGGAAAGGGGAAAGGGGAAGGGGGAAAGGGAAAAGGGGAAAGGGGAAAGAAGAAAGGGGAAAGGAAAAGAATGGAAAGAAAAAAAATTGAAACTTTTGAGGATTTAAAAGTATGGCAAAAAGGTATTGACTTAGTTAAGCAAATATATTTAAGGACTAAGGAAGGTGAACTGAGTAAAGACTTTGGTTTAAGAGATCAGTTAAGACGTGCATCGGTATCAATACCTACCAATATTGCAGAAGGATTTGAACGATATTCTCGCAAAGAATACTTAAACTTTCTAAATATTGCTAAAGGGTCTGCCGGTGAAGTTCGCAGTCTTTTAAGAGTAGCGTTAGAAGTGGGCTATTTAGACCAACCAACTTATACACAACTTTCTAATCAGGCTATGGAGTTGAGCCGTATGCTATCTAATCAAATTCAATCCATAAATCAGTCATTAAAATAATAAAACCTTTCCCCTTCCCCCTTCCCCTTTCCCCTTTTCCCTTTTCCCTTTCCCTTTCCCCTTTCCCCTTCCCCTTTTCCCTTTCCCTTTCCCCTTTCCCCTTCCCCGTTTTCCCGACTTCTGCAAGAAGTCTACTGTAATCGAGGCTCAGCGACCGGTCATTTGCTCCAGCTTTTCGGGATAGCGAGCTCCTTGCACCGCGATTTTGGAGGCGGCATCATCGATATCATGCAAATCGTCGGGCGTGAGTTCCACTGAAACTGCCCCGATGTTTTCGTGCAAGCGATGCAGCTTCGTGGTACCCGGAATGGGCACAATCCAGGGCTTCTGGGCTAGCAGCCAGGCGATCGCAATCTGAGCCGGTGTCGCCTGCTTTCGTTGGGCAATGGTGCCGAGCAGATTAATCAAGGCCTGATTCGCCTTGAGAGCCTCCGGCGCGAAGCGAGGCAGGGTGCTGCGAAAGTCGGAGCTGTCAAAGGTCGTGCTTTCGTCTATCTTGCCCGTGAGAAAGCCCTTACCCAGAGGGCTGTAGGGAACAAAGCCGATTCCAAGTTCCTCAAGGGTGGGTATCACTTCCTCTTCAGGCTTTCTCCACCACAGCGAGTATTCGCTTTGGAGAGCAGTCACAGGCTGAACCGCGTGTGCGCGGCGAATCGTTTGCACTCCTGCTTCAGAAAGACCGAAGTGCTTAACCTTACCTGCCTGAATCAGTTCCTTCACCGCTCCTGCTACGTCTTCGATAGGCACGTTCGGGTCAACCCGGTGCTGATAAAGCAGGTCGATCGCCTCGACCTTGAGCCGCTTGAGCGAATCCTCCACGGCTTCCTTGATATGCTCCGGTCGGCTATTCAGTCCTGGCGAACCCTTCATTCCACGGGGATCGGAATTCGGACTGATGTCAAACCCAAATTTGGTGGCGATGACCACTTGGTTGCGGAAGGGAGCGAGGGCTTCACCTACAAGCTCTTCGTTCAAGAACGGGCCGTAGACCTCAGCGGTGTCAAAGAATGTAACGCCGCGATCGACAGCAGCCCCCAGAAGAGCGGTCATTTCCTGGGTGTCTTTGGGCGGCCCATAAGAAAAACTCATTCCCATGCAGCCAAGGCCGATGGCCGAGACTTCTAAGTTACTGTTTCCAAGTTTGCGCTTTTGCATGATTACTCCTTCGAGATGCGATCGCACTTATTCAGATTTCAGGGATGCCATATCGATGGTGAAGCGGTACTTGACATCGGACTTGAGCAGGCGATCGTAGGCTTCGTTGATCTTCTGGATGGGAATAACTTCGACATCGGCGGTGATGTTGTGTTCGCCGCAAAAGTCTAGCATCTCCTGGGTTTCAGCGATACCGCCGATGTTAGAGCCGGAGAGACTGCGGCGGGCCATGATCAGGCTGAATGCTGAGATGTCCAGCGGCTTTGCAGGTGCGCCAACAAGGGTGATGTTGCCGTCGCGTCCGAGCAGGTTAAGATAAGCATTCATGTCGTGAGCGGCGGATACGGTGTCGAGGATGAAGTCGAAGCTGCCAGCGTGTTTCTGCATCTCGTCAGCATTACGGGAGACGACCACTTCATCAGCACCCAGGCGGAGCGCGTCTTCTTTCTTATCGGGTGAAGTGGTGAAGACAACGGTGTAGGCTCCGAAGGCATGGGCAAACTTCACGCCCATGTGTCCCAGCCCGCCGAGACCAACCACACCAACTTTCTTACCCTTAGTGACACCCCAGTGGCGTATGGGTGAGTATGTTGTGATTCCAGCACAAAGGAGCGGCGCAACCCCAGCAAGATCGAGGTTAGAGGGAACGCGCAGAACGAAGCGTTCATCAACGACAATGCTATCGGAGTAGCCGCCATAGGTGACGCCTCCAAGGTGCTTGTCCGGGGAGTTGTAGGTAAGTGTCATGGAAGGGCAGAACTGCTCAAAACCAGCTTTACACTGGGGGCAGGTTCCATCCGAATCAACCATACAGCCGACCCCTGCGAGATCGCCGGGCTTATATTTGGTAACTGCCGAGCCGACTTTGGTGACGCGGCCCACGATCTCATGACCGGGGACAATCGGGTAAACAGTGGACAAGAAGTTGCTCCACTCGTTACGCACTGAATGGAGATCGGAGTGGCAGACGCCACAGAAGAGGATTTCGATCTGAACGTCATGTTCGGTTGGATCGCGCCGGGCGATGGTGTCGGAGGCTAGTGGTGATGTTACACTGGCTGCGGAATAAGCTTTCGTTTTGTACATAGTTTGTTCTCCTTACATTACTGCCTAGATCTGGTACTGACGACTTTGCCATCAAGTTGTCGATTCGCTTAATTCCTTCACTTGATGCCATTTAGGTAGGTAGTAGTTTGCTTTCGTGTGGCGGGGTAAAGGGGAAAGGGTAAAGGGTAAAGGGGAAAGGGTAAAGGGTAAAGGGGAAAGGGGAAAGGGGAAAGGGTAAAGGGTAAAGGGGAAAGGGGAAAGGGGAAAGGTTTTAAATCCCTTACCCCTTATCGCCAGAGGAGATCCCACCTTCCCCTTTCCCCAGCCCTCACAAGCGCATTTTTGGGTTGGCAGACCGCTAGCCCAATCCTAGAGATTGAGCACTTATGCCTGCTCTATCTGTAGGGATGGATTTTTTAAGAAGCAAGGTTAGCCTTGATGACATTTTGGTTGCCAGTAGGCGAGTCTCTAGCCCAATCAAAACTGAGTTTTCTCTTACATAAAAATCCAGAATCCTTACAAGAAGCCGGAACCATGTTTCATTGCTTTAGCTTTATTCTAGGGATTTTCAAGAGCAAGCAATATAACGATCGTCTAAGATTGTTGTACAATCCTGCAAACTTAGAAAAGTCCGATATGGATTTAATGAACGACCCGCAGGGAAAGCGCGAGGCTTCCAGAGTGCAAGCCAACAGAGACGAACTGACTGAGCGCATCTCACAGGCTATCCGTAAGGATGGGACGATTGAGCCACTCAAAGGTTTACACCTCAATCGCTCCTCCTCGCCTTGGGAATGCGTTCATAGTGTCTCTGTCCCTGCGTTTTGCATAATTGCCCAAGGCAGCAAAGAAGTTCTTCTGGGCAGCGATCGCTATCAGTACGACCCGATGCATTATCTCCTTGCTACAATCGAACTGCCGATTGTCAGCCAAATTCTTGAAGCATCCAAAGAGCAACCTTACCTTAGTCTTCGCCTCGATCTCGACCCTACCCTTGTCGGTTCAGTGATGGTCGAGGCGGGCTATCCCTCACCACAAAGTCGTGGCAATGTAAAAGCGATAGACGTAAGTCCATTGGATGCGCCTCTGTTGGATGCCGTAGTACGGCTCGTTAGGCTCGTGGACGCCCCCGCAGAAGCTCAGGTTCTGATGCCTCTGGTGACACGGGAAATCATTTACCGACTTCTAATGGGAGAACAAGGTAGTCGGCTCCGTCATATTGTAGTTCTGGGTGGCAGCACCCACCACATCGCCAGAGCCGTCGCACGACTTCATAAAGATTTTAAGGAGCCGCTTCGTATTGAAACCATTGCCCAAGATCTTGGAATGAGTGTCTCAGGCTTCCACCATCACTTCAAGTCTGTCACTGCAATGAGTCCCTTACAGTTCCAGAAGCAACTGCGGCTCCAGGAAGCTCGCCGTCTGATGCTGGGGGAAAACCTTGACGCTACCAGTGCTGCCTACCGTGTGGGTTATGACGATGCCTCGCACTTCAACCGGGAGTACAAGCGGTTGTTTGGCGCACCACCGATGCGCGATGTGGAGCGGGTGCGAGAAGCTGCTAGGGAGACTGATAGTTCTATATAATCTTCTCAAGAAACCCTAATCTTTAGCACTTACCCACTGAAGCTTGAAACCTCGATTCCCCTAGCCCCCGATAAATTGGTTACGGTGTACACACAAGTCTCTTGATTTATAAGTAGAAGGACTAAATTAAACCTAACTTGAGATTACCGGATTTCGACTTCGCGGAAGTTGAGCGTAGTCGAAACTCAACCCTCCTTTTCTCAAAGGTCGAGCATTGAGCGCAGTCGAAATGCGTCTTCTAAATAATTGTGTCCACTTACTTATCATGTGCGGTTAATTACTTACTAAACCCGAAGAACCCCACCCCTTAATCCCCTCCCCGCAAGCGGGGAGGGGAGACAAAGCACCGCTTTGGCGGGGTGGGGTTTAATGATTACCGAAATCATAACTAATTACCCGAACATGATATTACACCTTTGTTGCATCGTCTTGCACCTTTGTTGCATTGGCTTGCACCTTTGTTGCATTGGCTTGCACCTTTGTTGCATTGCCTTGCACCTTTGTTGCATCGGCTTGCACCTTTGTTGCATCGTCTTGCAACTTTGTTGCATCGTCTTGCAACTTTGTTGCATCGCCTTGCACCTTTGTTGCATCGAAGAGTAAAAATTAACCTTCTGTGTCTTACATCAAGTTCGGTTGATTAGTTATAATTGGGGTAATCTATGCAGAAATCGGAAAACCCTCTTTCCCCTTACCCCCTGCGGTCTTAATAATAAGTCTTTTACCGAACACGATATTACACAACAGATCTAAAAGACTTATGTGTAAGCGGTAGCGATAAATTGGGGGAAATTTCTAAAGCTACGCCATTTGCTACAAGATTCATCGAAACTAAATAGCACTTACGCACTGTACAAATTAATCATGGTGTGAATTTACATGCATAGGTCGTTTCAGGCTTTTATTAATGATTATTCGGTCGTAAATAGACCCTCGGTGTAAGGGCACAGCAGTGCTGTGCCCCTACGACAAATGCGGTTTTTTAATTACTCATATTTGGTATTTATTGTCAATGCGTAAGTCTTACTAAATTCTCGATCAATTTACTTCCACTGCTTCCCCTGCCTACCATTTGTAAGCTGTTAAGCATTTACAGCAATTTGCATTTGAATAGACCACAGTAGGGGCTTTAGCATTGTTGTGCCCTTACGAGAATTTAGTATTCAAGCATGTATTCCATCCAAATGAAAAGCGCTGTAATTTGCACATTGAGACCGCAGGGGGGCAGGGAGCAAGGGAGAGGGTTATAAGCATGAAAATGAATGCAATTTAAATGATGATTAGCTTATCAATATTAAAGTGAAACTATATTATTCCTTCGGTTGTGTTAAATCAATAACTTTATCAATACGAAAGTTATTAATCCAATCAGACAGAGTGTTTGCTAAAAGAACAGATTCTTCAGGAATTTGTTCGAGTAAGTTAAAAATTAGTTTCTCATCGGTACGCAGTGCTGCTTGGTGTAGCTGTGTCACCCATTCAGCGGGCATCTGAGCCAAAATATCTTTTAATAATAAAAGTTTCAAGTCTGAATGTTCAGCAAGTTCGTCTTTTGGAAGGGGTTTTTCTGCATATACATAGCGCACTCCTAAATATTTAGACATCATATTTAAGATTACTTCTTCTCGAAAGGGCTTACGTACAAAATCGTTACAGCCTGCTGATAAAATTACAAATCGTTCCTCTTCAAAAGCACTAGCAGTTAGAGCAATGATGACAGTAGCTTGACCCTTTAAAGTAGCTCTGATTTGTTTAGTAGCTTCATATCCATCCATCACGGGCATCTGCATATCCATCCAAATCAGTTGCGGTTCCCAAGTTTCCCAAAGTTTTACTCCTTCTTGACCATTTTCAGCCTGACGTACCTCGAAGCCAAGGGATATGAGGATTTTGGCTAAGAGTTGACGATTTTCCCACTTATCTTCAACTACTAAAATTCGATATGTTGGTTGATTCGCCTCTAAACCAATTACTCGTTGTTTTAGCTGTCGAATAGGAGTTTCAGCTTCTTCGGCTAGGCTAATTTGCAGATCGAAAGAAAAAATCGTTCCTTGACCTAAACTACTGCTAACGTTAATATTTCCTCCCATTAAATGCACGAATTGTTGGCTAATACTTAGACCTAAACCTGTTCCTTGCTGAGATTTCCAACCTGCTTCTGTTTGGACAAAGGGTTTAAACAACTTTTCAATTTCAGCAGGTGCAATCCCTGGCCCGGTGTCTTCAACTTCAAAGTGCAGCCAACAGAATGAGGAGTGAGAGTTTTTGATTACTTGTGTATTTTCTTGGGGTTGTAATTTACTTTCTTCCTTTATCCGAACTCGCAAATTAACGCCGCCTTCTTGAGTAAATTTCACCGCATTACCAATGAGGTTAATCAAGACTTGACGCAATTTACTTTCATCTGTATGCACGTATTGAGGAACTTCAGGTCTGCGCTCAAAGATCAACTGTAAACCTTTGGATTCTGCTTTGAGTTGAAACATCTCTTCAAGTGAATCAAGTAGAGCGTACAAGTCAAAGCTGTTTTTGTTCAATGTTGTTAAGCCTGCTTCAATTTTGGACATTGACAACACATCATTGATCGAGGTCAACAAATGCTCTCCACTGCGGCTAATTATTTCTAAATTTTCCAACTGGGAAGCATTGATAGAGGAATCGCGGCTCATTAGCTGGGTAAAACCAAGAATACTGTTAAGAGGAGTACGCAGTTCGTGACTCATGTTTGCGAGAAATTCGCTTTTGGCACGGTTGGCAGTTTCGGCAGCTTCTTTGGCAATTCTTAGGGCTTCTTCAGCTTTATACCGCGATCGCCCAATGGCTATAAGTTCGCTTACCCGTCGCAGTAAGTTGATTTCCTCTTGACTCCAAGTTTTAGATTTATTAATGGCATCTAATTCGAGCAGTCCGACAACTTTGCCAGAATAAATCATTGGTACAGCTACTACAGATTTAATTAAATCTGCCTCCAAAATCGCTTCTGGAGATATATCTGCATTGCGGGATGCTTGTAAACCTTGGATGGGATTACCGTTGAGAATTTGATTATAAAACCAAGGTAACGGCTCAGATGCACTGGCATTAGTCAATAATAAGGTGCTGGTAGGATTGCGCCACTCATGGGCTATATGAAATTGCTGTTGTTCCTCGTAGTATTCAAAGATACAACTACACTCAGCCCCCATAAATTCCGCGATCGCTTTTAGTGTAAAGTTAATTGCGGTGTCTGCATTCTGGTCGATAAATTGGCGAGAAATGCTAGCAAGTAGATTGTCTTCCCTAGCACGATGCTCAAGTGCTGCTTCGGCTTGCTTGGAATCGCTAATATCTGCAATTACCGCATCTATACAACCGTCTTCAACATTTCGCCTCAAGGATAATAGTCCCCAAGCAAGGGAGCGATCGCGACGACGTATTTGGACTTCAAAGTTACGTAGTTCGCCATGCTGTTCTAATTCTGTTAATAGTTTTTGGCGATCCTCTGGATTTGCATAAAAATCCGTTGTCAATTTCTTGCCGATGAGATCGCCAGGAGAATCATAACCTAAAATTTGGGCTTGCCGTTGGTTGGCTTCGAGAAACATTCCATCTCCTAAGCGGATACGAGCAATCCCCACTTGAAAGTTGTCAAAAATGTTGCGGTATTTTTGTTCGCTGCGACGTAGAGCTTCTTCTGCCTGTTTGCGATCGGTGATGTCAGCGACTACTGCTTCCAAACAACTGTCTTCCAGATTCCAACGTAAGGAAAATAAGCCCCAGCGCACCTCGCCATTGCAGCAATGAAACTTGAGTTCAAAGTTGTTGAGCGAACCTTTTTGACGCAGTTGGGTTAATAGATGCTGGCGATCGCTTGAGTTGGTATAAAAATCTGTGGTAAATTTGCCAATTACGTCTGCCACACAACTGTAGCCTAATAGCTCGGCAAAGCGTTGATTGGCATCTAAAACTAGTCCATCCTCAAGACGACTGCGTAAAATCCCAAATTGAGAATTCTCGAACAAGCGGCGAAATTTTTGCTCGCTCTTGAGTAAGGCTGCTTCAGCCTGCTTGCGTTCGGTAATATCTCGAAAGCTCCAAACACGTCCAATAATTTTGTCGTCTTGCCATTGGGGTTGAGAATAACGCTCAAAAATGCGTCCATCTTTCATCTCTAGCAAATCAAAAGCTGCCTGTTCTGGTTGCTCGTATAAAAGTTTCTTTGTTTTAGCAATAAAGGCTTCTGGATCTTGCGTTTGTTCGGACATGAACTTGAATCGTTCGCTGCTTTTACCAAACTGCAACAAAGATTCAGGCATCGACCACATTTGGAGAAATTTTTGATTAAAGACCGATATATTCAAGTCTTCATTGACAACTATAATTCCATCAGCAGTAGATTCCAGTGTCGCTTGCAAAAGAGACAAAGTTTCTGCTTGTTTTTGTACTGCTAAGAAGCGTTCTGCTTCTGAGTGCTTTGCTTGAGTAATATCTCGAATTACTAGTACGGATGACTTATCGCCTCCTGGAAGTTCAACACAGTTGCCTGATATTTCTAAAATTGACGAGGGATGTCTGCCGTTATGACATTCGTATTCTTGTGCGATTTCATAGCTGCCCTCTAGAACCCTCACATTTGGATAAAACTCTGGTGCAACTGCTTCACCACCTAAGCTCAGGAATAACAAGTCACTCAGCTTGGCATTGAGAACTAAAATATGTGGTTGGTTAACAAGTTTGTCGAAAGCAGAATTACACCATTGGATTTTGCCATCACGGCCCGTCCAGACAATAGCATCACCGATCGCCCCTAGTGCTGCCTCGATTTTGCCCAAAGTTGACCGTAATTGGTTGACCAGATCAGTTAAATTTATACTCATCAGCAAACTCCTGTTCTAGAAGCACAGATGCAGGGAAATTTTGTGTGTCTACTCCTTTCGTGCATTTTTGTTAAAGAGGACGCAACGTGGCCATAAATACCCATTCCCCCTGATGCTTCTCTGCCATAATCAAATGTTCGGCTTCAATCTCTCGTCCATCTTTGGTGACTCCCACAAGACGCAGTGGATGATTGAGAATGGTAGAACTTTCCGTTGAGAGAAAGCGAGAAAAGCCGAGATGGTGCGGGGCATGAAACCCTTCTGGAATAACCACTGTAATAATTTGACCGTTAATTTCAGCCATACTCCAGCCAAAAACAGAGGTAAAGCGATCGTTTACATAAGTGATGAACCCTTGCCGATCTGTAATCACAACAGGCACTTCTGTTTCTTGTTTGATGTCACTGAGGGATTTCATTACTGCTTTAGTTATAAAGACTAGGAACTAGGCTGCTAAAGATTGACTACACTAACGTCAGAATTTCTCATGCTTGTGCAACATATTAACAGCAATTTGGCTACAGCAATTTTAAAAGTCATTGCGTTTATAGTATACCCCTACTCATTGAGGCGATAGGTTTTAGCGATGGTGTAAAGCGCCCACTGTAGGCGATCGCAAAGACTACTCATATCTTGAATTATTAGCTTTTGATATCCCTGACGTTGTTTTGCTGCAATTACCCCAAATCCAATATGACTTTTTCTGACTAAATAAGACAAACCGCTTTTTATCTCCTTAAAAACATCTAACTATTAAAGTCTTTTTCATGCTGTATTTATTGAAAAAACAGTTTAATTTAGATTCATGGTTAAACAACAGGTTCTGAACGAGGTAAGCACAAAAGGAAATAGCTAAGGCTCTCTTGAAAATAATAAATATTTTTTATTTTCATTCAATATATCAGCCGTTATAGCATTCCCACGAGAGTTGTAAAAAATATCATTCATGGCTGTTAGCAGCCCTGATGCCAGATTTTAAAAATCATTTACAACTCCTATATATAATAGTAAATTTCCATTTACATCGGAGATTTACATCT
The DNA here is from genome assembly GCF_002368035.1 of Nostoc linckia NIES-25. Lineage (GTDB taxonomy): Bacteria > Cyanobacteriota > Cyanobacteriia > Cyanobacteriales > Nostocaceae > Nostoc > Nostoc linckia_B. The sequence goes on along the minus strand of NZ_AP018223.1, from coordinate 481,109 downwards.
ATGCAAACCACAACTTAATCTAAATTTGACCGCATTACAATCAACACATAAAGGACAAAAAAAATGGCACTTTTCAATATTGGTACACTAGCTAGCACTCCTGTTATTGAAGATAGGTTCACTTTAACTACAACAGATCCAACAGATGTCTTTAAGTTCAAAATCGCCGATGCCAGCAACATCAACCTTTCTCTGACAAGCATCAGTGCTGGCGATGATGCGGACATCCGACTGTTTAGAGACGCTAACCTCAACGGTGTATTGGACGACTTCGACCGAAAAGTTGGAATTGTTTCTAATAAGGGAAGTAATCAAGATGAGGCGATTAACTTTAAAACTTCCCCAGGTACTTTTTTTGCAGAAGTATCTCGCTTTGCTCCAGGTAGTTCGGGTAATGTCAGTTACGATTTAGTCTTATCTGCAACTAAACCGTCTGGAACTTCTCCCGTTTCATCTAGTTTCAGCAACCTTTTGCCTAAAGAATTTGCACTTGGTAATTTATCAGGTGATGTTACTCGTAAAGGTAACGTCAATAATCAGAATACGACTGATGTTTACAACTTTTCTTTGGGAACTTTTGAGGGTGTCAACATTAGATTGGGCGGACTCAACGGCGATGCTGACATTCGGCTGATTCAAGACTTGAATAACAATCGCATCGTTGATGCTGGTGAGGAAATTGCGCGTTCTACTAACGGAGGTACTACCTCAGATTTGATTTCCAATATCGATCTATCTGGTAATTACTTCTTGCAGGTGACTCAATTCACAACCTCTAGCTACACCTTGACTTTTGACCACTTCACTACTCCCTTTGCTTAAGTTTAGGCGTTAGTAGTGGTGAGTAATACTTGAAAGCATTGTATGGCAACGCTTTCAAGAGTATGCAAATTATCTAAGCGGTAGAGAATCATACCTGAACTTTGCCGCTTTTATTCCACACTTTAGACAAAAAAATACATCCAGACTTAACTAAATTACTATCTACACCAAAAAAACAAAAAAATGACTAATTTCAATCTTGGTACTCTCTCTAGCACTCCTTCTCACTTTTCTTTTGAAACACCAAGTCCTAGTGATATTTATCAGTTTCAAATCAATAGTACTAGAAACGTCAATTTGTCTCTTAACGATATTAGCGCTGGTGATGATTCCGATCTGAGACTTTTTCGAGACGTTAATGGTAACGGTGTATTAGACGCGAGCGATCGCGCAAATGGATTGGTTGCAAGTTCGCGTAATGGCAGCAATTTTGATGACTCAATTAATGTTAGAGCAAACGCAGGTACTTATTTTGCTGAAGTCTCTCGCTTTTCTGGTTCCGGTAGCGTGACTTACGATTTAGACTGGTCTGCAACAACACCCAATTCAACATCCGATTTCAGCAATCTTCTGCCTAAGGAATTTGAACTTGGTAACTTATCAGGCGATGTCACCCGCACTAATTCTATCAATGACAAAAATACTGCTGATGTTTACCATTTCTCTCTAGGAAGTTTTGAGGGTGTCAACATCACATTGGGCGGACTGAGCAATGATGCCGATATCCGACTAATTCGAGACTTTAATCGCAATGGCAGAGTTGAGGCGGGCGAAGAAATTGCCCGTTCTATTAACGGCGGTATTACCTCAGATATCATTTCTAATATTAACAATGCTGGCGATTATTTCCTACAGGTCAATCAATTTCAAGGTAGTACTAACTACACTTTGGCTTTTGACCACTTCACCACCCCCTTTGCTTAATAAGCATTAGAGGTGGTGAATAGTAGTTGAAAGTATTGTATGGCAATGCTTTCAAGAGTATGCAAATTATACAAGCGGCAGAGAGCTATACCTGAACTTAACCGCTTCATAGGAAAAATAATAGCTGCACTCATCAAATATTTCAACAAATATGAACAAAGTTTTACAAACAGGCGATCGCCAGAACTTCCCACCAGAAATAATTCCTTTCTTGGCTAGTTACAACCTGATTCCGCAATTGTTATCTCAGAGCATTATTGAAGGAGCGATCGCACCAATCGCCTGCACAAAAGCCGAAACATCCCATGCTCTAGAGCAATTTTATCAGCAGTGGCATTTAACAACCGACCAACAAATCCAAGATTGGTGCTGGCGTTACGGTTTAACTCAAGAACAGTTAGAACTTTTTGCCACCCGCAAGCTCAGAGTTGAAAAGTTCAAGCAGCAAACTTGGGGACATCAATTAGAATCTTATTTCCTCAAAAACAAAAGACATTTTGATAAAATCATTTATTCTTTAATTCGGACTGAAAGTCAAGGAACCGCTAACGAGCTATTCTTCCGAATTACAGAAAAAGAGCAGTCATTTGCTGAACTAGCGCGTGAATATTCCCAAGGGCCAGAAGCCGATACAAATGGCATTATCGGCCCGGTAGAAATTGGTGCGATCGCTCCTAATTTTGCTCACTTACTTTGCACGAGTCAAGTAGGTATAGTTCAAGCACCTGTGCCCTTTGGAAATGTATGGATTATTGTCCGCGTGGAAAAGTTCATAAGTGCACAATTGGATGATTTTATGCGCCAACGATTGCTCCAAGATAATTTTGAAACTTGGTTTCAACAACAACTCGATCGACTCTCACCAGAAGAAAAAACCTGGATGGGAATCAACGCCAAACCAGCACAGTTTCAAGAAGCGAACGCTGCGTAGAGTGGCGTTGAGTTAAGGAATTTATTTGTTAAGGGAGGCAGGGGGAGCAGGGGGAGAAAAAAGGCTTAAGAGTTTGTTTGAAAAGTGGTGAGCGGTGATTTTAATTACCCCCCTTAATCCCCCCTTGGTAAGGGGGGAAACAAGAAAATCTACTTCCCTCCCCTTTCTAAGGGGAGGGTTAGGGTGGGGTAAAAATATTTGATACATCAATCATGACTTTTCAAACATTCTCTAAGGCAAGGGTATTGGACTCGAAGTTATCAAAATATGGTTTAGAAGATTATGACAAATACAACCGCTGGTATTCAAGAATTTATTGCTGATTTGTTTCCTTTCAATTATCTTTCACCAAATGTTTTAGAAAATTTGCTCAACCAAGGACAATTTTTTCGCTATCGCATCGGGCAAGTAATAGTAGCCAGGGAAGCTATGCCGGATCAAATTAGCGTTATCTATCAAGGGCAAGCGCGTTTATTAGGCTATAATTCCCAAGCGCCGAATCCGGCCACATTGAAATTACTTTCTCCAGGAGAGGTTTTAGGTTGGATAAGTCATGTGCGGGGTGTTGCTTGTGAAAGCGCGATCGCTTCTACTGAAGTTATTACCCTCAATCTACCCATTGCTGGTTTTCTTCCATTACTCAAGCAAGAGTCGGCTTTTGTCAAAGCGTTGCAAAATGAAATTGCTCTTTTAGAAGTATACGAACTGCTTGCAGAAGAATTCAGCCGTCGCGCAGATGGTAGCAAGAATTTAGTTAAACTTGCCCAGGCTGCAACCGAAGTTGCGATTATCCGCACAATTCCCGCACGCCAAGCCTTTCACCAGCAGTTAGACTCAGAATTTTTATGGTTAGTCAGCAGTAATTTCGATTCTGAGTTTCCCGCAGGTAGCCGCTTAGAATTAGAGGATATCAACCCCAAGCTGAAATTTAAGACAAATATGCGTTTGGTGGGATTGCCTAAATCAATACTTGGAAAAAATCCCGCCGTTGCAGCAAAAACACTTTTACCCGCAGAGATTCCCTACGCTTCAGAAATTACTTTTACAGAAGAATCAGCCCCTAAGAGCAAACAAAACAAGTATCCATATATTAAGGGTAGAGGGCCGCTAGATGCTTCCTTGGCTTGCTTCCAAATGTTGAGCCAATATTTTAATATTCCCTTACGCAGGGATACAGTGCGGCGAGTGTTGGTAAAGCAGCACGAACAAAAAGGCACGATGTCTCTGCAATTTTGTGCCGCCGTCGCTGAGTTGATGGGTTTGACAACACAGATGGTAAAAGTTCCAGCCGCCGCAGTTGGACGCCTGCAACTACCTGTGATGATTTCTTGGCAAGATAGTTTTGCTATTATCTACAAAAATAGCGATCGCGAGTTACTGATTGCCGTTCCAGAGATGGGACTACTGCGCTACAAATTACAAGATTTTGCTGAAAACTGGGGCGCCCAAGGTGAAGTACTGCTGTTACAAACTAATCAAAATACTCCCAAGTCACGGTTTAATTTGAGTTGGTTTGTACCTTCACTACGGCGCTATCGCAAAGTACTAATTGAAGTTCTAATCGCTTCTATTGTTATCCAACTATTTGGGTTGGTAAATCCTCTGGCTACACAGGTAATTATTGACAAAGTATTGGTTGGTAACAGTCCTGATACCTTAGAAGTTTTTGGCATCTTTTTGCTGGTAGTAGCAATTATCGAAGCCATACTTACCAGTATCCGCACTCATTTGTTTACAGATACAACCAACAGAATCGACCTCACCCTTGGTTCTGAGGTGATTAATCATTTGTTGCGTCTGCCATTATCTTACTTTGAGAGCCGTCCTGTGGGAGAATTGGCAACGCGAGTTCGCGAGTTGGAAAATATTCGCTCTTTCTTGACTGGTACAGCTTTGACTGTGGTGATGGATGCAGTATTTTCGGTGGTTTACATTGTAGTTATGGCGGTTTATAGCCCAGTGTTGACCTTGGTAGCATTAGCAACAGTGCCGCTCTTTGGCTTGCTCAACTTGATGGTATCTCCTTTGATGCGGCGACAATTGCAAGAGAAAGCCGAGTGTAATGCCGATACGCAATCTTATTTAGTAGAAGTCATGGGAGGAATGCAGACAGTCAAGGCGCAAAATTTAGAAATGCGATCGCGTTGGCAATGGCAAGAACGCTATGCTCGTTACATCAGTGCTAGTTTCAAAACAGTCTCTACTCAAACCAACGCTGGTTCTGTCAGCAGTTTCCTTAACAAATTTTCCAGTATGTTAGTGCTGTGGGTGGGAGCTTTTCTCGTCCTCAATCAGCAACTTACCTTGGGACAACTCATCGCTTTCCGCATCCTTGCTGGTTATGTTACCAGTCCCCTGTTGCGCCTCATGCAACTTTGGCAGAACTTTCAAGAAACCGCTTTATCTTTGCAACGCCTTGCTGATATTTTGGACAGTCCCCAAGAAACAGAAACCGACAGCCAAAATATCCTCATGCCCACTATTCTAGGTAATGTCCGCTTTGAAAATCTCAGCTTTAGTTTCCGCGATCGCGGCCCATTGCAACTATGCAATATTAACTTAGATTTTCCCGCTGGCTCCTTTGTGGGAATTGTCGGCCAAAGCGGTTCCGGCAAAAGTACGCTGCTAAAATTATTACCCAGACTCTACGAACCCAAATCCGGCAAAATCTTAATTGATGACTACGATATCAGTAAAGTCGAACTCTATTCCTTACGCCGTCAAATTGGTATGGTGTTACAAGATACCTTACTATTCGATGGTACAGTCCGTGAAAACATTGCTTTGGCGTATCCTGATGCTAGCGATGAAGAAATTATTACTGCTGCCAAGGTAGCTTATGCCCACGACTTTATTATGTCTTTACCCAGCGGTTATAACACCCGTGTCGGGGAGCGAGGTTCGGCACTATCTGGGGGACAACGCCAACGAGTAGCGATCGCTCGTACTGTCTTGCAAAATCCGCAATTACTCATTCTCGATGAAGCTACCAGCGCCTTAGATTACAATGCCGAAGCCCAAGTTTGCCGTAACTTGGCAACAGCCTTCCAAGATAAAACAGTATTTTTCATTACTCACCGCCTCAGCACAATTCGCAATGCCCATATCATTCTGATGATGGATCGAGGTGCTGTGGTAGAACGGGGCACTCATGAAGAATTAATGGCGCTCAAAGGTTATTACTACTGTCTTTATCAGCAACAGGAAGCGAATGTGTAGTCATCAGTCATTAGTCATTAGTCATTAGTCATTTGTCAGCAGTAAATACTATTGTTTCAACTTTAATAGGACTTACGCAAAAACTCTCTCTTAACTCTTATTTCTTTGTGTCCTTTGCGTCTACGTTCTTTCATCATTTTGCGTAAGTCCTGTTTAAATAATGAAACTTCAAGCTTCAGGGAACTCCAAGAAAGAAATTACCCAATATTGTGGGGTGGGCATCCTGCCCGCCCAGTCGATATGGCGGGCGAGACGCCCACCCCACAAGAGTTAATTAGATATTTTTTTATTTGTCAGTCCCTAAAACTCGACGCTTGAGGCTTTGAACTCGGAAGTTGCGGCTTTTTACTCGAAGGTTGCGGCTTTGAACTCGGAACTTTTAACTTTAGCACTCCTAATTCAATACTCAACAGTCAACAATCAATAGTTAACAGTAAACCATCTCCAATTTTTATGAATATTCAATATAAATTCGATCGCCCAGTACTTTTACAACAGACTCCTACTTGGTCGCGAGCCATTGCCTGGACTATTGTTGGAGTTAGCGCCTTTACTGTAATTTGGGCTTCAGTGTTCAAAATTGATGAATCAATTCCTGCTACTGGCAAGCTAGAACCACAGGGTGCAGTTAAAGAAATTCAAGCTCCGGTTCATGGTGTTGTCAACGAGATTCTAGTCAAAGATGGCCAGCGAGTCAAAAAAGGTGACATACTCGTTACTCTAGAAAAAACTACTTCTGAGGCGGAGCTAACTTCATTAAAGCAAAGTCGGGCTGCTCAGTTGCTTTCCTTACAGGCACTAGAACAAGAAAATGATTTCTACCGCAGCCAGCTTCAAGGGAGAATCTCACTACAGGAAGTGGCACAGCAAACGGCTCTATTGAAAATTAAACCAGAACTAGCCTCTTTGACTAAGAGTCGAGCAGCTATTATTGCCGAAAACCAGTTGTACAGAACACAGTTAAACGGTGCGACTGCTGGAAGTTCTCTCACACCAGAGCAACAGTTACGCTTGCGAAATCGCCAAATAGAATTAGAATCGCGTTTAGCCGCAGCTAATTTAGACACAGAACAGACGCAACAACAATTTTTCCAGACTCAGGCGGAGTTAACTAGTGCTAAAGAGTTGCTAACAATTAATCAACAAATTCTCCGCAAGTTTGAACCTCTAGCGCAGCAGGGTGCTATCTCCCAGGTGCAATACTTGAAGCAGCAACAGGATGTCAGTACCAAACAAGCTGAAGTAATTCGATTGAATAGGGAACAGCAGCGATTACAATTAGCGATCGCTCAATCAAATCAAAAATTTCGCAATACTGCTGCACTCTCTCAAGAAGATTTACTAGCCAAAATCACAGCTAATGACAAAAGTATTGCCGAAATTGATAGCCAATTAACCAAAGTAATTGTAGATAATCAAAAACGCATCTATGAAATTAAAGGTCAAATCGGCGAAATTGATAGTAAGTGGGTTCAGGCACAACAAACTCTCAAATATCAGAAAATTACTGCACCCGTAGATGGAACAGTGTTTGAACTCAAAGCTAAAACACCAGGATTTGTAGTTAATTCCAGCGATCCGCTTCTAAAACTCGTTCCTAGCGACAACTTGGTTGCTAAAGTATACATCACCAATCGCGACATCGGTTTTGCCAAAGAAGGGCAACAAGTAGATGTCAGAATTGATTCTTTTCCCTTCCAAGAATATGGTGATATCAAAGGCGAACTAGTTGAGATTGGCTCTGATGCTTTACCCCCAGACGAAGTTTATAAGTTCTGGCGTTTTTCAGCAAAAGTCCGTCTAAATGGACAGAAATTACTGATTAATCAGCGTCAAATCCCATTACAATCAGGTATGTCCATTAGCGCTAATGTGAAATTACGCCAGCGCACCATTATGAGTATCTTCACCGATTTCTTAGTAGAAAAAACTGATAGCGTAAAGTCACTACGCTGAACAAAAAGATTAGAAAACTTCACCTTGATCGACGAAGGCAGCCAGTAGGGTGTGTTAGGCGAAAGCCGTAACGCACCCAAATATCTGGCGGTGCGTTACGCTGTCGCTAACACACCCTACAAAATTGGCTATTTTTTTACTGTTATCTCTTCCATTCCATAAAGTTTATCCGAAAAATAATCTTTACTTTTATAGATAGTTTCCAATAGCCAAAAATGCATTATCAAAAGTGCGTTACTAACGTTATTTAGCTATCCTGAGCGAGTCCCGAACATCAACACTAATGCCATAGCAGTAGAGCCTACGTTTAACATTTTAATTAACTAAATACAATCCTCAATTTTTTCTAATTGTTGAGAAAACAAAAAGCACTAAGTAGCTAGACATAATTAAATGTAAAATTCCAAATTTTAAAACCCCGCTCGAAACTCGCTTTTCCCCCTGCCCCCTCAACAATTATTAGATAAACTTAACGTGTGCCTCCGTTGGAGACTCAGTAGTATTAGAAATTAGAAACAAGCGCACAGTCAATGGAACGACGATGAACTCACAGGGATCTAAGTCGAGGATAGAACTACAAGAAGGGATGTATCCTTCCACCCAGCCAAAAGATTGGTCATGGCCATTCTGGTTTGCTGTCCCACTCTACCCCTACAGCAGGCGGCGGACACTTCGCAAGGAAATAGTTAAGGACACTATCTGGACATTCGATCAGGTTCAGGGCATTCTTTACACCATCGTGCCGATTCGTATGACTGTGGTCAAGCTCGCTGCTGGAGGCCTCCTCGTCTACGCGCCCATTGCTCCAACAGCTGAGTGTGTTCGCTTGGTTAATGAGTTGGTAGCAAAGCACGGTGAAGTTAAGTACATTTTACTGCCAACAAGTTCTGGTTTGGAGCATAAAGTCTTCGTTGGCCCCTTTTCTAGACGCTTTCCTCAAGCACAAGTTTTTGTTGCCCCGCACCAGTGGAGTTTCCCGTTCAACTTACCGCTGAGTTGGCTAGGCTTTCCGCAAAAACGAACTCAGGAACTGCCAGAAAACTCAAACCTTGCCCCCTTCGCTGTGGAGTTTGACTATGCAATATTGGACATCAACTTAGGGCGAGGATCTTTTGCGGAAGTTGCGCTATTTCACAAGCGATCGCGCACTCTGCTTGTAACTGATTCTATACTTTCTGTACCAGAAGACCCGCCGGAAATCCTCCAATTAGATCCTTATCCCTTACTGTTTCATGCAAGGGACAATGCCTTAGAAGCGATGGAGGACAATGAAGACAACCGCCGCAAAGGATGGCAACGCATTTCATTGTTTGCGCTTTACTTCCGTCCAAGTGCGCTGGAAGTTACCCCAATGGCACAGATGTTTCGTGATGCTCTCAAAGCACCGCAGCGATCGCTAAAATCATACTTTGGTTTATTTCCTTTTCGCTGGCGACAAGCTTGGAAGCAGACATTCGATGCTCTACGAGGTCAGGGGCGACCATTTGTCGCGCCAATTCTGCAAATCCTCATTCTTCCCCAAGCACCAAGACAAGTCCTCAACTGGGCTGATACAGTTGCAAGTTGGGATTTTCAGCAGATTATTCCCTGTCACTTTGACTCGCAAATTTTGGCAAATCCCCGCCAATTTCGGCAAGCATTTGCTTTCCTTGAGAAAAATCCCTCTATAAGTAATGAATTTTCTGAAACCCAAAACCCGCCTCTACTTGAGGAAGACTTAAAATTTATTCAGGAACTCGAAGCAAATCTAGTTAAGCGCGGTATCGCAACGCCAGGAAAAGAAAAGGTGTAATCAACTCCTGTAGATATACACAGTTGTGCATTAGTGGCAACGCCAGAAATTGTTATGACTGTGAGTGCATCCGCTAAATGGCGATCGCATTCTATCTACCTGAAAAAATTAATCTACTCTTCTTTAATTAAATACGGTTCAGTTAAGGATTTTTTGCAAAACCATAGAACCTGTAGAGACGTTGCAATGCAACGTCTCTACATTGTTCGCAGGATAAATTAGTTTTATTAATTTAACAAATAACTCCAATTGCTGATATTAAATACTTTGCATATACTGAAGAGAAATACTGAGGTTTTTTTAGAAAATTTTATTAAAAGCTGAAAATATCAACTCTTAGATAGAGGTTAAAAACTATTCAATCCGATCGAAAATGTTCTTCACGACTCAATGAAATTACTTTTTTGTCATTACGAGTGCTATATGAATAACCATTATCAAGTAGACAAGCAGAGCTTTCTTTATCAAAAATACCAATATTCAGGTAAATTCACACCGAACAATCTGGTATTCAATGCAAATCTGCAAGAATTTTCGCAACGAATCGACTACATCTGCAATCTTCAGACTACGGGAAAACTCTCTGCTGACGAGTCATACAAGCAAATTGAGGCACTTTGGGAACGGCTAAAATACAGCTACCAAACGTTAAATATTGAAAAAGACACAAATCTTTAATTGTTAGTACTGATTGTGCTTTTCCTGCATCAAATATACTGAAGCTATAAACAAGTGCTATGGTGGAGACAGGAGGCGATTTGGTTATCCGCCAGCACGTTGTACCTATGAAAAGCTGGGCTTTAGGCTCGATGCGATCGCCAGGTAGTTCAAGTTGTAAGTAGCGAGGATTTGAAAGCGATCGGAGCATCACATCAGTATTTGAGGTTTAACCAATCAAAAATTAATACTACATAAAATAGATTCAGACTTTGCATTCCTATTTTCTCAATTTATAAACCAAATTTTTCGTAAAATATTAAAGCATTACTTATTTTTTTAGGTGCATCTATGAAAAAATTGATTAAAGGTTTGCGCGAATTCAAAAGTAGTTACTTTCCAGCGAACGAACAACTATTTGAACAACTTTCTCATGGGCAAAAACCCAGAGTACTATTTATTACATGTTCCGATTCGCGTATCGATCCAAACCTGATTACACAAGCCGGATTAGGAGAGTTGTTTGTTATTCGCAATGCAGGTAACATTATTCCACCATATGGTGCAACTAATGGCGGTGAAGGGGCAACGATTGAATATGCTATTCAAGCATTAGATATTCAACAAATTATTATCTGCGGTCACTCCCATTGTGGTGCTATGAAAGGCTTAATGAAGTTAGACAGCTTGCGGATAGAAATGCCCCTTGTACATGATTGGCTCAAGTATGCAGAAGCAACCCGACGATTGGTAAAAGACAATTATAGCGGCTACGAAGGCGAAGATCTCTTAGAAATAATTATTGCCGAGAATGTACTCACCCAAATCGAAAATTTACGCACTTATCCGGTGATTCGTTCTAAACTCCATCAAGGGCAAATTAGTATTTATGCTTGGATTTATCATATCGAGACAGGAGAAGTTTTGGCATACGACCCACAAAAGCACGCTTATGTGTTGCCTCTAAATCAGCTTTCCACATCTGAGATAGATGATAGGTTATCGGGCTTACCTTTGACTAACAATGGCGAAACCTCTTTCACAAAAAATCAACAACAGGCGTTTCAATCTTTTCATAAACCCGCGATTTCTACAGATACTGGGTTTCCAATGACGGTGCTGTCTCCAGAACAAATGGAGCGAATTTATCGAGGCTCAACAACAAAGTAAAAATATCAACAAGGTTAAAAATATTACCGGGTAATGCTCCAAGGTAGTGACGTGGCAACCTTAAAATGGTGCATTAGTAAACTCCTGTGGGGTGGGCATCCTGCCCGCCCAGACGGGTGAGGACACCCATCCCACAAGAAAATTTATTGCACCAAATTAGTCCGGTCACGCCACTACACATACTTAAATTTTTTCAATAATAAAATCGGATTTCTAAGTAGCTCAACCTAAAAAAAAGTAAGACGTATATGTAAATAAATGTAGGGTGTGTTATGCCGTAGGCTAACGCACCTCGATAGACTGAGGTGCGTTGCGCTTTGCGACAACGCACCCTACTATTGTTTTATGTTTAATTAACTTGACCTACTTAGATCGGGAAACTACTACCTTTCAATTTAGTAAAATCCGCTCTATTAATAGATAAAATATCCTCAATTCTAATTTTAAAATAGAGTTATAGCAATACTCCATTTATACTTTGCAAAAATTAGCTTTTTGACGAACCAGAAACAAAATAAAGAGCGTAAGAATAAGTTTTAATCCAATGCCCTAGTAGTAATATGAGTCGTTCTAGAGGCAGAATAAATCTTTATTTGTTTTCACAGCTAATTCGTCGACAAGCCAAAAGAAATTAATTGCAGATATCAATTCGAGAAATAACGGAGAAAGATTTTGCTCGATACAATCAAAAACAATGCACCAGCAACAGACTTAGTAAAACCTTCAACTAAGTTGTGGATGCCTCAACAGGTCATGTTTACTCCGGCTGCTTTAGATGAGCCTTGGGGGCAACAAATTTTGGAGCGGGTGCAGTCCCTGAACTTACCAATCATTGAGTTACCACGTAACCGCCTGACTGGCTTGCGTGGCGAAGATGAGCGCAAAACTTACGATATTGCCAAACGTACCCTTGCCGTTGTCACTGCACCACCGAGTCAGTTCAAACTCAGCCCTATCCCACCATCGGCTGATTGGCAGTTTCATATTGCCGAGGGTTGCCCAGCACATTGCCAATACTGTTACTTGGCAGGTAGCTTATCAGGGCCGCCAGTTATTCGCACTTTCGCTAATTTACCCCAAATCCTAAACAACTTAACTAGTTATGAACGACCCGAAAAAGCCACAACTTATGAAGTTAGTTGCTATACCGATCCACTTGGGATTGAGCATTTGACAGGTAGCCTTGCTGAATGTATCCGTTACTTTGGTACTCGCAGCGATGCACATTTACGCTGGGTATCAAAGTTTGATGAGGTAGATAGCTTACTGGATTTACCTCACAATGGACATACCCACTGCCGGATGAGCGTTAATGCCGCACCTGTTTCGGGGAGGTTTGAAGGCGGTACAGCATCTGTAGCATCGCGGCTTGGGGCGTTACGTAAGTTAGCTGATAGTGGCTATCCAGTAGGATTAGTAATTGCGCCGATTATGCCTATGGATGATTGGCAAGTACACTACAGCCGCTTGTTTGATTCAATTAGCGAAGCATTCGATTTCAACTGTAAGCTGACTTTTGAACTAATTTCGCACCGCTTTACACCAAGCTCAAAAGAAGTTTTACAAACTTGGTATCCACATTCCAAGCTAGATATGGATGAGGAAAAACGCAGTATTAAGCGCAATAAGTTTGGTGGGACTAAGTATGTTTATCATGCTGACACAATGAATATCATGAAACGCTTTTTTCAAGGTGAGATTCAACGGCGTTTTCCAAATGCGAAAATTTTATATTGGACTTAGCTGTTGGTGTAGTCTTGTTTTTCATACTTGAAATCAGCAACACCGCTTTTTAGGCAGAGTGTTTCGAGGGGGCCAAACTTGAGCAACTGAGTTTGATTTACCTTTTAGCGATGCTTTGGGAATACTAAAGTTGCATATTACACCACAATTGCAGCAAGCTTTAGCATGATGTTGGCATTTTTCAACTATCTGTTCTATTCAAACGATTTTATTCCTCATGGGCATTGCTATCTTTGGAAAACAGGGCTAGTTTGGCTCCATATTATTTCTGATGCGACGATCGCTCTTGCCTATTATTCTATTCCTGTATTACTGATTTACTTTATTTCCAAACGCAAAGATGTTCCTTTCAACGGAGTCTTTCTGTTGTTTGGTGCTTTTATCCTTGCCTGCGGTACTGGACACTTGATGGAAATTTGGACGCTTTGGCATCCTGATTACTGGATTGCAGGCGCTTTAAAGGCTTTAACTGCGATTATTTCCATATATACAGCATTTGCGTTAATTTATCTGATACCTCAAGCTCTAGCGCTACCCAGCCCAGCCCAGTTAGAAGCTATCAATAAAACCCTTGCAAGTGAAATTGTCGAGCGCAAAAACACAGAACAAGCCTTACTACGTATTAGTAAGGCTGTGGAAAGTGCCAGCGATGCTATTGGTATAGCTGATGTTACAGGAGAGCCAATTTATCACAATCCTGCCTTTTTCGATTTATTCGGTTACACAGTTGATGAACTGAAGGCTGCTGGCGGCCCAGTAGCAGTTTACAACAACCCAGCACAAGCACAAAGCGTCTTCAGTACTATTAGTAACGGTCAGTCGTGGAACGGTGAAGTTACTATGCAAAACTCTACTGGTCATACGATGCAAATTGATTTAAGGGCAGATGCTATCAAAGACCTTAGTGGTAATATTATTGGTTTAGTTGGCATTCACACCGATATTACCGAGCGCAAACAAGCAGAAGCTAAACTGCAAACTGCTCAACAGTTTATGCATTCTGTTATCCAAGCAATGCCTGTACCAGTCTTCGTTAAAGATGCTACCGATTTGCGTTTTGTTTTATGCAATCGAGCAGCCGAAGAGTTAGTTGGTATCAGTGCCGATGAAATTTTAGGCAAGAGCGACTATGATTTATTTCTCAAAGAAGAAGCTGATTTCTTTACCAAGCAAGACAAAGAAGCACTCACTAGCAAAAAAGTTATAGAAATTTCTGAAGAAATATTTCACCCAAAAAACGCCAAAACTTGCGTTTTGCACATTAAAAAAACTCCCATCTTCGATTCTCAAGGTGAGCCGAAATATTTGCTAGCAATTCGAGAAAATATCACAGAGCAGAAGCAAATTCAGGCTGCTCTAGCAGCCAGTGAAACAAAGTTTCGTAGCTTGGTGGAAAATGCCAACGATGCAATTTATTCTATGACATTGGATGGCATATTTAGTTATCTTTCTCCTAATTTCACAGATATGTTTGGATATGACATATCAGAATTTCTAGGGCAATCATTCGTACCGATTATTCATCCAGAAGATGTACAAGCTTGTATAGCTTTTCTGAACAACATTGCTCAAACAGGTAAAAAACAAGCTGGACTTGAGGTCAGAGTGAAACACAAAAATGGGACTTACGGCTGGATTACATCTAACACTTCACCTATGATTGATATTAATGGACAGGTTGTGGGTTTTCAAGGCATCACGCGCGACATTACTGAGCGCAAACAAGCAGAAGCTCAACTCAAACAGCAAGCAATAGAGCTAGAGCAAGCTCTCAAAGAACTACAAACCACCCAATCCCAACTCATCCAAAGCGAAAAAATGTCCTCTCTTGGTCAATTAGTTGCTGGAGTTGCCCACGAAATTAATAATCCAGTGAATTTTATCTACGGAAATCTGGCTCACGCCAACAGCTATACTCACGAACTACTAAATCTAGTTAACATTTACCGAATCAACTACCCAAATCCTATACTTGAAATTCAACAGCAAATTCAAGCGATCGATTTGGAATTTTTAATAGAAGACTTGCCAAAACTGCTTTCTTCAATGGAAGTCGGTGCAGAACGCATCCGCCAAATTGTGGCTTCTCTTCGTACCTTTTCGCGGCTAGATGAAGCTGAGTTAAAGCCAACAGATATTCATGAAGGTATTGAGAGTACTTTGATGATTTTAGAGCATCGTTTGAAAACCAAAGTTAATTATCCCCAAATTCAAGTTATTAGAGATTATGGAAATTTACCTTTAGTTGAGTGCTATGCTGGGCAGCTAAATCAAGTATTTATGAATATTTTGTCTAATGCGCTTGATGCTTTAGAAGATTCATTAATCCAAGAAAAAATTACACATAACAATCCACAAATTCGGATTTGTACTCAACAGCTAAATGCCGAAGAAATAGTTATCCGTATCATCGATAATGGGTCTGGTATTCCAGAAGAAGTTAGACAAAGGTTATTCGATCCTTTTTTTACTACCAAAGCTGTGGGTAAAGGTACTGGGTTAGGTTTATCGATTAGCTATCAAATTATTACTGAGCGGCACGGCGGTTCGTTAAAGTGTATTTCGTCTCCTAATCAGGGAGCAGAATTTCTTATTCAAATTCCAATTGTACAGCCCGATAAATAATTATAATTCAATAACATTAGGGAGTTCCAAAAAATAAAGTATACAGTAGGGTGTGTTAGGCGAAAGCCGTAACGCACCCAAATACCTGGCGGTGCGTTACGCTGTCGCTAACACACCCTACAAAATTGGCTATTTTTTTAATTGTCAGTCCCTTATGACTCAATACAGTTCAGTTAAGACTCGATCCTCCCTAACCCTCCTTAAAAAGGAGGGAACTAAGCCCCCTTTTTAAGGGGGTTGGGGGGATCTTCCGGAGCGAAATACCGTTAACTGAACCGTATTGCCTTATGACTTACGCATGAAAACGAAAAATCAAGTCTGCTACTCAACACACAGGCATTGAAATGCCATAAATCTACTGGCACTTTGTAGACATCGTTTGGCTCGTTCTATTTTCGCTGCTATATATCCTGATTCTGTTTTAAAAGATTCATTGTAACTTTTATCCCTTTGCTCAGAAACAGAAATGTTTCTGGATAACGGGATTAGTTTTATAAATTTTCTAGTAAAGTTATTCTAATATCAACAATAACTATGTCATAAAGTTTTTACTTTTAATAAGTAGAAGACAGGAGGCAGTGTTTCGATTACTTGTGCCGAGTAAAGCTGAGGTACGCTCAACAACCAAGCAGAAGGGAAAAGCCAGTGGCGATCGCAGTTTTAAACTTTTGTATTTTACATTTAATTATGTCTACTTACTTAATGACTAATTAGCAGCTTTGACTACTTTCATAATTTTTTAAATTGTTCCAAATAAACGGCAATCTCTATCATGAGACTGTTACAACTTGTTAAGAAAAGTTACAAATTTCTTAACACAAGGAAATATTTTGTATGGTATTTGCACTTGACAATAATCGACGACATCAGGTTGTAATCATTGGTGGAGGCTTTGGTGGGCTGTACACAGCAAAACATCTTGCTAAAGCGAATGTGAATGTTACTCTCATTGATAAACGTAACTTTCATTTATTTCAGCCGCTTTTATATCAAGTTGCGACAGGTACTTTATCACCTGCTGATATTTCCTCACCATTGCGAGCTGTATTCAGCAAAAGTAAGAATACACAAGTCTTACTGGGAGAGGTAAATGATATCGATCCAAAAGCACAACAAGTAATAATGGGCGATAAAGTAGTACCTTACGATACATTAATTGTTGCCACAGGTGCTAACCATTCCTATTTTGGTAAAGATAACTGGAAAGAATTAGCTCCTGGCTTGAAAACTGTTGAAGATGCCATAGAAATGCGCCGCCGGATATTTTCAGCATTTGAAGCAGCAGAAAAAGAAAGCGATCCCGAAAAACGCCGTGCTTTGTTGACTTTTGTGATTGTGGGTGGCGGCCCTACAGGAGTAGAATTAGCAGGTGCGATCGCCGAGTTGGCATACAAAACTCTCAAAGAAGATTTCCGCAACATCGACACCTCAGAAACGAAAATTTTACTATTACAAGGGGGCGATCGCATCCTCCCACACATTTCACCAGATTTATCCCAAGTAGCAGCAGTATCTTTGGAAAAGTTGGGTGTGGTTATCCAAACTAACACCAGGGTGACAAATATTGAAAATAATATAGTTACTTTCAAACAAGGGAATGAAGTAACAGCAATTGCCTCAAAAACTATATTGTGGGCAGCAGGCGTTCAAGGTTCGGCAATGGGGAAAGTCCTAACAGAACGTACAGGTGTAGAGTGCGATTCCTCCGGACGTGTAATTGTAGAACCAGACTTGACTATCAAGGGTTATGAAAACATTTTTGTGGTAGGAGATTTAGGCAATTTCTCCTATCAAGATGGTAAACCCTTACCTGGGGTTGCACCCGTAGCCAAACAACAAGGAGAGTATGTAGCGGGACTCATTCAAAAACGTCTTCAAGGTCAAACTTTGCCACCATTTCATTACAATCATGTGGGTAGTTTGGCAATGATCGGGCAAAATTTAGCTATTGTAGATTTAGGTTTCCTCAAACTCACAGGTTTCCTGGCTTGGGTATTTTGGCTAATAATTCACATCTACTTCTTAATCGAGTTTGACACTAAATTACTAGTAGTATTACAGTGGGCGTGGAATTATATCACTCGTAATCGTCGCTCTAGATTGATTACAGGTCGAGAACCTTATGCAGAAGCAAAAACTGTTAACAATATAACTCAAGTTGCTAACTAGGTTAAAAGGAGAAATAGAGTCAAGGGACTTGCAAAGAATAAAATCACCAAACAAGGAGAAGCAGTTGACGGCTTCTCCTTCCCTTTTTGTAGTAAATTCAATTGGGAACGAAAATTTTGGGTATTTGGAGTGTCGGTAGAATTAAGCGATCGCGTGCAACTAGTAGTTCGCTTTCGTGACTTGGCGGGGTAAAGGGGAAAGGGGAAAGGGGAAAGGTTTTAAATCCCTTCCCTTTTCCCCAGCCCTCACAAGCGCATTTTTGGGCTGGCAGACCACTAGTAGCAGAAACTGAACAAGTTTCAATCTGTTACCCTCAGCGGCTTTTTGATGAAAGCATCAGTCCCCAATTGAATGAGGAGTTTATCTATGTCTAAACAAATTGCTATTGTAGGAGCCGGCCCTGGGGGTCTAGCCACAGCCATCCGACTTGCTGGACTAGGATATAAAGTGCAAATTTTTGAGGCAGCTGAACGCGTAGGTGGAAGGATGCGTGGGTTAGAAGTTGATTCATACGCCTTTGATACAGGACCGACCATTCTCCAGCTACCACATCTCTATGAGGAGCTTTTTCAGGAGGCTGGCTTAAATTTTGCTGACTATGTTCAACTCAAACGATTGGAACCCTATACTCACCTTCGATTTTGGGATGGCACACAACTAGATTTAACCTCGGATTTAAAAGCTTTTAAAACACAACTAGCAAAATTGCGTTCGGATTTACCATTAGCATTCGATCGCTGGTACGCAGAACATATCCGTAAATATCAATTGGGCTACAAGCCTTATCTAGGAACCCCTGTACGGAGTTTATTAGGTTACTTGCGTTGGAATGAAATTGTTTCTCTATTCTCATTTCGCCCTTGGGAGAGTTTATATCAACACTTTTGGCGATTTTTCCAGGATGAGCGATTAGTCTATGCTCTGAGTTATCCCTCCAAATATTTGGGAATGCATCCTACTGTCGCAGCGAGTGTATTCAGTCTGATTCCATTTTTGGAATTTGCCCAAGGAGTATGGCATCCAGTGGGAGGATTCCGGGCATTAGCACAGGGATTGGCTAAGGCTGCTCAAGACTTGGGGGTGCAAATTCACCTTAATTGTCCAGTGCATCAAGTCTGGATTGAGCAGGGGCAGGTTCGTGGTATTGAATTTGCATCTGGCGATCGCCTGAATTTTGATGCAGTAGTTATCAATGCTGACTTTGGCTATGCTGTGCGTAATTTGCTACCAACTTCAGCACGAGGCCGCTACAGCGATCGCAAGCTTGAGCAAATGCAATTTTCATGCTCTACATTCATGCTTTATTTGGGTATAAATCGCCGCTACGAAAATTTACCACATCATCAAATCTATTTATCAGAACATATTCGCCGACGCGATCGCCCTTGGATAGATGATTCCGCATTAGATGAAACCGATCCGCCGTTCTATGTCTGCAATCCCACAATTATAGACCCCAGTAATGCACCAGCCGGACACAGCACATTGTTTGTGTTAGTACCAATTCCAAATACTTCTTATGCTGTTGACTGGGATGTTAAACAAAAAACTTACCAAGAATTTATTATTAAACGGCTATGCCAGCTTGGATATGACAATATTGAAAAACATATTGTTACCCAAAGATGTTACACTGCACAAACCTGGCATGATGATTATCGAGTTCATTTAGGTGCTGTGTTCAATCTCAGCCACAATTGGAGCCAACTTGGCCCATTTCGCCCGCCAATTCGTTCTGAAAATATTAGTGGGTTGTACTGGATTGGTGGTGCAGTTCACCCAGGAAGTGGATTAATCACAATTTTGGAAGCTTCACGTAGTGCTGCTGGGTTTATTAGCCAAGATTTTGCGTTAACAGACTATGGCGATAAGGCTAGATAGTGAGGATTTTGTGGCGTTGCATAAATGCGCGATGAATTGATGCTTCTCTTTCTACAGACGCTACCGCGTAGCTTGCTTCTCTAAAGGAGTACGGCGGGCTTCGCCTACGCACGATGGAAGAAGTTTTGTTTTAATCGTCCTCCTTTTCGCCAGAAGTTGGAGGTATTGGCTAAAGTTGTGGAGGTTGATGCCGATAAGTTAGCGCAGACGAGCACCTGCTGGGGAGAGGATGAAGCTTGAGCCGATTCGGTTATGTGTTGGTTGTTTGTGGAGTTGCCTTGGCACAAGATTTAAGTGCCAGTTTAAGGTGACTTAGGGGTATCAGCACTATAAATTAATTTTGCTGTGAAAATGTTCTAATTGTGAGGTAAGGTTTAAACTTCCAGCATTATGGGTTGACGGTTGGTGTGAAAGGTTTTTTTAGCCGTTTAGTGAGATGTGAAGTACTAAAAAAGAGTAAATTAAAATTTACCTATAATCTAACCTAGAAATTATTTCAATCTTGTAAAGATTTAAAAATTAATGTAAATGAATACAAATAAAATTACACTTTCCCAGTTAGAAAACTTTTTAATGGGAGCGGCGGATATTCTGCGGGGCAAAATGGACGCATCCGAATATAAAGAATATATTTTTGGGATGCTGTTCTTGAAGCGGATGTCTGATGTTTTTGATGAAAAACGGGCTAAAATTCGGAAAGATTATCGGCATTTGCCCGAAGATACTATTAATGAGTTATTAACAGAAAAAATTAGCTACGGTGAGACTTTTTTTGTTCCCAATCGCGCCCGATGGCATGAGGGTTTTATCGATGAGAATGGCGCAAAACAACCCGCCATTAAGAATCTACAGAGCAACATTGGCGAAATGCTCAACAAATCCTTAAATGCTTTAGAAGATGAAAATTCTGTACTTTCGGGAGTACTTAAACATATTAATTTTAATCGGGAAATCAATAATCAACGAGTCGTAAAAGACCCAGATTTACGCTTATTGATTGACCATTTTAATAATCCTAAGTTTGTTTTAATTAATGATAACTTTGAATTTCCTGATTTATTAGGTGCAGCTTATGAGTATTTGATTAAATTCTTTGCTGATAGTTCGGGTAAAAAAGGCGGACAATTTTATACTCCTGCTTCTGTGGTGCGGTTGATAGTGCAATTATTAAAACCCCAGGAAAAAATGAGTATTTATGACCCCACTGCTGGTTCTGGAGGGATGTTAATTCAATCGGTGCAGTATGTCAATGAACAAGGCGGAAATGAGCAAGATATAGAATTACATGGACAAGATAATGATGGTACGGTGGTTTCTATTTGCAAAATGAATTTGATTCTGCACAATATTTTTAAAGGTCATATTGAATTTGGCGATACTTTAGTTTCTCCTGCTAATGTCAAAAATGGCAGGATAGAACAGTTTGATATTGTCATTGCTAATCCGCCTTTTGCTCAAAATTATAATAGCGCGGCACTCCAGCATCAAAACCGTTTTAATTATGGATTTGCGCCGGAAACGAAAAAAGCTGATTTAATGTTTGTGCAGCATATTCTGGCTAGTTTAAAACAGGAGGGACGCGCGGCGGTAGTTATGCCTCATGGGGTATTATTTCGCGGCAGTGATGAGAAGAAAATCCGCGAGAAAATGTTACAAGAGAATGGTGGAGTGATTGAAGGTATTATTAGCTTACCTCAAAAATTGTTTTATGGGACTGGTATCCCGGCGGTGATTTTGGTATTGAATAAAAATAAACCTGATGCACTACAAAATAAGGTATTTTTTATTAATGCTGATGCCGAATATGGAGAAGGGAAAAATCGTAATTTTTTAAGGTCTGAAGATATTGAAAAAATTGATTATATCTTTACCCGTAAGGAAGAAATAGACAAATATTCTCGCTTGGTGGATATTGCAGAAATTAAGGGTAATGATTGGAATCTTAACGTGCGTCGTTATGTTGATAATACTCCAGAACCCGAACCGGAAGATGTCAGGGCGCATTTATTGGGGGGTATTCCTAAACGGGAAGTGGCTGCTAAGTCTCATATACTGGCAAAGTTGGGTTTAAAATCTGACTTAGTGTTTCAAGATAAAGATGCTGATTATTATGATTTTCATGCTCATATTCACAGGAAAGATGATTTAAAAACTCTGATTGAAAGCAATCAAGATTTATGTCAAATTATTGGCAATATGGATAGTTTGCTGGTTGATTGGTGGCAAGAAGCTCAGGATGATTTTGCTAGTTTAGCCCCAAGTTCACCCAATGGTGGAGATGTCAAAAATGGCAGTCAATTACCTCATGTCCGACAAGAATTGATTGATTCTTTGAAAAAGAAATTAGTGCCTGTGAATGTGTTGGATTTGTTTCAAGTGGCGGGTGTATTTGTTAATTGGTGGGATAATATTAGATATGATTTAAAAACGATTATCCAAAATGGTTGGAGTCCTACTTTAATTCCCGATTCTTATATTATTAAGGCATTTTTTCAAGCTGAAGCTGATGAAATTGAGCAGTTAGAAAGTGATATCGCTCAAAAGGATGCTGAGATTGATTCGTTGTTGGAAACAGCACAGGAATTATTAGAGTATGAAGCTGAAGAAGATGAGAAGATTACAGCTAAGTTAATGAAGGACGAACTAACGGCGAGGGTTAAAAAAAGTAAGGAGAAAATTGCTCTACCTTTATTTACTGGGGAAAATGCCAAGGAGTTAAAAGCGGAGGTAAAGGGATATGAGCAAGTTTTGAAACAATTTAAAAAAGCAGAGGATGAATTAAAGAATTTTAAGGCAACTCTTAAGCAGAAACAATTGGAGTTTGAGTTAAAGATTTTATTAAAGAAGTTTGGGGCTGAGGATCAGATTTATGAACATGAACAGTTATTAATTCAAGCTAGGAAAGAGTTGGCTGAGTTGGGGACGGAAGAGGAAGTTAAAAAGGATAAGGATAAAAAGAAAAAATTTACAGCTTTGACGGGGGATATTAAAAAGCTAGAAGCGAGAATTGTGAATATTCAGGATTTAATGGCAAGTTTTGGCGGTGTCATTACGGAGGAAGAAGCGAAGGAGTTGATTTTGCAAAAGCATCATGATTTAGTGTCTGAACAGTTAGATAGATTTTTAAATGGAATTAGAAGAACGGTGATTTTTGTGTTTGAGAATTTTTGGGATAAATATGCGGTGGCGGCTGGGAGTGTGGAACGGGAACGGGAGGAGACGTTACAGGAGTTAAATGATTTTTTGAGTAAGCTAAATTATATTTAAGAGATATAGTTAAGCGGTTATTTGAAAGTCGAATTACCCCCCTTAGTCCCCCCTTGTAAAGGGGGGAAACAAGAAAAATCTGGTTCCCTCCCTTTTACAAGGCTGCGGTGTACACACAAATCAAATTACCCCCCTTAATCCCCCCTTGTAAAGGGGGGAAACAAGAAAAATCCGGTTCCCTCCCCTTTACAAGGGGAGGGTTAGGGTGGGGTAATTCAAGAACTGGTAGTGATTCGATAACTTGTATCTACACCGTAGCCAATACATACGGGGAGGGTTAAGAGGGGTAAAAACATTTGATACATCAATAATGAGGAAAAATCATCATGGTACAGTCAGCACCAAAACTAATCAATGTTAATGAGTTTATTACTCAATATGGTGACAACAATAATTATGAACTAATTGATGGGGAATTAATCGAGATGGAACCAACAGGCCCCCATGAACAAGTATCATCTTTTACGAGTCGAAAACTGAATGTAGAAATAGATCGCCATAATTTACCATACTTTACACCCCATCGCTGTTTGATTAAACTATTGGGAACAAGTACGGCTTTTCGCCCCGATGTGATTGTACTCGATCAAACACAACTAATTAATGAACCGTTATGGCAACAAGAACCTGTAATCACATCAGGGAAATCAATTAAACTAATTGCGGAAGTTGTTAGTACCAACTGGCAAAATGATTACGCTCGTAAAGTTGAAGATTATGCTTTACTCGGTGTACCTGAATATTGGATTATAGATTATTTGGGGCTAGGTGGTAGAGAATATATTGGCAAAACTAAGCAGCCAACGATTACTATTTGTAAGTTAATAGAAGATGAGTATCAAAAGCAGTTATTTCAAGATGATGCTCAACTTGTTTCCTCTCTGTTTCCAGATTTACAATTAACAGCAAAACAAGTTTTAAGTGCTGGTGGTACTGTTACTATCTAGTAAATATAAGCATTGGCTATGATTTTAGACTGTAGGTTGGGTAGAACGCAGTGAAAACCAACATTTTCATGTTTTGTTGGGTTTCGTTCCTCAACCCAACCTACAAAGTATATTTAATTTTTTATAGGGTTAGTAGTGGTTAATCAATTGAATAATAATCCGGGGTTAAAAAATTGGCTTGACGGCGAACTTTCAGAAGAATGGAGAATAACGACATTAGGAAAAATTGCAAAAATTAGAAGAGGCGCAAGTCCTAGACCTATTGATAGCCCTCAATGGTTTGCTAATGAAGGTTATGGATGGGTAAGAATAATTGATGTTACTCGTTCAAATGGTCGTCTTCGTTCTACAGAACAGTATTTATCACCAAAAGGTATTACTCAAAGTGTTTCGGTAAAACCAGGACAATTAATAATGAGCATCTGTGCAACTATTGGAGAACCAGCAATAGTTGAATTTAATGTTTGTATTCATGATGGTTTTGTACTTTTTGATGAGTATGATAAAAATTTAGATACTAATTTTCTCTATTATTTTTTATGTTACTGGAAACCTAACTTTAGAGGTTATGGACAAACTGGAACACAAGCCAATCTTAATACAGATATTGTTGCTTCAACGCCTATACTATTACCTCCTATTCCAGAACAGCAGCAAATAGCGAAAATATTAGACACAGTAGATAAAGCGATCGCACAAACAGAAACCCTCATCGCCAAGTACAAAAGAGTCAAAACCGGGTTAATGCAAGACCTCCTGACTCGTGGGATAGATGAACATGGTCAACTGCGCGATCCAAAAACTCATAAATTTAAGCGATCGCCTTTAGGGATGATTCCCGATGAAAAAGACTGGATTTGTGATTGTGCAGATTCTTTATGTCTAAATATTTCTGTAGGCATTGTTATTCAACCTAGTAAATATTATTGTGAGTTTGGTATTCCTGCTCTACGATCTGCAAACATTGGCGAAAATGAAATTAATAGTAATGAATTAGTATTTATTAGTGAACGGTCAAATCAGCTACTTTCAAAAAGTATTATTAGAGAAGGGTATGTCTTAACAGTCAGAACAGGCTATCCTGGAACTTCAGCCGTTGTAACAAAAGAGTTCGATGGTGCAAATTGTATTGATGTAATTATCTCTAAACCTAGTTCGAGAATTTTACCACAATACTTAGTTTTATGGATAAATTCACATTGGGGTAAAGAACAAGTATTAAAAAATCAAGGTGGATTAGCTCAACAGCATTTTAATGTTAAAGAAATGAAAAATCTTTTAGTTATTAGACCAGGTATAGATGAACAAAAAAGGATTATTAAAATTATTTCATCACATGAAACATTGCTTAAATCTGAATTGAAAAAATTAAACAAACTTAAAAAAATCAAAACCGGCTTAATGCAAGACCTCCTAACCGGAAAAACCTCCGTCAAACCCTTATTAACAAACGAACCATGAGTGCATCCAAAAACCAAAGAGAAAACCTCCGACTAGATGAAAAAAATCACGTTGACGAACCTAACGCGAGATAATATAAAAATAGAGTCTAATGAAAAATATCATGCAAGCATACAAACTCAAAGGCAAAATTGATCCATCTGGTAAATTGCTAATTACCGAACCCCTGAATTTACCCCCCGGAGATGTAGAAATTGTAGTTTGGCAAGCTACGGATACGCTTGATAATACCACAACCGTAGCAAGTGAAACAGCACCAGAAACACCTAGAAGACGAACTAAAATTAAGGCTTTACAAAACTGGTTTGAAAAAACCCAACCCGCACCACCTGATTTTGATCCAGATCAAGCTAAATGGGAATATTTGAAGGAAAAACATAATCTGTGAAAGTCTTGCTTGACACAAACATAATTATAGATATTGCCCTAGAACGACAGCCTTTTTTCACTAATAGCGAGACAGTTTTATTATTTGTTGAACAGGGACAAATAGAAGGCTACATTTCAGCATCAACCATTAGTGACCTTTACTATCTTATCCGTAAACAGAAGGGTCGAGATTTAGCTATTGAGTTTTTGCAAGAAATAGCTACCTTTTGTCAAATTGCTACAGTAAATCAGGCTGTAATTACAATGGCTTTCACAACCAACTTTAAGGATTTTGAAGATGCCATTCAATACTCTACTGCGATAGTAAATCAATTAGATGCGATTATTACCCGTAATCCTCAAGATTTCCCCGTTGTTGCACCGCGAATTCTTACTCCTGACCAATTAATTGAAGAATTAGGGAACTCCAACAAATAAATTACCCAATCTTGTGGGGTGGGCATCTTGCCCGCCCATATACAAGGGCGGGCGAGACGCCCACCCCACAAGAAGTAGTTGAGTATTTTTTTATCTGGAAGTCCCTTAACCAACTCTCCTTAACTAACAAACCAACCATGAGTGCATCCAAAAGCCAAAGAGAGAACCTCGAACTGGATGAAAAAAACCACGTTGAAGAACCCTTATTAAATCAACTAGAAAGCTTAGGCTGGACAGTCATCCGCCTAGAGATGCACCAACAAAAACCCAGCGATAGCTACCGTAATAACTTCAGCGAAGTTATCCTTTTACCCCAACTCCAACAAGCCTTACAAAAAATTAACCCATTCCTGCGAGACGAACAAATAAACGAAGTCGTCCAAAAAATTACCACCTTTCCCAGAAGCACCTTAATCGAAAATAATCGATATATTCTCAACCTCCTCCTAGAAAATACCAGCGTCTCCATTAACCACAATACCCAAGAACAAAGCCCCACCGTTCGCTATATTGACTTTAACCCGGAAACTTTTTTACAAAATAACTCCTTTATTGCCATCTCTCAATTTAAAGTCCGCATTCCAGGCACAGACAATCATATTATTCCTGATATCACCTTATTTATTAACGGTCTTCCCGTCGTAGTTATTGAATGTAAATCACCAAAAGTTAAAGATGCCATTCCCGAAGCCATTGACCAATTAATGCGCTATAGTCAACAACGCGGCGAAACATCGGAAGGCAACCAAGAACTATTTTATTATAATCAGTTTATTATCACCACTTGCCGACAAGAAGCGAAATTCGGCACAATTACCACCCACAGCGAAAAACGCTTTTA
This sequence comes from Nostoc linckia NIES-25, assembly GCF_002368035.1. Taxonomy (GTDB): domain Bacteria; phylum Cyanobacteriota; class Cyanobacteriia; order Cyanobacteriales; family Nostocaceae; genus Nostoc; species Nostoc linckia_B. The sequence goes on along the minus strand of NZ_AP018223.1, from coordinate 453,897 downwards.
TCGCTGGATAGATCCCCATCCTTTTAAATTAAGTGATATTCAAATTAAAGAAGGTACATCCCCCAACGACCAACAAAGATTGGTTGCAGGGATGTGTTACCCAGAAAACATTTTAAGCATTATTCAAATTTTTACCATATTTAGCACCAATGACAAAGGCGAAACCATCAAAATTGTTGCCAGATACCAACAATTCCGTGCTGTCAAACTAGCCGTTGAACGCTTAATTACCGGAAACAATCGCAAACAACGCAGTGGAATTATTTGGCATACCCAAGGTTCAGGCAAATCTTTAACCATGCTGTTTATGGTGCGAGAAATGCGAAAACATACCCAACTAAGTAGTTGGAAAATAGTTTTTATTACCGATAGAACTCAACTACAAGACCAATTACAAGGGACAAGTCAAGGAATTGGGCAAAATATCAAATTAGCCGAATGGATAAAACCCAAACCAGACGAACCTAATAAAAGTTTACATGAATTACTCGCCAATGATACGCCCGATATTGTCATGGCAATGATCCAAAAATTCCAAGAAAAAGACTTAGAGATAATTTTCCCCAAATTAAACGAAAGTCCAAATGTTTTGCTGATGATTGATGAAGCGCACCGTTCCCAATATACCCAACTGGGGACAAATTTAGACCGTGCTTTACCCAATGCTACCAGAATCGCCTATACAGGAACTCCCATAGATAAAACCGAAGAAACCTTTGGCGACTATATCGACAAATACACCATGAAGGAGTCGATTGCAGACGGAACAACCTTAGAAATTGTTTACGAAGGACGTACCCACAACGCCGAAATTAGCGATAAAGCCGCAATGGATGCTAAGTTTAGCGATGTTTTCAGTGAATATAATTTAAACGAACGCTTGCAAATTTTGGGTTATGGAACTCGTGACGCTTATTTAGAAGCCATGCCCATCATCGCCGCAAAAGCCCGTGATATGGTAGATCATTATATTGAATATGTCTTTTCTGGAGGATTTAAAGCCCAAGTCGTCGCCACATCCAGAGAAGCAGCTTGGAGATATAAACAATGTTTAGATGCAGCCATTCAAGCTAAGATCGCAGAGTTAGAAGTCAACAATCCCCTGAATATCAATATAGCCAGACTGCGAGAATTAGAAACGGCTGTAGTTATTTCTGGGAATAATAACGATTTGCCTCATATTAAAGCTTACACGAATCCTAATTATCACACTACCAGCATTCAACGCTTTAAATTATCCTTTGATGCAACTGAAACAGCCGGCAATACATCCATCAATGGCAAAGTCGGGATAATTATCGTCAATAATATGCTATTGGTGGGTTTTGATGCTCCCATCGAGCAAGTTTTGTATCTAGATAGAGTGATTCGCGATCATAATTTATTACAAGCGATCGCCCGCGTCAATAGAGTAGGAGAAGAACACAAAGATAAAGGTTTTGTCGTAGATTATGTTGGCATTGGACATCATCTCAAAAAAGCTTTAGATACTTATCAAGATAAAGAACAACAAGAAATCATTAGCCAAATCCGCGACGAACAACAAGAAATTAATGATTTAATCTCAGCACACCGAGAAATCTGGGAATTTTTAGAACAATACAACTTAACAGATTTTTCTGATGCCGATGCCTTCTATGATTTATTCTATGATGAAGATATCCGCTTTGCTTATATTCTCGCCTTTAAAAAACTAACTAAAGCCTTTAATGTAGTTATGCCACGTAAAGAAGCCCTAGATTACTGGCAAGATTACAAAAATTTTATTGCGATTAATAGCCTAGCTTATAAACACTTTGGCTATGCGCGTTTTAGTCTTAAAGGCATACCTGAAAAATTGCGTAATATAGCAGATGAATTTCTTAAATCTCACGGCATTGAGCAGAAAATTGCCCCAATTTATCTTTTAGATGATAACTTTGAAACCTTTGTCAACAGCCACACCCGCACAAAAACTAAAGCCGCCACAGTCGAACACGCCATTAGGAATTATGTCAACTTAAATTTTAACGAAGATCCAGAATTATTCCTTTCCTTCTCGGAAAGGCTAGAACAAATATTAACAGAATTCCAAGATAATTGGGAACGCATATATGAAGAAGTAGAAAAACTGAGAAAAGAGATTAAAACAAAGGAACAGGAAAACACTTATGGGCTAAATCGGAAAACTCAAATGCCAATTTTTCGTATTTTTAAAGCCCAACTATTTGAGAACCGCGAACTTAATGAAGATGAAATTAGCCAAAATGTCAACTTAACTTTACATACCTTCAATTTGATTAAGCGAGAAGTTCAAACTGCTGGATTTTGGGCTTCAATCCCGGCACAAAACCGACTGAAAGAAGAATTACAAAAACTGTTTCTTTCTCCTGATTTTGTTTCCTATCCTAATATTGTTCAACAAAGGAAAGAACTGATCTCGCGTCTGCTAGAATGGTCAAAAGAAAACCATGCTAAGTTGAGTAGAGAATAACCAATGAAGCTAGATTATCATATTATTTATTCGCCTCAACGTAAAAGCGTTACCCTTTCAGTAGAACGAGATAAAACAATACTAGTTCGCGCCCCTATAGGGCTATCTGAAGAGAAGATTCACCAAGCGGTTGAATCTAAGAAACTCTGGCTTTATGAAAAACTCAACCATAACCAAAAATACCCAGATAAAACCACCTACAAAGAATTTGTATCTGGCGAAACTTTGTTATATCTAGGTAAAAATTACCGCTTAGAAATCACCGATGACCGAGTTCCTAACGTGCGCTTTCACTCTCGCTTTTTGATATCACGCTGTCATCGAGAAACTGCTTTTCAATTATTCCGCGATTGGTACACCAAACGCGCATATATTAAACTTCCCCCAAAAGTCAAAGACTTTGCTGAATCCTTGGGCGTGCAATTTAATAAAATACTCGTTGCTGATTTAAAATACCGATGGGGCAGTTGTACACCTAATAATAATTTAAACTTTAACTGGAGGATTATGAAAGCTCCAGTTTTTGTAATTGATTACTTAATTGTGCATGAATTAGCCCATCTTTTAGAAAGTAATCACACCCCTAGATTTTGGAATATAGTTGCCGTTCAAGTTCCTAACTATCAAGTTGCAAAAAACTGGTTACGCGATAACGGTAATACCTTAGAAGTAGATTTTTTAGATAAAAAGTTGGGATTGACTACAGCAACAACTGATTAACCTATATAATCTAACTTTTTTTATTTAATAGCTTTGATTCTAAATCACTATAAATAATATCAATTTGAAAAAAGAATGCGACAGATGGGTAGGGGCACAACAATGTTGTGCCCTTACGGATAATTGATGTGTCGCAAACATTATTTGAATTGGTATAACATCTAACCAAACGGGAATCATAGTTCACAGTTGAGGCGAGTTGAAAAGTGGGTAAACTTTTTTCGCACTAGCGAACTGTCATTTCCAATGTTTCTGTAACGAAGAGTTAGTTGAGACAAACTCTACTATGTAAAGTTTCAAAATAAAAAGGTGGGTTGAAAGGAATGTCACCTTCCCAATTTCTATGCTTCTAGAAACTGAGTTAAAATTGCGTTCCTAAATTCAGGTTCAGCATATAATTAAAGAAGGCAAGTTTGTTATTCAAGAGGACAACAATTTGTCAATACAGACATTAATTTGTTAACAGTGACAAATAATTAGTTAATGTACAACATCAAAAGCGGGCGATGGGACTCGAACCCACGACGTTCACCTTGGGAAGGTGACATTCTACCACTGAATTACACCCGCGAGTAGCTGTTAGCCAAAACTTTAATATTATACTACAGCATACCATTATTTATAGCGATTTTCAATTGACTAAAAGACACACTGTTTTCGCAACTGGCGATGGCTTCTCTTTCTACAGACGCTAGCGGGTACGGCAAAGCTTCTCTACGAGATGCTCCGCGTAGCTTGCTTCTCCGTAGGAGTACGCTAACGCACTTAAAACTCCCCAGAGCCAAAGACGATCCGCGTGCGGTCAATGTCCAACGCCATACCGCAAGTAATCAAAAACCCTACACTGCACATATGAAAGTCAGTGTAGGATTATTTGGCCTAGAGAACAATGTCTTCACCTCGCTCAGTGAAACGAACCTCTTTAATATTCCATGTTGCATTACTTGTTAAGGTTTTGCGGACACTACCAAACAAAGCAAACTGTTCGCAACTAGAAAGAGAAGCTATTTGCCGCTTTGACTCAGGAGATATCCGCAAATCAACTGTAGCAACACCATTTTTGACGTTAACACGATATCCAGACAAGCTAAAGTCACTTGTATCTCGTTTTTCTATGATTTTACCCACTGCATTTTTTACTGGTTCATCAGCTGGTACTGAAATCTTTTCTGGAATCAATTCTTGACATTGCACGTCACTAGTGTAAATCGTTACATTTGTAGTTTTACTATTAGCAGCTTTAGAAGTTGATGAAGAAGGCGTATTTTCTCCAGCGGATTCTTGATTGGGAGATTTTTCTCTCAATTGAGCAACACTATAAATTTGGCTAGAAGTCCGAGATGATGAGCTGTTTGTGGGTGTTGTAATAGGTTCTGGAGATACTGTGGTGTTTGGTGTTGCGGTAGGGGATGGCGTTTGGCTATCAATATTATTAGTGGTGGGGTTAGAATTACAGCTGCTCAGACCAAGAACAATTGTTACAGCGATCGCGCGTAAAAGATATCTCTTAGTTGTCTTCATAATTTTGCTCAAAAGTTACATTACTGCTATCAACTTCAATATTGGTGGTATCAATTCCGTATAAATTTGTCAATTTTGAGCCAGTCTCTAAAGTGTCAACTTGGTATCTGTTAAGCAGCAATTATGTCTCAAGGAACAACGTTTATCGCGCTAACGAGATCCCCAAACTTCTTGAGAACTCCGGGGATCTCAAAATTGCAATCTGAAGGATATCAAATACCATCGGTGTGTAACCGTATAAAGGCTAAAATTACATCTTTCTCAAGTATTAACTTGGTAAGATATAAATGAAGTTAAGTAGAATCCAAGAAGCTTAGACCGATGGATATTATTCTCAAGATTGATGCAAAGTAAGTACATTTCGGTAATAATTACACAAAATAAACCAAATTTTAATACTTTTAAGGCAAAAAAATGAATAGAGGCTCTCAACAAAAAACATTGAGAAGGCAAAACACAATTCTTGCTGCCAAACATTTTTTAGCAGAAATGGCTAAAGATGCTAGTTCAGAAGAATTGAGATTTATTGCTGATAATGTGGGTGAGATTGCACTATTTTGGCATTTGGTTGAAAATCCAGAAGAAATTTCTTCGCTGGAGTTGAAAATATAGTCGTCTATTAGCTTGGAAAGAGGGAGTAGGGAGTGGGGAATAGGGTAGGAATGAAGAGATTTTTCTGCTCCTGAATTCTGCTGTATAGCAGTTGAAGCATAGTTTAGAACATAAACTAATCCAAAAACCCCGACTCCAGAAACTTTCTTTGCCTGTTGCCTATTGCTTGCTATATTGTCGAACTAAGCTGATATTTGAGGAAAGTCAAGCTACCATTTCCGCGCGAGACGAAACATCGAGTTTGCGGAATATCCTTTTCAAAGCTTGCTTAACAGATAGCACAGGACACATTCCCGGCGCTGTGTTTTGGAATATTACTACTGACATTCTACTAACCGATTTTCGTATTAATTTTTACCCACTTGCGTAGCAAAAACTTTTAGAAAATTCTGGTATTACAAATAAGACTACCGTTATTACTTATGGTGATTAACCTCAGGCGCTATTGGGAACTGATTGATTTTGAATTTTGAATTCCTTGTAAACAAAAATAAAGCACATTTATATGTAGTATAAGAATTACGAATTATCTCAAGATTTTTTCTTTAGTTATGAACGTTGTTTGCTAGAGATTATTGGGAAATATAGAAATGAAGTCAACTTCAGATCCCTAGCTGGCAAATAACAAGACTATGGTTTGTAATCTGATTTCTGTAGATAAAGATACCTACGAATCGCTGCAACAAGAATTAATAGAACTGCGTCAGTTAGTTGCCAGTTTAAAAGGTGGTAAGTCTTCAAATCTGCTAAAGTCTAGCCAACAGCAGATGGATTTGTTTATTGAATGTATCCCTGGTGCGATCGCCATATTCGATCGACAAATGCGCTATGTCCTGACGAGTCGGCGTTGGCGGGAAGATTATAATCTAAGCGATCGAGACATCATCGGTCGCTCTCATTGTGAAATCTTTCTAGATATTCCCCCGTATTGGCAGGAAATTCATCAACGTTGTTTGGCAGGAAGCATCCAGCAATCCGAAGAAAATATTTTCCCCCTTGGAGAGGGGACAATCCACTGGGTGAAATGGCAAATAAATCCTTGGTATGACAAAGACTCCGGTGAAATTGGCGGTATCATTATCTTCTCTGAAGTCATTACTGCTCACAAGCAGCTAGAAGAAACTGCAATATGCGATCGTCAACAAGCCGCAGCTCAACTACAAGAAAAAGAGCAATTTTTACGCAGTATTTATGATGGTGTTACTCAACCAATATTCACGATCGACGTTCTAGATAACTATGAATTGCTTTACGCTGGCTGGAATTCAGCAACAGAAAAGATAACAGGAATTAGTAACGCAGAGGTCATGGGTAAAGCTCCAGAATATGTGCATGGTACTGTTGAAGGTCTAGAAGTACGTCAGCGATTTCAAATCTGCATAGAAACTGGTATTGGCATCAAATATGAAGAATGCCTGACTTTTCACGGTCAAGAAACTTGGTGGCTAACTACAATTAATCCTTTAAAAAATAGCGAAGGTCGAGTTTATCGGCTAGTAGGAACAGCGTTAAATATTACAGAGCGCAAACGAGCCGAAGTAGCACTCCAAGCTAGCCAACACTTCATTCAACGCATTGCAGACTCTTCTCCTAATATTCTCTACATCTTCGATTTAGAGCAACAGCGTAATGTTTACGCTAATCAAGAAATGGGCAAATTTCTTGGCTATTCTAATGAGCAAATTCAACAAATGGGAACGCAAATTTTACCCATCATTACTCATCCAGATGATTGGGGAAAAGTCGTAACTCACTTACAAAATTTTACTAAAGCCAAGGATGGCGAGATTTATGAATTTGAATTTCGGGTGAGACAACCAAATGATGGATGGTGCTGGCTATACACTAGAGAAACAGTTTTCAGCCGCGATGCTGATGGCAAAATAAATCAAATTCTTGGTGTTTCAACTGATATCACCGAGCGCAAACAAGCCGAAATGCAATTACAGCAACAAGCGCAAAATTTGGAAAACACCCTGCGCGAACTGCAACGTACCCAAAGCCAACTTATCCAAAGTGAGAAAATGTCTTCACTTGGGAATATGGTTGCGGGTGTTGCTCATGAAATTAACAATCCAGTGAATTTTATTCACGCTAATCTGATTCCAGCCACCGAATACACCAAAGATTTATTGCGTCTGTTAGAACTTTATCAACAACACTTCCCCTATCCTCCAGCAGAGATCGAAGCAGAAATCATAGCTATTGACCTTGATTTTCTCAAAGAAGACATTGTAAAACTCTTCCAGTCTATGACTGTAGGAACTCAAAGGATTCGTGAAATCGTTCTTTCGTTGCGGAACTTTTCTCGTCTTGATGAAGCTGAATTTAAAGATGTAGACATTCACCAAGGTATTGATAGTACTTTGATGATTCTGCACAATCGCTTGAAAGCAAAACCCGATCGTCCAGAAATTTCTGTAATTAAAGAGTATGGTAAACTGCCTCTAATGGAATGCTATCCTGGTCAATTAAATCAGGTATTTATGAATCTTCTAGCTAATGCTATTGATTCTTTGGAACAATCATTTGTAGGAGAACAAGGACAAATTCGCATTTGCACCGAAGTTTGTAATAGTAAATGGGCAATAATTAGAATTGCAGATAATGGTATGGGCATTTCCCAAGAAATACTTCCCAAACTTTTCGACCCTTTCTTTACTACTAAAGATGTTGGAAAAGGTACAGGGCTGGGGCTATCCATCAGTTACCAAATTGTGGTAAACAAACATGGGGGAAATTTGTCTTGTAACTCAATCCCCGGACAAGGAGCAGAATTTGTAATTAAAATTCCCATCAGTCAGTCATAAAATAAGAGTCAGAATGGGCTTCGCCCCGCTACGCTAACAGAATTCAGAATTTATAATAAATCAACGATCGCCGACTTGTTTAATAAGTTTGGGAGACTGGCGATCGCCCATGATTTAGATTTGCTATAGTTGGGTTAACTCTGGAGGCAAGGAAATAATGTTACTTGAACTCAAGCAACTAATTGTACCTGTAGGTCATCAGTTCTTGATTAAGGGTATATCCTGGTCAGAATACAAAAATATTTTGGCAGAATTGGGTGAAAATCGCAGTTCTCGCATATCTTACAGTCAAGGAGTGCTGGAAATAATTGCTCCATTACCAGAGCATGAGGTAGGCAAAAAAATTATCGGCAATTTGGTAGAAATATTACTAGAAGAACTCGATATTGAATTTTGGAGTTTGGGGTCTACAACTTTTGACCAAGAAAAAATGGATGCTGGGGTAGAACCGGATGATTGCTTTTATATCGAAAATGAAGCAGCTGTTAGAGGTAAGGATAGAATTGATTTAACAGTCGATCCACCTCCAGATTTAGCAATCGAAATTGATATTACCTCCCGCACTCGTTTTAATAATTATCAACTATTAGGAGTTCCAGAACTATGGCGCTGGAATGGTAATAAATTAGAAATTAATGTACTGACTAATGGAAAATATATAGAATCTAATAATAGCCGAATTTTTCCTAGTATACCTATTGCTCAAGTCATTCCTGAATATTTAAAACGAAGTAAAACTGATGGCAGAAATACAGCGATGAGAGCATTTCGCTCTTGGTTGAGAAAGCAAATATAATTTATTATTTTAGAGTTGAAAATGTTTTTATCTTCTATAGGACTGATATTTTATTTTTGAAATATACGTAGGGTACGTTACGCCAAAGGCTAACGCACCCTACACTTAAATTTTTTCGATAATCAAATCGGATTCTATAGTTTTGAAAGTATCAAATTGGCAATTTCCAGCACGACAGGCATATTCCCATTCAGCTTCGTTAAGTAATCTGTAAGTACATCCCATCTTTTAGCTCAATTTTTTACAAAATTCTACTGCATCATTCCAACTCACGTTTTCTATAGGTGGTAAAAGTTCCTGGCGGTATCTGCACCATTTCCGGAGTGACGTTATTCCTCAAGCCTTCCAGAAAGTATTTTGCTTCTCGGTTGCTGCGGTTGGTTATGCTACTGTGTAAATTCACCGTTACAACTTCAAATTCAAAGCTTTGCAGCCATAAGCCAGGTTTCCTAGCCAAACCTGAGTTCTGTTTTGCAGAATTAGATGGAAACAACATAGCATACTAATGTAATAAAAATTACTAATACACGGTTAAACTGCGTTAGCACGGTTATAATATCGGCTGACTTGTTTTTAATTCCAGTACTCCAGAGTGTTTTTTGGACTGGCTGAGGTGGCTATAAATGCTTTAACAACCAGCCAATATTAACTTTCTTATAGAAGACGAATGACTAAAAGACGACAATTTTTAAAAGGAGTAGCAGCACTTTCTAGCTTGTCTTTAACGAGTTGCGGTTGGAGGCTAGCCCAAGTACGTGCTAATTCTAATACTTCTGGTCGAAGCGATCAACTTTATATTTATACTTGGACGCAATATACTGACAAACAATTACTAACAACTTTTAGTACTCAAACTGGCATGAAAGTGCTGGCGGATGTCTATGATTCTAACGATGTGATGCTGGCTAAGTTGCAAGCTGGAGGTGGTAGCGCTTACAGTATTATCTACCCATCTGATTATATGGTGCAGAAGATGGTAGATAAAGATTTATTAACAGAAATAAATCGCGATCGCCTAATTGGTCTAGAAAATTTATTTCCCCGGTTTTCTAATCCTATATATGACCCCAATAACCGTTATAGTATTCCTTTTAATTGGGGTACAACAGGTTTTATTTATAATTCTGAAAAACTTCAAGATACTCCAGAAGATTGGGATTACCTTTGGCAAAACCAAGACAAACTTAATAAACGCATGACTTTGCTCAATGATGTGCGAGAAGTTATGGGTGCAGTATTGCGAATGTTAGGTTATTCTTATAACTCTAAAAACGAATTAGAAATCAAACAAGCTTATGATAAATTGAAAGTGCTGAAACCTGCGATCGCTGCTTTTGATACAGATGCTTGGCAAAATCAAATTCTCGGAGGAGATTTAGTTTTAGCAATGTGTTATTCAGCAGATGCGGTGAAAATCTCTAAAGAAAATCCTAAATTCAAATATGTGATTCCCCGCAGCGGTTCTTCATTATGGACAGACACTATTATAATTCCTAAAACAGCCCCCAATTTAGCTGGAGCCTACGCTTGGATTAACATGATTTTACAACCAGAAGTAGCAGCCCAAATCAGTCAACGTCTTAATATTGCTACACCTAATAGTGCGGGATTCGAGCAATTGCCAAAACGTATACAAAATAATTCTAATTTATTTCCCCCGGAGTCACTTTTAGCAAATTGCGAGCGAATCAGTCCTGTAGGAGAATTTGAAGATGTTTATGAACGCTACTGGACTCAATTAACTAGCAGTTAAGAGTAGAGATGTGATTAATCGTGTCTATACAAAAATTAGTAGAGACGCGATTAATCGCGTCTGTACAACAATTAGGAGTTGGGAATGATAAATATTGAAAAAAACAATCTTTTGCAAAAAGATGAATTCCATAGTCAGCGCAGAAGTTGGCTGCAACCTTTAGTGTTACTTGCACCGTCAGGAATTTGGTTATTACTTTTGTTGGTGCTGCCAAGTTTGATAATTTTTGAGTTAAGTTTGGTTGCAGACATTCGACCGGGAGATGTAGTTAATCCCAATGGATTCAAAAACTATATCCGAATATTCGACCCTCTTTATTTACAAGTCATCCTGCGATCGCTATTTTTAGCTTTTAGCACTACAAGCATTTGTTTAATTTTAGGCTTCCCTGTGGCCTATTGGATTGCTGTGGTTGCACCGAAGCGGTGGCGAAATTTGCTGATATTAGGCTTTGTTTTGCCTTTATGGACTTCTTCGTTATTGCGTTCTTATGCTTGGATTACAATTCTTCGTCCTAGTGGTTTATTGAATAGTTTATTAAGCTATTTCAGCTTGCCTACATTGGAATTGCTGAATACAAGTACGGCTGTATTAATTGGTATGAGTTATAGCCAATTACCCTATATGGTTTTAATTTTATATGCTTCTTTGGAAAAGCTAGATAAACGTTTATTAGAAGCAGCAGCAGATTTAGGTGCAAATCCCGTGGAAGCTTTTTTCAAAGTAACAATACCTCAAATTTTTCCAGGAATTGCAGCTGGTTCGATGCTTGTATTTATCACAGGTTTGGGAGATTTTACCGACCCAGAATTACTTGGTGGTGCTTCTAGTATGACAGCGGCGCGATTAGTTTATAACCAGTTTCTGGGAGCGACTCAAAATTGGGGATTTGGTTCAGCTTTGAGTATGACGTTAATTTTAATTGTGAGTATTGCGATCGCTCTTTTAATTAAGTTTGGTGAAGCTACACCAAAACGTTAAACTTTTTACCCATCACCTATAATAAGTGCATCGAACGCCAGCGAGACAAAGGTTATGCTTTCACCCGATCTCAAAAATGCGTTACCAACTACTGACGAACTTCCCTGTTCAGACGATACACCAGTGGATAACGAAGACCAAAATTTTTTGCCCAACATTTTACTTTTCTTGCTCAACTCGATTTGGGCAAATCGTATGGATTGGTACTTTGGGGTAGATATGGGAGTCTACCACACCACAGGGGTACATCCTAGAGTTCCTGTAGTCCCAGATGCTTTTTTGAGCCTGGGAGTAGAACGAAAAAAAGGTGGTAAATCTCGCAAAAGTTACGCTGTATGGGAAGAAAATTGGGTAGTTCCAATACTGACATTAGAAATGGTATCTCACACCCCAGGAGGTGAATACGAGGAAAAGCTAGATATATATAAAAACCTCGCTGTATTGTATTACGTAATTTACAATCCTGAGTTTTGGCGGCGCGACCAACATCAACCATTTGAAGTGTATAAATTGATAGATGGAAGCTACCGACTACAAATAGGTGAACCTTATTTCATGCCAGAAATTGGCTTAGGTATTGGACGACACCAAGCTGTAATTGCCGGAATACAACAAGAGTTCTTATCTTGGTATGATGAGCGAGGAAATCGGTATTTGACAGACGCAGAACAAGCACAACAAGAACGAATAAGGGCTGAACAGTTAGCCGAGTATTTACGATCTCTAGGTGTAGATCCAAATAATCTACCTGGTAATTAAGGCGATCGCGTTTCAAAGATTGATACACTTCATAGGTAGACAATGCTTCTTTCCACAATCTGGTATCACTTCTCACCTCCTACTCATAACTTACCGATAGCCTCTAATTAAAATCAGATTGATTTAATGATTTGCCACCATAACTAAATGATTTAAATCATCTGTGGTGTTGTTAATTAAATTTTTGATTTTTGAGAGAAACTCATGCTCTAAATAAGGCTTAGTCAAGTAAACATTTGCACCCAACTCTTTGGCTAGCTGGCGGTGTTTCTCAGCGCTGCGAGAAGTGAGAATCACTACAGGAATTGTAGCAAAATTCGGATGTTGGCGTAAATTACTCAAAAATTCAAAACCATTCATTCTTGGCATCTCTAAATCTGAGATAACAACTTGAATTTCTGGATGTAACTGTAACTTTTCTAAAGCTTCTACACCATTTTGAGCTTGTATTACTTGATAGCCAGATTTTTGCAAAGTTAAAGAAATAGTTTGGCGCAGACTAATGGCATCATCTACTACTAAGATAACTTTTGGCGTTTGATTATTGGAGTCTGGAGGATAGCTAGATTGGGTTTCTGTAGTATCAGTATCTTTTAATGGTGTAGGAGAAAAAGTTTGTTTTGATGATATTGGCAAAGATTTTTTATTTGCCCAAGAGGTTGTTGGTAACCCGATAACATCAAGCGTTTTTTGTTGGATATCGCCTGATAGCAGCAATGAAGCATCAATCACTAAAATGAGGTTACCATTAGCTAAGCTACTACAACCATAAATATATTTTGGTGGAGCGATGGCATTTCCTAAAGGTCTGATTACTAGTTCTTGTTCGCCAATTATTTGGTCAACTTCTAAAGCAAACAGCCCTTGATTTCTCCGCAGCAAAAGCACTGGATTTTTATTTATATTTGCATCGTGATTATTTGATGTGTTGTATGGAGTAGGATTATTAAATAATGAACCATGATAAGAAAGCAACTCTGAAAGCTGACGCAGGCTGACCATAGTCTCATCTTCGCCTACATTCCAATGCAAAACTTTTTTACCTTCAATTTCTTTGACCTGCTCATCAGTAGGAATCAATATTTTTTCGATTCTGTCCAAAAGCAAGGCATAAACAATACCTCTAGCTTGAACTAGCATTAGTTTTTCAGTAGTCATAGAAAAAGGAATTTTGAGTAGAAATGTTGTTCCTTGCTTGGGTAAAGATTCAACTGAAACTGAACCATTGAGCGCGTTCATCTGAGTACGCACAATATCTAAACCCATACCGCGTCCAGAGATTTCACTCACTTTATTAGCAGTGGAAAATCCTGGTGAAAATATCAAATCTAAAAGTTCAGGTTGCGTTAGATTATAAGCATAGCTTTTAGCTTTATCTTCAGTTTGGATGTGATAAAGTTCAACAGCTTTTCTGCGAATACTTTCTAAATTCAATCCCTGTCCATCATCCCGAATTTCGATAACAGTTTGGCTACCTTGATGATAGGCGCAGATTTCAATTAAACCTCGTTCTGGTTTGTTCAACTCTCGGCGAATGTGAGGAGGTTCAATACCGTGGTCAAAAGCATTACGTACTAAGTGTAACAAGGGATCGTAGAGTTTTTCAGCGATCGCTTTATCAACTAGTACTTCTGTTCCACAAAGTTTTAATTCAACAAGTTTGGCATAAACATTCGCCAACTTATTCACCATGTGGGGAAAACGATTCAAGATATTGCCCAAAGGCAACATTCGTGCTTCTACTAAATTATCTATAATATTTAGAGTTAAATTTTCTTTACTACCACTGATTTGGGCAGCTTGGTTTACAAGCAAGTCAAGAGACTCTGTGGTTTCTTGAAGTTGCAGCGACTCTTCTATTGCTTCATGCAATGTCATCTGAAATTCTGTATATACATCCATTTCCAGAGAGTCAAAATTCACCGCAAAATTTGGTGTTTGTTGCGAACCAAAATTTTGCATTTGTAATGGTAAATCGCGTAATTCATTTAAAATTATTTGTTGTTTAGCGAGTCGTTGCATTAATCGCTCAATTATTTCTTGGATTTGTTCGTCTTGCAAAGCCCGCCGTTTTTCGGAAATCAACAATTCTCCTGCTAAATAATTCAGGTTTTGTAATTTATCTGTGTCTACTCGAATAAAAGAAGGTTGACGAGAATTTTTATTTTGGAAATGTTGCGATCTCTCTTCTATTTGGTGGTTAATTGGTTGAGATGATTCAGTAATAGTTTCAATAACTGCTTGTGGAATATCTATCTGTTTCAAAGAATCCTCAGTTTTGGTAGCCACAACTTCAGCAGTAACGTTTTGGTCGGCTTCTTCTCCCCATATTACTTCTAGAAGGTTATCGTCGGTTTGAGAAGATGCAGATTTAGATGCTTCTTTAAGAACTAGCAGGCTTTGTAACTTAGGACTATCAAGCCAATTTTTTTCTTTACTAGTTACAGGGGGATAGTTTTTATATTTTTTTGCTAATTTATAAATTTTGTTTTGCAAAGTTTTTACTACAGTAAGGTAATTGTCAGATTGATCGATATAATATTGAAATTTGGCAACGGCAAACAAAATAATTAAAATGATACCATTACGATAAATGCAAAGACTTTGGCTATCTTCTTCCTCTTGGACAAAAGCTAGAAACTTTGCCAGCCAATTTTCAACATAATTGAGCAGATTTTGTTCAGATAATTTCGGAACTAGTAAAGCCAAAGTAAGTTCTGACTCTGGTATTTCTATCTCGTGATTAAACCAGCCAAAAATGTAGCGAATAACTTTTAAATAAAACTTGGCAGTTGTTGGTTTAACGGATTCATCTTTATTGTTATCTGATGTAGTTAAAAAGTGATAAAATTGTTCTTCATTAAAGATAATAGTCTCAGAAAATGAATTATTTTCTAATTCTACAGAAGCTTCATTGTTTGCGACTTTTGTGAGTTGTTGTAAACTGAGAGAAGCTTGTCCGCCAGAAGTGCGATCGCCTGCTAATACCAATTTTTGTGCTTGTTGCAAATCTGCAAAGGCGATTTCTGCAATTTGCTTTACCTGGGTGGGGTTTGCTTGCAGCGCTGACATAATTGCTTGAGAAATTTCACCCAATCCAGGTAAATTTAGAGATTCTGCTAAACCAAGAAATACCTCAGCTTGAGATTGCAAAAATTCAATAAACTCGGCATTATTTGATGGATTATTAATAGCTTCAGCAATACTATTTAGACGTTGCTGTACTCCCACTTCAAAAACAGACTGTACAATATCAAATCCCAATTCCTCAGAAGTAGGAATATGAGTCTCAGCGCCAAACGCATCGCCCAGTTTTTCTTGCAGTTGTGCAAAAACTGAACTTGAGCGTTGGAGTAATTCTTCATCATTAACAGTACTTCCGATTAGCTCAGTATTTAATGCTATGCTAAGACATTCATAAGCTTGAATGATTAATGTTTGTAATTCATCATCAATGACTACATTTGGATTATATAAAGCCTTAAATACATCTTCTAAAAAATGGGCGATCGTCTTAATCAGTTCCAGCCCAACATTAGCAGCACCACCTTTGAGCGTATGGGTAGCACGCATTAAATTATGAATTTTTGCAATGCTATAATCTTCAGATAAGCTAAATAATTCTTGTTCAATAATTTGTACTAATTCCGGGGCTTCTGCCAGAAAATAAATGTATCCTTGTTCGCGAATTGAAGTGTCGGTAATCATAATGAGGGAGTGGGGAATTGGGAATGGGGAGTTAGGAGTTAGGAGTGGGGAGTTGGGAGTGGGGAGTTAGGAGTTGGGAGTTACTCGATTAATTGAATCCTCAGTTGTTTTGACTATTGAACTCAAAATCCGAATGATTTCATCTGCATACATTAGTTCATTCGTTAAATCAATATTTACTAGATTGGATTTTTGTAGTAAACGTAGCCAATATTTTGTTTCCCTAGCTTCTTTGTATGCAATATACATTTTTGCTAAAAAATCCTTTTTACTCTGACCGCCGCTAGCCTCTTCAACATTTGCACCAATACTTGTTGCACTTCGTAGTAACTGTTTAGAAAGCACATATTCTTACTGCTCTTGCAGTTGAATATATAGATCGATAATTTTCAAAGCAAATTCAAAACTTTGGCGTTGAATAATACTTTCGGCCAATTTTACTCCTATTTTTTTTACTCAAAACTCAAAATTAAATCTGGACAAAACATTTAAAAATCCTAGTATGATATCAAGTGTTTTGTCCCTATAACTCTTAACTCCTAACTTTTTATCAGCTGACTTTGAATTTACTTGCAGTAGTTAATAACTCTTGCGCCATACCTGATAATTCTTGAAAGACAGTAGCAATTTCTTGAGATTCTGCAAAAGTTTTATTGGCAATTTCGGCAACATCTTGCATTGATGCAGTGACTGTTACAGATTGGGTCATTTGTTGTTGAGTTGCTGCGGTAATTCGCTCGATTAATTGGCTAATTTCAGCAGTTGCAGAAACGATCGCATTTAAGTTTTGGCGAGTTTCACTTACCAGATTTGTGCCTTCCACTACCTGCTGAATACCAGTTTCCATCGCGACTGCAACTTCCCCGGTTTCTGTTTGAATCTCTTGGACTAATTTTTCAATTTCGATGGTTGCTGCTGCTGACTGGCGAGATAGAGAACGCACTTCATCAGCTACAACTGCAAAGCCTTTGCCATATTCACCGGCGCGGGTGGCTTCAATGGCTGCATTCAAAGCTAAAACGTTTGTCTGTGTGGCAAAATTACCAATCAAATTCACGACTTTGGAGATTTTTTGCGAGGATTCACTCAGACGTTTAATCTTTTTGCTGGTTTGGGCGACGGTTTCACGAATTCCTTGAATGGCTTTGACGGTTAAGTTCATCGCTGTATCGCCAGACTCTACAGTTTGATTGGCTTGTTGTACTGCTACTTGCACTAACTGGGCGTTCGCCACCACAGCTTGAGTGGAGTCAACCATCTGTTTAATGTCACCCAAAGCTGCGCTAAGTTCTTCAGATTGATGTTGCGCTGAATTAGTCAGTTCTGTTAGCGAAGCATCGCTATTGCTGGAAGTTTGGGCAACTTTTTGGGCTGCTACCTGTACCTGAAGAACTATTTGCCGTAGTGCTTGTAGGGTATTGTTGTAGGCGTCTGCGATGGTGCCTAATTCATCTTCTGTAATCGGTGCGCGTACCGTTAAATCGCCGTTGAGGGCTGGTCTGAGTGCTGTTAGAAGTTGAATCGATCTTTGTTGGAGTAATTCCTTAGCTGCTTTGTCCCGTGCTGCTGCTTCTGCTAATTTTGTTGACTGCGCTTGTAGCTGTTGCAAGTATTCAGTTTGTTGTAATGCTAGCCCGAACTGGCTGCCAATGCGTGCTAACAAACTGACTTCCGATTGTTCCCAATCACGAGCTGCGGAATTTTGATAAGCTGCTAGCAAGCCCCACAATTGTTCCCCTATAAATACAGGAACGATCGCATAAGCTTTAACTTCAAACTGTTCTAAAATTTCAATATGGCAAGGAGAATGACCTACTTTATAGATGTCATTGACGATAAAGTTTTCACCTTGGGCATATCGACCTCCTTGGGTTTCTTGTAAATGGGTATCTTCCCAAACAGTTTTGATGTCAGGACCTACGAGTTTTACCCAATTATGGCCTACTGACTCGGCTACAAATTCGCCACTCCAGTTAGGTTGAAAGCGATAAACACCGACGCGATCGCATCTTAATAATTGCCGTACTTCATGAGTAGCTATTTTAAATATTTCTTCTATATCTAAAGATTGTCGAATGCGGTTAACTATCTTGGTCACTGCTTTCTCTTGTTCGGCAAACTGAGACAATTGTTGAGATTTCACTCGCAGTTGTTCCATATATTCTGCTTGTGATATTGCTACACCAAACTGCAAGCCAATCTGCACTAAAAAGTTGGCTTCCCAAGGTTGCCAATCACGAGGGCCGGAGTTTTGATAAGCTGCTAATAATCCCCATAACTTTTCTCCAGAAAATACAGGAACGATCGCATAAGCTCTAATTTCAAATTGCTCTAACATCTCAACATGGCAAGGAGAATGACCCACTTGATAGATATCATGAGCAACAAAGCTTTCACCTCTGGTATATCGCCCTCCCTGGTTTTCTTGCATGTAGGTATCTGCCCAAATAGTTCTAATACCAGGGCCTACCAATTTTGTCCAAGCATTACCTACTGACTCGGCGACAAATTCACCACTCCAATCAGGATTAAAGCGAAAAACTACAACGCGATCGCATTTTAATAATTGCCGTACTTCTTGAGTAGTTGTTTTAAAAACGCTTTCTATATCTAAGGATTGTCGAATGCGGTTGACTGTCTTAGTTACAGTTTTTTCTTGTTCAATTATCTGAGAAAGTTGCTCGGATTTTGTCTGTACTTGTTCGAGATATTCTCCTTGGGTAATAGCCACACCAAATTGCAAACCAATCTGAGTTAAAAAGCTTTCTTCCCAAGGTTGCCAATCACGAGGCCCAGAATTTTGATAAGCTGCTAGTAAGCCCCATAATTTTTCTCCAGAAAATATGGGTGCAATGATATAAGCCATCATTTGGAATTGCTCTAAAATATCAATGTGACATTGAGCGTGTCCCGTTTGATAAATGTCTTTAACTACAAAAGTTTCACCTTTGGCGTAACGTCCTCCTTGGGTTTCTTGCAAGTGAGTATCTTCCCAAACCATATTAAAATCAGGGCCTACCATTTTTACCCAATTATTGCCCACTGATTCCGAGACAAACTCACCACTCCAGTCAGATCTAAAGCGATAAACACCTACGCGATCGCATTTTAATAATTGGCGGATTTCTTGAGTGGTTGCTTGAAAAAGTTTATCAACATTTGATATCCGCAAAATCTTATCGATGACTTTAGCTGCTGATTTCTTGGCTTGTGTTTGCTGTTGCAGTTCTTTTTCAAATTCAAAGTTATGCAATCTGTAGGTTAATTCTCTAGCAATTTGATACAGTACGCTAATTTCCCCCTCTTGCCATTGTCTAGGAGAGGAGCAATTATTTACTGCTAATAATCCCCAAACTTTACCTTCTACTAAAATTGGTAAAGTCAAACTGGCTTTAATTTGATATTTTTCTAGCAGTTGTTTTTGATGGGGCGTCAGTTGTATCTGACTGGTATCATCAATAGCTACAGACTCTAAATAGTCTTGATTAGTATATAAACCAAAAACAATCCCAGGAATATTTTCCCCCAGAGTCGGCGTCCACCCTAGCGTTCGAGATTCTGCTAATACATTACCTGATTCTAAGGAATTAAACTGATAAATTAAAGCGCGATCGCAGCCAATTTTTTCTCTAATTTGTGTTACAGTAATTTTGAGTAAAGTATTAAAATCCGTAGCTTGTCGCATATGAATTGCAATGTCATGCAACTGTCTACGCCAAGTTTTAAATTCTTGAGCGATCGCATTCAATAAAGAAATTTCGTTGCTAGCAATATTGGCTACGCTAGGGCTACCATTCTGGTTTTCTACTTCAGGAATTAAACGCTCGTTTTCAGAGTTATTGTGATACAAGAATGTCATTGAATCTACCTCAACAATTGTCAGAACTGATAGTTAAATAATTGGAATGTAAAATCGATTTGGTATTTTATTGTTCCAAAACTGTTAATTTTTGATTCCCCACATAGGAGTTTGGATAATTGTTATTGCATCCAAATTAAACATCATCTCCTTTGCATCATTGATAAAATAACCATGCAAAAAAGGTGAGATTTTGGGATAAAATAATTCGTCAGTCGGAGGTTTTATTTGGTTAGTATCCAGCCATTCAATATCGATAAGTTGTCTGACCAATAGCCCCAAATACTTACTTTCATTTTTTAAAACAATCGCCATCATTTTTGATAGCAAATTTGATCCTTGTGAAATTGGAGGATAACCTAACATTGCGTCTAAATCTACTAACCAAAGCATCTCACCACGCCAGTTATAGATACCTAAAACGGAATTCGGCATCTCAGGAACCCCACATATTTCTGGCAATGATACTTGTACGACTTCTGTGATGTGTTCTAAAGAAATTACGGCTGTATCCTTTATTCCCAAATTAAAACTTAAAAATTTTTTCTTGGTTTCCAAAGTTAGCAATCCTTCGCGATCGATATTTTTTATTCAGCCACTATTTACATTTACAGTTTAAACTTGTATAAGCGATAGATTAAAAATAGTGACTTTTATTATGGTTGGAGTAGCAAAAATTAATTATTAATTAATCGTTTGAGAATTCCTAGTAATTCCTCTCGATCGACTGGCTTGGATAAATAGCCTTCAGCGCCCAACATATTACCCCATATTTTATCTACATCACTATTTTTTGTAGAACAAAAAACCACAGGAATTTTGCTCGTATTGGGGTTATTTTTCAGTTCGCGGCAAATTTCAAAGCCACTTTTCCCTGGTAAAATTACATCAAGAAATATTAAATCAGGCTTATTTTTATCAATTTTGTCTTGAGCTTCTTCACTACTTGTGGCACTAATCACAGAATAACCTGCCTGTTGTAAGTAACGGCTGATTATTTCCATATCAGTTAAGCCATCTTCAACAACTAAAACAGTATTCATGGCAACTACCTATTAGATCTTTCTCAGGATATAAATACAACTGAACTATGAAGCAAAACATTTTGGATTTATTACACCTACTCTGAGGGCATAACTTAAAGATTTTAGATTTTTAACTCAATCCAAAATCTAACTTTGGCATAGCCAAATTAAACATACAAATCCTATAGTATTTGCGAACAAAGATATGGAAGTTGCTAGAGCGTATACTAATCTCTTTGTTCCAACCAATATTTCACAACCCAAATAGAATTGCTATAAATACAAAAACTTGTATTTATCTAATTTTGATTCAAGCTTTATATATCAACATCAGAAAAAGTACGTAACAAGCATAATTTAATACTTTTCCTGGAAACATAAAATAATTTGATTCGTCAATAAGTCAGAAATTAAAACTCACGCGACCTAGAGATATGCTTGAATAAGTTAGTTAAATTATCTCCTAAATCTTTGATACAGCATAATATAAAATTTACAACTAAAACAGCCTTGATATCTGGCTTTGAGATTTTATTTATGCACTTTATTAATTTGACATCATTTGTAATTAAATCTATGTTCTTCAAAGCACTAATCTCAACATTAAGCCTTTAAGTAAAAATGATATATGTAAAAAAATTAGATGCGGTTTCAAACCACACCTAATTATCTATAGGAGTCCGATTTGATTTATGAAAACATTTCAGTAGGGTGTGTTATGGCGTAGCCTAACGCACCTAAATTGTTAACTGGTGCGTTACGCCAAAGGCTAACGCACCCTACTAGCGTGTATTTCTCCAAATCAAATATTATTCCTATATCTTAAATTCTGGATTCAGATTTTTTATTTATCACTCCAGTAAGTTAATTATCACTCAATACGGTTCAGTTAACGGTATTTAACTCCAGAAGATCCCCCCAACCTCCCTTTTTTAGGGGGCTTAGTTTCCTCCTTTTTAAGGAGGGTTAGAAAGGATCTAGTCTTAACTAAACTGTATTGAATTATCAGTGAGAATCGCTAATCTATTGTTGGTAAAAAGTTTTGTTATGGTTAGCCAGAATTAACGTTCTATTTTTAAAAAATCAAATTCTTGAGTAAATTAAACAATCTGGCGATTAATCATTAAGAAACATTACTAACTTGCTTGATTAAAAACCTCTACATTAGATTTATTTTTGTCAATGGATACACTCGGTGTCGGTAAATATTTTCGTACTATACCCATTACCTTATCAGCCACTACAGGTTTAGTGAGAAAATCTGTAGAACCGACCACCTTGGCACGAACTCTATCTAAAAGACCATCGCTGCCTGTTAATATAATCACTGGCGTATTGCCGAAGGCAGATATTCGTCGCAACTGAGTGCAGATTTCATAACCACTGGCGACTGGCATAATCAAATCTAAGAAAATCAAGTCTGGTTTGTGTTGAATCAGAGTTGGTAGAGCTTGTACTGCATCTTCAATTTTGACAAATCTTAGTCCATTAGAAGTAATAATCTCCTCCAGCATTTTACAAACCTGCGGACTATCATCTACGCAGGCAACTAGTGGAACATTTGACTTCTTTGGTTGTGGGGCGACACCTTTATTGTTGACTTCACTCCCTACTAAAGGTAAGTCAGGTACTTCCACCAATTCAATAATTCCTTTAAGAATATAAGGAAGCAGCGAACGGCTTAGCGGTAGTACACTTTGCTTCATTTTCACGGCTAAATCTCGCAGAGTAAATTTCCCGTTGATGAAATTGACAAAGTTTTTGTAGACAGATGGACTCACTATTTGCTGGAGTTGTTCTGGTCGTCGCAAAACAGGTGCCAAGTCAGGAGAAAAATTTGCTAAACCAGCTTCTGACCACATTTTCCACGAGTCTTGCATATGTTTGACAGACATTTCTGCACTCGTGAAATTTATTGGTGTTTCTAAAATAACTTCTTGGCTGCGATTGCAAGAAATAGAAGCAAAATTTGCTTGCAGAGCTAGGTCAAATAATAGTTCTGCTATGGTGTTTTCAGCAATAGACTGAAGCTGTTCCCTCTGGATTTTTTGTTTTTTATGCAAGATTTCTATTAAGCGATAATCCCAGTAATCTATTGATACGTCTTGGGAGCGCAGCTGTAATTTATCAACGTCAATCTGGGGACAATTTTGAACCATATGTCTACGCCAGCGCCGAAAGGGATGAGTTCCCCCTGTTGCCCAAACTATGCGTCCTAAGCGATAGTAAAAAGTCCATTGGCTGCCCTTTGAACTTTTAATATTTAATTTGCCATTGTATTGTAGTTGAGTACAAGTTTTAAATTCATTCATTAAGTTATTTGAAACCATCAATTCCGACTGGGCCATATTTTGTTCCTTTTATTAAAAAGCTAGTTGAAAAACCCACACTAGCTGTATAGGGGTCAGGAGATATGTTAATAAATGCAAATATATTTATTACATAGCAGACTAAATCAAAATTATTAAAAACAAGGAGAATGAGGAATATAGTAACAGTATTGGTAGTAAATGATTTATCTCGCAGATGTTTACGATCGCCATATTTGGCTTTTATCCTAATATTTCATCACTAAACTTGAGTTGCTATAGCTTACATCACTAAATTTATTTCAGTATTGTATAGTTCATTTTAATGATTATCACACCAAAACATATCCGTACAAGTCCTGAATTCTTTTTCAAAACAATAGCAGTTTCTATTCCAGATATTTTTTGATTTTGATTATCAAAAAAATATAATAATAAAGATTTACTAAAATAAACAAATATTAATATACTATAAAGAGTTTGCGATCGCTGTTAGTTTGTCGCTGATATTTGGTAGCTATTCTAATAATTAGAAAAGCAATCCACTGTTATGAAGTGAGCACTGCTTACGGTTCGGTCAAACCCTGATTTTCACTTTGTAAACAGTGCCCGCTGTCGGATTATTAAGAGTGCTGCTGGCTGTTAGTATACAGCAATCATAAGGGTTGATTGTGGTTTTTGTGGCTAACAACAGCTGCTCTGAGATTACCTTGATGTTGAGAAAGAAGCCGATCGCCATCTTCTTTTTCTAAACCAGTCCAGTGCATTAATAGAGCTAGCTTTACCCACTTGCCACTACGTTCTAATAAAAAACCAGCAGCTTCGCGGCTTAAACCTGTAAGGTCTTGTAAGATTCGCAAAGCGCGATCGCGTAGCTTTTGATTTGTCACCGCCACATCCACCATACGATTGCCGTAAACTTTACCCAGCTTGACCATCACCCCAGTGGAAAGGATATTTAAAGCTAATTTTGTAGCTGTACCAGCTTTGAGGCGAGTTGAACCAGCAACGATTTCTGGCCCTGTTAATAGGCGAATGTCAATATCAGCATCAAAGCTAACTTGTTCGGCGGGAACACAGGCGATAAAAATAGTAGCGGCTCCCCGCTGACGAGCCGCATTCAGGGCACCGTGGACGTATGGCGTTGTTCCGCCGGCTGTGATACCAACTACCACATCTAACTGTGTAATGTGGCGTCCTGCGATCGCAGTTTCACCATCTTCGATGCTGTCTTCTAAATCCTCAGAACTGCGTACCAGCGCCCCAGCACCACCAGCAATAATTCCCTGTACCAACTCTGGAGGCGTACAAAAAGTAGGGGGACACTCCGCAGCATCTAATACCCCTAGCCTACCACTTGTACCCGCACCAACATAAAATAAGCGTCCTCCTTGGTGCAAACGCTCTGCGGTGCGTTCAATGGCTTGTGCCAACTCAACTTTCGCCGCTGCAACTGCCGCGACTGCCTTTCGATCTTCATTATTAAACAGCTCGACCAATTCCAGAGCACTCAGCTGGTCTAGGTTCAGACTGTCAGGATTTACTAGTTCGGTTAAAAGATGCCCGCGTTCCTGTAAGTTTGTCATTTGTCCCCTTGTTATTAGTCATTAGTCATTAGTCATTAGTCATTAGTCCAATGCCCAATGCCCAATGCCCTATGCCCCATACCAAATTACAATAATCCTTCCAATTGGCGACGAATTTTGTCTAATTCAGAATCAGACAATTCTGGGTCTTCTGGTGGCTGCTGCTTAGAATCCAAGAAATCCTCAGGAATATCCTCTTTCTGGTCATCTGGTTGCCAGTCGGTTTCTTCAACGTTAACTTCTGGAGGGGTGACAACTGAGCTACTGTTTTCTGTGACGATCTCCCAATCATATCCGGCACTTTCGCAAAATTCTTGGATTTCCTCAGCATCCATCGCCTCTGGTGTAGGTGTCGGGAAATCTTGAGCTTCCAGCATCAGGGCATAGCGCGTGGCGTCGTCTTCTGACTCGAACATCAGAATTGTATTGCGATCGCCCTTCCGAATTGTGTGAATTCCCTCATTTTCTGTTCGAGCATTAAACATTAACACAAAAACACGCATAAATTATCTATTATTTTCAGATCTAGATCTATTTATATTAAAGTTCTAGGTTGTGCATCAGGGAAAGTCACATTTACAATTTTCACTTTCTTGGCAATTTTCACTTTCTTGGGATTTTCCTGAAAGCGCTAACATCATTCAGCATAAGTATTGGATTGAGCAAATGCCGTAACTTAACCCATGAAGTCTTGGGTTTAGTTAACGTATCCTGGAAATGGCATACTGAATCAATGTGCCAGTTAATGCTTGTGCGTCCTCGCTGCATCCGGCAATTAGTACAGTGAAAGGAAATGATTAAATCTCCCAATCAAGATCGTTACTCCCCCTCTCCTATTCGTAAGCGTCTCTGGTTGCTGGTTTTGAGTCGCGGTGGCATTGCTTTGGGAGGACTTTTGCTGATTGGAATTGTCGGCGGGATTTGGCGGTTGTGGATTTTTGTCCAAAAAGAGTTGACGCCTTTGGCACAACAAAGTCTTACTACAACACTCAACCGTCCAGTAGAACTCGGAAGAGTCACACAATTTTCTTTGACAGGAGTACAGTTTGGTGCCTCAGCGATCCCCGCTACACCCACAGATCCAGATCGAGCTACAGTCGAAGCTGTGGAGGTGACTTTTAACCTCTTGCAGTTAATTTTTAACCGCCACCTGAAGCTAGATGTGACCTTAGTGAATCCAGATATTTTCATCCAACAGGATGACCAAGGGCGCTGGGTTTCCACCGAAATCGCATCGTCAGGTGAAGCCGGCGTTCTTAAAACTGATTTGGACAAACTGCGGTTTCGCAATGCGAAGTTGGCATTAATGCCGCAGAAGAGGGATGGACAGGGGAGCAGAGTGGCAGAGGAGCAGGGGGCAGGGGGCAGGGAGCAGAGGGGGCAAACAAACAAGGCGAATAACTCCCAGTCCCCAATCACTAGTCAACATCCCGTATCATTTTCCGACCTGAGCGGCTCTGCCCAACTTTTAGCAAATAATCAGCTGATCCGGTTGGAAGTCCGGGGTCAAGCAGACAGTGGTGGCAGTATTTCTATTCAGGGAGAGACCCGTTCTAAGGCATTAGCAGGAAATTTGCAGTTGCGAGTACAAGATTTCCTGGCTGCGGATATTACTCGCCTCATTGAGTTACCAGTGAATTTACAAGCGGGTCGAGTCAATGGTGACTTGTTAGTTCAGTTGACACCGCAACAGCCGACTTTATTGTTTGGCAGTGCTACTGTTGCAGGGGTAACGGTTGAATTGCCGAAAGTGCCGCAAGTGTTGAGCAATAGCCAAGGAAACCTCCGCTTCCAGGGAACCCAATTGCAGTTAGATAATATTACTAGCAACTATGGCAAAATTCCTTTGGTGGCTAAGGGAATTATTGACACTCAAGCAGGCTTCAACTTGGCAGCACGTGTAAATGCGGTGAGTTTACCAGATGCCCAAGAGACTCTCAAGGTAAAACTACCTGTACCTGTAGCTGGACAAGTACAAGCAGATTTGCAGATTACTGGATCGACTAAAGAGCCAATTTTCTCAGGCAAAGTTGCCACGATCCAAACTGCCCGGATTGACAAGCTCGATTTCAATAGTATTAGTAGTAAATTTCAGCTTGTTACTAATTCGTCTTTAATTACTCTCAAAGATATTCAAGGGTTCGCGAAAGTAGGCGGTCAGATTACAGGGGCTGGCACAATTGCAATTGGTAAAAATCCGCGATTGGATTTGAATTTTGCGGCTAAGAATGTTCCAGGGGATGCGATCGCTAAAGTTTACGATACAACACCCGCTTTTCAAATCGGTAATCTCTCCGCTACAGCCCAACTATTCGGCGGTGGTACCAATGTCCAGACTGTAGTACAGTTTCAAGCCCCTAACGGAA
Organism: Nostoc linckia NIES-25; assembly: GCF_002368035.1. GTDB lineage: Bacteria > Cyanobacteriota > Cyanobacteriia > Cyanobacteriales > Nostocaceae > Nostoc > Nostoc linckia_B. The sequence goes on along the minus strand of NZ_AP018223.1, from coordinate 426,619 downwards.
CTTATCCGGGAACTGGGGAAGTGGCCATAGCTCCAAATCGTACCGTCTCTTTCCGCAATGTCGCTCTGAATGTTGGTGGTGGTAAAGTCAGGGCTACTGGTAGTTACGCCAATGAGCGTTGGCAAGCTGTTGCTGTGGCCTCTGGGGTGCAGGTGCAACGTTTTGTAGATACAAATCAACTGCAAAATGTGTCTTTGGCAGGCGCACAATTCAATGGCCGTCTCATCCTCTCAGGTAGCACAGCACCATTTGAAATTGCCACGATTCGTACTGAAGGTGCAGCAGTAAACATTGGCGGCGGTACAGTTGCAGTTTCTAATATCCAACTCCAAGACCAAAATTTCTCTGCTCAACTTGTAGCTAATAATGTGCGGCTGGGACAAATATTGAAACAGTCTCCGCCAGCTTTAAATAATCCTTTGGCGGGTACGTTCCAAATCGCAGGGAACACAGATAATTTCAGTCTAAAAACTCTGCGTGGCAGTGGTGAAGGTCGCCTTGCCATTGGCGGTGGTACGGTTACAGCAAAAAATATTCAACTTGTTGATGGTTTATATCAGGCGCAAGTCCAGGCGAAGAATGTACCTGTGCAGCAGTTGGCAGCAGTACCAAAGCAGTTTCAAGGTAGGTTAAGCGGTGAAGTAGATGTGGCGGGTTCTGTTGAGTCTTTCCAACCCCAAGCCATCCAAGCCAGCGGTCAAGCACGGATAAATGTTGGACGGGGAATAATTACAGCCTCTAATATCCAACTTGTTAATGGTGCATACCAAGCGCAAATCCAGGCTAACAATGTACCTGTGCGACAGTTGGCAGCAGTACCACCGCAGTTTCAAGGTGCGTTAAATGGTCAGTTTAACGTTGCGGGATTAGTTGATTCTTTTGAACCAAAAGCAATCCAAGCCAACGGCCAAGCACTAATAAATGTTGGCGGTGGAACGATCGCAGCTTCTAATATCCAAGTGGGTAATGGTGTATACCAAGCACGAGTTCAGGCAAATAACGTACCGTTGCAGCAGTTGGCAGCAGTACCACCACAATTGCGAGGAACCTTAACTGGTCAAGTCAACGTCGCGGGTTCTGTTGAGTCCTTTCAACCGCAAACAATCCAAGCCGTTGGTCAGGGACAAATCAATGTTGCTGGCGGAACGATCGCAGCTTCTAATATTCAAGTGGCGAATGGTCGCTATCAAGGAATTATTGATGCTTCCGGTGTGGAATTAAATCGGTTAAATCAGCAATTGCGGGGTCGATTTGGCGGCAAGTTGCAATTAGCTGGCACGCTGGCATCGTCTCAATTAGCTGATGTGCGTGCTGCTGGACAGGTGCAGTTATCCCAAGGTCTCCCAGGTCTTGAACGACCGCTGACAGCTGCGATCGCTTGGAATGGTGAAAGGCTAACCATTGAGCAAGCAACTGCCCCCGGTTTAAATGTTACTGGTAGCATATTAGCCAACGCCAAAGGATCGGGGATACCGGAAATTACTGCCCTAAATCTGAATATCCAAGCTGAGAATTACGACTTAAAACAGTTACCCGTGAATCTTCCTAATCAGGTTGCGGTGGCGGGGAGAATAAATTTTAACGGACAAGTCACTGGCAAGCTACCTTTGCCAAATGTAGTCGGACAAATTAATTTACGAGACTTCGTTGTTCAAGATATTGCCTTTGAGCCGCTGTTAACTGGAAATATCAACACAGCACAAGGACGCGGGTCGAGTTTAAATTTAGCAGGAAATCGCGATCGCCTTGCCTTCAATTTCGATGCCAATAATCGCCCGCAATCCTTTTTAGTAAAATGGCAGGAAGCATCGGCTTCAGGTAATGTCAAAGGAAATGACTGGACGCTCAAAGTTGCAAGCTTCCCCTTACAAATCTTGAATTTGACGCCACCACCGAGTACTCGTCTCGGTACTGGCAAAATAGCTGGATTGTTAACAGGGGATTTGGTTTTTAATCAAGAGACATTTGCAACAAACGGAAATTTAGCGATCGCCAACCCAGAAATTGGACGATTAAAGGGCGATCGTTTAGCAGCTCAATTCCGTTACAGTAATGGTAACGCCACTCTAACTAGTAGCCAATTTATCAAAGGTAACAGTAGTTATGCTGCCGTTGGTACTTTTGCTCAAACGGCTCAAGGCCCCCAACTAAAAGGTAAACTCAATGTCAACCAAGGCAAAATCGAAGATGTTCTGGCTGTAGCGCAGGTCTTTGATTTACAAGATTTACAAGGTGGTTCAAAGCCGAACTACGGTACAGCAGCGGATTTGACCACCAACCCCCAAGGCTGGCCAAATGAGCCTTTATTGGGCCAACTCCAGCGATTTTCTGAAATTGAAGCCTTGGTAGCAGAAGAGGAACAACAACGACTTGATTCCAGTCCTATACCGGATTTAGCTGACTTAAAAGGCACTTTCAACGGCGAAGTAGCTCTAGATACAGCTGGCAGCAATGGATTGGCAGTGCAATTTAATTTGAATGGAGAAAACTTTGCCTGGGGTAAAAAGGAAGAACGCAGTCGTTATTATACTGCTGAAAAATTGATTGCCGAAGGCAACTTTGAAAATAGTGTTTTGAGTTTGCGACCTTTACGCATCGAATCTCAAAACAGGCTGATTGCCTTCACAGGTAACATTGGCGGTGATGAACAATCTGGTCAATTGCGGGTGAATAATTTTCCCGTACAAGTCTTGAATAATTTTGTGAAATTGCCAGTTGGCATTACAGGTAATGTAAACGCTACAGCAGCTTTAGCAGGCAGTATTGGAAATCCCCAAGCCAGAGGGGAATTGCAAATTACAGAAGGAACATTGAATCAAAACCCGATACAGTTAGCAACCGCAAGTTTCAGCTATGCCAACGGACGCTTAAACTTTGGTAGTACTGTTGCAGTTAGCGGGCCGCAACCTGTGGATATTACTGGCAGCATACCTTATAAATTGCCTTTTGCAACGGTGGCACCAGACAGCGACCAAATCAGTTTGGACGTGAAGTTAGAAAACGAAGGATTAGGACTGTTAAACGCATTGACTAATCAAGTGGTTTTTGAGAAAGGTGAAGGACAAGTAGACCTGAAAGTGCGGGGAACATTGCAACAACCACAGGTAGATGGAATTGCCACTGTTAATAATGCTACTTTTTCAGCCCAAGCTTTGCCGGGTAAACTCAGACGTGTTACAGGTAAAGTACTGTTTAATTTTGACCGCATCTTAGTAGAAAATCTTCAAGGTAGATTTAGCAGAGGAAAGGTAGAAGTTGCTGGAGAAATTCCCATCTTTAACAATGAGAAAGCGACTATCAACAATCCTCTAACCATTAATCTCGAACAGCTAGCATTGAATCTCAAAGGACTTTACCAAGGAGGCGCTAGCGGTAATTTGCAGATTACTGGTTCTGCTCTCAACCCCCTAATTGGCGGTAGAGTAGATTTGTTTGACGGTCAGGTGTTGTTGGCAGAATCTACCGACACCGATACATCTGCAACCGATAGCGGTCTTGGCTTATCATCCACAAAAGCTAATAAGCAGAATCAAAAGGAAATTCCAGCCTTACCCTCAGGTATCGCCAGATTTAATAATCTAGATTTAGAACTAGGTAAAAACGTCCAAATTACCCGTCCACCTATTCTTAGCTTCCGCGCCAGTGGTAATCTGATAGTCAATGGCTCAATCAATCAGCCCGTACCCGATGGTACCATCCAATTAGAAAAAGGTGGCGTAAATTTATTTACTACCCAATTTAACCTTGTTCGCGGCTATAAACACACTGCAACTTTTAGTCCCTCCCAACCCCGCGATCCTGACTTAGATATTCGGCTGTTTGCTAAAGTACTAGATGTAACTCAAAGTAATGATTTCAGCCGAATAAACACCACAGGTTTATCAGGCTTGGAAAGCGTTCGAGTCGAAGCTACTATTAACGGTCTCGCCAGTAAGCTAAATGAAAATCTAGAACTTACCAGCAGCCCATCACGCAGTCAAACCGAAATTGTTGCTCTTTTGGGAGGTGGGTTTGTAGACACCCAAGGACGTGCTGACAGTACTTTGGGCCTAATTAACATCGCAGGCTCAGCTGTGTTCAACAATTTTCAATCAACTTTTAACCAGATTGGTAATACCTTTGGTTTAAGCGAACTGCGGATATTTCCTACCATTATCTCTGAAAATCCTGAAGCGGGAAGAAGCAATTCAACTTTGGAATTAGCAGCCGAAGCCGGAGTTGATATTACTTCTAAGATATCCTTTTCTAGCATCAAAATTTTAACAACAAATGACCCCTTCCAATGGGGGCTTAATTACCGGATAAACGATGAATTTCGTGTCCGTGCTTCCACTAATTTAACCGATGATAGTCGTGCCGTAGTGGAGTATCAAACACGGTTTTAGTTTAATTATCGCCAGCCCCTATTAGATTGTGATATTATCATTACCCTGCTGATTAACCGCTAATCGCAAAATTGATAGCCCTAAAATTATCAAAAATAATACCAGCCCAATTGTGCAAGCATAGCTAATTTCCAAATTATTGAATGCTTGTTCGTACAGATAATAAACAATTGTTTTCGAGCTATTGAGCGGGCCGCCTTGAGTCATAATGTATACTTCTTCAAATACTTTGGTGGCAGAAATAGCTGAAATTACTGCTACTAAAGCCAGATATGGCTTCATCAAAGGTATGGTGATGTCCCAATGTTTCTTAATACCATCAGAGCCATCAATTGCTGCGGCTTCGTACACATCACCAGGAATTGATTGTAATCCAGCTAAATAAATTACCATGTAGTAACCTAGCCCTTTCCACACAGTAACTGCCATAACACTGGCAAGAGAAATTGGTACAATACCAAAAACTTTAGCTGAGCTAGTTAGCCAAGGAATACCGTCTGAAATAATACCTAAAGCTTTAAATAACTGGTTGAGCAATCCATTTTCTGCATATAACCATTTCCAAGCTATTCCTGCAACTACCATCGAAATTACTACTGGCGTGTAATATGCAGATCTAAACCAATTCATCCCCCGCAGTTTTTGATTTACCAAAATTGCTAGCCCCAAGGGAGCAATTACCAAAATTGGTACTACACCCACAAGATATAAAACAGTGTTTTCTAGTGTTTTCCAGAAAACTGGATCTTTCAAAAGCTTCAGAAAGTTGTTAAAACCTATCCATTGTGGCGGTTGGGCAATATCTTCGTAGCTGGTAAAGCTGAGGTAAAAAGCTTGCAGCGCAGGCCAAAAGACGGTTAACCCTAAAATAATCAAAGCAGGGAGTAAAAACAAATAAGGAGTTAGCCGGTGTTTGATTAACATCCAATTTTTAGGGGTCGATTGATTCATCAGATATTTAATAGTTGTTTTTGCTTGGTGAGAATTTGTCAAAGCCAGTATTTGGAGATGTAAGTCGGTTTAAAGTTCAATCTCTCAAGATAATATGCTTGCTTGTGCCAGCAAAGCTAGCCCCGGATATAGCCAATTAAGAATATAGTACACATCAAGTATCTACTAATAATACTCCAACCCAATACTGCTGCTTCAGTGGATTTTTAACTCGGAATTGGATTTGGGGAAAAGGTTAAAGGGTAAAGGTTAAAGGTTTTTTCTTTCCCTTTCCCCCGCCCCTTATCCCCAGAGGGGCCCCACCTTCCCCTTTTCCCCAAAACCCGACAAGTATTGTACTCCAACCATATAAATAAGTAAGCAAGAATAAGCTGTTAAGCACCTAATTTGCACATTTATACAGCAGGGGAGAAGGATTGACGCTTTTTCTCCAAAATCAAATGCAAGTTAAATGCGTATTAGCTTAGCTCATAAATTCTTACTTAAACTTCAGGTTACATACAAAAAGTCCGCTTTCGCGGACTGTGGACATTGGATAAGGTTAAGTTGTCACCAAGAGTGTCTACAAGATGTTAGACTCAATATTCATTCTTTCTTAATTAACCTAAAAAATCAAGTTCTTCTGCTCAAAATTTCAGACATTAATACAGGAATTATGTCTTTTTGGAAAATATCTGGAATTTAATTGATAAACAAACAAAATTGCGTATATAAGACTAATATTGAGTTTTTAACTAAGCTAGATATAATTCAACAAGCTGTTTTATCATTGCTAGCGATCGCATCTATAACAATCCTATTTGATTTGTGAAAATTGAGTGGCTTCAGATACCCGACTTATTAAAGAAGTCGGGGTTATTGTTGTTCAGGAATGCTTTAGGACTGCTATATAAACAAGTTCAAAAATAAGACAGATTCCTATATACTGCTATTGATGATAAATATAAATTTTGAACAAATCATAGAGATTAATATCTAAAAACTTCATTTAGTCTGAAAAATATTTTGCACCATTTTTTTGTCTGAACTCGCTGCTGCTTTATCTAACTCTGCAATTTCACCTGCATCTAATTGCCAACCCAACGCACCAATATTTTCTCTGGCTTGTTCTACATTCTTCGCTCCAGGGATGGGAATGGTTCCTTTACACATGCACCAGTTAATTGCTACCTGTGACATGGTTTTGTTTCTAGACTGCGCCACTGCTTGCAAACATGCTAAAAGCGATCGCACTCCTGGTAAAATCTGTCTAAATAGCAAACCTCGGATACCTTTAGGGAAAGAACCTCCAACAGAGTATTTTCCTGTCAACAGCCCCAAAGCCAGAGGACTGTAAGCAATCAATTTTATTCCCAACTCATCACAAACATCTTTAAGGTGGAGTTGAGTCACAGGATATGTAGACAGCAAAGAATATTGAACTTGCAAAGTACTAATTGCAACGCCTCGCTGGGCAAACTTTTTTTGTACTTGTTTGAGCCGTTTCGGGCCGTAATTGGATAGTCCTACTCCCTTAACCAACCCTTGCTCATAAACATCGGCCAGACCATCCAACAACTGCCCTTCTTGCCAGGGAGCATAGTTGGCTGTAGACCAATGCATTTGTACTAAATCAACATTTCTTCCCAGCCGTTGAGCAGATGACTGGCAAGCCTTGACCATTGACTGGCGCGTCCATCTCCACGGGTAAGCAGCAAGCTTAGTCGCAATACAAATATTTTCTTGATTGGAACCTACATATTCTCGATTGAATCGTCCCAATAGTAGCTCACTTCGACCATTCAATCTGCCAGTTCCGTAAGAATCACCTGTATCAAATAGAGTTACACCATTGCTGACACAAAGGTTAAACACGGCTTGCAACTGGTCATCCATGCTTTCGTCATATCCCCAAAGCACTTGGTTGCCCCAGGCCCAAGTCCCGCAACCCATGTTTGGGAGAGATTTTTGGATCTGCATTTTTGCTCTCTATAAATTGCCTTAATAATTATCAGACAATTCGTTGGAACTGGGGTAAAACACATCCCAACTTATATAAGAAAGCGATCGCACTGACTTATAATCAATTGTGGAAACTTCTACGCTGTTTATGCAAAGCGATCGCTTTACGTTTGGGCTTTTGCAGGGGTGTTTCAAAGTGGCGGTGCTTTCTCATATCTGGAAAAATTCGTGCCTTAGACACTTCTCGCTTAAATCTACGTAACGCTGATTCTATCCCTTCATTTTCACCTACGATTATTTGGGTCATAGTATATTTCTACTAAGTTTGCTCAATCACAGGACTTACGCAATATGTCACTGAAAACCTTATTCAAGCGTAGCGGTAATTCATGTAGACGCGGAGCGGCTTCCCGCAGGGTATTACCGCTACTTTCGTTATCTTTTGCGTAAGTCCTGAATCAGTGTGCTTGGTCAACGAGAAAGCAAAAAAAAAGCAGACCCCTTGTCTGCCCTCACTGAGAGTTAAATCCTTGGTTCTAGACCTTAATAGCGTCGGGAGTATCCACCACCACCACCACTATTGTTTCCTCGTCTACCACCAGAAGAACCTCCATCTGTCTTCGGTCTAGCTTTATTCACTTTTAAGCTCCGACCCATCCACTCAGCACTATCGAGGGCTTCAATTGCTGCTGCTTCTTCGGCGTCTGATTCCATTTGTACGAAACCAAAACCTCTTACCCGGCCTGTTTCTCGGTCGATTGGCAATTGAACTTCTTTTACAGTTCCATATTCTGAAAAGACTTGCCTGAGGTCATCTTCTTTGACCTCATAAGATAGATTACCGACATAAATTGACATAAAATGTCTCCAGAGGCATGGGAGTGTAGAGATTTATATCCGGAGATGTCTGTAATATCTGTAATACAAATATATATATAAACAAACTACGCAGCCGAATTCAATCTTCCTTTGATACTTTAACACAAATTCAAGTGTGAATGTTCTTGAGTGTTGAGTGTTAACTGATAACTGTTGACTGAGGAGTTAGAAGTTGTGAGTTAAGAGTTAGGAGTTAGGAGTTATGAGTTGAAAACTCCTCACTCCTCACTCCTCACTCCCCTGACAGGTACCTCTGTAGCGTAAAATTAATCTCCATCTGGTATTTGCTAACCCCTTGATGCCCATGTATTGTGACTACCTCATCCAAATCCTGACTGCCCGTGTGTATGATGTCGCTCAGGAAACACCACTAGAGTATGCCCCAAATCTGTCTGCGCGGTTGAATAATCAACTTCTGCTCAAACGTGAGGATATGCAGTCAGTATTTTCATTTAAATTGCGGGGTGCTTATAACAAGATGGTGCAACTGCCGCCAGATATATTGGCACAGGGTGTAATCGCTGCATCGGCGGGGAACCATGCTCAGGGGGTGGCCTTGGCAGCTAACCGTCTGGGAACGAGCGCAATTATCGTCATGCCAATAACTACACCCCAAGTTAAGGTAGATGCAGTTAGAAGCAGAGGGGGAGTAGTTGTATTACATGGAAATACCTACGACGATGCTTATGCTTATGCTCGTCAATTAGAAGCCGAAAAAGGGTTAACTTTTATTCATCCCTTTGACGATCCCCATGTTATTGCTGGACAGGGAACAATCGGGATGGAAATTTTACGGCAATGTCAGCAGCCCATCCATGCGATTTTTGTAGCCATTGGTGGAGGGGGATTAATTTCTGGGATTGGAGCTTATGTAAAACGCTTGCGTCCGGAAATTAAAGTGATTGGCGTTGAACCTGTGGATGCTGATGCCATGTCTCAATCTTTAAAAGCCGGACATCGGGTGCGCTTGTCCCAAGTGGGGTTATTTGCTGATGGGGTAGCAGTGCGGGAAGTAGGGGAAGAAACCTTCCGTTTGTGTCAGCAGTACGTAGATGAGATTATTTTAGTAGATACGGATGATACTTGTGCGGCGATTAAAGACGTGTTTGAGGATACGCGATCGATTTTAGAGCCAGCAGGTGCATTGGCGATCGCAGCTGCCAAAGCCTACGCAGAACGAGAAAAAATCGAGGGACAAACCTTAATTGCTGTAGCTTGCGGTGCAAACATGAACTTCGATCGCTTGCGGTTTGTGGCAGAACGGGCAGAGTTTGGCGAACGCCGGGAAGCTATCTTTGCAGTTACAATTCCTGAGGAGCGGGGTAGTCTGCGTCAATTTTGCGAACTGATTGGCAAACGCAATCTTACCGAGTTTAATTATCGCATTGCCGATGCCAAAACAGCCCATATTTTTGTCGGCGTGCAAATTCAAAACCGTGCTGATGCTTCAAAGATGGTAGAAACCTTTGAAGCTCACGGATTTGAAACCCTGGATTTAACAGACGACGAACTCACGAAATTACATCTGCGGCACATGGTGGGTGGACACTCTCCCCTTGCTCATAATGAATTACTCTACCGTTTTGAGTTTCCCGAACGTCCTGGTGCATTGATGAAGTTTGTTGGTTCCATGAGTCCCGACTGGAATATCAGTCTTTTTCACTACCGCAACAACGGCGCAGACTACGGCCGAATCGTTCTCGGTATCCAGGTTCCTCCCCACGAAATGAAAAATTGGCAAGCATTTTTGGATACTCTTGGCTATCGGTATTGGGATGAAAACAAGAATCCGGCATACAAGCTGTTTTTGGGGTGAGTGGGGAGATGGGGAGATAGGGAGATGAGGAGATGGGGAGACAAGGGGAATAACTCCTAACTCCTAACTGTTCAGTCTTAACTCCTAACTCTTAACTCCTCACTCCTAACTCAGCACTCCCAATCCCTAATTCCGATAACTACCTTCCAATATCATCTTGGAGTCCCAAGTATACAAGCCGATTTGGTCGGGAACCTTAGAGAATCTGCCTGTCCGATAGCCTCTAGATAATTCATTGAGCACCTTATTTTTGATCTCTCGAAGTTCCCCAGATGTTATTTCTCCGTAAATTCCGGCGATTACTTCAGCGACGGTGAAAACTTTACCTGGATTTTGTTCAAACAGAGAAGTCAGGGCATCAATTAAGAATTGACCTTCATAGGCTTTGAGCATTGGTACTGTTTTGGGATTGGGAGGTATGAAAGGTTTCTTCTTTTTGTTTTTGACATTCCTAGAAGCACCATTGCCATTTTTTGGAGCGACTAAACTTAAATCCAAAGTATAACAACCGGGTTCTTCGGGAATAATTACCCAGTAATTCCTTTCTCTGCCTTGGGTGAGGGAAGATTGAACTCTACCTTTAACTACTTTAAACAGATTAGAATCTAATTCCCCATAAAGCGATCGCACGATGAAATCAATATGACACACAGTACCTGCCTGGTCTTGCAATAGCTGTTTTATGGCTTCCATTCGAGACAGAGATTGATACTGCGGTAGCATGGGGATTTCTGGCACCTTGCTTGAGTTATCGTTGTTCTCTAGAGATGCCTGTATATCCGGGGATGTGGTTGGAAGTTGATTTGTTTTTGTATCAACAGCGGAATTATCTATTTCAATGTTGTCTGAATCTGTAAGTTGTGACTCTATAGACTCAACCAAATTGATTTGGGAGATATCATCGTGGGCTGACAAAAACCGCACAGAGCCTTCTGGGGAAGAATTAGAGGTTTCATCAGCGGCTTTAAGTCTTGATATCTGCTTGTTGCCATCAGAAAAAGACCAGGTAGACAACAACGCTTCTACATGATCGAGTTGCGATCGCGCCTGCACGAATAGGCGTTCATACTCTTCTGTGAGGCGAGCATAATAGTCTCGTAATTCCAACAGTGGCGAGACAAAATTGCCTGGAGGTGGTTCTAATTGTCCTTTTGAATTCATAATTGTTCAATCAATTTAAATCGGTGTCACTTGTATAAGACATTGGCCTGGGTTTAGCTTTGCGAGATGCTGGCTGGGATTTCTTCGGTGCTTGGGGAGGGCGACATCTCTCACAATATAAAGGTCGGGGGCCATAAGTCTCACGTTTTGTCAGATCGTTACACTCTTTACAGACAAATTGGAAAACACGAGTGTGAATCTGTCTTTTGTGCGCTCTAACTGTATATTCCTTAACATCAATGAATTTACTTGCCATAATTAGGAATCTTGAATTTCCTTCGTATCAATGTCCTATCAATATAGCTATTCAAGCAAATCAAACTGCATCAGTGTGTGTTTATGTAGAAGTTTTATTCAAATCAGTGAATTTGATGCCGAGGACAAGGTGTGAATATTGCTTAGCAACCAATTCAGAGTTAGTCTAGACTATCCCCTAAGCATATACTTGGTGATGAGCAAACACTATCACCATTTATATAGTGCTTGATTTGAAAAACAATCCTACTGTCTATAACTAGCTGATTTTGCCTGACGCGATCGCTTGCAATGCAGAGTGTGTAGCCTTCAACTAAAGTATAATCCGTCTGAATCATGCCAGTGTTGTAAATCAAGCACTACATTATCAGATAATCCCGCCAACAATAGGCAAGCACGGACTTGTTTGGTTGAATAAGACTAGTTTTGCACAACAGTGTCTTAAAGACCTCAAAGGAGCTGCTTGAACAAACTGTAGAAATCTTACCAGAGTATCCGCGCTTCAACCCCTGAACTTTATTTCTAAAGATATAGACAGAGCAGATTTTCCTGGTCTTCATCGGGGAAATTTACATAGATTGACAAATCGAGTTATTGCCAGTGTATTTAATTGTTCATCCTATTTATAACCCTTCTTCCTTCTGGTAGAGGGATATCGATCGCCATAGCCATCCTTGTATAACGAACAACCGCCTCCTAATTTTTAGAAGGCGGTGATTATCGTCGATCTAAACATTACCAAAAACCTAAAACTCCTGAATATTTAATAGTTAAATTCCTTGGCTATACCCCAATGTTGAGTTTTGTAAACATTACTTGTTCTAGGGCAAAATACAGCATCAATCACATCATCAGTGCCTTGGGGTTGTTCGCTACTCGTACTGCTGGCTGCTTGGGCGTAGACAGCGCTACCCATTTGCACTAAGGCTTGCTGTAACTCACTAGATAAAGATTTAATGCGATCGCTATTATCTTGGTTAATATAGGACTCATATTTGATTTTTGAAATATACGTAGTCCAGTAGGGTGCGTTAGCCTTTGGCGTAACGCACAGTTAACTATTTAGGTGCGTTAGGCTACGCCATAACACACCCTACTAGCGTGGCAAGCTTCCCCAGTCCCTAAAATCAACCAATATTAACTTTGACGGCTTTGCCTTTTTCAGATTCGGCTTTCGGCAAAGTTAAGTGGAGAACACCATTTTTGTATTCAGCTTGTACTTTGTCGTTTTGAACTTGGGAAGGTAACGGAATTACTCGATGGAATTTGCCATAACGAAATTCAGAGCGAGTGACGCCGTTTTCTTCAGTCCTGGTTTCAGTCTTACGCTCACCGCTAATCGAAATTGATTCGGGAGTGGCTTCTAGGTTTATATCTTTGGCTTCCAAACCAGGTACTTCTAGTCTCAATTTGATTGCATCGTCAGTTTCTTCTATTTCTGCGGCCGGAATGAAGGTAAATCCAGTCCTTTCACTACCATCAGCGGGTATTAATCTATCAAACAAGCGATTCATGTGCCGCTGTAAGGTGTCGATTTCTCGGAATGGTTCCCAACGTTCGCTATCGCGGAATGGTTCCCAACGAATGAGTGCCATAACTATTACCTCTAAGATGAGCTATCTAGTCTTAGGAGGCTCAATCTTAAGCTTTCTAGCCTACGAACAACTGATATAATACCTTTGCTAAGCAATCCTCAATTTCCACTAAGCTCAATCTCAAGCTTCCTATTCATCACACTAGATCGAGATTCAAATTGAGCAGGTTCGGTTTTATGGTCATGAGCGATCGCAATAACCGTACCTTTTAGGGGTTTACAAAAAATCTGAAAATGACTGTTGATGGTTGACTGTTAAGCCTCAACAGTCAACCATCAACAATAGACCTCTTGCAAAAGTAACTTTTGCAAGAGGGGGAAAGGGAAAAGGTTAAAGGGAAAAGGGTTTTTATGAGCCGCTTTCCCCTTTACCCCTTACCCTTTTCCCCAATAAAAGCAAGAAGTCTAATCAACATATCCCAATCAGTTTTGTAGCTCTACTGCTGACTGGGTGCAGCAGGTTGCGATTGAGGTTGACGTAAACGGCGCAAAGAGTCCCGCAATTTATTTTGGCTTGTGCTTTCTCTACGCCGCCGCCGATTTGTGCTGGCTTGTGGCTTCTGTGATGAATTAGTAGTTGTTCGTTCGCTACGGATGCGCCGTAGAGTTTCTCTGGCACTTCCTTGAGAACTAGTTGTCCTTCTTTGGGATGATGAGCCTGCGCTAGTTGTTTCCCCTGTCTGACGACGCAGACGCCGATTAATTCCAGATTCTGCTGCTCTTGTGGCTGTAGCTTCATTAGTTGACGGTGTAAATTCTCGCCGCCTACGTCTTGAAGTTCCCTCTGTAGTATTGGAATTGGATGCTGTGGCTTGCTGGGTTTTCTGTTCTGTTTCTCTTTTTCTTTCTTGTTGGTATTGACGGTATCGTTGTGAATTTTCTTTAAAAGCCCCAGAGTTGACTCTTACCCCTCGTCTGCCACCTTGTGCCGGGTTGAATTTCCACTCACGCGCTTGTCTCAAGTGTTCTTCATCCAATTCACGGTTGCCGCTGGAACTGGCTATCCGCACATTAACAACATTACCTCGATCGTCAGTATCAAAAGCCAAACCTGTACGGCCTTCGATTCCTCGCCGTTTAAATGACTCTGGATATTTAAACTCACATTTACGGCAAGCTGCACGCCCATTACTATTACCTGAAGTGTTAATTTTTGGAGGTGTTGGAGCTGTTGGCGCTGCTGCTACTGGACGGTTTACAGGTTCATTGCCTATACCGCTACCAGTACCACTACCAATTCCACTGCCAGTACCGCTGCCAGTACCGCTACCTATTCCACTGCCAGTACCGCTACCAATGCCGCTGCCAGTACCGCTACCAATGCCGCTGCCAATTCCACTACCAATGCCACTGCCAATGCCGCTACCAGTACCAGTACCAGTACCACTGCCAATACCACCGCCAGTACCAGTGCCAGTTCCTCCACCAGGGCCAGTTCCGCTACTTGTACCGACAGCGATACCGCTACCAGTACCTAAACCAACACCAGAGCCGCCACCGCCGCCACCACCTCCACCGCCACCAGATGAACTTGCTTTGGAATCTTGAGATGGAGCTGTTCGTGCGATGGGTGCAGATTTCACAGGAACTTGTGGTGCAATTGGCTGTGTAATTGTCGGCTGTGGTTTCTGAGCGACTGCTGTAATTTGTTCAAATTGCTGCTGAATTTTTTCTACTGGTGGAGTTTCTATAGGCTGTTTTTGTACAATCTCTGGTTCTTTTTTGGGTTCTTCTGTAATTTGTTCAAGTGGTTTTTCTGGTTCTACAGTCGGTGAATCAACGATCGCCACTTCTATTGATTCATCATTACCTTCAGGCATTCTTGTTAAGTAATTACCTATACCTGAGGATAATACACCGATATGCAGCGCCAGTGAGCCTATTAGACTGTAAGCCAGAAAAGACTTGAGAGCCTGAACTTCTTTGGAGCGTTGCTCGACATTAATGCCGGAAAAGGTCATAGCTATTGCTACCTATTCTCACTAATTTAGTCATCTTAGAATGCAAGGTTACAAATATCAAGTAAAAAACTAAAGTAATTTGGGGTACTGTTACGCAACCCTCAATTACTGGCAACATCTTCAAAAACTCTCAATATCACAGTTTCTAAATAAAATAAATTTTTATTTTTATTAAATTAACTTATATAAAGCAAGCAAATTATCTACAGAACTTAGGCAGCTTTGCTGCTAAAAATCTGACTTTAAGCGAGTTTCAGGCTAGTAAGCTAGCAAAATTTATTATACGTATTCAAAGTGAAATTTGAAGGAAAAGCTTAAAGAGTAATTATTTTGCCTTAGTTTATCCTTTGTTTTTGTGTAATTAATTGTCTAGCAGTACTGATATGAAAATCCTGAGAATTTGATTTGAAAAAATTATCATTATATTTTAAATTTTATTGAGAAAAAGTTTCAGCTTTTCTCTAGATTCTGCTAGTCTTACTGTGTATTGTTAATGACGTTTAGAGAACATGGGACTTCAGAATGTTTTTATAGCAGGCGGTGTGGTCATGTGGCCGCTGCTGGCGTTTTCGGTGTTGGGTGTGGCGCTGATCATTGAACGTATCAGGTTTTGGGCAAGAATTAACAAGCGTCAAAACCGCGTGGTGCGGGATGTTTTGAATCTCTATCGCCTCGATAATGTTGTCGGTGCGATGGATAAACTCCAGCAAAATGCAGATTTGCCACTTGCCCGGATTTTTCTTGCCGCTTTAGAATTAGAGCAGCCAAATCCAGAAGAATTTCGTTTGGCATTAGAAAGCGAAGCGCAGGCGGAAATCCCAGTACTCAAACGCTTCCAAAACTTTTTTGAGACAATCATTAGTTTGGCGCCACTGTTGGGTCTTCTCGGTACAGTATTAGGATTGATCACCTCCTTTGCTTCTTTAAATCTTGGTGATGTGGGAGGTAGCAGAACGGCAAGTGTTACCGCTGGGATTAGTGAAGCGTTAGTATCTACAGCATCGGGATTGATTGTTGCTATCTTCATACTGTTGTTTGCCAATACGTTCCGGGGACTGTATCAGCGGCAAATCGCTTTAATTCAGGAATATGGCGGGCAGCTAGAATTACTTTACCGCCGTCGTTATGAAAGAGGAGGAGAGAAGACCTATGCGGCTACAAGATGAACCAGATATTCCAGCACAGATTAATATTGTGCCGATGATTGACGTGATTTTTGCAATCTTGACATTTTTTATCATGTCAACTCTGTTTTTAACGCGATCTGAAGGCTTGCCTGTGAATTTACCAAAGGCAGCCACGGCAAAACAACAGCAAGTTCCCTCCAAAATTACCATCACGGTAGACGAACAAGGAGTAGTAAGTCTAAACCGCAAACCAATTGCTGTTGATGATTTGACACAGCAAGTGCGGAGTTTAATTGGTTCTAACTCAGAAATGTTAGTGATTATTAATGCTGATGAAAAAGTTGGTCACGGAAAAGTAGTGGCTGTGATGGATCGGGTACGTGAGGTTCCGGGGGCAAAATTAGCGATCGCCACTCAAAGAAGATAGGGGATGAGGGAGATGGGGAGATGGGGAGATGGGGAGGTGAGGGAGAATAATAACTCCTAATTCCTAACTCCTAACTCCTAACTCAACAGTTAGCACTCCTAACTCCCAATTCTTGAGATATAAGTTTAAGTAATGAATTTTGATGAGAGTGTATAAAAAAGTGGTCGCCGTCAAACATTTGTAAAGAGATAGACATTGCCTGTTCTCGCCATGCTTGCAGAGCTTCATGGCTAACTTCTTTGTCTTGCCAACCACCAAATATACTAATGGGGCAGTCTAGTGGCTGTTGTGGAGTGTAAGTGTAAGTTTCCAGAACTGCAAAATCTGCCCGCAAAATCGGGAGAAAAATTTGCATCAGTTCTGGATTTTCGAGTACTGCTTTGGGCGTACCGTTGAGAGCGCGTAGTTCTTCGAGTAACTCTGCGTCTGGTAAGACGTGGATGGGTGGTTTTGTGGGGGGGATTTGTGGGGCGCGGCGAGCAGAGATGAAAAGGTGAAACGGTTTAAGATTATATTCTAAGCGCAGTAGACGAGTTAACTCGAAGCTAACTAATCCGCCCATACTGTGCCCGAAAAAGGCGAATGGTTTGTCTAAATATGGTAGAAGAGATGAAGCCGTCAATGCTATCGCCATTGCCAACGCTATTACTAACACATATACTAACGCGTACACCAACGCCAATACCATTGCCAGCATCAAGACCTACGCCAACGCCATCGCCAATGTCAAGGCCAATGCCATCACTAATGCCGATGCCATCACTAACACCATTGCCATTGCCAACACCATCGCTATAGCAAACGCCAACGCCATCAGCATCGCTATCAAATATACCGATCAATTAAAAAAATCAGAATTTTTCAATAACGTCAACTTTACTGTGCTGATCGCCAAACTAGAAGCACTGAAAGCTACAATTCCTGATGATAAACAGCCAACAGAAGTGCGTCTGGCATTTGCTAAACACTTACAACAAACTTTACTCAATGCTTTTAATCTCACTCTAGAAATGATCGATTTATCTGAGGAAGAAATAAAAGCACTGGAAAATTATCTCTACGTCAATCATCTCATTCTGCAATGCAAACAAGGAGCAGTGCGGATATCGCCTCAAACCTGGGAAGCAATTGAGGCGCGGATGTTGTTGGTTCCAAATGGTTAAGTGACAATAGGAAAATGAAAAGATAGCTAGATAAACACTCCATGAGTTCATTA
This sequence comes from Nostoc linckia NIES-25, assembly GCF_002368035.1. Classification (GTDB taxonomy): domain Bacteria; phylum Cyanobacteriota; class Cyanobacteriia; order Cyanobacteriales; family Nostocaceae; genus Nostoc; species Nostoc linckia_B. The sequence continues at coordinate 408,906 of NZ_AP018223.1, read as the reverse complement.
CAACAGGCTAAGGATACAAAAACTCGCACCTTTACAGCAATTCTGCATTGGGAAGAGGATGTTTACGTAGCTGAATGTCTAGAGGTGGGAACCGCCAGCCAAGGAGAGACGATAGAAGAAGCTATTGCTAATTTGCGGGAAGCAACGGAACTCTATTTAGAAGAGTTCCCGCTTTCTGAGACAGCACCTCGTCGGTTGCTAACCACATTTGAGGTAACCAGTGCCTAAGCTACCAAGAGTTCGAGCTTCTGAAGTTATTAGCGTTCAAGAACGCTTAGGTTTTGTTCAGGTACGACAACGTGGTAGTCATGTAATTTTGAAAAGACAACTTGTGCAGGAAGGTGAAGGACAGAAAACAATTGAAGTGAGTTGTGTTGTGGCATTGCATCGTAAAACTATAGCTGTTGGAACCTTAAAGAGTATTTTGAGTCAAGCTGGAGTCTCTGTTTAGGAGTTTCTGGATAAATCTTTAGTCAACACGACACACATCAAAAACTGTGATGAAAAAAATTAAAGCTGTCGGTATCACACTGAGGTTTTTGTTCTGAATGTATAAGCTGTCATAACGACAAAACTTATTGTTGTTATGACACAAAGTCTTCTAGTTAGGAGTAGATAAGCTGTTGTTTTTTATCTTCTACATATATATCCTGTTCTCTGTTAATGAAAACCTCAGATAATGCCTGATAAGCTTCAGTCCAAGCGGCCATCACTTCTTCTGTAGCTGCTTCTCCTAAAACATCTTTCATCGCTTGCAATAAACTTTCTCCAACAATAGGATATTGTTCTGGTGTAACATGGGTCTGCACGTGACGATGGGCAATCTTTTCTACCATCAATTTTAAAGCAGGTAAGTTATCAATTTGGTTAGCATAACTATAAACTGCTGTCGCTAATCTCGCAGGTTGAGAGCCATCTGCTTGAGCAGACATATCAAATTGTTCTTTGATTTCTGGATGGTTTTGAAACATAATTTCATACATCCGACTTGTGATTTGCTGACCATTTTTTTTCAAGACAGGTGCTGTAGATTTAACGATATCTATTGTTTTTTGGCTAATCATAGTTTTTTCAACCACTTAAAATATTGATTAACTTCAATTTATTGTTTATTTCTAGCAGTTACTATGAGCTACCTCATATATAGCAGGAGTCAAAATTTACAAGTCAGGAGTCAGCCAGTAGAAAGAGTTACGGCTTTAGGTTAACGCGCCAATATACAACTAAGTCATGATGAAAATGTAAAATGCAGCTGTGTAGATTAATAATTTCTCAAATATTAATTTAATATGCATACTATTAACAAAAAGTCAACAAAAAGAGCTTGGGCAGGTGCGATCGCCAAACCAGCAACAGAATTTCCCCCTACCCAATTGCCAATTCTCTCTGGTAAAGTCCCAGATGGCTTGCGTGGTAGTCTTTATCGCAATGGCCCGGCGCGGCTAGAACGCGGTGGCGTCCCTGTAGGACACTGGTTTGATGGAGATGGCGCGATTCTTGGCGTGCATTTCACCGATGCAGGGGTAACGGGAGTTTATCGCTATGTGCAAACAGCAGAATATCAAGCTGAAAGTAAAGCAGATAAATTCCTTTATGGTGTTTATGGTATGCATACGCCGGGGCCGATTTGGAAGCGATGGAATCAGCAAATCAAGAATGCAGCTAATACTTCAGTGTTGGCTTTACCGGATAAACTGTTGGCTTTGTGGGAAGCAACTCAGCCTTATGCCCTTGATTTAGAAACTTTAGAAACAAAGGGATTAGATGATTTAGGTGGTTTGGATAATGGATTACCTTATTCTGCTCATTACAAACGCGATCCACACACAGGCGAAATTTATAATTTTGGCATCAGTTTAGGAAGTTCTGTACAACTGAATCTCTATAAAAGCGATGCCTCTGGCAAAATTATACAAAAATCTGCATTTAAATTAGACCGCTATTCAATAATACATGATTTTGTTTTAACTCAAAGATATTTGGTATTTTTCATGCCCCCAATGCGGATGAAAATGCTGTCATTTTTAGTAGGTTTAACTACTTTTAGTGACTCTTTATCATGGGAACCAAAGTTAGGAACTCAGGTATTAATTTTTGACCGAGAAAACTTATCTTTAGTGAGTCGTGGTGAAACCGAACCTTGGTTTCAATGGCATTTTGGGAATAGCTATGAAAATGAAGACGGTTCGGTGATTTTGGATTTAGTACGATATTCAAATTTTCAACAAAGCAATGAATATCTCAGAGAATTTGCAACTGGTGAAACGCACACAGTTCCTGATGGAACATTATGGCAAGTACATCTCAGTCCTCAAACTGCCAAAGTGACAGCAACCCACGAAGTTATCAACCGCGTTTGTGAGTTTCCTGTAGTGCCGCGAGCGCAAGTTACACAACCTTGGCGTTATACTTATGTGGCATTGCTTCCTCAAAGAATGAATCCAGGTAAAGAATGGTTTAGTGCGATCGCTCGTTTTGATTACAAAACTGAAACCCTCACCGAAGTAGACTTAGGAGAAAATATCTATACCTCAGAACCCATCTACGCCCAAGATAGCCAAAACCCCGAACAAGGTTGGATATTAGTGGTAGTTTATGATGGTAATTCTGATAAAAGTGAAGTTTGGATATTTGATAGCGACCTAGATGCAGAACCAGTTTGTAAACTAGGATTACCCAGCGTAATTCCTCACAGTTTCCACGGCACTTGGAACCCAGCGTAAATTTTGAACCAATCTAAAATCTAAAATTGTTCGTATTATGCAATTACAAGAACAACGCCAATATTCTCCCGCAGAATACCTAGAATTAGAGGTAAATTCAGAGTATCGTAATGAATATATAGATGGCCAAATTATACCCATGACAGGTAGAACGCCAAATCACAATCAAATAGCTGGTAATTTTTATGCAGCCCTTAATTTTGCTTTGAAGCGACAACCTTATCGAGTATTTGTAGCTGAACAACGTTTATGGATTCCGAAAAAACGAATTCATACATATCCAGATGTGATGGTTGTTGCAGGTTCATTAGAATTTGCCGAAGGACGTACAGATACAATTACCAATCCTTTGATGATTGCTGAAGTGCTGTCTAAATCGACGAGAAGTTATGATGTAGATGAAAAATTCGCTGCTTATCGCAGCATAGCCAATTTTCAAGAATATGTTTTGATAGACCAATACAAAAAACATGTAGAACACTATTATAAAACTGATGCGAAAAAATGGATTTTTTCAGAATACGAAGATGAAAATAGTGTTTTAACCCTATCCTCTATTCAATTTGAAATCTCCTTATTAGATATTTACGATAAAGTTGACTTTGAGATTAAAGAATAATATCAATGCTGTTTATATAAAATAATAAATAACTATACAATAATTAAACTCGCATTCGATAATTTGAAAACAAAATGGAAAAATTGCATTTCTTGAATTCTTCTTTGCGTCTCTCTCTTGAAAAGTTCAGATCGCCGGAAGCCGGCGCTCCGACTTTTCGCTGCGTCTCTGCGTGACACTAATCTATATTTTCACTCAACAACCCCAAAATATAATATCCTATTAAAATTTGAGCAGGGAATTTGGAGGGAATCGCACAGTGGTTGATGATGAACGCATAGCCAATGCAGAACAGATTCATCCAAGGGACTTTTCCTGGCGATTGTGGCCTGTTGTGCCACTTTACCCATACGGTAGCCGGCGGACAATCCGTAAAGAAGTCCTCAAGGATACAATCTGGAATTTTGACCAGATTCAAGGCATCTTTTACGTTGTTGTGCCAATTCGCATGACTGTGGTTAAGCTTGAAGCAGGCGGCCTTTTGGTTTATGCCCCTGTTGCGCCTACCCCAGAGTGCATCCGGCTTGTCAATGAGTTGGTAGCCGAACATGGTAATGTGAAATACATCATCCTGCCAACTGTCTCCGGTCTAGAACACAAGGTTTTCGTCGGCCCCTTCGCCAGATACTTCCCGACTGCACAGGTGTTTGTCGCCCCGAATCAATGGAGTTTCCCGCTAAATCTCCCCCTTAGCTGGCTTGGCTTACCTGCAAAACGCACTCAGCTACTTCCAGAAGATAGCAGCAAAACACCCTTTGCTGATGAGTTTGATTATGCCATGCTCGGCCCCATCTACCTTGGGACTGGTCGGTTTGCGGAAGTTGCTTTTTTTCACAAGCGATCGCATACTCTTTTGGTAACAGATTCAGTACTTTCGATTCCAGAAGATCCGCCTGCCATTGTGCAATTAGATTCATATCCCCTGCTATTCCACGCCAAGGATAATGCTGGTGATATTGTTGCAGACATTCAAGCCAATCGCCGCAAAGGATGGCAGCGCATTTGTTTGTTTGCTTTATACTTTCAACCAAGCGGTTTAGAAATACGTCCTTGGGGTAAGGTGTTCCAAGATGCCCTCAAAGCACCACAACGCTCCAAAAAAGCTTATTTTGGATTGTATCCCTTTAAATGGCAGAATGATTGGGAGCGATCGTTTGAAGCCTTACGGGGTAACGGTCGGTTGTTTGTAGCACCAATTTTACAAACACTAATTCTCAACCGCGCACCCAAAGAAACCATCGAGTGGGCTGATAAAGTTGCAAGTTGGAACTTCGAGTCGATTATTCCCTGCCACTTTGATGCACCGATTAAAGCCCAGCCGTATCAATTTCGTCAAGCTTTCTCTTTTTTAGAAAAGCAGCCTGCTTTTGGTGCAGGTTTGTTTAACAGTAACAGCTATCCCTTACCAGAAGAGGATTTTAAAACACTTAAGGAAATCGACGCAGGTTTAAATAAATTTAGCATCGTCCCGCCAGCAAAAGAGAAGGTGTAGGAAAAAATCCAAAAAAGTTCCTAGTTTTGAGTAAAGAATTCCCCACTTGCAACAGACGGGATTAATCGCGTCTGTACCCATTCGCCATTTAATATCAGTGGTAAACTAAAACAACTTTCACAACAAGTCAATAAGTCTTTATTTTCGTTAGAGTTGGGATAATAATCAAAGTGTGAGGATTGATACTAAATGCGAGTATTGCTGGTGTATCCAATATTTCCCAAAACCTTTTGGTCATATGAAAAAATTTTGGAATTAGTCGATCGCAAGGTTTTATTACCACCTCTAGGTTTAGTAACAGTAGCAGCAATTCTGCCCCAAGAATGGGAATTCAAGCTAGTAGATCGCAACATTCGTCCAGCGACAGAAGAAGAATGGGCATGGGCAGATCTAGTAATCTTGTCAGCGATGATTGTCCAAAAACAAGATTTACTCGACCAAATCCAAGAAGCCAAGCGGCGCGGTAAGTTGGTTGCAGTCGGCGGCCCCTACCCGACTTCTGTACCTCACGAAGTCCAAAATGTGGGCGCAGATTTCCTGATTTTGGATGAAGGGGAAATCACTTTGCCGATGTTTATTGAGGCAATTCAACGGGGAGAAACTTCTGGGACTTTCCGCGCCACGGAAAAACCAGATGTCACAAGCACACCAATACCCCGGTTTGATTTATTAGAACTGGATGCCTATGACATGATGTCCGTGCAGTTTTCGCGGGGGTGTCCCTTCCAGTGCGAATTTTGTGACATCATTGTTCTCTACGGTCGCAAACCACGTACCAAAACCCCAGCCCAACTTTTAGCAGAATTGGATTACCTCTATGAACTGGGTTGGCGGCGGGGTGTGTTCATGGTGGATGATAACTTCATTGGCAACAAACGCAATGTGAAATTGTTGCTTAAAGAGTTAAAAGTCTGGATGGCAGAACATCAATATCCCTTCCGCTTTGATACTGAAGCTTCAGTTGACTTGGCACAAGATCCAGAAATGTTGGAGTTGATGGTTGAGTGCGGTTTCTCGGCGGTGTTTTTGGGCATTGAAACACCAGATGAAGATAGTTTGCAACTTACCAAAAAATTCCAAAACACTCGCAATTCATTAACTGATGCCGTGCAAACCATCATCAAAGCTGGATTGCGCCCGATGGCTGGGTTTATTATTGGCTTTGATGGCGAAAAAGCCGGTGCAGGCGATCGCATTGTCCGTTTTGCAGAAGAAGCAGCAATTCCCTCTACTACCTTTGCCATGTTGCAAGCGTTACCCAATACTGCGCTGTGGCATCGCCTGAAAAAAGAAGGACGACTGCGGGAAAATCAAGATGGCAACATCAACCAAACAACATTGATGAACTTTCTTCCCACCCGTCCTTTAGAAGAACTTGCCAGAGAATATGTTGAGGCATTTTGTACTTTATACGACCCAGTTAAATACTTGGATCGCACCTACCGCTGCTTCTTGATGATGGGTTTACCAAGTTGGAAAGCACCCGCGAAAATGCCAGAATGGGTAGTTGTCAAAGCCTTGTTACTTGTGATTTGGCGACAAGGAATCAAACGCGAAACCCGTTGGAAATTCTGGCATCATTTATTTAGCATTCTCAAACGTAACCCTGGAGTTGTTGAGCATTACATCGCCGCTTGTGCCCATAACGAACATTTTCTAGAATATCGCCAAATTGTCCGCGATCAAATTGAAAGTCAGCTAGCAGAATATCTGGCCCAGGGTGCAGAAAAACCCTATGTGCCAGTACAGGAAAAAGCAGAGGAAAAAACTGAAGCCGCAGTTAGTTAAATGTAGTAACGGTTAATAGGTAAAAGTGAAAAAATTACTTATTAGCCGTTATTCAAAAAGGAAATTCAAATGAATTTGTCATTTAAAGACATAAAGTTTATCATTGAAGCCATCGATCGCCAGATCGATACCAACGACTCAATGAAATCGAAGATACGAATGAAGATGAAGCTTTCGATCTTGGTAATGATATTATGTTTTTAAAGTCTCTTCGTAGAAAACTAGCGAATAGTTTGAATAACAGTAATAATGTCAACACGTTGGTAATCAATGAAGTTGTCCAAGGCTCGTTAGATGCTGTGCTAGAGTAATCTAAGATTGTAGCAAAGACAAACATCAATAATTCCTAATTCAGTCTAGTGGTGCGTTAGTCTTTGGCATAACACACTCTATAAAAACTATTTTGCCTTTCCAATCCCAGTTATTTCAAAAATCAGCTTTGCTGCTTTACTGATTAACGTAGTGTTAATTTCAAGTTGATAATTGCTTTGTTTTAAAACCTCTGTTACAACTTTCGCCAAATCTGCGTTACCTTTCCTCGCACCCAAACCATTAATTGCACATTCAATTTGCCTCGCGCCGCAATTTAAAGCAATAAGTGAATTATCTACCGCCATGCCCAAATCATCATGACAGTGTACTGAAACTACAACTTCATTAATATTGGGAACTCGATTAAAAATCATTTGCAGAAGTTGTGAAAACTCTTCTGGCGATGCCAAACCTAAACTATCAGGAATGCTAACAGTAGTCGCACCACTTTTGATTGCAGTTTCAATACATTGACACAAAAAATCAGGCTCACTTCTAGAAGCATCAAAAGCACTCCATTCTACATCATCACAATAATTGCGTGCTAGAGATATGCTATCTTTGATAGTTGCTAATACTTGTTCTTGACTTAATTTAGATTGATTTTTCAGATTTACCGGAGTATAAGTGTGAATTCTACCTCTGATAGCTGGTTTAATTGCTTCAGCCAGAGCCATTATTTCATTTTGATTGGAACTCGCTAGCCCACAAATAGTAGAATTTTTAATTATTTGAGAAACCTGAAAAACTTCATCAAAATCTTTTTGAGAACTTCCTGGATAACCAACTTCAATAATATCTACTCCCATTTCTTCGAGCAATTGGGAGATTGTAATTTTTTGTTGCAAATTCATTTTGACACCAGGCGTTAATTCTCCATCACGCATAGTAGTATCAAAAATGATTACTTTATTATTATTTTTTAACATGTTGTGCTGAGTGATATCTACCACTGCTAACCTTATCCTTAACCAATTGTTCCAATTCTGGGGTCAAAGATATATTCACAACTATTACCTCATTTCGTTTACTTTATATGGTAACCGAAACAAGTTGCAGCCAGATTAATTAGCTGCTGATTGGGCTTCTTGATAAATTATTTCTTGAAACTGAATCATATCTTTTTGGGGGTCGGCATGGGCAACCTTTACTAATATCTGTTCGCCCAAATTCACAGAACGTTTGAAAGACATTGGTAACTGCAAACCCAAATCTTCTAACAAAATTAGGGCTAAGTTGCTGTCTTCCCGCAGCCACATTAACACCGTCACATTCCAAATTTGCTCTGGATGACGGCGCAAATACTCTAGAGCATAATATCTATTTGTTTGCCGTTCTACCATCGTCACTTCTTGGGTGATGGTGGTGACTGTCATCATCACTTCTTTGAGTTGTTCGCCAGAAAATGGCAAAATTTCACCCCGTAAATGGGCTTTGAGTTGGAAGTGAGTTAGCAAATCGCTGTAACGACGGATGGGAGAAGTTGCTTGGGTGTAGGTATCCAAACCCAAACCCGCATGGCGCAAAGGCGTAATGCTCATTTCACTTTTGGGCATACAACGCCGCATAGCGCAGGCGCGAACAAATCCGGCTGGTAACTGGAGTAATTCTTCGTCTGGAGGTAATTCCGGTTGGGGCTGACCGCGAAATGGCAAGGGAATGTTATGTTTTTGGCCGTAGCGGGCAGCAACTTCACCGGCAAGAATCATCATTTCTGCTACTAGTTGCCGGGAGCGTGAATCGTCCAAAATGTCAATATTGATTTCGTCGCCTTTGACTTTGATTGCTGCCTCAGGCATGGTGATGCTAATTGCTCCTTGGGCATAACGCCAAGTTTTGCGCCGATTAGCCCAAGTGCCGATCGCTTCAATTTCTGGTTCTGCTTGTACCCCTAATTGCAGCATTTCATCTACATCTTCGTAGGTGAGGCGGTAAGTCGGCTTAATTAAGCTGGTATGAATGCTGTAATCTTCTACTGCTCCAGTTGCCCCTAAAACAACTCCAAAACTCAAGGCACAGCAAATCCGCCCCTGTACCAGACTCATTGGCCCTGTTGCCAAGATTTCTGGAAACATGGGAATCATTCCCGTAGGTAAATATACTGTACTCCCTCGTTTTCTGGCTTCTAAATCTAATTCATCTTCTGGCACTAACCATCTAGTAGGATCGGCGATATGTACCCACAGCCGTTCCCGTCCATCGGGGAGTACTTCCCAACTCAAACCGTCGTCGATTTCTGTGGTGGTTTCATCATCAATGGTGTAGACCTTCAGGTGAGTCAGATCCAAGCGGTTGGTATCTGAGTCAATGGGTGGGAAATCCAAACGTTGTTGCGCCACTTCTAATACCTTTTGAGGAAACTGAACCGGAATTGAAGAACGACGCAGGAACAAGTTTTCATGAGGACTCCACCATGCCAAATCTACCAATAGTTGAAAGGCTCCTTGGGGTGTTGTGGGGCGTCCCAGCAAGGTCATAGTTTCTAATACTGGGGCTGAGGGAGGATAAGCACGACCCAGAGTGTCATAATTTACCCCCATCCGCACGGTGTCCGCAAGCAGCGCTGCGTATTTTTCTATCCCTTCTAAGCGCTGGCGATCGTGGCGCTGCCACTCTACTGCTTCACCTTTGAGCGCCTGCTCTACACGAGCTAAAAATTCCTGCTGTCCCTTAGCTTTGAGTGCCTCTACTTCTATCTGGTGCTTGCGTTCTGCAACAGCAGCAGCAGTTCGGGCTTCGTAAGCCTCTCCTTTTTGCTTGAAATACAGTTTGTCGTCTGATAACAGGCAATGGGCAGCGTAACAATGGGGCGCACCCGATTCCGAAAATAGCAGATTCGCCATTTCCTCTGGGGTGATTGTTTCCCCACCTTCAACCAATAATTCCCAAGCTACTTCCAAGCTAGATGGATCTAAATAAGGCTTGACAAGCTCTAGAAACCTGGGAATATCCGCAGGCTTATAAGTCTCTTTGTTAAACGTATAGGTTACTTGTCTAGGCGCGAGGCTGTGGGATTGACCGCGTTCGTCCACCACAAACCAGCGGGTTTTACCGTCCGGACGTTCTACGACGCCCAGACGACGATCGCCTTGAACCCTAAATTCAACTAGCGTCCCCTTCTCCACAACTCTCGCACTTTATTTTTTTAATGAACAGTTTAAATAATTTTAAGTTAGGCGTTAGGAGTTAAGAGTTTTGATTCATAACTCCTGTACAGACGCGATTAATAAGCCAGCGAGTTGCGGGGGTTCCCCCCGTTGTAGCGACTGGCGTCGCGTCTCTACCGATCGCTCATAACTCTTTTTAGCCTTCCGCGTTGATAAATGGCAACAAAGCCACAATCCGCGATCGCTTAATTGCTAATGTCAACTCTCGCTGTTGCTGAGACGTAAGCCCTGTAATCCGCCGTGGCAGTATCTTGCCCCGTTCGGTGATAAACTTACGCAACAAATCAACGTCCTTATAATCTATTGGTTCTCCTGGCTTAATTGGAGAAAGGCGACGACGGAAATAACTCATCTCTACTTAATTTCCTTGTGAACAGTATGTTTATTACAGTGCGTGCAGAACTTTTTCAGTTCTAGGCGGTTGGTGGTGTTGCGACGGTTCTTTGTACTGGTATAGCGTGATACACCAGCAGAACGCTTTTCTGGATTTGTCCGACACTCGGTACATTCTAATGTCACGATTATGCGGGCACCTTTACTCTTAGCCATAATCTTACAAACAGTAAAGCCTGGAGAGAATTAACACAAATGACTATCTTCTCACATTCTGGCGGATATTTTCAACTAATTTTTTGATTTTGATATCCAGCGAGTAGCCACGACGGGAAGAGACGATAAAAGTTCCACAAAAGCGATCGTGTAAAGCCTGCCGCATCTGGGCATCAGATAAGGCAGTACCACAATCAATGAATAAAGGAAATATTAGCACTATAGCAGTGGGATTGACTCTAATATTGTTTAAGGCAATTGACACAAGAAGCGCACCCAAGCCGATAATTGCCTCTCGCTTCAGTAGAGACTGTAAATCTGGGATTCTACCGATTATTTCCCCGTTTTTGACTTCCAGCACCTTTAAATCGAACGCCCAACGCCCTAAACTTTGTCCTTGATTGTTGTATGCCACCACCACCCGCAAAATCAGCCAAAATATCACAAAAACTAGGATTTGAGCAAATTGAATGCCAATATTGCCACTTCCCAGCAAAGAACTGACTAACCAGACAACAACAAAATCTAACCCCAATGCCATACCTCGCCGCCCAATATCAGCCTTGGGATAGTGTTTTTGCCGAACGCGTTCGATGGTCATACAAAACAAGTATTTTTATTTAAGGGTTGGGAAATAACGATCGCTGCTGTTTTTTATATTAGGATGATGGCCTAGCTACTTGCTGCCGTATAAACTTTGATTATCGATGGCGATCGCTTGGCTTGAGTCTGGAAAACTCGCTCAAACGCCCCAAGTAATTTTTTACCACGCGTTACAAGACTATAAAAAAACGTTTTGCTCTTTTTTATAAAAATAGGTGTAAATTTACACCTTATGCTTTTCTTATACCAGTCCTAAATCATTCGCGAACAACAAGATCCCCGACTTCTTTGAGAAGTCGGGGATCTTAGCCCTCATAAATTAATGCGATGAACCACTAGATCGGTAGGTAGACACAATTAAATGTAAAATGCCGAACTCCAGAAAATAGATAGGATAAGCCTTTTTCCTTCTGCCATCTGCCTTCTTCCTTCTACTTACAATCTGAATTTCTTAATTGCAAATTGCGAATTGATATTGCTATCCACCGCCGCAACCACCGCAACCACCGCCACAACTGCTGCCACAGCTACTGCCACAACTGCTACCACAACTACTACCACCACAACCACTGCTACTACTACTACTAGTGCTAGTAGATACAGGTGTAAATATCTTCTTCAAGTCAGCAAACATATCATTTGGTAAAACCGTCGTACCCAAAAGAGCAAATGCGACTATGAGTTTGGGATCTGTATTCCTAATTGCTGTTATGGGTTGTATTTGTTTGTGAAGTTCTTGGAGAATGCGATCGCCATAACGACTCCGATGGGTAGAACTCAGCAACAACCATAATGCAATAATACCGACGAAGATACACATTATGGTTAGATAAGCAACAGGCTTTTGGCGAGAGATTCCTACACAAATCTTGGCAATACCCAATCCTAACAAGCCAGCGATTAATATTGTTGGGTAAGTTTTAACATTGAAAGATTGTTTCTGGTTCACTAAAAGACCAAGTTCGCGCAATCGCTCCCGAACCTCATCTGTTGCTTGAATAACCTGGCTGCGAATGGTATCAATATTTCCATCTAATGCAATGGCGTCTGCGACTGCTCGCTCCACGGGATGAGATAACTTTTCTACAGATTCGTTTAAAGCAAGTATTCTTTGTTTTCTGTCTGCGATCGCGTATTGCTTTTGTATTAAACTGGCGATCGCAGTATCTACAACGTGATTTTTGCCATTTGCAAGATAGGCAGTTTCATAGGCATCAAGATGTACAGATTGTTTCACCGGATTGCCATCAGGTAGCCGCAGAAAATCTCGGATAAATAATGCTAGGCATACTACAATAATTGACACCAAAAGGTAAAAATTTAAAAATTCCAGGCCTGTAAAGTTGAGTGAATTAAGCAGGATAGGAATGGCTTGCCAGCAAACAACCCCAACTATCAAAACGAACAAAATAAACGAAAATACTGCTTGATTTAGTTGCACCTTCGGTAAATAACTCAAAGATGGTTTTGGGATAATCGAATTTTGTTGTTCGTTGGTTTGTAGAGAGTGCAAATCTCTTCCAAATTTCTCTTTTGGTTGAGGCCAGATATCTACTGGAGGAACCTCACCAAAAAAGTGTTTATAGCTTTCTAATGTTTTGTTATACCATTCATCAAACTTTAACCGCTCCGATGAACCTCCACGACCTGGTTCGTGATGCAATGGCATTTTTAGAATATTTGGACAAAACTCCTGCCAATACGAACGCGTGTAGTTCAAATGCAAATGCCAAACTTGATCTACTGAATCTGATGGGGTGACTGGATGACCTGCTGCAACTGCAATAAACGCGAATTTTTTGTATTCTTCAATCACTCTCTGAGTATAATCTAACGACCAGGAATTTTCCTTTGCCAATCGTTTGCTAAAAGTTAACTCGGAATCGGACTCATCTAATGAAAAAGCCTGAATTCGTTCGTATAACTCTAGTTGCTGCAAATTCATAGATTGGTTGTTTTCAAAGTTCAACATACAGTTTTGGGTAGTGGTAAAGATTTCAGAACGAGCATTCCAGCCAAAAAGCCAGATTTTTTATCAATCGTTGTGCAATACCCCATTCCTAAATTGATTTGAGCGATTTTTTAGCTACCGTAACAGCTACTTTCTGACTAGATATCAGCACCCTCCTTATTTATGCTTGCTACTCTACTTACATTCACATGAAGTATTTCTATTTTTATGAAATGGCTGAATGGAAATGGCACTAATATTAGCTGAAACTATTAGACTTCTTGCAGAAGTCGGGAAAAGGGGAAGGGGAAAGGGGAAAAGGTTTGGTATTTTCCCTTTCCCCTTTAACATGAGTCCCTTTCCCCACAAAAGTGCTTTTTGCACTTTAGAGGTCTATTTATTGAAAGTGCTTTTGGCTATGGGGTGTGGCAATTTCAAACAAATATTAGGGGACTTCAGTGCGAAAATAGTGTTAGGGGTAACAAGGCTGATGGAAAAGTTTGTTGTTTAAGAGGATTCGACGAAAGGAAAAAGCAATGACGACAGTCAACTTGAAACTCAGACGCACTTCACAAGAGGGATTTTTAGTCATTCTGAGAGTGAAGAACTTGGAGGAAGAAACAGAAGGTTTGTTACCTCCATTACCCCCAGAACTAAAATCCTCCTTCAACCAATGGCAGTCAGCCTATCGTCAAATTGAAGCTGTGCGTTCTTGTGTTGCTCCCGCGCCAGGGTTACGTATCGTACCCAAAACAGTGACTATTTATTCCCACGAAGAACATACCATAGCAGTAAAAAAGCACCTCAATGAATGGTTGAATTCTTCAGAGAGTAGGTGGCGACCAATTCGAGATCGATTAATAGCGATCGCACATCAATTACATCAGTCAAATGAAGAAATTAGCATCATCATTGATGCTAAAGATATAGATTTACGTCGTCTTCCTTGGCAAGAATGGGATTTATTTGAACAACACTATCCCCAAGTGGAAGTTGCCTTCAGTTCGCCGAAAAATGCCAATCATCTGAAAAATAAAGTAGTACCGAAAGCCAAGAATATCAGAATTTTGGTTGCTGTTGGTAGGAGCGATGGCATTAACACTAAAGATGATTTAAAAGTAATTCAAGAGCTAGAGGAAAATGGAGTAGAAGTAATCTGTTTAATGCAACCAACTCGAAAGGAATTGTCTGAAGCTCTTTGGAACGAACAAGGCTATCATATTTTTATTTTCACGGGACATAGTGGCAGTCAAAAAGATGGACAGATAGGTTGGATTGAGCTTAACGATAAAGATAGCTTGAGTATTGAAGAGTTTCAAGAAGCTTTAAAGCAAGCTATTTCTAAAGGTTTGCAGTTGGCAATTTTTAATTCTTGTGATGGTTTGGGATTTGCTCATCAACTTTTACAACTACATTTACCTCGGATTATAGTCATGCGCGAACCCGTGCCAGACTTGGTAGCTGTAGAGTTTTTGAAATACTTTTTTCAAGAATTTACTAATAAGAACTCTCTATTTGCTTCTGTCCAAAAAGCACGTAAACGCCTAGAACACTTTAAATCAGAATATCCAGGTGCGATTTGGTTACCGACAATTTGTATTGAACCCAATATTGAACCATTGACTTGGGAAGTCATGTGTGGCAATAACCGAAAAGAGCCTACTTATGAAACGCCAAACAATTTTAGCCATACAATTAATAAAAATATTAAATTGCGGTTATTAGCTAGCTTATTTAGTGTAATTTTGGTATGTATGTTATGGTTTAGCTGGAATGTAGTGCTGCCATTACCACCGTCAGGAATATTTCTCTATGGGGGAAGTAGTTCTTGGGAACCAATTAGAGAATTAATCGATAAAAAAATTCAAGCTAAGTGGCCGCAATTTAACCTGATATACCATACACATCCTACTTTGAAATTAGGTTCGGGCACGGGAATCAAAATGTTATTAGAAGGTCAAATTTCCTTTGCCGAATCTTCACGACATATTAGAGATGATGAGTTTTTGCGTGCGGCTGGTTTGGGGATAAAGCTAAAGCAAGTGCCTGTTGCCATCGATGCGATCGCGATCGCTGTTCACCCTAGTTTGAATATTCATGGTTTGAGTATAGAGCAATTTAAAGGTATTTATACAGGTGAAATTACCAACTGGCAACAGGTGGGCGGCCCGAATCTTCAAATCACACCCTATTCTCGTCCTGATGGTAGTGGTACAACTGAATTTTTCAAAGAAAATATTTTGGTAAGCGATAATTTTGGTGCAAATGTTAAGTTTATTTATACTACTACTCAAGCCCTAAAACTAGTAGGTAAAAATCTCAATGATGGAGCTATCTATTATGCTTCAGCTTCTGAGTTGATTAACCAATGTATTGTTAAAACTCTACCAATTATTCGGGAGCTTGGGAAAGTAATTGCTGTAGATAAGCCTGGAAATCTACCAGGATTGAAGTGTCGCTGGGAAAATCACAAAATTAATATTGATGCGTTAACAAGCAATGATTATCCGCTGACTCGTTACTTGTTTGTAATTGTTAAGAAAAATGGTCAAGATGAGGAGAAAGCCGGAGAGTTCTTCGCTAATTATCTGTTAAGCGATCGAGGACAAAATATAATTGAAAAAGCTGGGTTTCTTCGGATTCATTAAATTCTAATTCTTTGATTGCTTTTTGTAAATCGGAATAAAAAAACATTCAATTTTTATTGTCGGGTGGGCGTCTCGCCTGCCCAATGGCTAGGGCGGACAAGATGTCCACCCCACAAGATTGAATAATTTATTGGTTGGTAATTTCTAAGTAACAATACAGTTCAGTTAAGCATTTCTTTCTTCTCTTTGCATCTTTGGCGTCCTTCTCCAACGAGACGCTGCGCGATGACGGTTCGTCAAAAAAATTGAGTTTGACAAAGAGAGTTTAAACTTCCCTCTCCCCCTGCTTCCCTCTCCCCCTGCCCCCCTGCCTCCCCTGCCTCCCCTACTCCCCTACTTCCACAATCAATTCTTGAACTCGATCGCGTGGTAAGCCTAACTCCTGACTGAGAGTAGCTTGAAGTTGGCTCATATCGGTAATTGGAAATTCAAATACTATCGTTTTGAGGGCTGAATTATTCGTTTTCACGTTTACCCGTGAAATTCCTTGTTGTCGAAGAATTTCCACCTCAATGGCTACTACTTTTTTCATCATTTGCCGTGCTGATTGGGTATCAGTTAGGAGATATTTTTTGGTGGTGCGGGAATGACTCAAAATTCGATCTCCAACAAAGCCGCTTCCCAGCCAAAAAACTAGCCCAATCAACGGTAAGGACAACCAAAACACCAAGCCCAGCGATCGCAACACTTGAAAACGTCGAAGTTGCTGCATGGAAAGCATGAGATAGAATACTTACTGTTACTTCTGTGTTACTATTTCACTTTAAATCTTAAGGCTAGGAAGTAAACAAAGACAGCAAGTTAAGCAAATGGAATGTTGATCTTACTAGTAGAAGATGACCCATCGCAGTTAGAGCCACTAAGAGCAGCATTGTTGAAAGCAGGGCATATAGTAGATGCGCTGACTGATGGTGAAACGGCGCAGTGGTATGTTTTTCGCAAAGAGTATGATTTGCTGATTTTAGATTGGATGTTGCCTAAAGTCAGTGGCGTAGAATTGTGTCAAGTGTATCGACAGGCGGGTAAAGTCGCTCCCATACTCATGCTGACAGCAAAAGACACCGTTTCAGATAAAGTCAGAGGTTTAGATGCTGGAGCCGATGATTACTTAGTCAAGCCCGTGGATGTGATGGAATTATTGGCACGGGTGCGGGCACTAGGGAGGCGATCGCCAATGTGGCAAGGAGATATACTTACCTTAGGCGATTTGCAACTTCATTTATCCAATTTGATACTCGAACGCGGTTCCTTAACAACTCAACTTTCCAGCCGCGAGTTTCAATTAATGGAATATATGATGCGTCACCCCCGTCAAGTTTTATCTCACGGCCAAATTGAACAAGCCCTTTGGAATTGGGGAGAAGAACCCGAAAGTAACGCAGTTACTACCTTAGTTCGCCGTTTACGCCAACGCCTACAAACTATTGGTATCAAAGACTGGATAGAAACCGTGCATCGCATGGGGTATCGGTTAAATCCGCCAAATTAATTGAGGGACTGGGGATTGGGGACTGGTGACTGGGGACTAAGAGGCAGGGGGGCAGGGAGCAGGGGCAGTGGGGGAAAGAGAATTTATGCTTCTCCCTCCTCCCACACCTCCCACACCTCCTGCATCCCCAATGCCCCATTCCCCATTCCCCAGTCCTCAGTCACCAGTCACCAACCCCCAATGTTTGAACATAGCCGTCGTAATCTTGCTCACTGGTTTGCCCTGTCGATGGGTGGAATTTTGTTTGCCTTTGCTGGGGTGGGTTACTGTCTGAGTGTGGAAGAACAGTTGCAGGTTTTTGATGAGGAACTATTTTCACAAAGTAAGGCTTTTACTGCTAAAACTGAATACTCGCTTTATCAAAGTCAATGGCAAAATCAGCACAGCCAACAAACTCCTGTGGAAAACGGTGCATCGTTGAATGGTGGACTGGTGTACGCCCGATGGTATAACTCTCAGAAACAACTGGTGCAATTTATTGGTTCGTCTGGTAACAAACAATTGACTGCTGAACCAGGATTTCAAGCGCTGGAAACACCACTCAATTCAGATTTACCCAGCAAAACAACCTGGGTTCGCCAAGTTACAGTTCCTGTTTTGTCAGATAAGGAGCTAATTGGCTACTTTCAAACGGCGGTTCCAATGAACTCTTTACACAGTAGCTTGAACCAAGCCCGTTTGTTTCTCACTTTGGGGGTTCCTGTTACCTTTGGTGTAATTGGAATTACGGGTTGGTTTTTGGGTGGGTTGGCGATGCGGCCAAGTCTGCGGGCTTATCAGCAATTGCAGCGATTTACAGCCGATGCTTCTCATGAATTACGCGCACCGGTGGCTACGGTATTGAGTAATGCCCAGGTTGCGCTGATGCCACCTGAAGATTTATCCGAACAAAGATTGCGGTTGCAAAATATTGCCGAAACTGCTAAATCCATGAGTACGCTAATTAATAATCTGCTTTTCCTGTCGCGTCATAATGGTTCGCTGACGGACACGATATTAAAACCTGTTGATTTGCGTGAAATCTTAAAATCCCTTGCTGAGGATTTTGCAGCTCAGGCTCCTGCCCAAAACCTCAATTTCAATGCGCGATTTCCAGAACAACCCGTAATGTTAGAAGCTGATGCTAATTTGCTCAAACAAGCGGCGATTAATCTACTGACTAATGCTTTTAAATATACACCAGCAGGCGGCAAAGTCGAATTACTACTTTTTACCCAGTCTCACTGGGCGGTAATTCAGGTTAAAGATGACGGCATTGGTATTCCGACTGCTGATTTACCACATATCTTCGATCGCTTTTATCGTGTAGATACTGTTCGTTCTCGTGAAACAGGCGGCTTTGGGCTGGGACTAGCGATCGCTCAACAAATTGTGCAAGGATACAATGGCCAAATAACTGTCAAAAGTACAGTTGGTCAAGGTTCAACTTTTCAAATTAACCTTCCCCTCGAACTTTGATGTTAAAAGATATCAGCAGGATCGGCCGCCCGCAGTTTTCAAATGGCGATCGCTCCTGATAAAATACACATGACTTTTCAAACAACCTCTAAGCCCCCTTTTTAAGGCGGTTGGGGAATCTGAGTGCGTAAGTCCTGACTTAGATTTTTCAAAAATTAAATCTGACTCCTATATTTTGGTAAATATATAGAGAAGAAATCGCATCTAAGTTAATTTCCTCATTTCCATTTTCATTAGTATTTTTAAACAGTACTGTAAATGCACCCGCACCTAACCTATCTTGAGGAAACATCCTATAACAAGGCATCATAGTTAAATGAGACTGATATTTTGCTAAATGATTAATTTCCATCGGCTGAAAATGAGGAAAACGTTCCAAAAGCCACTCACAAACCTGCTCATTTTCTTCTGGTGAATAGGTGCAAGTCATATAAGCAAGATATCCTTGTGGTGCAACCAGTTTAGCAGAGTTAGCTATAATCCGTTTTTGTCGATTTGCACTTTTATTAATAGCAGTTGGATGAAAACAACCAGGTGCTTTTTCGCCTTTAGCAAGTAGTGATTGTCCAGTACAAGGAGCATCAACTATTACCAAGTTGCTAGAAGCTGGAATCATTTCGGCAAATATACTCGAATCTCTATGAACTACAGCATTAGGACTAATATCGCAACGCTTTAAATTAGAAATTAGCATTCCCAGACGTTTGCCAATCACTTCATTACTGATGAGTAAATCAGGTTGCAAAGCTTTCCAAGCAAAGATGCTTTTTCCGCCGGGTGCAGCACACATATCAAAAATTAAACCTACTGGCTGAGGAATTGTTAACAAAGTAGAAGCCGCAAACACAGAAGAAAAATCCAAACAATAAAAATATCCTTTTTCATGCAGTGAATGTTGGCCAGGTTTTTCTCCCAACTGTAAACGGTCTATAAATTGCGGTTGCCAATTAACAGGCTTTTCCACAGCCAAAGGTGAATTTTCTGGTTTTTCCTGACACCAAAGAATGCTAGATGTAAACAGTTGAGGATTTATTAACGCCTCAATAAATTTTTCTTGTTCGTCTAGATTTGTAAACAACCGCCGCGAGAGTTTAAGTAATAAGTTAGAAGGTTTTTCCATGTATATCTATCAATAATTGCGGCCAAAATTCTGAATTCTTACTAATTTAGCTGTATCAGAATACAACTAAAACTGTTACACAAGAACAGTGTAATTAAGGCTTTTGGCTTCATACTCAAAATATAATGACCGCCATTGGGAATGCAATGGCCAAGCTACCCCACTGCACCGGAGAAGGTCATGTTCTTAGATAATTTTGGGCAAAAATTACGCAAAGAAGCACAATTATGGAGGGATGAAGGAATAATTAGTTCTTCGCAGTACGAACAAATAGCAGAACGTTACCAATTTAAAAACCTGGAGGCTGCTGCACGCGATCGCTTTATTGCGATCGTGATTGCTATAGGCAGCATCCTTTTATGCTTAGGCATAATTACCTTTGTAGCAGCAAACTGGCAGTCAGGCTCACGAGAAGTCAAGTTTATTCTGCTGATGAGTTTGTTTTTTGCAACGGCCATAACTGGTTTTTACACTTGGAGACAAGCTCAAGGAAAGAAGCCACAACAAAGCAAACGTTTACTGGGAGAGGGTTTGCTAATTTTAAGTGCTTTCATTTTAGGCGCAAATCTACTGCTAATGGCCCAGATGTTCAATATTAGCGGTTCAATTTCCCAATTGTTTCTCGCTTGGGGGTTTGGTGTTGCAGTCATAGCCTATAGTCTGTTCTTAAATTCTTTAGGAATTCTGTCAATTATCCTTGTGGAAATTGGCTATTGGACGGGGCTAGAAGATTTGTGGTACTCTTCAAGTGAAGCAACTTGGTCGCGACTAGTGGTACAGCATATGCCTCTGTTGGCGTGGCTGGTATTTGTACCCTTGGCTTACTTCTGTCGATCGCGCTGGATTTTTGTCCTAGCAGCCTTTGTCTTTGCTAGTTCCTTGCAAGCCAACCTGAATCCTCTTCCACTGCTAAATTATGCTGATATAGCCCCTTGGGTGGCTTCTTTTGCTTTTGCACTCCCACCTGCATTATTCTGGAGTTATGATGACCTGCTGTTTCCAACCATAAATTACAGATTGTTTCAATCCCTGGCTCGTAATTTAGCGTTGGTAAGCTTTGGTGCGATCTTCTATGTCCTGTCTTTTCGTTGGGTCTGGGATTCTCCAGATTATAGCTCTAATCAGCCAACGACTTTGACAAATTTGTTCGAGTCTCTGCCAATAATTGATTTAGGGATTCTCAGCGGCTTAGCGGTGTTGCAATGGTTGTTTCTGCTGCGTCAAAGGAATAATCCTCCGCGCCGCGAAGTGATTTTTACCACTGCTGTCATTACTACTTTTCTTGTGTTTATTGCCTTAGCGCCTTTTTGGCATCAAACTATCAGCCGAATTGATGAACTTGGGATTTTTATTTTCAACGTACTTCTAGCAACATTAGCCTGGGGGCTAATTCAAGAAGGATTGAAATTAAATAACAGAAGTTCCTTTTGGGGCGGTATGCTGTTATTCACACTCCAAGTTATCAGTCGGGTACAAGAGTATGATACCGACTTACTATTTAAGTCCCTGGTTTTTATTTTGTGCGGTTCAGCTTTAATTAGTGCTGGACTTTGGTTTGAACGCCGCCAAATCGGTACATCTAAGTCTACAAGCCAAAAGTAGTGGAAGAAAGAATTCAGAATTCACCAAGTCAGAATTCAGAATTCACCAAGTCAGTAAAAGTTTGGGATTTTAGATTTGAGATTTTTTCTTCAATCCAAAATCGTTCGACTAAGCGAAGTCGAAGTCCAAAATTGTAAATCTAAAATTGTTAAAGTTTCTCTGCGTCAGTCCTAACCTCGTTAATTTTGTCCTCTTCAATACCCCTGCTTTTTAGGACTACGCTCATGACCAGTAATTCTTCTGAATCTAAAAATAAATCCTTGTCTCCCGAAGCTGAATTTTCCAATACAGTCACTTTTCGGGATTACTTGATTGCTACCGAACAAAAATCGAATAAGCCTTTACCCGTTTGGCGGTTAATAGCACCATTGGCGGTGCAAACCGCGTTAATTATGGCAGTACCAGCCCAAGCACTTTATACAGACATGACGGGCAAGACGGTGATTTTGCAAACCGTACCTGTAAACCCTAATGATGTCCTTCAAGGAAACGCTCTAGAGTTAGACTATAACATCTCCCGGACTGCTAATTTGAGCAGACTGCCTGGTTGGCAGACCATAGTTAGCAAAGGCCGTGGAAGCGGCAGAAGATTGCCTGAAGGAACCAACATCTACGTAACTTTACAAGAGCAAGTATCTTCTGGTCGTGGTGTCCCTACAGCTTGGAGACCGTTAAGAGTCAGCAGCTCGCGCCCCACTTCCTTAAGAGCTAATCAAGTAGCCTTAAGAGGTGTCTACCAGGATGGTTCCGTCAACTACGGCTTAGAAACATATTACATCCCGGAAAACCAACGGCAGCAGATTAGAAACGACTTGCAAGCCCAACGCGCCCGGAGAGGACAAGTACCACCCATCGTCGTCAAGGCGAAAGTCGATCCTCAAGGAAACGCACTACCAATTAGTATGTGGGTACGCGATCGCAACTATCGCTTTTAAGTTCTTACGCCAATAAACTTGGATGTCCAATCGCAAGATTTATCGCCGAAGTTCTGAGCCAAGGTTTCCTTAGCTCAGACTTCTGTTTTTGTCAATTTAGTAATGGTAAATTGTGAATTAATTAGCGTAAGTTTTATATAACTTAATCTTCATGGCGTAACTGCCATGCTGCACCAAAAGCAGCTCCAGCCCCAGCTAACAATCCTGTACTCATTCCTTGGATAGTTTTTTCGATTGGATCTTGGGTTATGCAATCATTTGTAACCTTGCTATCTTGCAAACACAGATTGCTTTCTGCCCAACTGGCAGTACCTCCTAAAATTACGCCTGTTATACTACAAGAAACAACTAGCAGCAAAAGGCGTTGGGTTTTTCTACTTTTTCTATCCATAGATGGATGCGTTAAAGATAAGATTTGCTAACCGATCTTCAACTACTTTACACATCTTGGCTGTTAATGTCATTAGTTATTAGTCATTAGTCATTAGTAATTGGGCAAAGGGCAAAGGGCAAAGGGCAAAGGAAAGATCCCCCCTTGTCCATTTTCCCTATCCAAATTTGCCCCATACCCCATGCCCAATAATTAATGATTCTTTTGGTGACGTACTTCAACTACAGTATGAACATTGCCACGAGGGCTAAAATCTGCTTTTACAGTGACTTCTAAGGGGTCACAAGCTGCGACAAAATCATCCAAAATTTGGTTAGCAGATTCTTCGTGAGAAACATAGCGATCGCGGTAACTATTAATATAAAGTTTGAGTGCCTTCAACTCTACTACTCGTTCATCAGGCACATAGGTAATATAAATAGTCGCAAAATCAGGATACCCCGAAAATGGGCATTTACAAGTAAATTCCGGCAAACTAATGCTAATGTCATATCGCCTTCCCAGGCGCGGATTAGGAAATGTAATTAGTTGGCCTTCTGCTATATTACGCTCGCCATACTTCATTTCTTGGCTTGGCCCAGATACACTTTCAGGTAAATTGTTAGTTGTCATTGGTCATTAGTCATTAGTAATTGGGCAAACAGGGCATTGGGCATGGGGCATACAGAGCAAGCAGCAAGTGTGTGAGGGGTGGGAGGTGTGGGAGGATAGGGAAGAAATTTTTTTCCCACACTCCCTCATCTCCCCATCTCCCCATCTCCCCATCTCCCCATCTCCTCAACACTCCTCAACACTCCTCCTTCTCCCAGTCCGGACAAGTTTCATCTTCATAACCGTTGGGATGCATAGCACAAACTAACAAGTTACCACCATAAACTTGGCCGTGGTAGTGAGTACAACCGATGCAAGCTGGATTTTTTTCGGCTGTGGGTTCCACTGAATAGGGAAAACCCGGATCTATATCTGCCACAACATCTTCCAAGTCCCAGTAAGCTTCCATCATCGGTTCAGCTAAATCTTGTAAATACCGATCGACTTCAGTGATAACGTTACTGTGTACTTGCTCGCTAATTTCTTCCGTTAACTCAAAAAACGCGTCTACCATTTCACCCATTCCCAGGAAGAAACGCTCTACTTCATCTGCTACTGTTTCTACGATTTCTACTAAATCTTTTTGCCACTGTTCCATAAACTTGAGGCCTTTACAGGCTATAAACAGGACGTTTTGTAGTGTCTAATTTTATGTACTAAAGTACACATTAGGCAATGTATCATATCAATTTTATATATATACCGCTATGTCAAACTGCCAGTTATTACTGAATTTAGAAGTAAAACAATGCTTTTTACTAATCGCGTTGCAATCGTTTTAACTCATCTTGCAGTTCTAGCACTTGTTGGCGTAATAAATCTACATTGTTGTCAGTTGATGCCTCTTTCACCGTTAGCTCTTCATCTTCCTCTAAAATTTCGATGCGGCGAGGTTCTGAAGGAGGTGTTTTTTCAGGATTTTCACCAGATGCTTGCGGTTGTTGGGCTTGCTTCATCATATCTTCCACAAAGCGTCGGGCTTCTTCTGTGGACATTTCGCCCTTGGCCACCATTTCGTCTGCCAGTTTTTGGACTTGCGATCGCAGTTCGGCTAATTTTCCCCCTGCTTTTTCGCCAGCGTAAGAAGCTAGTCCTACACCAAGGTAAAAAGCTTTTTGAACAATATCTCCAAAACCAGGCATTTCTCCCGAACGCTCCTAAAAATAGGGCGACCCGGAGACTACGCCTACCACAAGCCTCCCGTGTTGCTGCTACCTTCCGGTTCTGACAAGATTTGGGTGTTGCAGTCGCATAGATCCAGGTCTTATAAAAGCATAACATTAAAATTCAGTAAATGTGTCTTATTCCATAACAATCCGCCATTCATAAAGTTGGTAGTTGACACAACCGTGTTGTACCAAGGGATCGCTAGCTACAATCGCTTCTGCCTCAGCCCTTGAAGCTGCCTCAAACAGCAACATCCCGCCTTCGGCTTCTGCCCAATAGCCTGTTCGCGCTTTGTGTCCTTTTGCAATCAACTCTTGAATGTAGGCTTTATGGGCTGGTACATATTGGTCAAAGGTAGATTTATCGACTTTCCCTTGTTCAATTTTGACAAATATTGGCATAAGCTTCTGAACTCCAGTTGCAACAGGTATCCTGCTTAAGTTATTACTATTTTTGGGTAGCAATTTAGTAACAATCTAGACTAACTACAGTAATTTACTGAACATTTAACTAAAACAAAATTTTTTGTGGTGCGGGCATCTTGCCCGCTAACACTAAAGGACGGGCAAGATGCCCATCCCACAATATTGGATAATTTATTTTCTGGTATTTTCTAATTACTAAGGAATAAAAATAATTAATGATGAGCCGTTTTTTTATTGCCCTTTTACCACCGCAAGAGATTCAGGACTACGCTAATCAGATTAGGCAGTATTTTGCTGATAATTTTGCCAGTCGTGGGGCACAAAAATCTCCGCCTCATATTACCCTGCAACCGCCCTTTGAATGGGTAGATACTAATGTTTCATTGCTAGAAACATCTTTGAGAGAATTTGCTAGCGAACAAAAGTCAATACCCATCACACTCAGCGGTTTTGCCGCCTTTCCACCCCGCGTTATATATATAGATGTGGTGAGAAGCCAAGAACTTTTGACTTTGCAAGCGGATTTAATGGCTTATGTCGAAAGTAAGTTGGGAATTGTTGACAAAGTTTCTAAAACCAGACCTTTTGCACCTCACATGACAGTTGCGTTTCGAGATTTAACAAAGCAAAATTTTAAAGCTGCTTGGCCAGAATTTGAAAAACGTCAGTTGCATTTTGAATTTACCGCTGACAAATTAACCCTATTACTTCACGACGGGAAGCGATGGAATATTAAATCTGAGTTTAATTTTTGCTAATTCTTTTATGTTGAAGTAATTATAAAAAGGAGTCAGAATAATTTCCCTATAAAGGAATACCCAGACGTAGAGAATTTATGCTAAATTGTGATTCCTGAGTTCTGAATTCTTATTTATATTTCTTATTTTTCAAACTGCTGTTCTTGCTGCCGTTGCTGTTGGCGTTCAGTTGGTTGGAGTTTTTCAAATAAAGCTGGTGGTGTAGCTTGGCGAAATGCACCACAATAGTGCATGGTCATAACTGCTTTGAAAGCCCAATGGTCTGACGGAACATCTGTAAAAGGATTTGGTAAATTTTGGGCTTGATTTTGAATACAAGCATTCACAACTTCATTTGATGTTGCTGGAGTTTCATTTGCAGGTTCTTGAGATTTAACGGGAGTTACAAAGCTAGTAGTAGCTAAAACTACGAGTGTAGCAACAATTTTGCAGTTCATAATTTTTCTATAAATCTCACCTTATCCTATCTTAGTTCCCAGGCTGCTACCCAGGAACTATAAATAGAATAAGCGACTTCCAAACAAAAGAATATCCTACTGTCAACAGCCAACAGTCATCATTCACCAACTTCAAACTGTTGTGTTTATTTCTTTAAATTCCCTAATTTTGCCCTTATTAAGCGTTAGAAAACATTGCCAGCATCACTAACACTACAACTAATGCAGTAATCCAAAGACCTAACGATCCCCAAACCACTGAATCTTGTTGTATTCTCTGCCATAAATTAGCGACTGAGTTATTCCGGAATGCCATTTTATAACCTCCAATTTTTATGATGTTTTTACTGAGCCAATTCAGAATTTAGAATTCATTACTAGCTCAAAACCAAACAAAACTTTACAAAAAGATATTTATTGATGCTTAAGTTAATTCTTACATAGGTAACTGTTTACACTTCTGATAAGTAGGATTTTGAGAGAATTCTTAACACTTTCTTAACCGTGTATAAAAAATTTTGGTTTTCAAATCTCAAGTACGGAAATATTGACTCTGTTTCTCTTTGGTTGAAACAGACTCATGATACAAGCCCTATTATTTATGGGGATTATTAATTTTGAATTCAAAGCGAAGCGACGAGTGTTTATCTGGAGTTAGAAATATATTAAAAATAGACATTTATTATCAGTGAGGTTAGTAAATATGGTGCAAGAAATCAGGCAAAACGAACCTCAATATATCTGTATCATTCCAGTTGATAAAATTACAGGTAACCAAGACGAAGAAATCATGAGCTTTGGTGCATCTGTCGATGATGCAAAAAATCAAGGCGAAGAATTATTAGCATCTACCTACGGTTGTAATCAATCGCAAGTTCGGGAATTGATGGAGCAAGCGCGAATTGAAACAATAGCTCAGTTGTGTGCCCCGAAGCACTTAAATTAGTTGTTACATTAACTCTGGCTAATTACTCGATAGCAGAATTCAGAATTCAGAATTCAGAATTCAGAATTCAGAAGTAAAACACGCTGACGCTGTAGTTTGAGACTTAGATTGTGTACTTCACCAACTTTAAATACACTGTATAAAAAGTTGCGATTATAGCCGTGTAAGTGCTAATGATAAATATTTAACCGTACTTGAGTTTGAGGTCTTGGCAACAGCAGGTTTTAGCAACCACAATGGTGCAAATATTTAGCTAATCGGTATCAAGGAGCAATCAATCTATGACCGACGCCAAGCATACTTCAGAGCGCCGCCGTCGCTCTTGGGCAGAGCCATATAAAATCAAGGTGGTTGAGCCATTAAAAATGACTACTCGCGCTGAACGGGAACAAGCGATCGCCACAGCGGGTTACAATACTTTTTTGTTACGTTCCGAAGATGTCTACATTGATTTGCTGACTGATAGCGGCACCGCAGCCATGAGCGATTATCAGTGGGCAGCGATGATGCTGGGTGATGAGGCTTACGCTGGCAGCAAGAATTTCTATAATTTAGAAGCAAACATCCAGAAATATTACGGCTACCGCTACATAGTACCCACCCACCAAGGACGTGGTGCCGAAAATATCCTTTCCCAAATATTGATTAAACCAGGCGATTACATACCTGGCAATATGTATTTCACCACAACCAGGCTGCATCAAGAGTTGGCTGGCGGTACATTTGTCGATGTAATTATTGACGAAGCCCACGATGCCCAATCATTGCATCCATTTAAGGGTAATATAGACCTGCAAAAACTCACAGATCTCATTGAGCGAGTTGGGGCAGAACGCATTCCCTACATCAGCGTCGCCGGAACCGTGAACATGGCTGGTGGACAGCCGATATCAATGGCTAATTTGCGGGAGGTACATCAGTTAGCCCAAACCCACGGTATCCGCATAATTCTTGATGCTACCCGCGCCGTGGAAAACGCCTACTTTATCCAGCAGCGAGAGGAAGATTATAAAAATCAGGCGATCGCCACTATCTTACATGAATTTTGCTCCTATACCGACGGCTGCACCATGAGTGGCAAAAAGGATGCATTAGTGAACATCGGCGGTTGGCTGGCTCTCAATGACTATAATCTCTACGAAGAAGCACGTAATTTAATAGTAATATATGAAGGTCTGCATACTTACGGTGGTATGGCTGGCCGCGATATGGAAGCTATGGCACGTGGTATTGAAGAGTCAGTGAAAGACGATCATATTCGTGCCCGTATCGGTCAAGTTGAATACCTGGGACAAAAGCTGTTAGATTGGGGTATTCCAATTGTTGTGCCCATTGGCGGACATGCAATTTATTTAGATGCCAAACGGTTTTTAGAGCAAATTCCCCAAGATGAATTTCCAGCACAACGCCTAGCAGCCGAACTGTATGTAGAAGCAGGTATTCGGGCAATGGAACGGGGTATCGTTTCTGCTGGGCGCAGTAAAGAAACAGGGGATAATTATTATCCAGACTTAGAACTGGTGCGCTTGACTATTCCCCGGCGAGTGTATACCCAAGCTCACATGGATTTGACTGCTGAAGCAGTGGAAGAAGTTTATTATAATCGCGATCGCCTACGCGGACTGAAGATGATTTACGAACCAAAATATCTGCGGTTTTTTCAGGCACGGTTCGAGTTACTGTAGAGTTGATAATGATACAGATTATGTAGGGGCGTACAATTGTATGACCCTGCATCAGATTTATGTCAAGGGT
Source organism: Nostoc linckia NIES-25 (assembly GCF_002368035.1). Taxonomy (GTDB): domain Bacteria; phylum Cyanobacteriota; class Cyanobacteriia; order Cyanobacteriales; family Nostocaceae; genus Nostoc; species Nostoc linckia_B. Next base: position 379,980 of record NZ_AP018223.1, on the reverse strand, counting down.
AATTTTACCCTCCGACCAATTAATGTCTAATAGTAAATTGCCCTGACACAGAATATTCTTACTCTTTACCCAGATTACTATCTTTAACTGGGACTTACTATAAAGTTGATAAAGCAGATAAGCACAAATATGATGTTATATATGCAAAATTTAAGTCTATAAAAAATTACCCTAGTAAATCAGGATTTTTAAGTCAACATTATGGAGCCAAGCCACCGATCCGAGCACTACAATGCTGAGCAAGAGTTTGAAGAAGCCCTCGAACAATTGGAGGATATCTTACATGAAAATCCTACTGAGGATGAAGATACACCAAAATTGCATACTGAGAGTGCTAATGAACTCGAAGCCAATGATTTGACAGATATTGATTTAGCGGCTTTTGAAGACGCCGTTGCCGATATTGAACAATATTTGGAGCAAAAAACGAAATAAAAGTTTGTCATTAGTCATTTGTCCTTTGTCATTTGTCAGTTGTCATTTGCAAATAACTAATGACCAATGACCAATGACCAATGACCAATGACCAATGACCAATGACCAATGACCAATGACTAATAAATAATTTGCCGCTGAGCTTCGTACAACATTAAAGCAGCTGCGATCGCTACATTCAAGGATTCCACCCCAGGACTTAGAGGAATTCTCACTTGTTTGTCTGCCATTGCTGCTAAATCTGCTGACAAACCAGCACCTTCGTTTCCCAGTAATATCAAACTCGGTTTTCGCCAGTCCACTTGCCAATAAGTTAAGCTTGCATTTGGCAATGTTGCTATTACCTGCATTCCTGCTTGCTGACTTTGTTGGACTGTGGCTTTTAAATCTTCGGTGACTGCCGTTGCTAGGCGAAACCATTGCCCCGCTGAAGCACGTAAAACTTTGGGGTTGTCTAAATCTACGCTATCTCCACTTAGCCACAACCCAGACGCCCCAGCTGCTGCGGCAGTGCGAATCATCGTACCCAGGTTACCGGGATCTTGTACTGTTTCTAGAGCTAAGACTAAACCAGTAAATGGTACTTGAGTTTGACGATCGCTTCGTTTTGCCGTTGCCACCACACCATCCGGTTGGACTGTAGTGGCGATCGCATCTAAAACTTCTTTACTCACAATTTCGGCGCGATCGCACCGGCTACAAGCTTCCTCCCACAATGACGGATGGGTTGCTTGCCAATCAGGGGTACAACACACCGTCTCTAGTGGGTAATTCACCGCACAAGCTTCCTCTAACAGGTGCGTTCCTTCCAGCAAAAATAACTCCTGCTTGTGCCGCTCCTTGGTAGAGTGTAACTTGCGGATTTGTTTGACTAAGGAATTTTGTAAGCTGGTCAACATCAAAAATTTAGGAGTGATAACTAAAGTTAGGAGTTAGGAGTGATAAGTTAGGAGTTAAAACAAACTAAATAAACTCCTAACTCTCAACTCCTAACTCCTAACTTAAAGTATGCGGAACCCGGGACTTGAACCCGGAAGCCTTGCGGCACTAGAACCTGAATCTAGCGCGTCTGCCAATTCCGCCAGTTCCGCTGGCAATTATCTTTATTCACAATTTATTATTGTTGCGTATTTTTTTACCTTTGTCAAGTGCAAAAAGGCAAGAGTTAAAAGGCAAAGTATTTCTTTTTACTTTTATCTTTTTATAGCAGTTGGCAATAAAACCTCAACACAAAGAGATTTTCAAGCCTATTGCCCGTTGCCTATTGCCTATTAGCTGTTTCCCCAACCCTGCTATATTTTTTAAGGCACTAACCCTGCACGCAAAGCACGCACAGCAGCTTGTGTACGATCGGCAACACAGAGTTTGTTGAGAATACCCCGAACATGAGTTTTAACAGTGCCAACTGTGAGATAGAGTCTTTTGGCGATTTCTGCATTGTCACAGCCAGCGACAATCAGCTCTAAAACATCCATTTCCCGTTGAGTTAAAGGATAAGTGACGATAGTTTTTTCAACATCTGGGTCAATGCCTTCAATCAACACTCTTTTGGTGGCTGTTCCTCTGCTGGCATCGGGGAAATCTTGACGTATTTGCTGGAGTACAAGGTCTGCGATCGCTGGATCGATCCATGAGCTACCTGCATGGGTTGTTCGCACAGCCTCAATTAGTCTCTCACTTTCGATATCCTTCATGCAATAGGAATCAGCGCCGGCTGCAAATGCAGCTAAGACAGCCTGTTCGCTATTCTGCATTGTTAAAATCAAGAGCTTTGTTGTATAATCTTCAGTCTCTGCTTGATATTGCCTAATTGTCCGTGTTAGCTCGATACCATCCATATCAGGCAAACCAATGTCGATAGTAGCAACATCAGGCTTGAGAGTTTTCACAAGCTCGATTCCATCTGCGGCATTAGCGGCTTCACCGACAATGCTTACTTCTGGCTGAGTTTGTAAGGCAGCCCGCAAACCAATTCTTGTAAGGTTATGATCTTCAATGACGAGGATCTTGATTTCATCCATAGCTGCTTAAGTTTACTGTTATCTATCTAAAGTACACATTAAAATAATCCCGTTCTCAAATTCAGGATTTTATACAAAAAGCAATATGTTTGCTATTGTTCCCAGGAGTGCATCTACTATTAGACATGAAATAACCTTATCTCGAAAGTTTTTCAAAAGGCAAGAGTTCGATCCGAACAATACAATTCAATCAAAAAACTATTTTGATACATTATTGCCAAGATATATGTTTTATGGGCTACAACTGATTCTCAAAATCTGATAGAACTAGGAATCGTTGAATGTTCGATCGCTTACCGTTGCTCTAGCACGGAAAATGCACATAAAATTGATCGCTAAGCTACTTCACCTCACACTCTACTCACAAGATATGGACGATCGGTCAGGCAGGCAATATGCTGAGAAATAAGTTGTATTTAATACTATTATTACTGAGAGGAACAGAAAAAACAGTATAATTCCTGAAAAAAGATACCTCAAATTCAGGAAACTTTAAAGGAAAATGTGAAATTTTAATCATCTCAACGCTATTAGAGTAAGCTATTACTAGATTTGCGAGGGATAAGCCAAGCACTTCTTATTTTATTTAGCCATGTCTTTAACTAAAACTGTTAAAAAAGATAAAATTCTCGTTGTCGATGACATTTTTGACAATTTACTAATCTTAGAAGCAGTCCTACAAGATAAGGACTATGAACTTAGCTTGGTGGAAGATAGTAAAATTGCTCTGAGTATGGTTGAGCAGTCACCGCCAGATTTAATTCTGTTAGATGTGATGATGCCGGGGATAGATGGGTATGAATTCACTCGACGCATCCGACAAAATCAAGCGTTGCCATTTATCCCAATTTTGTTGATTACAGCTCACTATGAATCCAGCGTTGTCCAAGGACTTGATGCTGGTGCAGATGACTTTATTCGTAAACCATTCGATCCAGATGAACTACATGCACGAGTGCGATCGCTCCTGCGCCTCAAGCATAGCATCGACGAACGAGACCAAATGGCTAATTTGCGGGCAGATTTTGTCTCGCGTTTTACCCACGACTTACGCATACCGCTAGTAGCCTCCAACCGGATTTTAAAATTATTGCTCGAAGGTAGGTTTTGCGACGTTTCGCCACAATTGCAAGAAATAATTAATACCATGATTGGCAGTAACCAAGACCTGCTAGAAATGGTAAATACGTTGTTAGAAGTTTATCGTCATGAAGCAGGTTGTAAAACTTTAAAAATAGCTCCTTGTAATATTCAGGAATTAGTTAGTGAAGTCGCCCAAGAATTAACTCCTTTAGCTGAAGAAAAAGGGTTAGTTGTCAACCTTGATAAAGGTGAAAGTATAAGTACGGTGATGGGCGATCGCGTAGAACTGCGGCGAGTTTTAACAAACATCATCGGTAACGCCATCAAATTTACAGACAAAGGTTCTGTAAATATTCACTGCAATGTTAATTTGCCAGATGTAATTATTAGTATCCAAGATACGGGGCCGGGAATTTCTAAACAAGACCAAGCAATATTATTCGAGCGATTTCGCCAAGGTAAACACCAACGTTCTGGTAGTGGTTTAGGACTATATCTATCTCGTTGCATCATCGAAGCACATCAAGGCACAATCGATGTCATATCTGAGCCAGGGCAAGGTAGTACATTTACAATACGTCTACCTCTGGCTGACGAAAACTAGAGGACTTCCAAATAAAAAAATATCCAATTAACTCTTGTGGGGTGGGCGTCTCGCCCGCCATATAAACTGGGCGGGCAGGATGCCCACCCCACAATATTTGGATAATTTATTTCTTGGAGTTCGTTAAAAGTTCTTTTATTTTCCTGTGACGGCGGAAACGATTTTGCCGAGTAGTCTTTCTAAGACTTAAGGGTAAATTGATTGTCTGAACAAAGAATTAAGTAGGTCAACTTAATTAAACATAAAACGTAGGGTGCGTTGTCGCAAAGCGCAACGCACCTCAGTTGATGTAGAGTCTATGGAGGTGCGTTGCTATAAGGCATAACACACCCTACATTTATATACATTTACGTCTTACGTTTTTTTAGGTTGAGCTACTTATCAAAAAAAAATAGTGTTCATTGGTAAAATCCATGAACACTAAAAAACACTTAGACTTAGGAGGAGGTAGGCAATAATTTGATTACTTATCTACTTCTGGAACGACTTGGGGACGCTCTTTATCTTCCCAACCTACAGGACGTTTGGAGTTATACCAAGCAATAGAGCCTATGCTTACAGCAGCAATAAAACCGACTACAAATAATCCGGTGAGTACAGCAGAGTAACTAGAAGTAGCTTCTGAGCCAACAGATATGTCTGTTAAAAAATAAGTAAATAATAGATTAATCATGAGTTAGCACCTGTCAACAAAAATTCAGCTATGGCTTAAAAAATTATTTTGGCAGCCGTATTATCAAAATTTGGTTTTGAGTTTTCGATTTTTTAATTGACTCAGTTGCAAGCCACTACCTTACAACTGAGTTCAACACAGATATAGAAAAACTAGAACTAGGAAGAAGGTTTAGTAAATTATGATTTTACTTCGACTTTTTCCCAAGATAAACTTAAGTTTAGTCTACATTTTTCTTAACTTCATCTTTTACATTTTCAACTGTATGACGAACCTGTGATTCTACTTGCTTAGCTTTACCTTCAGCCTTATCATCAGGATTGCCGGTGAGATCGCCAATTATTTCTTGAGCTTTACCTTCAACATTTTTAGCAACTGCTTTTGCTCTATCTTCGAGACTCATAATTTGCTCCTAAATTCACTTCACTAACTATTTATTCTTTACTGCTTACCCAACTTGGGCTGCAATACTTATAGAATAGTTCTTCTAAAAAATAAATACTTCTATCTCTAGATGTTTTTCTGAAAAATATTTTTATCCGTTCTGTAGACTTATTTAAAAGTTGAATTCATCTGAAGAAAATTAAAGTAATACCCTGAAGATAGAAAAGAATACTTCTATTGCTCTATCTTGAGATGAAATCATAGGAGTTGGTAGCAGTAAATAGGCAATCAGCAACAGGCAAAAGGCTTAAGAGATGATTTATAAGGCAAACCTTAAATTGTAGGGTACGTTATCGCAACGCTTAACGCACCGAAAGATATGGTGCCCTGCGGCTAATCTGTACTCTCTCAAAGTCCCAAATCCTTGCTCCCGCAGTAACCCACCCTACTGGCGTGACAAGACTAAAATGGTGAATTAGTAAACTCTTGTAGGGTGGGCATCCTGCCCGTCCGGACGGGTGAGGACACCCATCCCACAATAAAATCTATTGCATCATTTTAGTCGTGTCAGTCCACTACTAGCGTGTTTGGGTTGGCAGACCACTACCTTAATACTTACTTTATAAATAGGCTCTAATACGATCGCTTATATCCCAATACAGTTCAGTTAAGACTCGATCCTCCCTAACCCTCCTTAAAAAGGAGGGAACTAAGCCCCCCTTTTTAGGCTACAGCGTACACAAACGCGTCCTACAATTTCAGGTTTACTTTATAAATCATCTCTTACTCCTAAGCCTAATAAGTAGGGAAGGAGGCGGGAGGGTTAGGTTTGGCATTAAGCATTGCAAATGATGTTAAAAATCACGTATTAAGCCGTCTTCTAGGTGTCTACGTCGCTCAATCCAACCTAAGCAGCTAGTTTTTCACGAATAAGTAAGTATGGCTTTATTCACTAACAACTAAATACCCTACTTCTCTAACAAGCCAGGTATCTGAGCCTTGCGAACATCAAATAATGCCTGAAGATTTTTGATATTAGTTCTCCAGATAGATCGGGAATTTATCGGAAAAATTTTAATATTAAATTGTCAAATAAAACAACATTCTTACAAGGAGAAAGATTATGGGTAACATCATTGCTTGGTTGGTTTTGGGTTTAATTGCAGGTGCTTTAGCTAAATTCTTCTATCCAGGAACCCAAGGTGGCGGTATTCTTTCCACCATTGTATTAGGAATTCTCGGAGCCGTAGTTGGTGGTTATTTAGGTCAAGTCTTGTTAGGAAGTGGTTCGGCGGCCGCCGCATCTGTAGGAGCTTTATCGTTGGGAAGCATTTTATTTGCTGTTCTTGGCGCAATGCTATTGATTTTCCTTTGGGGATTACTAACTCGAAGTGCTGTTTAATTGTCAGAACTTAGTTAACATTTTTGGGAATCACTTTGAGTCAAAACAGAGAAAATGACATTAGAAAAAGAGCGGAAATTTATCGGAATTTTCGCTAAATGTTCAGAAGCAGAATTGGCACTTCAGGAACTGCGAGCTACAAGCTTCCCAATGCACAAAGTTTCTGTAATTGCACGCAAGGCAGAAGAACAAAGTGATATTGCTGGTGTTAAGGCTAAAGAGGACACTAGCAGTACATCTGAGGAATTCACTGGTGGTACTTTAGGCGGTCTTGTTAGCTGTATAAATCAGTTAGCAATTCCTGGTATGGGCCAAGTTATGCTAGCGGGAGCAGAAGCAACAGCGATCGCTACCACCATCACAGGTGGTGCGATCGGCGTACCCGCAGGTAATTTGGCTGGCGCATTGCTACCTTTGGGAATTCCTCAAGAACAAGCACAGGTTTATAGCGATTTAGTCTTCCAAGGTTACTACTTGGTGATAGTAACCGGCATAGAAATCGAAATTCGTTTTGCTCAGAGGATTTTTAATCGCCATAGAATTCAATACCGGGGTATCTACGAGCCATATTTATCCCCAAAAAGTCGCTATAAACATGGAGTTGGTGTTTTTTGTCAGCGTCAAGATGTAGAAACAGCACTTACAGAACTCAAAAAAGCCGGCTTTCCTATGAGTCAAGTTTCAGTAATTACTAAAGGTAACTATTATCCTTTAGAACTTTCTGAAGATTTAGCAAAATATTATGAACATCAATTGAATCTTGGCAATTTTATTGTATTTCTAAACGCTACTGATATCTATATGGCAGGTGCAAGAGCTATTTTAGAAAGTAACAAGATTCAAAATTTTCGGATTTATAACCAATCCGTAGTCCATCCAATTAAAAGCGATCGCCAGGTGATTAGTAACCTCTAGCTAAATGTCAATCCTAATCTATTTAAATCCCCGGCTTTTTAGGTGAGCCGGGGATTTGAACCTTGCAAGAAGATAATCGCATCTTGAAATCCTAAGCCGCAAGAGCGCGGTCTTCGAGTAAAATAATATCTGTTTCAAATAGTACAATAGTAGTTTCACAACCAATTCTGCCCATTTCTGGTTCTGCACCCATTTCCATTTCTACAAGATACGACCAATTTCCAGAGTGACGGCAACATTGTATTATAGTTCCTAATCCACCAATAAATTCTACCTTTTGTCCTTTAGAAAATTTTGGTCTTGCTAGCTCGATTACTGCACTCATAAAAAGCACCTTTTTAAATTAAAATTAGATATTCAACTTATACTCGCAGTTCAAAATTTAATTATCCACCGCGAGATTTAATTAGAAAATTAAGTGGTTGCTTCTTTTGAGATAAGTTATACTGTCTCCAGGCTTATTAAAACTGTTATGTGAAAGTTTTGATAAGATGTTATTAAGATAACTATATAAATACAAAAATATATTAATATACATGAATAAAAAACTCAGCATTTTAATCCGACCAATTTAGAAATACTTTCACTATTTAAATAGCTGAAAGAATATCAAAATATTTATAGCCGCAAGAAAAAATTTAAATTATTAACTGTCTGAAAAAATGTTGAACCGTTTGAAGATTGGAACCAAAATTGGGGCAGGTTTTACCTTAAGCCTAGCAATTCTGACCTCAATTGGTCTAATCTCTTACCAAAGCACGAATGAGTTAATTGAAACTTCGCGCAGAGAAAACCACACCTATCAAGTATTAAGTCAAATTGAAGAAGTCAACTTGGAATTGACAAATGCTGAGACTGGGCAACGTGGTTACCTGATTACTGGAGAACAGCGTTATTTAGAACCTTATAACACTGCCACCCAATTGCTTAATCAAAAAATCAAGGAACTTCAAAGGTTAATAGCAGATAACCCCAACCAACAAAATCGGATTGATATTTTGCAGCCGCTGGTAACTGAGAGAATGGCTGTAATGAAAAATGTCATTGCACTACGGCAGACCAAGGGCTTAGAAGTTGCCCAAGAAGCCATCAAAACAGACCAGGGTAAGCGGCTGATGGATCAGATCCAGAAGCTGCTGCAAGCGATGAAAAATGAGGAAAATGCACTTCTTAAGCAGCGTTCTGAGCGGGCACAGATAGCTGCTCGTCAAACACTGGCGACTATTGTTTATAGTATTCCTTTATTTGCTGCAATCTTGGTTTTGATTGGAATTATCCTCACCAGACACATTTCACTACCGCTCAAGCGAGTTTCTGATTTAGTTGAAAAGGTAGCAGATGGGGATTTATCGGTTAATTTACCAGATAGCGATCGCCAGGATGAAATTGGCGTTCTGAAGCGAACCTTCAACCAAATGATCGTTAATCTGCGCTACACAACTCAAAACAATGACGAGCAAAACTGGCTCAAGTCTAATTTGGCTGAATTTACCCAAATGCTTCAAGGGCAGCGAAATTTAGAAAGTGTGTCTCGCACGATCTTGTCGAATCTAGCACCCCTGGTTGGGGCGTCTGCTGGTGTTTTTTATATCATGGACTCAAAAAACGACGAGCCAGTGCTGAAGTTGTTGGGTAGTTATGCTTACAAAGAACGTAAAAACTTGGCAAACGAATTTCGCTTGGGCGAGGGATTAGTAGGACAATGCGCCCTAGAAAAACAAAGAATCCTTTTAACCGGAGTTCCTAGTGACTATATCCGCATAACTTCTGGCTTGGGAGAAGCTCCGCCACTAAATATTCTTGTATTGCCCATAGTATTTGAAACTAAAGTCAGCGCCGTAATTGAACTTGCTTCTTTTGTATCTTTTAAAGACTTACACCTGACATTTCTAGAGCAATTAAGTGAAATTTTGGGTGTATTTTTAAATAACATCGCCTCCCAATTGCAAACTCAGCAACTACTTGCCGAATCTGTTGCTTTAACAGAGCAACTGCAAAGCCAGCAAGAAGAACTACAACAAAGCAATCAACTGCTAGAAGAACAAGCCCACGAATTGCAAGAATCACAATTCATTATCAAGCAATCTAATGAAGAATTGCAGCAACTCAACGAAGAACTAGAAGAAAAAGCAGAACTCTTAGAAATCCAAAATCAAGAAGTTGCCCGCAAAAACCGGGAAATTGAGCAATCTAGGCAGTCATTAGAAGAAAAAGCCGAGCAACTGGCACTATCTTCCAAATATAAATCAGAATTTTTGGCGAATATGTCCCACGAGTTACGGACGCCGCTAAATAGCTTGTTAATTTTAGCAAGATTGCTATCAGATAATTCTCTGAATAACTTAACCGAAAAACAGGTAGAGTATAGCCGCACAATCTATTCTGCTGGAACCGATTTATTAGAACTAATTAATGACATTTTAGATTTGGCAAAAATTGAGTCCGGTACAATGTCTTTAGATATCGAGCAAGTTGCCTTTGTGGATTTGCGGACATCTATAGAGCAAACTTTTCATCAAATTGCCGAGAATCAAAAGCTCAGTTTCGCCATTGAACTAGACGACAAATTACCGCCAGTAATTTCTACCGACTCCAAGCGTCTGCAACAAGTCTTAAAAAATCTTTTAGCTAACGCCTTTAAGTTTACCGAACAGGGAGGCGTGAAGTTACAAATTAGTTTGGTAACTGAAACAGCCCCAGATAAGCAGCCGACCATCGCCTTTGCAGTCAGCGATACCGGCATTGGCATTCCACCCGAAAAGCAGAAAATTATTTTCGAGGCATTTCAGCAAGCAGACGGTACAACTAGCCGCAGGTATGGCGGAACTGGCTTGGGCTTATCCATCAGCCGCGAACTAGCTCAACTTTTGGGCGGAAGGATTGAACTAATCAGCCAACCAGATCTGGGAAGTACTTTCACTCTCTACTTACCGCTAACAGCAAAGCCTCAGGCAGCACGAAATAGCTTTGAAGTCAATGGGGAAAGGGCAAAAAATGTTGCAACTAAATTGACACCTCCGATCTCAAAAGTGGTGACGGTTGAAAGCCGAAGTACCTCTGGGGAAATTTCTCCAGCACCAAAAACTGTTTCCAGCGTCAACGAAATCCCGGACGATCGCCTAACAATTGAATCAGGCGATCGCGTTTTGTTAATTATCGAAGATGACGATAAATTCGCCCGCATTTTACTAGACATGGCACGTCAGCAGGGCTTTAAAGGAATCGTTGCGTTACAAAGCAAACAAGGTCTAGCACTAGCGCAACAATTCGAGCCGAACGCCATTATGATGGATATCCACATGCCAGAGATGGATGGTTGGACAGTGCTGGATCGTCTCAAGCATAACCCAAGCACCAGACACATCCCAGTGCATATACTTTCTGTGGATGAAAGACAGCAACGGGGATTAAAGCTAGGAGCAATTACCTACTTGCAAAAACCTGTTTCTCCAGAAGCCCTAAATCAAGTGTTGACTGAGATTAAAAGTTTTGTTGAGCGTCAGGTAAAAAATCTTTTAATAGTAGAAGACGACCCCAGACAAGCCCAAAGTATTATCGAACTCATTGGTAATGGGGATGTCCAGAGTACAGCAGTGGGTACGGGAAAAGAAGCACTCCAGATATTGCGATCGCAGCACTTTGATTGTATGGTACTGGACTTAGGTCTGCCCGACATGAGCGGATTTACGCTGATTGAGCAGATCAAGCTAGAACCCAAGCTGATGAAACTGCCAATAATTGTTTACACAGGCAAAGAACTCAGCCGCCAAGAAGAAAGCCAACTGCGGGGGCTAGCAGAGACAATTATTATTAAAAACGTGCGATCGCCAGAACGGCTGTTAGACGAAACTGCCTTGTTTTTGCACCGCGTCCAAGCAAATCTGCCAGCACCAAAGCGGCAAATGCTCGAACAGCTACACCAAACCGACCCAGTACTGGCCAATCGGAAAATTTTGATTGTCGATGATGACCTGAGAAACATCTTTGCCATCACCAGCTTCTTAGAAAGTTATCACATGGAAGTACTCTTTGCCGAAAATGGCAGAGATGGCATTGAGAAGCTGCAAGCAAATCCCGACATCAACATAGTTTTGATGGACATCATGATGCCAGAAATGGATGGTTACGAAACCACTCGCGCCATTCGCCAGCAACCTCAATTTCGATCGCTACCAATCATTGCTTTAACTGCCAAAGCCATGCCAGGCGATCGGGAAAAATGCATCGAAGCCGGGGCTTCTGACTATATCACCAAACCCGTGGATACCGAACAACTGCTTTCGCTGCTGCGGGTTTGGCTGTATCGGTGAGGGACTAGGGACTGGTGACTGGGGACTAGGGACTGGGGACTGGTGACTGGGGGCTGGTGACTGGGGACTGGTGACTGGTGACTGGGGACTGGGGACAACGGGACAAAGGGAATAACCTTAACTCAGCACTCTTGACCGGAGGCGGAACTTTTCCTTGCTCCGCTTAACAGTCAATAGTCAACATTCCCAATACCCAGTCCCCAATACCCAGTCACCAGTCCCCAGTCCCCAATACCCAGTCCCCATTTTTGTCAAAACAATATCAATGACAGGAAATTCACTTCAGTAATAAAATAATCTATAGAACTTCTCTATTTAGAAGAAATACCTTTGTTTCATGCAACTTTTTCGGTTATTTCTCTAGATAAAAGATGTTTCTCTCGGTAGATAGTTGTACTTACATTAACATACTTGTTATGTTTTAAATATGACACTAGTAAGACAAAATTCTGTAAATACATCAGTCATTCCTCCAGAAACTTTGGCAGAAAAATATATTGAAGCAGAGCGTATGCATGACGTTTTGCTACTACTGCAAAACTTAATTAACAGTGAGGAAGCCACTGTGAAATTAATACTGGATTGTCTGTATGATGTTGGCTCGGTTAACCTAATCAACCAAAAGCTTCCCGTAAAACCTGTAAACAGGTTGATGAAATTTATTGCCCGTATGTCCAAACCAGTTTTTAGAACTTTGGCTTTTAATTGGTTTAAAAAGAACTGCCCGCAATTGATTGCTAATTGGCTACATTCCCAGGTTACTTTTGGGACTACCCCAGCTAAACCGCGAGAAGTAGCGATTGAAGTTGCACCGATTCAACCATATTCTGCACTACAGACTGAAAATCTCAACCAAGAGATTAAAAATCTGCGTCACCAAGTGAGATTGCTAGCTGGGATTTCAATAATTGCGATCGCTGTTTTAGGAGTAACAGCCACTTGGTTAAACTGAAGCCCAAAATTAGCACCATTATCAAATTAAAAATTTAATCGCTCCAACAATTGTTTTTGCTGTAAGATTGACTTGGATTATAACAACCTGACCGTCCTCAAATATTAATCATAGAAATGACCGAATTGCAGAAGCATTATTTCAAAAAGCTAATTCATGCATGAGGTAATAATTACGAAATACGAATTAGAAATCATTGTAAATTCAAGGGTTTAAGACCCCAAACATTACACATAGTATCAGTTTCGTTGAGGTTTAAATCCCCGACTCCAACTGTTTTGAATTTTGTTAGCGCAGCGTTAGCGAGTCTGCGAGCGTCATTTTGAATATTGAATTGTTAATATGACTTTGCCCAAACCAAGCTTGGAGGACATCGAAATACGTTTGCTGTTGGAAGGGGTGTACCAGTACTATGGTTATGATTTCCGCGATTATGCCCTTTCCTCAATTAAACGTCGTATTCTCGGCTTTATGCATTTAGAAGGATTAGCTAATATTTCTGCTTTGCAAGAACGGTTACTTCACAACCGTAACTATTTAGAAAGATTTTTGCTGGCTTTGACAGTAAACGTAACGTCAATGTTTCGCGATCCCAGCTTTTACAACACCTTTAGAACTCAAGTTATCCCGTTCTTGCAAACCTATCCATTTATTCGCATTTGGCACGCTGGATGTTCCACCGGTGAAGAAGTCTATTCAATGGCAATTCTACTAGAAGAAGAAGGACTTTATCACCGCTGCCGTATATATGCAACTGATAGCAATGAAAAAGTATTACAAAATGCCAAAAGTGGGATTTTTTCCCTAAAACTAATGCAGGAATATACTCATCTTTACCTAAAAGCTGGCGGCAAAAGGTCTTTTTCTGAATATTATACGGCAGCTTATGACAACGCTATTTTTCGAGCATCCTTAAGAGAAAATATTGTTTTTGCCCAGCATAATTTAGCAACAGACAGTTCTTTTAATGAGTTTAATGTTATCCTTTGTCGTAACGTCTTGATATATTTCAATCAGATACTTCAAAAGCGGGTACACGAACTGTTTTATAATAGCCTCTGTACCTTTGGTATCTTAGGTTTAGGAAGACAAGAATCCATCAGATTCACTCCCTACGAACAGGAATATGAAGAGATAGTCAAAGGTGAAAAGCTATATAGAAAAGTCAGAGTGCGGGGACGTGGTGAGGCTCTAACGTACAGAGATTTGAATCATAATTGATAGCATTTGTCAAAATCTTTGTAATAAATAGGTTGTAGGGGCAAAACAGCTGTACATTGGTGTCAACTTAAGCTCAAACGCTTATCCCACAGCCATTTTACCCCACCCCCAACCCCTCCCCTTAGCAAGGGGAGGGGAGGTTTTGCGCCAGCAAAACCGGGGTGGGGTAACGCGGATCTGGATGGTAAGTGAGTAGAACTCGCTCATCACGTTTTCACCAGGGTTTCACGTTAAGTTGACACCTATGTACAGCTGTTTTGCCCCTACTCAATATGTTCCGGGTTAAGGAAAGAGACGGCGATTTATCGCGTCTTTGGTATGTAGATTTTCATCAAAAAACCCACCATCAATTTTGTCGATCAAAATTTTTCTATAGCGATTTTCATTTGAATGAAGTACACGGGTAGGGGCGCAGCCGTTTTGCGTCTACTTTAATTTGACAAAGAGTTTTAGCCTTAACACCAAGGATATTGCAACCTAACCTACGGCTACTATGCTTAAAAGAAAAGCCCTCTTGTTAGAGAGGGCTTTGTTATTGCTAAATCAAATGACAAATGACAACTAACTAAATACGCGACTTGACAAATTTCTCTAACCTATCCATTCCTTTTTCAATCGTCGCCAAATCGGTGGCGTAGGAAAGGCGAATATTGTCATCAGCGCCAAAGGCAATTCCGGGAATGACTGCGACTTGATGTTCTTCTATTAAGGCGTCGCAAAATTCCAAGGATTTCAAACCGGTTTTGCTGATGTCGGGGAAGAGATAAAAAGCGCCATCTGGTTTAGCGGTACTCAGTCCAGGAATGGCGTTGAGTCTATCTAACATTACCTGTCGGCGTTTGGCGAAGGCTTGACGCATTTCTTCTACGCAGTCTTGGGGACTTTCCAAGGCAGCGATCGCTCCATATTGAGCAAAGGTACAGACGTTAGATGTACTATGTCCTTGGATGGTACTCGCGGCTTTAATAATTTCCACTGGCCCGGCTAAATAGCCAAGTCTCCACCCAGTCATAGAATAAGCCTTGGCAAATCCATTACTGATTAAAGTCCGGTCAAAAATTTCCCGACCCAAAGAACCGATGCTGATATGTTCTGCACCGTCGTAGAGAATCTTTTCGTAAATTTCATCAGAGACGACAAAGATATCTGCATCAACTATTACCTCTGCCAATGCTTTAATTTCATCTGGCGTGTAAACCATCCCCGTGGGATTAGATGGAGAGTTGAGGATAAATAACTTTGTCTTGGGCGTGATGGCTTTACGCAGTTGTTCGGGAGTAATTTTATAACCCGTGCTTGCATCTGTGGGGACAATTACCGAAACTCCACCCACCAAGGTCACCATCTCTGGATAACTTAGCCAGTAGGGTGCAGGGATGATGACTTCATCACCTGGATCGATTAACGCCACTATCAAATTGTACAGAGAATGCTTACCGCCATTGGTGACGATGACATTCTCTGACTTATAATCAAGACCGTTATCAGTTTTAAGCTTACGGGCGATCGCTTCCCTTAACTTTGGTTCTCCGGCTGCTGCACCGTACTTGGTTTTGCCTTCATCCAAAGCTTTTGCTGCTGCGGCTTTGATATGCGCTGGCGTATCAAAGTCTGGTTCTCCAGCGCTAAAACTACAAACGTCTATTCCCTCTGCCTTCATTGCCTTAGCCTTGGCTGCGATCGCTAAGGTTAAAGAAGGTGTTACCTGACTTACTCTTGCTGCCAGCTTCATTCTTACTTTATTTTGGCAAATCTTTCACTTACTTAAGGATATCCCACAATCCACACCCAGATTTGCTTTTTGAGGGACGACAAATAAAAAAAGTATTTTATCGCGTTTAGAGGCAGGGGGGCAGAGGGTCTTGCCCCCCTACCTCCGCGTTTTGCACTCCCTACCTAAACTGCGTTATCGGTAGGGACTGCGCTCAACATTTTTGTTCAATTGTAGATAGTTGCTTTTCAAAGTAAGCGCGGTAGAGTTCGCAGCGCGGTACAATGCGATCGCTTTGGTAGCGGATCAACCCCAAGCTTTCGAGTTTATGAGCATCAATGGGATTGAGAAATATATTTTGCTTTTTAGTCACAACTTCAGCGTATGCCTTGGCTAAATCAGGTTTTTCTTGAAGGATTGACCAGTGTCGCCATAAATGATAGCGGTAGATGCCGCCATTAGCGATCGCCTCTTCTATGAGATTTTCTAAGGTGATTCCTTGACAGCATAGATAATATAAACCAATCCTAATCAGTGCTGGATGTCCCCCCACCAGCGACATCAGTTGTCTAACCTCCTTATCAGCAGACCAGTTCAACCCATGTCGCTGGGCTAAATATTTTACTTGCTCTTGAGTAAATTCATTTAGACGAATAGGTAAACCTATATTCAATGGCGAGTGGTTTATATCCTGCCAGACATAGACTTCTGTCGAGTAAACTACCACTAACCTCAATTTCTGCAAGTTGGTATCTTGTCGCGCTGCTTCATACCAAGAACGGAAGCAAGCAAACAACTCGCGAGCAACTTCAGGATGTTCAAAAAAGTTATCAACGTCATTTAACACAAAAACCACTGGGCTTTCGATCTGCTTGAGCAAATAGGATCTTAGGTATAAAATATAACTAAATTTACATCCAGTTTCCTCATTCCAGTTATCATCTAATTTCGGGTCGATACCTAATTCTGTTGCAACTCGCCAGCAAAGACAACGCAAAAGTTTGTTTAAGTCTGTCAGACATCTGGCGTCGATTTGGTTACAGTTCAATTTCACTGTGCGATAATCTTGCATCTGTGCAAAAGCTAACAAGCGCAGCACCAGAGAGCTTTTACCCATCTCCCTTGGCGCTCGAATCCAGATCGCAGAACCTGGTTGAGTGACTTCTCGATAAACTAGCTCCTCAATGGGGGGGCGATCGACGTAAAAGGGCGAATCTAGAGCTACGGGGCCATCTGGATATGACCAAAGATTTTCCAGTTCCTCGCGGTCTTGGTTAACAAATAAGTCTGTGTATAAACGCTGGGACAAATTTACTTCTTCTGTATCTACGCTCAACAAGAGACTTTTATGGCTTTGTGTATTATTAGGCTCATTTAAAACTGTATAGTCTTCGCTGCGTAATTCTAGGTTAAAGGCACTAAAGCACAATTTTAGGGTTTTTTGATCTACGCCTGTATTTAATGACCATAATCGGCTGAGAGTTTTGCTAGAAACATTCATCCGAACCCGTAATTGTTCTAGAGTAAAGCGATCGCCCTTATTTTGTGTCTTTTCTACAGCTAAGATCGCCGCTTGTAAGCGCTGCAACCCAGCAGAGGTTAGCACAAGTCCTCGCTTTCGCGTGCCCTTAAATTGCTTCATATCGCTAACTATGAATCTATTTTTTGTTAACTGCCTTCCTATTTCTTTATTGTTCCATGTTTTTTAACCGCTTATTCAACTGTTATTTGAATGTTATTAGATGCCTAATTTTTAGTAAAAAAATATACTTAAATTTTTATCGATCTAGCTAAGTAAGTGGGTACAAATAAACATAGCTATTAATTAGCTTTACAGTAATTTTCGATCCTTATATTACTCGTTTTCTACTTAAGTCCTCACGTTATTTGGAAAAGTTAACGCGAAAATATCCCTTATTTACTAATGAAAAATAAAATCTCAAACCGTCTGATATTTAGAAAAAACGTTTTCTAGATTAGGTAAAAAATAAACTCCCCTACTTAAGACTGGGTGTAACAAATTTTTTACTGGTTAGAAGCGACTTGCATATTAAATCTTAGTATTTATATAGGACTCACATTTGATTTTTAAAATACACGTAGTGGCATGGCAAGGCTAAAATAGTGCATAAAATTTAGCTCTTGTGGGGCGGGCAGGATGCCCACCCTACAAGAGTTTACTAATGCACTATTTTAAGCTTGTCACGCCAGTAGGGTGCGTTACGCCAAAGGCTAACGCACCAGTTAACGATTTAGGTGCGTTAGGCTACGCCATAACACACCCTACTTAAATTTTTTCAATAATCAAATCGGATTCCTATATTGACAAAAAGTATTATTTATTACTTTACTTTCAGGTCGATAAGTTTTATATCAATAAGTTTATTTATGCTAAAGTTACTGGACTATTATCTAAAGTTATTTCACTAAATTATTTGGTATTAATATAGATTTTTAAATACAGATAAATCGAGCAAAATTCAGAAAAAGCAACAGCCTATTTAACTTTCTAAGTACTTCCGTAGTAGCGTATTTATTGCCAAAGCTTTGGTTATAAATATAACAGACACAAGAGGGACAGTAATGCTGTCCCCCTAAGAATGTCTTATATTCGATGTAACTAAAAAACTGTAAATATAGCAGTTGAAGCATACTTTAGGACATAAACCACTCGTAAAACCCCTGTATCGAGAGACTTTACTTTGCCTGTTGTCTATTGCCTATTGCCTGCTATATCTCAGTTTTCAGACAGAATTTAGCGTTTAACTTGGTTGGAGAGATTTTCGCCCGTCTGTGCTGCACTATTCCCTACATCGCGGGCAGTTTCCTTAGCACCTTCTACGTAGCCAGAGCCGAATTGTTTAAAGGCTTCTGCTGACTGTTGTCCAATTCTTCCAAGCCGTTCGCCAGGAGAGCCTTCGGTTTCACGAGCTTCTCGATTCCACTGGCCTGTTGTTTTTGGTCTTTGAGCATCATCTTGCTCTACCTGCTGACGAACTCTCTGACCTAAGTCTTGGTTACCGTACCCAGAAGTAATATTCGTCGTCAGGACTAGAAAACCAACTAAGACAACAGCTAAAAAACGTTTTGCCTGAAGTCCTTTAAGCAGAGAACTGATATGACCAATCGCGTTAGAAATCAAATTTGTCATGGGAATTAGGTTGCATTTTTTCAGTACAGATAAAGACTAACTAGAAAAAATTAATTATCCTTCTAACAAAAGGCATATCTCATTTGTGAAAAATTAAATATTTTTAAATCCTGGGGGAGAGGTGATTTTTTAAATACAGTGATTTGTTACCCAATTGTGAATATAAACCTCGTTCTATGTGAAACCCTGAGTTTTTCAAAAATGAAGATTTAGCAAGGTTAGTGGAACAGGCAAAATTATAAATTTGGCGAGAAAATTAAATTTTCAAAAACTATATTTTCAACTTAAATTTGCTTCTAAAATCACTGTTTTTCATTGAGACATCAAATGTTTATACTTATAAACCAACTGTGTAATTATTTTACCTTCAAATACAAAAACCTCCCGGTTTTAGGGAGGTTGTAAGTAGCCAGAAAGTTTTAAACTTCCTATAATTAATTCGTCATTAAATGTAACTAATGACGTGGAAATATCATATTAAGGTAACATCTTGACTAACAGAAAAGTTACTATTAGTGACGTTATCTAAAATCGCAATCTGTTGATTGTTGAAGAATAAGGTATTGCTGCTGTAGTTGAAATTAAACTTTTGTAAAGTAACTCCTGTTCCAAAGTTTGAAGCTTTAATCAAAATTTTGTCCCCTTCTAGCCTACTAAAGTCTTGGATACGGTCGATTCCTTCATTTTGTACGATAAAGTTGAACTTATCTGCACCAAGACCACCCAAGAGAGAATCGTTACCAAGACCACCCAAGAGAGAATCGTTACCAAGACCACCCAAGAGAGAATCGTTACCAGCACCACCGTTTAGGGTATCATCGCCACCGCCACCAGTGAGATAGTCGTTGCCCTGCCTACCTTCAAGTTTATTATTCTGGCTATCACCAGTGATTTGGTCATCATTAACTGAACCACTAATATTTTCAATGGAAATGAACTGCTGGGTGCCAGAGAAGTCGCTGAAAGTCATAAAGGATAAATTCAAATCTGCTATTATTCCACTCTTGCGATATATGTCGGCAATCTCCCCGATATACTCGGCAGTATCGTTGCCATTTTCACCATTAAGTGTATCGTTACCATCTCCACCACTGAGATAGTCGTCGCCATCTCCACCATTTAGGGAATCATTGCCAGCCCCACCTATTAGGACATCAAGGCCATTTCCACCATTAAGTGTATCGTTACCATCTCCACCACTGAGATAGTCATCGCCATCTCCACCATTTAGGGAATCATTGCCAGCCCCACCAGTGAGGTTATTTTTACCAATATCCCCAACTAAGGTGTCGTTGCCCATCGAGCCGATGATATTTTCAATGGAAATAAACTGTTGAGTGATTGTGGAGCCTGTGAAAGTGACTTGCTGTAGGGACAAATTGGCCGTAATCCCGCTATTCCAAAAGCTACAGTCAGCAGTATCGTTGCCATTTCCACCATTAAGTGTATCGATACCATTTCCACCATTCAGGTAATCATTTCCGTCGCTACCATTCAGGTAATCATTTCCGTCGCCACCATAGAGGCTAGAGCCAGCAGTGCCAGCATATAGAATATCATTTCCATCGCCACCATAGAGGGTATCAGTGCCCGCTTCACCGTAGAGTATATCGTTGCCGACTCCACCATAGAGGATATCTGAGTCATTTCCACCTTTGAGATAGTCGTCGCCAACACCACCGAAGAGAAAGTCATTGCCAGCACCGCCATTTAGGGTATCGTTATCCTGGCTACCGTCGTATGTTTGGCTCTGTGTACCGTCGTCTTCGCCGTAGAGAGTATCGTTGCCATCTCCACCGTAAAGGGAATCATTACTTTGCTGACCGAAAAGAAGGTCGTTGCCAGCGCCGCCATCGAGGGTGTCACTATCCTTATAACCATTTAGATAGTCGTTACCTTCTCCACCGTAGAGCTTATCTTTACCCTCGCCACCATAAAGGGTATCGTTGCCAACATCACCGTAAAGAGTATCGTTACCAACATCACCGTAAAGGGTATCTTGGCCAGCACCACCCGAAAGAGAGTCATTGCCAACACCACCAGAGAGATAGTCATTGCCAGCACCGCCATTTAAGGTATCGTTATCCTGGCTACCATCGTATGTTTGGCTCTGTGTGCCGTCATCTTCGCCGTAGAGAGTATCGTTGCCATCTCCACCAGAAAGGGAATCATTACTTTGCTGACCGAAAAGAAGGTCGTCGCCAGCGCCACCATCGAGGGTGTCACTATCCTTATAACCATTTAGATAGTCGTTGCCGTCCTCACCGTAGAGCTTATCCTTACCCTCGCCACCATAAAGGGTATCGTTGCCAACATCACCGTAAAGAGTATCGTTGCCATCGCCACCATCGAGGCGATCATTGTCACTTAGACCATTAATGTAATCGTCGCCAGCGGAGCCATAGATAGTATCGTCGCCATTGCGACCATAGAGGAAATCGTAGCCATCGCCACCATCAAGGCGATCGTCCCCATTGCCAGCTTCAAGTAGATCGTTACCATCGCCACCATCAAGGAGATCGTTGCCATCGCCACCATCAAGGCGATCGTTGCCAGCGGAACCATAGATAGTATCGTTGCCATAGCCACCATCAAGGCGATCGTTACCTATACCACCATCTATGAAATCATTTCCTCCGTCGTAGGTTTCCTTAATGTCACCATCACCGTTGATGTAATCGTCTCCTGCCCACCCGTAAAGCATGTCATCTTGGTTCTGTCCCCATATAACGTCATTGCCATCACCACCAAAGATAGTATCCTTACCATTACCACCCGCGAGACTATCATTGCCACTACCCCCATCAATTAAATCATCATCGAAATGACCATGTAGCGAATCATCACCTTCATTCCCAAAGAGAACGTCTTTGTTATCATTACCATGTTTGGTGTCATTACCATTCCCACCATTAAACTGAATTGAAGCACTTTGGCCCCAGCCGAATGTATCCTTAAAGTACTGAACGGCAGCATTCATTAAATTTGAACCTGCCTCAACGAGATAACTACCCACACTTGAGATTGTAGCGAGACCATCGTTGATTAAATCTGTTATGTACCCTGGTATTGAGCCAACCACATCCAAGGCAGCATTTATCACCAAAGAGCCAATATCAGTAAAATCTTTCAGGGATACGGAAACAAGATTAACATGTTGACTAAGTACATCAAAATCAATACTGGCATTGATCTTATCAACATCCGTACCAACATTTACACTAACGGATAAGCCAATATTGCCAAAGTCCCCTGCACTTACACCTAAATTGCCTTTAAGACTGAAACCATTAGCATTGAGGCTCAATGAACCATTGGCTAGCTCTGTTCCAGCGATGTTAATCTTCGCACTACCAGAAGCACCACTCTTATTTACAACGACATCATTGAATTCAACAGACAATAAAGAGCTAATACCCAGTTGTGCATTAATCTTGAAACCATCTTTATCGAGGGTGAAATCACCACCCGCGAGAGTTTGATTAAATAGCTTTATCTGACCAGAACCACTGGCTTTCAAGTTAGCAAGATTAGCAAGATCGACCGTCAGAATAGGAACACTAATACTAAGGACATTAGGAATACCTAAGAAAACATTCTTAATAGTTGCACTGGTAGGAGTAATACTGAATTCTGCTTGAGCAATGTTCTGACCAAAAATTTCTATACGACCATTACCTTTAAGATACTGCTCACTTGGACTGAACTTCAGGTCTAAATTTAATTCCTTGTCATCCACTCCGGTAATCTTCAATACCTTTAAATCAATTTCAGTAACTTTTAATGATGCCGCAATATTGGTCAGAGATGGATTGCTGTTGAAAGTCAAAGTCGCACTTTTTCCCCAAGCTGTTAGTTTACCATTAATCGCAAATCCTTCCTCTAAGGTTTCACCAGCAATTTCCGTAGCGAAGGGAACAAACTGCACTAAGGGATCGAGTTTACCATCTCCATCACTATCAATGGATTCGATCTTTACATCAATAATCTTATTCAGAAAGTCTAAAGCATCTCCAACCAAATTCGTTTTACTTTTCAGTTGATTGAAAATAAAGGAGTTGACTGGCCCCAAATATAAGTCCAGCAACTTAAGCGGCTTAATTGTGGTTAAAGTTAAAGCTACCCGATTGGGCTCGTTAGTATCCACAATAAACGCTGTGTTAATATTTAAATTTCCGAATTCAAAGTCCCCAAGGAAGCCAAAGTTATCCAACCCACCCGCATAAGTTCCACCAAGTTGAAGACCAACTTTCCGAATTGTTGTATCTTTCATTCCGAAAGGATTTATCCAAGGAGTATCCGCGTTGAGATTAAAATATCCTGTCAACGATTTCGGGTCTAGTTCAAGTCCGCCGGAAAGCAATAATTCCGGTTCGTTGGGATTGACAAAATCGTAGCCTTTGAGTTTCAGACCACCGCTAACCCTCAAAACTGGATTTAAATTCTTGATCTCAAATCCCAAACTAAAATTATCAAGATTAGCAGTAAAATCACCTACATTAATCAGAGAAGCATTAGTTAATTGAGGAACAATACCCGTAAAATTGATTAATCCAGCAGGATTAATGCCAATATAAGCATTTAGATTACCAATGCCTAACTTATCGTGAATAAATTTTCCAATGTAAGTATTAACCTCAGCAAAATTAAGATTACCGATAAAGTTGAATCCTTTGGTTAATTTGAGATTACCTAAGTCTGGAGAATTTAGGTTATAAGCCTCAGTGGTAAGAATAAGTTCGGGATTTTGTATTTTAAAGGAATTGAGAATAGGGATGTCACCAGCTAACTGACCAAAGTCAATTGTATTTGCTAGTTTATAATCAAAGGTCGTCTTAGTGGTAGTGTTAGTTTTCTCAAAACTGAAATCTACAGAGTTCCCATTTAGTAATCCACTCAGTTTCAGTTGCTTCTTATTATTTTTATTGGAAAGATTCAACCCTAGTTGAGACAGTGTGAGATTAGGAGTACCAAAAATTCCAGTTGTAATCCCATCGATGGCTGTATCGATAAAAGGAATCACACTATCAAGACTGAAAACTTTTCCCAAATCTAAATTAAAATCATTTGCAAAATTTAGTGATATCCCTTGATTAGATAAGACTAAATCGACATCACCGAGAGGAAGTTTATCTTTGATATTAGTCGGTAACGTAATTCCTCCCAAGTCGGTTAATAGCCCCAGAAAATCATTTAAATTAATTTTGGGAATAGAAACTTGATATGTGCGTTGATTACCTGTTCCTTTTACAATTAGGCTAGGGTTATTCAGACTGAAGGATTTTGTAGTCGTTCCTAATTCTAATTTATTAATTAAGTCTTTAACTTCTAGTTTTCCTAAGTATGTTAGTTTTACTAGGTTGTTTTCTCGCGTGAATTTTATATTGTTGAGATTTTGTTCGGCAAGGGTTTTAAAACTTTGGAAAAATTCTGATAATGTCGAATCTCCTAAGTTCATGTATGCCAGTACGACATTAATATTACGAGTGACAGTATTACTGTTATTCGTACCATCATTAACTGTAAAGCTGATAGTGCGATCGCCGATATTAGGGTTTTCACTGGTATTACTGTAAGCTATCTGTTGTAGCACTGTTTTATACTTATCAAAAGTAGCGCTACCAGTGAGAGTAATTGTTCCTGTAATACTATCGAATGCACTTGCTATAATCCCTGTAGGTAATTTGTCAGAAACGGAGAGAATGTCTTCACCTTTTTGATAGTTACCAGTAATAGAAATAGTTGCACTAGTGATATTGATATTATCAATATCGGTAATCTCTAAACCAGTAGAACTAATCTTGGTTTCTTTCTTTGTGTAAACAAGGTTACCAGATGTAGCTGCACTTAATACAGGTGCATCATTAACAGCTGTAACATTAATAGTACGAGTGACAGCATTACTGTTAGTCTTACCATCATTAACTGTAAAGCTGACAGTGCGAAGCAGTATATTAGGATTGTCGCTTGTATTACTATAGGCTACTTGTGCCAGTGCGGTAGTATAGTTGGCAAGAGTAGCATTTCCAGTGAGTGTAATTGTTCCGGTAGTAATATCGAATGCAGCTGCTGTAATCCCTGTAGGTAATGTACCAAGAACCGAGAGAAAGTCTTGACCTTTTTGATAGTTACCAGTAATGGAAACAATTGCACTGGTGATATTAGTATTATCAACATCGGTAATTGCTAAACCAGTAGAACTAATTGAGGTCGCTGGGGCATTTTCTATGTAAGCAAGGCTACCAGATGCGGCTGCACCTAATACAGGTGCATCGTTAACAGGGTTAACCTTAACAGTAAGATTGACAGTATTACTGTTATTTGTACCATCATTAACTGTAAAGCTGACAGTGCGATCGCTAATATTAGGATTTTCACTACTATTGTTGTAAGCTATCTTTGCAAGTGCTTTTGTATAGTCAGCAAGAGTAGCATTACCAGTCAGAGTAATTGTTCCGGTATTAGTATTGAACGTACCTGCTGTAATCCCTGTAGGTAATGTGCCAATTATTGAGAGAATGTCTTGACCTTTTTGATAGTTACCAGTAATGGAAATAGTTGCACTGCTGATATTAGTATTATCAATATCGGTAATTCCTAAACCAGTGGAACTAATTGAAGTTGCTGTGGCATTTTCTGTGTAAGTAAGGCTACCAGATGCGGCTGCACTTAATACAGGCGCATCGTTTACAGGCGTAACCTTAATAGCACGAGTGATAGTATTACTGTTAGCCGTACCATCATTAACTGTAAAGTTGACAGTGCGATCGCTAATATTAGGATTGTCGCTTGTATTACTGTAGGCTACTTGTGCGAGTGCGGTAGTATAGTTGGCAAGAGTAGCACTACCAGTTAAAGTAATTGTTCCTGTAGTAGCGTTGAATACGCCTGCTGTAATCCCTGTAGGTAATGCATCAATTACAGAGAGAATGTCTTGACCTTTTTGATAGTTACCAGTAATGGAAATAGTTGCACTGGTGATATTAGTATTATCAACATCGGTAATTCCTAAACCAGTAGAACTAATTGAGGTCGCTGGGGCATTTTCTATGTAAGCAAGGCTACCAGATGCAGCTGCGCCTAATACAGGTGCATCGTTAACAGGGATAACCTTAATATTACGAATGACAGTATTACTGTTGTTTGTACCATCATTAACTGTAAAGCTGACAGTGCGATCGCTGATATTAGGATTTTCACTACTATTGTTGTAAGCTATCTGTGCCAGTGCTTTTGTATAGTCAGCAAGACTAGCACTACCAGTCAGAGTAATTGTTCCTGTAGTAGCGTTGAATGCGCCTGTTGTAATCCCTGTAGGTAATGTGCCAATTACAGAGAGAATGTCTTGACCGTTTTGATAGTTACCAATAATGGAAATAGTTGCACTGATGATACTAGTATTATCAACATCGGTAATTCCTAAACCAGTAGAACTAATTGAGGTCGCTGGGGCATTTTCTGTGTAAGCAAGGCTACCAGACGCGGCTGCACCTAATACAGGTGCATCGTTAACAGGGATAACCTTAATAGCACGAGTGACAGTATTACTGTTATTCTTACCATCATTAACTGTAAAGCTGACCGTGCGAGGCAGTATATTAGGGTTGTCGCTGGTATTAGTGTAGGCTACTTGTGCGAGTGCGGTGGTATAGTCAGCAACAGCAGCATTACCAGTCAAAGTAATTGTTCCTGTAGTAGCGTTGAATACGCCTGCTGTAATCCCTGTAGGTAATGTGTCAATTATTGAGAGAATGTCTTGACCTTTTTGATAGTTACCAATAATGGAAATAATTGCACTGGTGATATTAGTATTATCAACATCGGTAATTCCTAAACCAGTAGAACTAATTGAGGTCGCTGGGGCATTCTCCGTGTAAGCAAGGCTACCAGATGCAGCTGCACCTAATACAGGCGCATCGTTAACAGGGGTAACCTTAATAGTACGAGCGACAGTATTACTGTTAGATGTACCATCATTAACTGTAAAGCTGACAGTGCGATCGCTGATATTAGGATTTTCACTACTATTGTTGTAAGCTATCTGTGCCAGTGCTTTTGTATAGTCAGCAAGACTAGCACTACCAGTCAGAGTAATTGTTCCGCTAGTAACATCGAATGCACCTGCTGTAATTCCTGTAGGTAATACGCCAATAACAGAGAGAATGTCTTGACCGTTTTGATAGTTACCAGTAATGGAAATAGTTGCACCAGTGATACTAGTACTATCAACATCGGTAATTCCTAAACCAGTGGAACTAATTGAGGTTGCTGTGGCATTTTCTGTGTAAGCAAGGCTACCAGATGCGGCTGCACCTAATACAGGCGCATCGTTAACAGCTACTAGAGTAAAAGTGCTGGTTTTCCCTATACTGCCACCCTTGTTATCGGTAACGTTATAACTGAGGGTAACTGTACCGTTGTAGTTAGCACTAGGCTTAAATGTGTAACTTTCGTCACCATTTTTTGTTACAGTCCCATTGATAGCGGTGAGGTTAGAAACAGAAAGTATATCACCGTCAACATCAGTAAAGCCTTCTAAAAGGCTAGTGGTAGTGATTGTGTAAGCGGTATCTTCTACACCATTGCTGAGGATCGCTGCTGTTCCTGTTAATGTGGGCGCGTCGTTAACAGCTGCTAGGTTAAAAGTCAGAGTTGCAGGGGTACTACCACCCTCGCCATCGGTGACATTATAAGTAAGGGTAACTGTACCGTTGTAGTTGGCATCAGGGTTAAAAGTGTAACTTCCGTCACTAGTTTGGGTTACAATACCATTGGTAGCAGTTAATCCAAAAACAGAAAGACTATCACCGTCAAGATCGGTGAAACCTTGTAATAGCTTAGCAGCGCTAATGATGTATGCGGTATCTTCTCTACCATTACTAAGAGTAGCGGCTGTTCCTGTTAGTGTGGGTGCGTCGTTGACTGATATTAGGCTAAAGGTGAGAGTTGCGGCTGTAGTGCCACCCTTTCCATCGATAACTTTGTAGTTAAGAGTTACCAACCCGTTGTAGTTGACATTGGGGTTAAAGGTGTAAGTTTCGTCACCATTGTCAGTCACAGTGCCATTGGTAGCAGTGAGATTAGAAACAGAAAGGGTATCACCTTCAACATCGGTGAAGCCTTGTAACAGACTTGTAGCAGTAATGGTGTAAGCGGTATCTTCTGTACTATTACTTAGGGTAACTCCTGTTTCTGTGAGGGCAGGTGCATCGTTTACCGCCATAACGTTAATAGTACGAGTGACAGTATTACTGTTAGTCGTACCATCATTAACCGTAAAGCTGACAGTGCGAGGCAGTATATTAGGGTCGTCGCTTATATTACTGTAGGCTAACCGTGTGAGTGCAGTTGTATAGTTTGCAAGAGTAGCACTACCAGTGAGACTAATTGTTCCTGTAGTACTATCGAACTCACCTGCGGTAATTCCTGTAGGTAATGTGCCAATTATTGAGAGAAAGTCTTGACCGTTTTGATAGTTACCAGTAATGGAAATAATTGCACTGTTGATATTAGTATTATCAACATCTGTAATCTTTAAACTAGTAGAACTAATCTTAGTAGCCCCCGCATTTTCCGCGTAATCAAGGCTACCTGATGCAGCTGCACCTAATACAGGTGCTTCATTTACTTCTGTTATGCTAAAGGTACTAATTGCGGCTGTACTACCACCATTGCCATCAATGACGTTGTAGTTAAGAGTTACCAACCCGTTGTAGTTGGCATTGGGATTAAAGGTGTAAGTTCCGTTGCCATTGTTGATTATAGTCCCATTGGTAACTGTCAGGTTAGAAACGGAAAGGCTATCACCGTCAACATCGGTAAACCCTTGTAGCAGATTGGTGGCACTGATGGTGTAAGCTGTGTCTTTTCTACCATTGCTGAGGGTGGCTGGTATTTCTGTAAGGGTAGGTGCGTCGTTAACTGCCGCTAGGCTAAAGGTGCTAATTGCGGCTGTACTGCCACCATTGCCATCAATGACATTGTAGTTAAGAGTTACCAACCCGTTGTAGTTAGTATTGGGGCTAAAGGTGTAGCTTCCGTTACTATTGTCAACGACACTGCCATTGGTAGCACTGAGGTTAGAAACCGAAAGAGTATCACCGTCAATATCAGTAAACCCTTGCAAGAGGCTAATGGCACTGATGGTGTAAGTGGTATCTTCTATACCATTACCGAGGGTGGCTGCTGTTCCTGTGAGGGCGGGTGCATCGTTTTTCACAACTAGGTTAAAGGTACTAGTTGCAACTGTACTGCCACCGTTACCATCAATGACGTTGTAGTTAAGAGTTACCAACCCTTTGTAGTTGGCATTGGGGTTAAAGGTGTAAGTTCCGTTGCCATTGTTGATTACAGTGCCATTGGTCGCAGTTAATCCAGAAACCGAAAGGGTATCACCATCAACATCGGTGAAGCCTTGTAAGAGACTGGTGGCAGTGATGGTGTAAGGGGTATCTTCTGTACCATTGCTGAGGGTGGCTGCTGTTCCGGTGAGGGCGGGTGCGTCGTTGACAGCAGCTAGGCTAAAGGTGCGAGTTGCGGCTGTACTACCACCTTTGCCATCGGTGACGTTGTAGCTGAGGTTGACTGTACCGTTGTAGTTGGCATTGGGGGTAAAGGTGTAAGTTCCGTTGCCATTGTCAGCTACACCACCGTTGGTCGCAGTTAATCCAGAAACCGAAAGGTTATCACCATCAACATCGGTGAAGCCTTGTAAGAGACTGGTGGCAGTGATGGTGTAAGCGGTGTCTTCTGTACCATTGCTGAGGGTGGCTGCTGTTCCTGTGAGGGCGGGTGCGTCGTTAACAGCCGCTAGGCTAAAGGTGCGAGTTGTTGCTGTACTACCACCTTTGCCATCGGTGACGTTGTAGCTGAGGTTGACTGTACCGTTGTAGTTGGCATTGGGGGTAAAGGTGTAAGTTCCGTTGCCATTGTCAGCTACACCACCGTTGGTCGCAGTTAATCCAGAAACCGAAAGGTTATCACCATCAACATCGGTGAAGCCTTGTAACAGACTTGTAGCAGTAATGGTGTAAGCGGTATCTTCTGTACCATTGCTAATGGTGGCAGCTGTTCCGGTGAGGGCGGGTGCGTCGTTAACAGCCGCTAGGCTGAAGCTGCGAGTTGCGGCTGTACTACTACCTTTGCCATCAATGACGTTGTAGCTAAGAGTGACTGAGCCGTTGTAGTTGGCATTGGGGGTAAAGGTGTAAGTTCCGTTGCCATTATCAGCTACACCGCCGTTGGTCGCAGTTAATCCAGAAACCGAAAGGGTATCACCGTCAACATCTGTAAAGCCTTGTAAGAGACTGGTGGCAGTAATGGTGTAAGCGATATCTTCTGTACCATTGCTGAGGGTGGCTGGTGTTCCGGTGAGGGCGGGTGCGTCGTTGACAGCAGCTAGGCTAAAGGTGCGAGTTGCGGCTGTACTACCACCTTTGCCATCGGTGACGTTGTAGCTGAGGTTGACTGTACCGTTGTAGTTGGCATTGGGGGTAAAGGTGTAAGTTCCGTTGCCATTGTTGATTACAGTGCCATTGGTAGCAGTGAGGTTAGATACGGAAAGGGTATCACCGTCAACATCTGTAAAGCCTTGTAAGAGGCTGGTAGCAGTGATGGTGTAAGCGGTATCTTCTGTACCATTACTGAGGGTGGCTGCTGTTCCTGTCAGGGCGGGTGCATCGTTGACAGCAGCTAGGCTAAAGGTGCGAGTTGCGGCTGTACTACCACCTTTGCCATCGGTGACGTTGTAGCTGAGGCTGACTGTACCGTTGTAGTTGGCATTGGGGTTAAAGGTATAAGTTCCGTTGCCATTGTTGATTACAGTGCCATTGGTAGCAGTGAGGTTAGATACGGAAAGGGTATCACCGTCAACATCGGTGAAGCCTTGTAACAGATTAGCGGCATTGATGGTGTAAGCGGTATCTTCTGTACCATTGCTGAGGGCGGGTGCGTTAGTCAACTCTCCTGTTGCCCCTAAAAAGACTAAATACCCTGTGGAAGCCGTTTTCTCTACTGTGATACTTTGAAGGGTTTTAGCTGCATTCGCTGAGAACCTTACCCCAAATAACGCCGGGTCATTAGCATCCTCAAAGCCAGTTCCATCAGTCTTACTGCGGTCTAAGTCATTACTCAGATAGTAGAGTGTATTCGATGGGGTAATTTCGTTATACCAGTCGGGAATTGTTTGGCTATTGGTGGTTTCTGTTGTTCCATCACTATAGTTCAAAGTCAAACGGACATCGCTGTTTCCTTCGGTTGAAGTTAAGGCCAGATGCACATAAGCATACTGACCAGAAACATTAAAGGTAAAACTCCCCGTAGAGGTTTTAATTAGACGGGCATTATTGCCGTTGTCAGTGTTTCTATAACTGAGTTGAATATCTGGATGAAAGCTAGTAGCTGCAAAAAATCCGTCATCAGGCAGTCCATTACCCGAAGTGCTATTGGCAAAAGTAGCGAAGGACTGAGTTATCAAAGCATAGTTGGTCAAATCAATCGCTGTTTGGGTGGTGTCGGTGATTCCTGCGGTACGGTTAACAATCACATCAGTATCAAACACTGATGAGACGTTAAATGATACGGTTACGGTTGGGGTGGGTGCGTCGTTAACAGCCGCTAGGCTAAAGGTACTAGTTATGGCTGTACTACCACCTTTGCCATCGGTGACATTGTAGCTGAGGCTGACTGTACCGTTGTAGTTGGCATTGGGGTTAAAGGTATAAGTTCCGTTGCCATTGTTGATTACAGTGCCATTGGTAGCGCTGAGGTTAGAAACCGAAAGGGTATCACCGTCAACATCGGTGAAGCCTTGTAAGAGATTAGTGGCAGTGATGGTGTAAGCGGTATCTTCTGTACCATTGCTGAGGGTGGCTGCTGTTCCTGTGAGGGCGGGTGCGTCGTTGACAGCAGCTAGGCTAAAGCTGCGAGTTGCGGCTGTACTACCACCTTTGCCATCGGTGACGTTGTAGCTGAGGTTGATTGTACCGTTGTAGTTGGCATTGGGGGTAAAGGTGTAAGTTCCGTTGCCATTGTTAATCACGCTGCCGTTGGTCGCAGTGAGGTTAGATACTGAAAGGGTATCACCGTCAACATCTGTAAAGCCTTGTAAGAGGCTGGTAGCAGTAATGGTGTAAGCGGTATCTTCTGTACCATTGCTGAGGGTGGCTGGTGTTCCTGTGAGGGCGGGTGCATTAGTCAATTCTCCTGTCGCGCCAAAAAAGACTAAATAGCCTGTGGAAGCTGTTTTCTCTACTGTGATACTTTGAAGGGTTTTAGCTGCATTCGCTGAGAACCTTACCCCAAATACCGCTGGGTTATTAGCATCCTCAAAGCCAGTTCCATCTGCCTTGCTGCGGTCTAAGCCATTACTCAGATAGTAGAGTGTATTCGATGGGGTAATTTCGTTATACCAGTCAGGAATTGTTTGGCTATTGGTGGTTTGTGTTGTTCCATCACTATAGTTTAAAGTCAAACGGACATCGCTCGTTCCTTCGGTTGAAGTTAAGGCCAGATGCACATAAGCATACTGACCAGAAACATTAAAGGTAAAACTCCCCGTAGAGGTTTTAATTAGACGGGCATTATTGCCGTTGTCAGTGTTTCTATAACTGAGTTGAATATCTGGATTAAAGCTAGTAGCTGCAAAAAATCCGTTATCTGGTAGTCCATTACCTGAAGTGCTATTGGAAAAAGTAGCGAAGGATTGAGTTATCAAAGCATTGTTGGTCAAATCAATCGCCGTTTGGGTGGTGTCGGTGACTCCTCCGGTACGGTTGACAAGGACATCAGCATCAAACACTGATGAGACGTTAAATGATACTGTGGGGGCTAAAATACTTGCATAGTTTGCGATCGCTTGATGATTAAAAGCGAGTTGGGGTACAATTTCACCCACAGTTACTTCTAAATTCCAATCTCCTCCTAATGCTGCATTACCCGTTTTTGTAGCGGAAGCAGCAATGTTAGCGCCGATTAAGGAATGTAGTTTGTTGAGAAATTCCTCTCCCGCATCACCAGCAGCAACATTACAACCGTATAAAAGTAAGTTGAGATTTTCTCTCGAACATTCCTGTAACTGTGACGCATAATCTTTCAAGGTATTTAGGCTAAGTTCGCTATTACCTAAATAAAGAAGTCCTGGCGCACCATGAGAGACTATGTGAACTGTCTCTACGTTCTGACGTTGTTTCAATACTTCTGTAATTTGCGTAACTCCGTCTTCTTGTGCTGACAGAATAATAGTTTCAATTCCAGGAAAAGTTCCTTTGAGAAGAATTTCTATATCGTCAACAAAACTATCGATAAATAGGATTTGTACAGTCATTAATTTTGTGGAGCTATCTGTAGTAATTGTAGGATTCAAAGACATAATGAACTTCTCTTAACTAATTGGTCTGGTTGTTATGAATCAAGGCACTTGTAAGCAATATATATTTACCAATTTCTGAGCTTATAGACTAGAGGTTAACAAAGTGAATACAACCTAAATCTGTAAGCTTTTAGAAAAAATTGCTTAACAAAAGATACTCTGTTTTTGTAATACCTTTACATAAAACAGTCCAACATAAGCATACGCTTGATTATTAGGTAAAAAGCAAAATTAGCACTGTGCGTAAGGTAGTATAAATTAGTTTTATAAAACCTATAGAGTATTTTATTGGCTCAGTTTTTGCTTCATAGGAAAAAAGGCTGTTTAATTTAGGTTTTCTGTCTGCTAACCCTCATATATAGGCGAAATATCGAGCAAAAAGCCTTTTTCACTTAATCAAGTATAAATTACATATCTATCTATGGAAATACGTAGAAATACTGCCTTTTGAAAGTTTCTTAGGCGATCTTGAACAAAAATCTGCATCCTGCGTTCTGTACTTGTAGTACTTTTTTATCCAGCAGTGTTTGAATCACTGAATCGGAGAATTCAAATTGCCGTTTTAGTCATTAGTCAATGGTGATTAGTCATTAGTATTATTGAATATGACAAAATGAGTATAGCTACTAATGATTAATGACTTGGAATCCTAGCCGCGTAAAGTCGGGGGATGAGTTAAAAATTCATAAAAAATAGTAGTCAAAAACTGGCAAAAAATATATATGATAAGCACTTCGGTAGTTTCAACACATTACCCGTAGTAAAACAGATTGTATACAAAAACAAGCAAGGATTCAGGTGTGGAGGTATTGATAAGCGTGACATCTGACGCAAAATATCACAATTATGGAAAAAAACTGCTGCTGAAACTAGACCGTGAAACTCTTCTAAATTTGGCTTTGGAATAACTGATGAAGACTATTATTGAGCAGGCGATCGCCACAGAAAAACTAAATATGATACAGCAGATTTCAACTTCGTGAAGTGTAGAAATACCCCACCCGCGCTATCGCGCACTCTCCCCGAACTCGCGGGGAGGGTTGGGGAGGAATGTACCTCATTTAGTTGCAAAACGCTGTAATTTTAAAACTAGAGCAAGAAGTATAAAAATTAAGAGATAAAATATTAGAATAAAGCTGCAAGTTTTTTTGGTATAAGTGAATAAATATATGGAAAAAAATTAAAATAACGATAAATTGTACTAAAAAAACTTACAACTTATTTATCTGTTTTAATTTAGCGATACCTGCGGCACACTGCGTGAACGCTCTTTTTTTCTACGACTACACAAAATAGCTTTACTCCTAAAAAAAGTCTGATGCTAGGACACAATAACTAGCATCGCGTAGCAATAGGTGAAATTAGCAACGATTATTGGGAAATACGCCGATTTGTCACGCGACACCACATTTCTATAACTTATGCTTGAAATTTCTTAGTATAGCAAATGTAGCACCCAATACAATTTTAGTGCTACATTTGGCTTTTAATACTAGATATAGTCCTTAAAAAACATATGTCTTTAGATATAGAAATTACCTATCTTCAGACATAAATGCTCTGTGTATAAATAATCTCTTCTCAAAAACGCATAATTACTGAAGAGTGGCTAATAGCAATCAAAAGTCACATTACTTTTAGGCTATTTGCAAATTTAGTCAACATTTTTTCAACACGATAACTGCTTCAGGTGGAAAGCCAAAGGATGAAATACTGGGTCGCAAAATTAGCAATCTTTTTAGTTTTACTGTGCAACTTGTTACTAGTGACGGATTACGCAGCAGCCAACCAACTTGAAAATATTGATTTGCAGTCATTTAATGCACTCCCAGTAATTGAAAACTTAGCAAGTGCTGACAATAATTTTGGCAATAGTAGAAAAGATGGTTTTTTGCGATTTATTGAAATAGCTAAAAGCTCTGATAAATTAGAGGGACTCTTCACAATTTATTGCAATGATGACTCAGATAAAATTTATTTGGAAATTAAAACAGAGCAGTTAAATAAAAACTATTTAGCCACAGTAACATTAGAATCGGGTATTGGTGAAAATGGAATTTATAGTGGATTACCACTTGCAGATTTTCTATTTTATTTCCGGCGAATAAATAACAAATTGCATTTTGTCGTCCGTAATGTAAAATTCCGTACAGAGAGTAAATCAGAACAGCGATCGCT
This sequence comes from Nostoc linckia NIES-25, assembly GCF_002368035.1. GTDB lineage: Bacteria > Cyanobacteriota > Cyanobacteriia > Cyanobacteriales > Nostocaceae > Nostoc > Nostoc linckia_B. The sequence continues at coordinate 344,572 of NZ_AP018223.1, read as the reverse complement.
TGCTCGATCATTTAGCGATTCGGTTCTTTATTCACTGCCAATAGATGGTATTCATCCGTTTACTAAAAATATTTTGATTGACCTGGATAACCTATTAATGCAGGACTTTCCAGGGTTAGCTCCTTTATTAAAATACTATTTGCAAGCTGATTATTACTTAGAACCAAGCAAGTCTTATTTTGGAGATGTTAACAGCTTCCCCGAAAATATAGAGATTGATTCAATTTATGGTTTTTCTTCACAAGAAGGAGCAGATTTAGTCAGCGTACCCGATAGCAGGGCGCTGACTCTCAAGGTACACTACAGTTTTTCCCAGCTAAGAGAAAACAACAATTATGTTCCCAGACTTGCCGATGATAGAGTAGGATATTTTATTACTGCCTTTCAAAATTTCTCTAATAATAACTTCCAAGAAGAATTTGTCCGTTACATTAATCGTTGGCACTTAGAACCATCCGACCCCAACACTTCTTTATCTCCACCCAAAAAACCGATTGTATTTTGGATTGAAAATGCTGTACCGCTAGAGTATCGCGATGCGATTCGTGAAGGCGTCTTGATGTGGAACAAAGCATTTGAAAAAGCCGGATTTCAAAATGCCATTGAAGTAAAACAAATGCCGGATGATGCTGATTGGCAACCGGCAGATGTACGTTACAACACTATTCGCTGGTTCAATTCTCTGGATGGAGGTTTTGCCAGAGGCCCAGCCCGCGTCAACCCACTCACCGGGGAAATATTGGATGCAGATATTATTGTAGACGCCAATATGGTGCGCTCAATTCGCCAAACTTATGACACCTACGTGGAGTCAAATAATAAGGGATTAAATTCCCAATGCACCGGTCGAGATTTACCTGAGAAAAGTCGGGAGTCGGGAAAAAAGGTGACGAGTAGCGGTTTCCAGTCGCACACTGCTAACTCTCAAGCGTTGGCTTCACAAGAGAATTCTGATGTCTGCTATGGTATGGGGTCTGTAAATCAGGCAACTATGGGGGCACTGGCATTGTCAATTTTGCAAAACGCTACACCCAGTAGTGAAGTCATGCAAGAATATGTGCATCAATATTTGCGTTCTTTGATTGCTCATGAAGTCGGACATACTCTCGGTTTGCGCCATAACTTTCACGGCAGCGCTATGTTAGCACCTCATGAATTAAATAACACTGAAATTACTCACGCTAAAGGTTTAGTCGGTTCGGTGATGGACTATCTACCTGTGAATGTAGCACCACAGGGAGTAGAGCAAGGGGACTATTTTCCAGAAATTGTGGGGCCGTATGACGAATGGGCAATAGAGTATGGTTATAAAATCAACCCATCGCCAAAAATTGAGCCAATAATTCCAGAAATGGAAAAAACTTTTTTGGAAAAGATTGCCTTGGCTTCACCGCAACCAGAATTATCTTACGCAACAGATGAAGATATCTTAGATATCAATCCCTTAGCAAATGTTTGGGATATGAGTAATGATGTGCTGGTTTATTCCCAGTGGCAAATGGATAACGCCCGCATGATGTTGCAGCGCCTGGAAAAGGGTTATTTATCACCAGGAGAAAGTTACAGTAACCTGCGCGTCTTATTCGATAGAGTACTTGGATATTATTTTAGTAATGCAAAATTACTCTCTGAATACATTGCTGGGCAATCGTTTCGGCGTCTCCATGCTGGCGATGATACATCCTGGGCATTTGTACCAGTTTCATTATTAAAACAACGTCAAGCATTGACGAAATTACAACAATATGTATTTGGTGAAAATGCTTTTAATTTCTCAGGACAATTATTAAATCAGTTGGCTCCATCGCGTTGGCGACATTGGGGTAGTTTTGCACCGAATTATCGCCTTGATTATCCGATTCACGATCGCATTTTGAGTTTCCAAAGTGCGATACTGCGATCGCTATTAGATGGCGATCGCTTAAATCGGTTACAAGATATAGAATTAAAAACCCAGCCTGGGGAAGCACTCTCGATTCCAGAATTGTTTGACACCTTGCAAACAAGCATCTGGACAGAAGTTTTAAACCCTGGAGAATTTAAGCAGATTTCTAGTATGCGGCGTTCGTTGCAACAAGAATATCTGAATATTTTGCTAGGGATGATGTTGCATACTAATGATGCGCCTGAAGATGGTCGGACACTGGCGTGGTATGAATTGCGGCAACTGCAAACAGCCATAGATGTCAGACTCAAACAACTAAGTGAAAATATTGATATTTACACCTTAGCCCACTTACAAGCTTCTGGCGATCGCATTAATAAAGCGTTGAAGTCATTAGTCATTAGTCATTAGTCATTGGGTATGGAGCATTGGAAGGTGTAGGAAGAATTCTCTTTCCCCCCATCCCCCCATCTCCCCATCCCCCCATCCCCCCAGTCCCCACTCACCCAAGATATCGTTGCAATAGGCCAATCGTGATTTCTGGGACTTCCAAATGAGGTAAAACTCCGGCATCTGCGATGGCGTAAAATTTTTGAATTGCGTTTGTATTTAAATTTGCTAATCTTCGTCCTGATTTGATGCTAGTAAATTGTGCTTTTTCTCCCCAAAATATCACCGTGGGAATTGTTAGTTGTTGAATATATAAACTCAAATCAAAATAAAGATCGCCGCGCAAAAATGTTAAAGCGGCAAACTTAGCATTAGGTTGTTGGGCAGAAGTTAAATAAGCTTCTACCATTTCTTGGGATACTCGTTGTGGTTTAGCAAAGAGAAAACTTTGTAAAAAGTTTCGCACTGCGATTTCATTTTCTGCACCCAGACTATAAATCAAATCGTCTACCACTGGTGTATTGATTACTGAAAGCGGAAGCCTGCGCCCACTACCTTGTCCAAAGTCATTAAATCCAGAGGGACAGACCAAAAATAATCTTTGGAATAAATTTGGTTGGGTAATAGCTAAGCGGATAGCAAAAGCCGCTGTTAGGGACGAGGCTACTACTGTGACTGGTTGGTGACAAGTTTGGATGATAAATTCAGCGATCGTATTCAAATAATCCTTAATTTGATAATCTCTAACTGGATGAGCCGATTCACCCCAACCGATTAAATCGGGCGCTAAAATTTGGTAATTCGAGGCAAAAGCCGGGTAAACCTTAGACCATTCATATGCAGACGCACCACCACCAAAGTTATGCAGAAATAAAAGTGGCGGTATTTCAGTGTCAGCAAGCGCCCAAGGTGCAGTAGTTTGGGTGTAATAAACCATTGCCCCTAAGGATGTATGAATGACTTTGTGTCCGAAGCCAGGAGGTTGAAACTTAAGCATAAAATTACAGATTGAGCTTCATGGGTTCGTTGATAATTGATAATTCATAAATCATAATTCAACACCTAATAATCAGAAGCTATAACTTAGACTTATTGCAGAAGTGGGGTAAAGGGGAAAGGATGAAATTTTCCCGTTTACCTTTAACCTTACCTCAACATCTTGTACAAGTTACTTTTGCAAGATGTTTCTTATATCATTGCTATATTTATTCATCTATTACTCTGATTATTTAATTATTTTGATTGGTGAATTATGACTCATGAATTCTTATATTTATCGTAACATCAAGGGTTTAAAACCCCTACGTCTACACGTAGTATCAGTTGAGTTGAGGTTTAAATCCCCAACTCCAACTGTCTTGAATTTTGAATTTTGAATACTTCGACTACGCTCAGTACAAGTTTTGAATTTTGAATTGTTATTGTTGCTGTTGGTCGCTATCTTTTGTAATTTGAGCAAGTTGATGGAGATTACCACCCTTAATGCGATAAGCTGCCCCAAAGCCGACAACAAAACGACCTTCACTGGGAGTTAGCTGAAAAACCCGAAAATCAGGCAAGCCTCGCAAAATTTCTATAATTTGACCAAATCGCTTTTGAAATTGGTCAACAATTTGATTCCACTTGTCGCTTTCGCGCTCTATCAAAGTTACCGCGCAATCAAAACTCAAACGGGTACGGGCAAAAATTTGGTTGCTTTTGGCTTCATCCTCAATAAACAAAACACTAACATGAGGATTGGCATGGAGATTTTTGGTATGAGTCGCCAGACCACTGACATAAATATAAATATTCTTAGCATCATCCATCACAAAGGGAGCATAACTAGCATTAGGTATTCCTTCTGCGCTAACGGTGCTAATAATTATACTTTCAAATTGTTCGGGAAACTTTTCGTACTCACCTTGAATGTTTTCTAGTTGGCTCATAAGTAAATTACCGTTTAATAATTCCAAGGGAACATGTTCTTACTAAAGTCACAAATACATCCATTACTTTAGTCATGGTAAAAGCATACACAATATATAAATTCATTGGTAAAGTAATAATAGTTAACAATAGTTAAAGGCAGAAAATTAAAATTAATTTCGTAGCAAAATTCGTTCATTTTTCCATCATTTTTGTTTTCTATGTGTAGATTAATTGGCTACCTTGGCAACGGTATTCGGCTCGAACAATTATTGTATAAAGAAGAACATTCTCTTTATCAGCAAAGTTATAATCCTCTAGAATTAAAGTCTGGAGTCGTGTGTGGAGACGGTACTGGTGTAGGCTGGTACGATGAAGCGGGAAAATCATTTATTTACCGTAACACTATTCCACTGTGGAACGATACAAATTTGCAAGAATTAAGCCAATACATACAATCTAATTGCACTGTAGGTTATGTTCGACTAGCTGGAATGGGCGAATCACTTGATATTAGTAACTGCCAGCCCTTCCGTAGTGAAAAACTTTTGTTTGTCCATAATGGTGAAATATCGAACTTTAAACAAACACTCTATAGACCTATACGTGATGGACTTTCTGATTTAACATACCATTTGATTAAAGGTATGACAGACTCAGAACACATTTTCGCTCTGCTAGTAGAAATGTGGCAGTCATCTTTTGATAGTAATCTTTTGTCAGCTCTAAGTATGACGCTGCAAACATTGGCTGATTTAGCTCAAAAATACGATACCACATTTAGTTCCAACATAATTTTTAGTGATGGTCAAGCAATGGCGGCAGTTCGCTATGCTTATGGTACAGAAGCGCCGAGTCTCTATTGGTCTTATGATGAAAATAATCCAAACGGAGTTATTGTTGCATCAGAACCTTTGTCTAAGCAAAATTGGATAAGCTTTGAAGAACAAAGCATTTTATTAGTTGAAGCAGATTCATTGATACCAAGAATTATACATATGGATTTGCCGTAATCTTGATTTCTCGATAAGCGTGAGGTACAAGGTAGGGGCGCATAGCTATGCATTGATGCCAACTTAAGCTCAAATTGCCCCACAATCGTTTTACCCCACCCCCAACCCCTCCCCTTAGCAAGGGGAGGGGCGATTTTGGCTTTAGACAAAATCGGGGTGGGGTAATGCGGATCTTGATGGTAAGTGAGAGAAATGGATATGAGATTAAATCTCTGCCTACTGATGGTGTCGTCGATCCATTGCCCCAAGATATTGTAGTGCAATTGAGTCAGCAGGCAGTCAAAGCAAAAAAGTAATTTGAGCGATCGCTTTAAATTGAATCATTATTACTTTTGGCACAAACAATAGTGGAGAGTGCATTGGAACTTAATTACTGAAATTTTCGATCGTGGCTAGGCTGTGTTTTGTTAATTTGTGCGAGCGGGGCAATCTGTTTGTCATAAAACTCAGGAGATGACGAAAATGACAATTAATCACGGTATATGGCAGCAACCAGGTGAAGGTGATAGTTATTCAGTAGCGGGGGATGTAGCCACCTTTAAAGCTACGAGCGAACAAACAGGTGGCAAGTATGCACTGTTTGAAGTAGTACTTGCACCCCAATTAGGCCCGCCGCCACATATTCATAGTCGAGAAGATGAAGCATTCTACATTCAAGAAGGTTCGGTAGAGTTTTATCTTGACGAACAAACAGTTGTAGCAACTCCCGGAACATTCTTGCATTCTCCCAAAGGCCAACTCCATAGTTTTAAAAATATTGGTTCTGCACCAGCCAAAATGCTGATTTGGGCTACTCCAGGCGGAATAGAAAAGTTTTTTGCACGAGTCGGAACTAAAGTAGAGAATTCGTCAGTTCCACCCTTGCCCATAACTCAAGAAGTGATTGACCGAATATTAGCAACCGCTCCTGAGTATGGAATTACAATTGTTCTTCCTCAAACTAATAATTCTCCATAAAGCTGATTGGAACTTTGCTTATGGTAAAAATCCCACGAGCAAACATAGCCGTAAACTTTGCTGCGACTGAATAAAGCGATCGCACTTGAACCGGAAGCGATTTTAATGGATGAATCGGCATCATTTCTTGATAAGAGATTTCAACCTATGAATTTTACTCACAGCAATGACAAAAATAATTGCACCCCGCATTTCAAAAAATGTCATCGACGGACAGAACAAGTTGAAATTCAAGTGCAAGATGACCGCACGGGGATGGATGCAGTAACGCTCAAACGCGCTCTTTTAGATAACCTATACTACATCCAGGCCAAGGATCGAGACTGGGCGACTGCACACGATTACTACATGGCGTTGGCGTATACTGTACGCGATCGCCTACTGCACCGCTGGCTCAAAACTGTAGAACAAACCTATTTCCACAAAAATATTAAAATCCTCTGTTATCTATCTGCCGAATACCTAATTGGGCCGCAGTTAGGGAAAAATTTAATGAATGTGGGACTCTATAAAGAAGCTCGTAATATTCTTCAAGAATTAGGATTTAATCTTTATGATGTATTGGAACAAGAAGACGAACCAGCATTAGGTAATGGTGGTTTAGGACGACTGGCGGCTTGCTTTTTCGATTCTCTTTCTAGTCTAGAAATGCCTGCTATTGGTTACGGTATTCGTTACGAATTCGGGATTTTTCAGCAAGTAATTCAAGACGGATGGCAGGTAGAACGTCCAGATCGCTGGCTAAGATTTGGTAATCCTTGGGAAATTCCTCGTCTCGATTATATTGTAGAAGTCAAGTTCGGCGGACACACCGAAGCTTACACTGACGAACGCGGACGCTATCAAGTACGCTGGATACCAGAGCGAACCGTGTTAGGCATACCCTACGATACGGCAATTTCGGGTTATAACAGCAATACAGTGAATACGCTACGCCTGTGGAGTGCCAAAGCCAGCGAAGATTTTAACTTGCAGATTTTTAACTCTGGAGACTTTACCCGCGCCGTAGCAGATAAAGTGTATTCCGAAAATATTACCAAAGTCCTTTATCCGAATGACCAAAACTATCAAGGAAAAGAACTTCGTTTAGAACAGCAATACTTTTTTGTTTCTTGCTCGCTGCAAGATATGATTCGCAATTACCTACTTACACACGAAAGCTTCGACGAGTTCTCTAAAAAATTTGCTATCCAAATCAATGATACCCATCCAGCGATTGGCATTGCAGAAATGATGCGGTTGTTAGTAGATATTCATCAATTAGATTGGGACAAAGCTTGGAATATTACTGAGAATAGTTTTGGATTTACTAATCATACTTTACTATCAGAAGCATTAGAACGTTGGAGTATTGGTTTATTTGCTCATTTGTTACCCAGACATTTGGAAATCATTTTTGAAATTAATAGTAGGTTCCTAACACAAGTTCGTCTCAAGTATGGCGAAGATAATCAGAAAATAGCTCGACTTTCACTGATTGAGGAAGGTGCAGAGAAAAAAGTTCGTATGGCACACCTCGCTTGTGTAGGTAGTCACGCTATTAATGGTGTTGCCGAATTACATACCGAACTCCTAAAACACAATTTGTTTCCAGATTTTTATCAATTGTTTCCGGAAAAATTTAGTAACAAAACTAATGGTGTTACTCCCAGGCGTTGGATATTACTTGCCAACCCGAAACTAGCACTGTTAATTACTAAGAAGATTGGCAAAGGCTGGATTAAAAATTTAGATGAACTCAAGCAACTAGAAGCGTTTATCGATAATGCAGATTTTTGCCAGTCTTGGTGGCAAATTAAATCTGAAAACAAGCAAGATTTAGCAGAATATATTTTGCAAACAACTAGCATTGAGGTAGATATCAATTCTCTGTTTGATATTCAGGTCAAGCGGTTGCATGAGTACAAACGCCAACATTTAAATATACTGTATGTTATTACTCTCTACAATCGGATCAAGAAAAATCCCAACCTCGATATAGTACCGCGAACTGTAATTTTTGGTGGAAAGGCAGCACCAGGTTACTCAATGGCGAAGTTAATTATCAAGCTAATTAATTCTGTTGCTAATGTCATTAATCACGATTCCGATGTTGGTTCCAAGCTAAAAGTAGTCTTTTTACCCAACTACAATGTTTCGTTAGCACAGCGAATTTATCCTGCTGCTGACCTTTCCGAGCAAATTTCCACTGCTGGAAAAGAAGCTTCTGGCACAAGTAACATGAAGTTTGCCATCAATGGAGCGTTAACAATTGGTACGCAGGATGGAGCAAATATTGAAATTCGCGATCGCGTCGGTGCAGAAAACTTTTTTCAGTTTGGATTAACTGCTTCTGAAGTTGCTCAATTGAAAGCGCAAGCATACAACCCGTGGAACTATTACAACAATAATCCCGAACTCAAACAAGCGATCGATCTAATTGGTTCTGGTTATTTTTCTGATGGAAATACAGGCTTATTTCAGCCATTAATAGATTCCTTAAAAAACCGGGACGAATATATTTTATTCGCAGATTATCAATCTTATATCGAGTGTCAAGAAAAAGCTAGTCAAGCTTATCAAGATCGCGAAAAATGGATAAGGATGTCAATATTGAATGCTGCTCGCACTGGTTATTTTTCCTCAGATCGTACCATTCGTGAATATGCCCAAGATATCTGGGATCTTCAGCCAGTGATGATTAATTTAAATGATAGTCAAGAACAAAATGCAGGCGTGAAAGTAAAACAACCGCTGTACAGTGGCTAATTACAGCGTTTTTCAGGTAAATAAAGTACACAGCTAGGGGCGAACAGATGTTCGCCCTTGCAATTATCTATACCTCAATACGGTTCAGACCTGTAGAGACGTTGCATTGCAACGTCTCTACATTGTTCGCAACCCAACATCGATCCGGGTGTTGGGTTGAGGAACGAAACCCAATCTACAATTTTTGCATCAATTTAGGCTTGCCACGCTAGTATCAACTGAGGTGCGTTGCGCTTTGCGACAACGCACCCTACTATAGCGGTTTTCAATTGAATGGAATACACCTTTAAAAATCAAATCATTGTAGGGGCTTTACAGCTGTGCATTGGTGTCAACTTAACATGAAACCCTGATGAAAACGTTATGAGCGAGTTCTACTCACTTACCATCAAGATCCGCGTTACCCCACCCCGGCTTTGCTGACGCAAAACCTCCCCTCCCCTTGCTAAGGGGAGGGGTTGGGGGAGGGGTTGGGGGTGGGGTAAAACGATTGTGGGGCAACAGTTTGAGCTTAAGTTGATACCAATGACGGCTGTGCGCCCCTACTGTAGTCTATTTAACTGCAAATTGCTATATTGTTTAATTAAGACTTAATTATCATATTATGCTTAATTATGACCGCTAGATTGGCCTTAAATTACTATTCAACCACCTCAGAATAGTCCTGCAATCCGCAACTCAAGGGCAGCGCAGCAACACCGCCTCTGCAAGTGTCATACGTTGAGGAAATGTGTATTAAGTACTTTTCTAAATCTCTACGAATCTGAGATAATACCGACAAGCTCCATAGTTGGTAGTTTTGCTTTTTGCTACATAAGGGATTTACAAATAAAAAGATTCAACTTTTATTATTGAGTGGGCGTTTTGCCGGCCCGTAATACAGGGTAGAAAAGATGTCCACCTCATAAGTAGTAGTAATCGACCTATTAGTAATCTCTAATAGCAATAATATTTTGCTGCAAAAAAAATGACTCACACCTAAGGCAAAAAGCAATTAATATATTTTTCCATTCTCTATTGCCTACTCTTGATTTTATTATGCAAAAACAATTGCTGATCACAACGTTTTTTCTGTTGTCTTTGATGTTTCCACTCAAAGTTTCAGCACAGAATTATGACGATATCTATGTCTTTGGCGATAGTTTATCTGATACAGGTAATGTATTTAATGCCACAAATGGGGTTATTCCTCCAAGTCCGACTTATTTTAATGGACGTTTTTCCAATGGTCCAGTTTGGGTAGAATATCTTGCTTCTAAGTTAGGGTTGACTTTCAATCCAAAAAATAATTTTGCCTTTGGTGGTGCGACTACAGGATTGGAAAACTTAGGACTAAGTTTTTTACCAGGATTAAAGCAACAAATTAATGAATTTACAACACTAAATAAATCTGCCGATCGCGACGCTCTTTATATTATTTGGGCGGGTACTAATGATTATCTTGAATACTTTTTTAATGAAACTCCTAACCCAACAGAGTCTGTAGCTAATTTATCCGCAGCAATAACTTCACTGGCTGCGGTGGGTGCTGAAGATATTCTGGTAGTTAACTTACCAGATTTGGGAAAGTTTCCAGTCACAGGTGGCAATATTCAAACAGCAAGCATACTAAGCAGTTTTACGAATGCACATAACTCTAATTTGGCCGCAACTATTAACTCGTTGAATCAGCAACTAAGTCCTGAGGCTAATATTATTCCTTTCGATGTGAATTCTTTATTTAATCGCATCATTGCAGAACCAGACGAATTCGGTTTCACAAATGTCACTGATTCTTGTGTTGGAGAATTATCGGTGGTGCCTATCGAAGTTCCGGTAAAGCCAGTTGTCTGCGAACCAGACAAGTTTTTATTCTGGGATGAAATCCATTCCACAACCGCAACTAATCAGCTAATTGGAGAATTCGCATTTTTCGCCCTCAAATCAACTTCTGTTCCTGAATCTTCTACCCTGTTAGGAGTATTGGCAGTTAGCGGTTTATGTGTATTATCGCCTTGCAAACGCTGTAGCTATCAGTCAGTGCAAAACAAACCAATCAAAAAGGAAAAAGTACCTGGATAATCGACTAATTACAGCGTTTTTCAGGGAAATGAAGTACACGGGTAGGGGCTTTACAGCTGTCATTGGTGTCAACTTAAGCCCAAAGCTTTGTTCCACAGCCCTTTACCCCACCCCTCAATCCCCTCCCCTTGCTAAGGGGAGGGGAGGTTTTGCGTCAGCAAAGCCGGGGTGGGGTAACGCGGATCTTGATGGGAAGCGAGAGAACTGAATATCAAATCTTTATAAGGGTTTCACGCTAAGTTGACGTGTATGCACAGCTGTAAAGCCCCTACGACGATCTGTACTCACGCAGGTATATGTTGGGAAAGTGCGATCGCATTTGTCAATCGGCGGGAAAATAAACAACAAAGCAACCTTGCTCATCTAAATGTTGCTGAAGACGCAGTAATTCGTCTCCGTCAGGAAAAGGTTAGCAAGTGGCGTTTGAGGAACAAAACCCAACACCAAGATCCTGTTGTTTATTGAATTCGGGCAGTCGTTTATTGAATTCGGGCAGTCGTTTATTGAATTCGGGCAATCGTTTATTGAATTTGGGCAGTCGTTTATTGAATTCGGGCAATCGTTTATTGAATTTGGGCAGTCGTTTATTGAATTCGGGATGTCGTTTATTGAATTTGGGCAGTCGTTTATTGAATTTGGGCAGTCGTTTATTGAATTCAGGCAACCACCCATAATGCAGAACTTTAGTCTTGCCGCGCTACTACTGAAAGAATCAACCTCAAATGCTGAATTAATGGTACGGTGATGCCAATCCAAAATCCAAAATTGCATCACCTTGGAACTGGCACTTGATTGATTACCGACGCAATTACCGCGTCAATTTGTAAACCATCCAGCATTGCTTCTGGTTTCAAAATCAGTCGATGACGTAGTAATGGCGATGCAACTGCTTTGACATCATCTGGCGTTACAAAATCTCTTCCAGTAAACCACGCTAAGGCTTGGGATGTCTGCAACCAAGCACCAGCGGCGCGAGGCGATGCGCCCAAGGTTAAATCGGGATATTGACGCGATACTCTCACTAATGCCAACAAATAATCGACGATCGCTTCTGATACTTTAACTTCTTTGACTGCTTGTCGTGCTTCCAAAATATCGGCTACTGTGGCTACTGGTTTCAAACGGCTAATATCTAAGCGTCTTGCTGCAAACCCCGCCTGACGATTGAGTAACATTTGCTTTTCAGCAGCTTGGTCGGGATAATCTACCACTAGTTTAAATAAAAATCTGTCTAACTGTGCCTCTGGCAAAGGATAAGTCCCCTCAAATTCTAGAGGGTTTTGGGTTGCGATCGTCCAAAATAAATCCGGCAAAGGTAAACTTTCACCATCCAAAGTTACCTGCATTTCTTCCATTGCTTCTAGCAGCGCCGCTTGTGTTTTGGGAGGAGTACGATTAATTTCATCTGCTAGCAGTACTTCGGTAAATATTGGCCCTTTTTTTAAAGTGAAATTCCGGCTATTCAAGTCAAAAATATTTGTACCAGTTATATCTGAAGGTAGGACATCTGGTGTTAGTTGAATCCGGCGAAACTCACCTTGAATCAACTGTGCTAATACTTTTACTAATAAGGTTTTACCAGTCCCCGGCACTCCTTCTAAAATTATGTGTCCCCCCGCTAACAGCCCCACTAAAAGTTGTTGGATGAGGCTAGATTGTCCGACAATTACTTGGTTAAGGTTTTGACCAAGGCGAATTAAAATAGAATGGGTTTCGTTCATAATATTAATTTGGTATTTGTCATTAGTCATTAGTCATTAGTCATTTGTAGGAATTACGAATTGCGAGTTAATCTTATACTTCGCCATTTTCCCAACCAGCTTAACAGCTCTTGTTCGCTAATGGGCTGTTTGTGCGATCGCAGCTTTAAAACTGCATCCAATTCCGCGGGACTTGCACCTGTTTTTTCTACCCAGACATTAATTAAAGTTCGATCTTCTAGCGGTATTTGACCCAATCCCAAGGCTTTTTGGAGTTGCAATTGTTCTTGTTTTCCTACCATATCAATTACAAAGTCGGTGGTATCAGCTTTTTGCAACACCAAGGCTAAGGCTTGGATATATGCCTCGCTGTTGTCGGTAACTTGTGTATCTAAAGTGACTGGTTTGCCAAAACGGCGATTCTGCGCCCAAATTAGCACCAATAGGACAATAGCTACTTGGATTGAGATTGGAAATAAAGGGGTTTTAGCAAAAAAATTAGACAAATCTCCTTCGCTTTCTTTCTCTCTGACATCAGGATCTTTATAGCCGTGAATGTATTCATCGACAAGTATTGTGTTACTATTTTTCTTGACTAAATCGGCTAAATACTTAAAATTACTTAAATTATCTTGATAGGCGTTGGCGGCTAAATAAGGAGTGGTAGAAAAAATTACTTTGCCTTGCTTATATGTTTCTTGCCAGACAATAGCACCAAAGCGATCGCCTAAATCAATTTGCTTTTGGTCAACTTTTCTATTTCGCCTGCGCGTCTCAATTTTAATATCGCCTTGGGAGGATTTTTGCCGGGTGCTAAAGTCTGCTTCTGTAACTCGTCCCCCAACGCCTAAAATTACCAAAGTATTTCCTTTTTCTACCCATCTAAGTTCTTGAAGATCGAGTGTTGTACTTCTGGGATAACTGCTAACCTGTAGAAAGGTAACTGCACTGTTCTCTGGCTGAATTTCACTAAAAGGTTTTTGCCAGCGCTTAATTGAAACTCCTTGTTGTTGCATAAAGTTATACCAAGCACCGTAGCCATCAGGAGCGCGATTATAAGTAGAACCGAGAGTAATTTTGGTATTATTAGGAGCTGCTATTAAAGTCAGTAAAACGATCGCTGCAATTGCGATCGCTCCCATCCAAGCAAGGCGATTTGAACGTTTCATTTTCTAGTTTCAGTAATGATAATATTTCACGTGAGATTTTTGGACTTGTGTAGGCATTAGTTGGAAGTACGGTACATTGGCTGTGGCAATCATAACTAATTAATACAACATGATATGAATGAAATTTACAGATCGCTATACTGAAAAACTGTAATAACAGTTTATTGTCTATAATGGGATCTGCAAAATTGCCAGATATGGCTGAATAAACTAGTCTGGAAGGTACTTTTAGTCTGTTTAGGGGACTGGATCTATGATTGAAGTTGGTTTACTAGTACAGTCCCAGAATAATTATTTGGGTATAGGAAAAGTTATCGAAATATCTGAGACTAATGCGATCGTTGAGTATTTTTGCTCTATGGCGCAACGTCTACAAAAAACTTTACCTTTAAGTTCGCTCTCTCAAGTCAGGCTTGAACCCCAAGCGCGATGCTATATTAAGTCCGAAAACCAAGATAAATGGATAATTGGTAGAGTTTTTGCCTGGGACGAAGATACAGAAGAATATCAAATTGATTTACCAGATAAGAAGACTGCAATTGTTACCGAAGAAGAAATTTACGTCCGTTGTAATTTACCGAACACAGACCCCATTGAAACTTTAGCAATGAAGGGTCACGAAACGCCGTACTTCCACGATAAAAGATTGGCTTTCGTGAAATCTTTGATTCAGCAACGCGCAGTTAGTCGCGGGATGACGGGACTAATTTCGGCAAATATTAATCTTTATCCCCATCAGGTCGAAGTTGTCCGGCGGGTACTAGAAGATCCAATTCAACGTTATATTTTAGCAGACGAAGTAGGACTCGGAAAAACCATCGAAGCGGGTGCAATTCTGCGCCAATTCCTGTTAGATGAACCGAAAAAAGGTGCGATAGTCATAGTTCCCCAATATTTGCTGCAACAATGGCGGACTGAGTTAGAAAACAAGTTTTATATTTCGCATTTTCCCAAACGAGTAGCGGTGCTAGCTGTTGAAGATGTTCATAAAATTAATCTGAGAGCTAATATCGGCTGTTTAATATTAGATGAAGCCCATCATATCGCAGCAATGGCGAACTCTAAAAATGCAGCGGTGCTTCAGCGTTTTGAGACTTGTAAACAACTAGCTCATAAAAGCGATCGCTTACTTTTATTATCCGCTAATCCTGTTGTGAATCACGAGCAAGATTTCTTAGCAATGTTATATTTGCTCGAACCCGAAACCTATAGATTAAATGATTTAGAAGGTTTTCGCGCTCAAGTTGCCAGCCGCCAACAAATAGGTAAAGTACTGCTGGCTTTGAGAGAAGATGCAAAGCCTGTTGTCTTGAAAAACAATTTGCAGGAATTACGCAACTTGTTTCCTGACGATAAGTATTTACTCAAGTTAGCAGAGGATTTAGAAACTTGTTTGGCAGGAAATTCTGCCGAGCAAAATCAACTTGTCCAAGCAATTCGCAGCCACATCAGCGATACCTATCGATTATATCGGCGAATGCTTCGCAACCGTCGCGCTGCGGTGGAAGATGTGATATTTGACCGCAATTTTACACCCAAAGAAGAATACGATTTAGATGAGCGATCGCTTGATATTCACGAACTCATCCAACAATGGCGTAGTGTTGCTCCCAAAGAAAAGCAATATCAGCGAATTTTCTTGTTATTATTCCTTGCTTCGGGTACTTGGTTAGGCATTTTAGAACAAGTAATTACAACTCGTTTAACTGGTAAACCCCATGCTAAATTGAGCCAGGAATTTAAAGAAGATGATATTCGCTTATTAACTACAACTCCTAAGTTTTCCGGCGAAGAAGACATTTTACAATCGATATTAAAGATTATTCGTCAACCTGTAGAAGACGGAGAACGCAAGGAAAATTTAAGAACGGTATTGCTAAATCAGCTAGGTACATACTTCAAAATTCCGGCAAACGTTCGCAGAAATCAAAAGGAATTTCTCACCAGAATACAGCAGAGAATCAAGAGGCCAATTGCAGGCGATATTTTCCCCAAATTTATTATATTTACAAGTTTTGCCCAAAGTTGTGCAGAAATTGTCCGCTATTTATCTGATACCTTTGGTGCAGAGGCAGTAGTCAGCCATCAATTTGGAGAATCACCGGATAAAGTTGAGTCTGGCTTAAATAGATTCAAAAACAATCCCAACTGCTTTATTTTAGTATGCGATCGCTCTGGAGAAGAAGGGCGTAATCTCCAGTTTGCTGATTGGTTAATTCATTTCGATCTTCCTTGGTCGCCTAATCAATTAGAACAAAGAATTGGTAGACTTGACCGCATTGGCAGCAAAATTGGCATCCAGTCTTGTGTATTGATTGGCCCCTATTTAGAAGATAGTCCTCACAATGCTTGGTATCAAGTTTTGAAAGATGGATTTGGGATTTTTCAACAATCAATTGCTAGTTTCCAGTTTTATGTAGATGAAAAATTGCCAGAATTAGAAGCAGCTTTATTTGAATCAGGTGCTGCTGGACTCGTGCAAATGATTGAGCCAATCAAAACACAAATCCAAGCCGAAATCGTCAAGATTAGCGAACTGAATGCTTTAGATGAAATCGACGCTAGTGATGAAAATGCAACCGAATATTTTCAAGAATTAGATAATTATGATGCTCGTCATTTAGAAATGAAGCGAGCAATTGAAGGCTGGATTTGCGATGCGCTGGGTTTCAAACCAATGACTAACCCAGATTCTCCAGAAATGAAACGTTATCAACCGATAACCCGTACTTTGGTGCCAGTAAATGAGTTAAAAACCCGTTTTGCTGACAGTTATTTAGATAAATACGGTACTTATAACCGGAGAATCGCCAACCAAAGTTCTGACGTTAAACTCTTGAGAATTGGAGAAGGATTTGTAGAAGCATTGTTGAACTATATAGATTGGGATGACCGGGGTCAAGCCTTTGCTATGTGGCGCACTGATGCATCTTGGGACGCAAAAGAAGGTAAGGAATGGTTCGGTTTTCAATACAACTATATAGTCGAGGCAAATTTAAAAATTGCTAAACAAGTTTTAATTGAGAACAAACTCGACAGTTCTCAATACAAAATTTTGCAGCGACGTGTAGATGCGCTATTTCCACCAATTATGGAAACCATCTATATTGATGGTCGCCAAGAGCCAATATCTGTTGTTGAAGATCGAGTGTTGTTGGATATCTTACAACGTCCGTATAAAGATAGAAACAATAATCAACAACGAGATTACAATCTAGCAAAAGAACGATTAGAAATTATTGACGATTTTGTCGAGCCTAGTAAATGGCAAAATTATTGCTATGAAGTACGTAACGCTTCTTTAGCATTACTTTCTAATCGTCCTGATTTTATCGAATTGTGCGAAAAACGTAGCTTGGTTGCTGAGAAGAAATTAAGCAATAGAGTAGAGCAATTACGCCTGCTGCTGAATCAGCAAAGTTGGGATCAAGCATTAGCTGAAGAACTCAAAATAGAAACTGCTTTAAGTGCAGCTATTTTAGAGGGAATTCGCCGACCGCAAATTAAACTTGATTCTGTCGGCTTCATTATTGTATCAGGGCGATCGCTTGCGTAATTTCAGTGATATAATTTCTAGTTAAATAGCCTTAGTAACGTAAATAACCCTACCCCTCTCAAGGGTGGGGTTTTTTAATAGTTTCAAACCCTCGCATTAGATAAAGTAATACTCAGCACTCAGTAAACCTACAACTTGTGAGTCAGTTTTTGAATTTTGAATTTGCTATTTTCAAGTAAATAGACCACACGGTAGGGGCACAGCAATGCTGTGCCCTTACGACAGATGTGGTTCAAATACATGAAAGCTGCTGTACTTTTGCGTTGTCATATTGATTAATTTATAATTAGCTATCATCCCCAGCGTTATTATCGCAAATTGCAGAAGAAATTGCTAAAATTCCAGATATTGAGACTAGAAAAAATACGGCTGCATACACGGAGATTTTAGCAGGGTTAAAGTTTGAGAAAGATCTGATTCTACAATTATTAAGGGAAGAAACTATGCAAGAGTCAGTGATTTATCAATATATTTTAGAGAAGGGAGAACAACGCGGCGAACAACGCGGCGAACAACGTGGCGAACAACGCGGCGAGCAAAAAGAAGCACTGAAATTTTGTTTGCTTTTACTTGATGAACGGTTTGGTGAAATTGATTCGTCGATTATTGAGCGAGTGGAACTTTTAAATAAAGAACGCCTAGAAGCATTAGGTAGGGCTATTCTCCGATTTTCATCGTTATCTGATTTAGTAACTTGGTTAAACCAGTAATAAATTTGATTTGTCAAAATTACTCGGCTTAAAATCCCTAACTTTTTCAAGCAGTTGGGGATATTTTACTATAGATTATAGTTTAAAATTACAGCAATAAATTTAACTCTCTGAGCGCGATCGAGGAGTTATATTTTGACATTTAATTTTGATAATTCGCTTGACCTATTTTTTCCACCTTTTGCACCAACTTCTGTGGTTGTATCACCTTAACATCTCGACCAAACCCAACAATCCATCTCAACAAATCAAAATTATCTAATGTCCAGTTAGGAAATATTGCTTGAAAACTAGAGACGTTGCATTGCAACGTCTCTACATCTGGATTCATACTGTTGTTTATTGACAGTCAACCCTCAAAACGCAACTTATTGACTTTCGTAAGTTTCTTGGGAGAATTTTTTATGAATAGTTTTTGGAGATTCCCCATCAGCAGCCACTGTTATGAGATAGTCCATTAAACCATCTGAAAAGGGAAGACGTAGGTGGAAAGTACCATCGGGTTTGATTTTGATGGCGTTACCACCAATAGCTACGGTTGTATTTGGTTCGGTTGCTCCGTGAATAATCAACTCAGCATCTGCAACAAACCAAAAATCTCCCTGAGGACGATTAAAGACACGCATAATTTCTGAACGCGCTACGCTTAACCAACGATCGCCATCTGCAAGATAACCAATCTCAGCTATATAATCGCGATCGCTCGCGGGAATCGCCACAAAGCGATCGCTTGCGACTTCTTCGCATTCGTACTGCTGTACGAGTTGGCCAGTTTGATAACTCAGGTCAATGCCAGTCACATCATAAACCCGCACTGCCAATTGAGAACCACCTTGTTGTCGCAATGCTTGTTTTTGAGTTGGGGAAATATACCACGAAACATAAGCCCACTTGGGAGTACGCGGTGTTAGGACAATAGTGCTTTCTTCTTGTGCATCGGCTGTTTCGTCCGCCACGGGTGAATGTTCCGCGATACCTGCATTAGCTGTTTCGTCCGCCACGGGTAAATCTTCCACCACGGGATCTGGCTCAACAGGACTGAAGACACGCACAATTGCTGAACGCCCCAAGGAAAACCACCGATCGCCTTCAGCAAGATAGCCGATTTCAGCTATGTAGTCGCGATCGGTTGCGGGAATTTCCACACTTTTGTCGAGTAATTCTTCACTTTCGTACTGCTGTAAAAGTCGAGGAGTTTGGTAGCTCAAGTCAATGCCAGTTGCATCATACAGCCGCACTAGCAATTGAGAAACGCCCTGATGTTGCAGCGCTAATTTTTGGCTTTCGGAAATTTCCCAACAAATATCAGCCGATGTATAACTGCGCGGTGTCAGCACAATAGTAATTTCTTCTAGTGCATCAACTGTTTCCTCCACCACGGGATCTGGCTTAACAGGACTGAAGACACGCACAATTGCTGAACGCCCCAAGGAAAACCACCGATCGCCTTCAGCAAGATAGCCGATTTCAGCTATATAGTCGCGAGCGCTTGCGGGAATTTCTACACTCTTGTCGAGCAATTCTTCACTTTCGTACTGCTGCAAAAGTCGAGGAGTTTGATAACTCAAGTCAATGCCAGTTGCGTCATACAGCCGCACTAGCAATTGAGAAACGCCCTGTTGTCGCAGCGCTGATTTTAGACTTTCGGAAATTTCCCAAGAAATATCAGCCGATGTATGACTTCGCGGTGTCAGCACAATAGTAATTTCTTCTTGTGCATCAACTGTTTCCTCCACCACGGGTAATTCCACGATGGGATCTGGCTCAACAGCACTGAAGAAGCGCACAATTGCTGAATGGGCTATGGGGAACCAGCGATCGCCTTCAGCAAGATAGCCGATTTCAGCTATGTAGTCGCGATCGCTTGCGGGAATCTCCATACTCTTGTTGAGTAATTCTTCGCTTTCGTACTGCTCTATAAAGTCTGGAATTTGATAACTCAAATCGATGCCAGTCACATCATACAGCCGCACTAGCAACTGAGAAACGCCCTGTTGTCGCAACGCTGACTTTTCGCTTTCGGAAATTTCCCAAGAGACATCAGCCAATCTATGAGTACGGGGTGTTAAGAAAATACGGCTTTCTGGTTCCGCATATCCTACACTACTTGTCTCGGTTGTTATTGGTACATTGCCAGCTGTACTAGCCCAAGCTCCAATTCCTGCCCCACCTGCCAAGGCCGCAGCACCAGCCAATGCCGATTCATCTAGTAAATCTACGGGGGGTTCAGCCGCATCTGCTACCACATTAAAGGCATCTTCTGGGAATTCTGGCAGTTCTGTCACCACCTCGTCGGAGTCTAACAAGCCTATATCTTCAGTTGAGGTGATACTTTCTAGCCATTCCAATTCTGCCTTAAGTTCTTCTTGGATTTCTTCTTCGCTAACTTCTGTATCCCAATACTCAAAATCAGACGTTGTTTTGGGCACATCTGCTAATTCAGATGTTGGGGTTGCGATCTCAGATAAAGGCAGTTCTTCATTAGATGTTTCTTCTGGAATATTAGCCAGTTGAGGATATGAAGTATTGACAACAGCCGCTGGGGCTTCTATATCCCATGCAACTTCGCCGGATTCAGGAGGATTTTTTTCAGTATTATTTTCTTGATTTGTATCTTTTGAGGCGTTATTCTCTTTGTCTGCAAAGCTAGACCAAGTAGCCGCGCCGATTCCGGTTGCCAAAGCAGCACCACCCATGAGAGCTGAGGCTCCCAAGTTGTTATTCTCTGATACAGCTACGCTTGGGGCCGTGCCATTACTTGCCTGTTGTTGAGTACCATTCTCTGTGAGGTCAGATGATGTTTGACCATAAATTTGAAAAGGAGTGCTTTCCCCTCCTGGCACCTGAAGGGTAGTGTCAGGACTGAGTGCAGTTTCGGCATCATCTGTGTTTGGGGGAGCTGGATTTGGTTGTAGTGAATTATTTGTTTTCTCAGGTAGAGATGGCCGTCTGCCAAAAAACCACCAAAGTAAGCCTCCACCTATAGTGGTAACCAGCAAGGGTAAGAGCAACCAAAATGGTGTTTCTTTATTGACAATTGGAGCTTTTTCTGTAGGGGCGGGAGCGACAAAGGGTTGTTCGCCAAATACAGAAGTAGTTGCACTGGGAGAAGGTGTACCAGTCGGTGTGGCTTGGGCGCTGGGGGAAGTTGTGGTAGCAGGTTGTGAAACACTAGTGGCGATCGCTTCAGCTTCAGCAACTCTAGCTTGTTCTATAGCCTGCTCTCCTGCTGGTGCAAGGGTAAAACCGAGAAAACTTGCTACCCCCAAGCTGGGATTTTTTTTGTAGGCGTAAACTAATGGTTGCGAGAAGGGATATTTGGCATCGTCTGGCAAGGTTTGATGTAATTGCAGAACTCGCACACCTTCTAACTTCGAGATCTGATTGGCTAGGACATAGCTGATGCCGTCTTTGCCCAGTTGTTTGACGATTTCGGCGGTATTGTCGTCAGCTACTTGGGTAGCATTGGAGCCTGTAGCAAATTTCGCAGTTTTGAAAGCCGGGTAATCGCGAAAAGTATCGCGAGTATCGCTCGTTTCGGGGCGATCGATGACGCGAATCTTAGCGTCAGGGCCGCCTAATTGCGACCAATTTGTAATTTGTCCCCGAAAAATGCGGGCGAATTGCCTACTAGTCAAACTTTGCTTGAAAGGGTTCTCTGTACCAACCACGATCGCAATTTTTTCACGCCGCAAGCGGACTTGTTCGAGTCCTAGTGCTTTTTCTGCTGGCGTTAAACCACGCCCGATTGCTGCTATGTCGATTTTGCCATCTAGCAAATCTCTCAGTGCTTTATCAGTCCCATTGGCAGCAATTTCAACCTTTGTACCCGAAAACTGTTTTTCAAAATTATCTTTAAGACTTTGGTTGATTGCAGTTAAGCTACTCGAACCATCAATTCGCACTGTCGTTCCATTTTCCACTGTTTGCGGCAGCGGGAAAGATGGTGTTGGTGATGCAGATTGCGCTAGTGCGGGTACTAAAACTACCATACTTGCCATCGGAGTCGTAGCTAAAGCAACCCATAATACCAGCTTCACTATTGAATTATCTTTTTTTTGTTGTTTCCACATAAGCCCCTTATTAAAGTAAAAAATACAAACCCTACCAGCCCTAATCCTTATCTTTTTATGGATTATGCAGGAGACCCGCTAATTATACATCTCTGTTATATTTCTTATCAGTTATTGTAAATTTTTGTGTCCGTATATACTTAGTTTGCCTTTAAGTATGTTGCGGTTTCCTGAGCAAAATTTTAGTTAAATACAATTACACTAATTTTGGTGATGTTTTATACAACACTTAAGTATGGCTGAATAACCACCATGCTTGTAAAATTATCTAAATACTAAAGATAGTATAAACACGTATTAAAGATATAGTATGCAGTTCAATTGAAGTTTTATTAAGTAGTATAAGAGTTATAAAGTTTAGTTTTTTTTGAGATGTTGAAACTACCAAGTATGAACCAAAAATATTTTTTAGACAAGAAATGGACTTTGAACAGTACGGGCTGGCTAGTGTTAGAAATCATAGCAGTATTAGCATTACTCTGTGTCAGAAATTTGTTGTCTGATATCATGAGCAGAAACGATATTGACGCTCTACCTTTAGCGAGACAGTACGCCGATCCTAGCTGGGTTCCGAGAGACTGGTCTGTTAATCAACCACCTGTTTATAGAGTGTTGTTTCAAACTTTATTTGGCTCGCTCATAGCAAGTTGGGGATTTTTAGCTAGTTCTCTAATTGGCAGGTTTTTTTGCTACGCCTTGATAGCTTGGGGACTAGTACTGATAGGCAGAAAACTAGGATTGAATTTGCCTTTGCAGCTGTTAGCAGCTGCAATGTTTCTCAAAGGAAATCAAGGTGTTGCCGCTGGAGAAAGAATTGTCGGAGTATTAGAAACGAAGATATTTGCTTATGCGATGGTCATGTTGGCGATCGCCTTCATGCTGAGGAAACGTTATCGCTTGATGGCTTTTTTGTTGGGACTAGCAACTTCATTCCATATTTTGGTAGGCGGTTATACAACTTTATTTGCAACAGTATGGGTGATTTTAAAACGAAAAATTTATTTTCCTAGTATGCGGGAATGGGGAATTATTATTCCGCTATACCTGATAACAAGTGTATTCGGCCTCAAAGCGGCGATCGAACAATTGTCTAGCCCAACACCTGCAAGTTCTATACCTATTTCTTATATATATGTTTTTCTGAGGATGCCCCACCACCTGAATCCTTTATCTTGGCGTGCAAATTGGTGGATAGTTCCTACTTTTTACTTGGTGATGCTTGTGAGTAGCGCTGCCGTCCTTTGGTTCAATCGTCCAACTCAAGCGCTACCGGAACAGTTGGAAGAATACCAAGCTCGAATCGGACTTTTTGAGTTTACGCTGATTAGTCTAGTTCCTTATGTACTAGGATTAGTTATCGCTCCATTCGACTCTCAAGGAAGCTTACTACAGTATTATCTTTTCCGCGTAGGTGATGTAATGTTGCACCTTAACGCCTGCCTATTGTTTGCGTGTGCTTTAGAGCGAATCTTCACAACTAGAAAACAACAAAAAGTGCTGCTACTGTTATGTACTATCGTAGTGAGTATAAGCGTTGTCAAAGGATTTCATACCTTTGAGAAAGAATTTCAGTCTACACTTAATTTTCCTGACGAAAGCCAAGAGGTAGACCCTCAGTGGAAAGATATGGTTGGTTGGGTGCGAAAAAATACACCAAAAAACGATCTGTTTATATCCCCCCCGGTTGAATTTGCCAACTTCATTTGGCTGACAGAGCGCCCAACCATTGCTAAATATAAGCTTATGGCTCAGACAAAAGCCGGAACATTAGAGTGGTTTTCCCGTATGCGGGACTTGAGCGGTAATTTTAACGGACTCGATCCATTGACTAACTTTAGCGAGAAACTACTTACACAAGGCTACAACAACTTGACAACTGAACAGGCTAAGGCACTAATGGACAAATATGATGCTAGCTATTTCGTAACTCGCATTCAACATCAGTTAGATCTGCCGATCGCTTACCGCAATAAATCTTACGTTCTCTATAAAAAATAAGCTAACAAGGATAGTCAACAGGTAACAGGAAAAGAAAGTTTATTGGCGTAGTAATTGGACAATTAATTTATGTCCTAAACTATGCTTCAATTGCTTTATATTCCAAGTTATGAATTACAGTAAAATGGCTCACCGAGTTAATACCAATTATTTAAAATTCCACAACAGATTCAAAGCTTAAAACCTTCAAAGAAAATCTGCTGTGGTTTGATTGAGATAACAATGGCAATCTGGTTTATCAATTAGCGATTCTACCAAAGCATTCAGGGCAGTTGCAGCTAAAGCACCACCTCCCAAAGTTCCTTCAACTGTAATAAAAGGTATTCGTTGTTGCATCAGTTGTCGCTTAGCAGCCGGAGCATGGCTAAAGCCGATAGGCATTGCAATTACGAGTGCAGGCTGAATTTTTTGATTGGCAATTGCCACAGAAATTTCTAGCAATACCGAGGGAGCATAACCAACTACTAGCACGCAACCTGGAGTTACTTGTTGCAATTTTTGACGCCATTCTTGCTGCTGCCAAAAGGCGATTTCCGCCTCTGTGGCAGTAGTAATGTGGGGATTATCAATTAAAGTTTCAATGCGACATCCCAAGTGAAATAATCGAGTTTCATCCAAAGCAGCAGCAACAGTTTGGGTATCGACAACAATTTGACAGCGGTCAGATAAAGCTTCTCGACTAGCTGCGATCGCATCTCGACTCAATTTCACAAAAGACACCAAACTCACGTCGCCACAAGCCAAAACCAACTGAGAAATTAGATGTTGTTCGATTTCCGAACGATCGGATAAATCGGGTAATAAATGTTGTAGCGACTCCGCAAAAGCCTCTGAGTGCGTATGAATTTGAGCATCCAAACCACTCCACAATTTTTCCAGTCCCCCCAATCCGGCTTGGGTTTCCACATCCAGTAACTTCAGTTGTGCTAACACTTCCGCCTGCATAATCTGACAATGGCGATCGCGTCCCAACAATCCTTCTAATGCCGATGCTGTTTGCCGGAGTTGGGAAATTTGTTGCATCACAGCTCGATATTGCTGTTGCAGTTGTACCATCAAATTTTGATTCGTATCCGCCTCTGGTTCCACCTCCAAAATGTGGCGGATATGATTTAGCTGAAATCCTTGCTGCTTGAGTGCAACAATTCGCTGCAAACGAAGGACATCTTTTTGGGTGTAGAGACGATAATTGCTTGGCGATCGTACTGGTTGCGGCAGCAGCCCCAATTGATGATAATGCCGCACCATGCGCGGAGTCAAACCGCCACCAACTGCTTCGGTAAGTTCCTTAATAGTTAAACAACCAGCATTCATAATTTATTCCAACAACAGCAAAATTCTTTGTAATTCTCCACAAATGCCACCAATACTATTTTCAAAAATATTTGCGACACATGAATCGGCTTTAAGGGCGTACAGCTGTCATTGGTGTCAACTTAAGCTCAAACGCTTATCCCACAGGCATTTTACCCCACCCCCAACCCCTCCCCAAAGCATCGGGGAGGGGAGGTTTTGCGTCAGCAAAGCCGGGGTGGGGTAACGCGGATCTTAATGGTAAATGAGTAGAACTCGCTCATCACCTTTCTATCAGGGTTTCACGTTAAGTTGACACCAATGTACAGCTGTACGCCCCTACCCACAGATTTGTCGCATTTTGATTTCAAATTGGTATAACTTTGCGTACCTTTGCGCTTCCCTCAGCGCCCCTTTGCGTTTCAAAATCATTATAGAGCTTGACATTAACATTAATGTCAAGGTTTAGCCTGAGAAAGTCCCTCTTAATTTACCTCTCATGCTTTACCCACAGCGTTTTACCCAATTCACCAGAGAACACGCAGATATCCTAGCAGCCCTAGCTTGTGGATTGCTGTTATTTCTCGGATGGTTCGCCTTGCATCTTGGCGCTTTGGAATTAGCGCTGCTGTTGCTACCTGCTGCTTACGTCATTGGTGGTTACGAAAGTGCGCGGGAGGGACTGACTACCCTTTTCAAAGAAAAAGAACTCGATGTAGATTTGCTGATGATTGTCGCCGCCATTGGTGCTGCTAGTTTGGGCTTATGGCGAAGAGAATATCATTTAATTATTGATGGGGCAATTTTGATTCTCATCTTTGCCATTAGTGGCGCCTTAGAAGGCTATGCCATGCAGCGAACTGAACGCAGTATTCGGAGTTTGATGAGTTTGACACCAGACACCGCAATGGTTTTGCTTCAGGGAAGAGAAGAAGAAGTTTCTATCAGTCAGCTAAAAGTGGGCGATGAAATTGTCGTTAAACCCGGAGAGTTAATTCCCACAGATGGAATTATTGTGTCTGGTTACAGCACCCTCAATCAAGCCGCAATTACAGGCGAGTCTTTACCTGTAGAGAAAACAGTCGGTGCAGAAGTTTTTGCTGGTACACTCAACGGCTATGGCGCATTGCAGATTAAAGTCCACAAACCAGCCCAAAGTAGTTTGATTCAGCGGGTGATTCGTTTGGTGGAACAAGCAAAGACAGAAGCACCCCCTTCGCAAGAATTTATCGATCGCTTTGAAAAAGCATATGCCAAAGTCATTGTAATAGCTGGGATATTACTGGCAACTTTACCGCCATTTCTCTGGGGTTGGGATTGGGAAACTACTATTTATCGCGCCCTCACCTTCTTAGTGGTAGCTTCTCCCTGCGCCTTAATGGCTGCAATTATGCCTACCCTGCTTTCCGGAATTGCCAACGGTGCAAGACAAGGGATTTTGTTTAAGAATGGCGCACAGTTAGAGAAGATTGGCAAAGTTCGAGCGATCGCATTTGATAAAACTGGTACCCTCACAACAGGACAGGTACAGGTCTTCCAAGTCATTACAGCTAGTAAATACACACAAAATGATGTATTAAAAGCCGCTGCCAGTGTGGAATCATCATCCGAACATCCCATCGGCGAAGCAATTGTACAAGCCGCTGCCGATTTGAATTGGGTTGCTGCAATCCAAGTACAAGCCATACCCGGACGGGGAATTGTGGGAATTGTCAAAGAACAACAGATAATTGTTGGCAATGCCGCTTTTGTGCAGCAGTATGTCACAAATTTACCCGAAGAACTGGGACAAATAGCTCAATATTTGGAGCAAGAAGGTAAAACTGTGGTTTGGGTAGCGGGGGAAGGAGAGGGAGCAGAGGGGCAGAGGAGCAGAGAGGCAGAGGTGATAGGTATTATTGCCATTGCAGATGAGGTGAGAGTGCAGGCTGCGGAGACTATTAATCGGTTAAAGAAGTTGGGAGTTGAACGAATTGTTATGCTGACTGGGGATAATCAGGAAACTGCCAATAGTGTCGCCAAAGCAGTAGGAATTGAGCGGGTGTATGCTCAACTTTTGCCAGAAGATAAGCTGAATGTGATTCGTCGTTTACAGCAAAAGTATCAAACTGTGGCAATGGTGGGCGATGGCATTAATGATGCACCAGCTTTAGCACAAGCATCTGTGGGTATAGCGATGGGAGGTGCGGGTAGCGATGTGGCATTAGAAACCGCAGATATAGTTTTGATGGCAGACAGGTTAGAAAAAATTGCTGTGGCCATACATTTAGGCAGGCGATCGCAACTCATAGTCAAACAGAATATAGTCATAGCATTGGGTTTTATTGTCTTGCTTTTAGTAGGCAACTTTTTGGGAAATATTAACTTACCCATCGGCGTCATTGGCCATGAAGGTTCTACAGTTTTAGTTACCCTCAGCGGTCTAAGATTGTTGAAGTAGGATTAGAAATTGATATTGATGAAAAGGTAGAAATCACTCACAGAGGTGGCTGTATTAATATTGCTCAACTCGATCGATAAAATTCAGTATGAGTGATGTAAATTTATCAGGATACCAAAGTCCCCATTCGTGTAAACCTTCTTCTACAGTAATTAATTGAGAGTTGGGAATAATTGCTGCCATTTCTTGAGCGTTATTTAATGGCGTAGTTAGGTCTTTATCTGACCATAATAACAAACAGGGTGCTCTCCACCCCGATTAAACCCAGCTTTCGAGAGCTTTTGAGCGCATTTCATTGAAACAAGAAGTTATTGCCAGAAGGCTCTTTAAATCTGTTAACATACATTCTTTTTTTGTTTCGGCACGATAACGCCGTATATGCCTTCAGAATTAAAACTTGTTATCTTCCAGAATTTCCGATCTATTTCCTCAAGATTACTCCTTTATTAGCTCTATATTACCTGAGAATTATTTTCGTCCCATCTGTACGAAATGGTACAGATGAACTCTAGTTATTAGATTTAATTTTTAAGAACAAGGTTCATCTAATTTAAAACTGGAAAAAATCCTATGATGTTCAACATTGATGAGTATGTACTAAATTCTCAGACTGGACAGGTGGGTAAAGTTATTGGTTACGGACATGAAATCATCAACAATGTGTATACCACAACGCTAAAAGTGTTAATAGCAAAAACTGAGAATTACTCAAATAGATTATTAGTGTTGGAAGATAAAACTTCAGCCTGGAGTCTAATCTCATAACTTGGCACATTGTCTTCTTAAGTTTTTCAGATTGCCACCAAATCAATCTACCTTTAGACTACAACGTTGACTAAAAGTGATTAATCCTTCCTCTCCTTGCCTTGAACTTGAGTAGGACTTACACATTGACAGAAAATACCAAATATGGATGTTTGAAAAACCACATCTGTCATAGGGGCACAGCACTGCTCATTGGTGTCAATTTAAGCTCAAACGCTTATCCCAGTGGCATTTTACCCCACCCCCAACCCCTCCCCTTGCTAAGGGGAGGGGCGATTTTGGCTTTAGACAAAATCGGGGTGGGGTAACGCGGATCTTAATGGTAAGTGAGTAGAACTCACTCATCGTGTTTTCATTAGGGTTTCACGTTAAGTTGACACCAATAAGCACTGCTGTGCCCCTACACCTAGGGTCTATTTACCATCAAAGAATGATTAATAAAAGCGTGAAACGACCTATGCATAGAAACCCACACCATGATTCATTTGTACAGTGCGTAAGTCCTATTCAGTTCAAGTCTGGCCCTGTCCGATATCCGAGAGGAGGTTTTTTTATGTCTAGCTAAATGGACACCAAATGAACCGTTGAACTCACTTTAAAATCAGTTCAGAATCTTTTTGTGAAGGCATACTATCTTGTACTAGAGAACGATTTGGTGATTTGCCTTGTAACAGATTACTAGCAAATGCAAAAGTCGCGTTGACTTTGCGAGTACGCCACTCATCTATAAGTTTTTGTACTTGGGTAAGAGACACTCGCCGTGTCATTGCTTCATAAAGATAAGCAGCATGAGTAGTTTCATCTTTGGCGACACTCAAAATTCCCAGTTTTAAGTTGCGAGAAACAGGTTCATCATCGGGTAATGCATTCGCCATCCTTGCAAAGTCTTTGCTAGCATCTAACTCCAGAATGTAAGTGCTACCCATGAAGACATTCCAGTCAATAACAGCAGGTTTTAGTTGTTCTGAGGCGTAACCTTCAAAGAAGGCTGCAAAAAATGGACTACGCTGCTGTTGTGATTTATCTGTAGATGTGGTTTGAGGTTGACTCTTAAAATCTATAACTTGTTTATTGAGTTGCTTTAAACCGTGAGCGAAAATTTGACCGTGCCTAGTTTCATCTGATGCGTGTTGTTTGAGCTTTTCGGCTAACCATGTATCGCCCTCTGCTGCGGCGCGATCGCTTAATGCTGTCAAAAAAGGCACAGAACCCGATTCCGCTAACTGAAACCCAGCAAGGATATTAGGGCGAGTTTTAGAGTCACGGATCTGAGCAGCAGAGTAGTAGGCAAAAGCACCAGAACCTACTAGATGCATCACGTAAGTCAATAAATTCATGAGAGATTCCCGCTAACCTTTTTTCTTATAGTAAACATTGGGCATGGAAGATTGGGGATTGGGAAAACTATTCAGCGTAACCGTATCTAGATACAAACGGCGAAACATTTGATGAGAAGTATCAATCAAAACTGTCCGATCGCTCCGAATTAGAAACGCTGCAAAAGTATGTAGCATAATACTTTGCGATCGCATCCTAACGGCATATCGTGATGATTGAAATTTCACTTAAGTAAGTCGGTGCAATAAAACCAAACTGTGTGAAGAAAAGTAAATAAGGCTCAAACTCTTTCTCCCCCTGCTATAAAGCCGCCTGCCCCCTGCTTTATCCCAACAATAATTATTTACGCCGACCTACTTACTTCCTATTAGGCATTGAAACAGAAAATCCCAGATATCCCTCCTCAAACACCTGAGATTGCCTGAAATACAAAGATTAGTCAGTATGAGAGTTGCACAAAAGATATTTTAAGTAAATCTGTACAACGAGTGAGTTGGTTTTAGTCATTACGGTGGATGTCAGAGCCTGTTATCGCAAGTTAAATTTTTAAACTTAAAAGCTTTAAATTAATGAACTTGTTAAATAATTTTTCAACCCTAAAGATAGGAAGCTTTTCAATGCTTATTTTTAACTTCATCTTTAAATGTATTTACTGAAATTAGTTACTTGTGACACATTAGAGTTTTTCATTACCAGCAAAAATTAATTATTGGAACTTTACTTATGTATGTAACTGTATGGCCGGGTAATGTATATCCTTTAGGTGCTACTTGGGATGGAAAAGGCACAAACTTTGCTTTGTTTTCAGAGAATGCAACAGGTGTAGAACTTTGTTTATTTGATGCCGATGGTAATGAGATCCGCTTACCTCTGACAGAAAAAAACAATTTTGTTTGGCACGCTTATCTACCAGGAGTAGGCCCAGGACAACGTTATGGGTTTAGAGTACACGGCCCTTGGGCGCCAGAGGTGGGTCATCGTTTTAACCCTAATAAACTACTAATCGATCCCTATGCCAAAGCAATTGATGATGAAATTAATGATACCTCAGCTATCTTTGGCTATTGTTTAGATGCTCCGGAACAAGACCTAGCTTTTTCCGATTTAGATAGTGCCCAAATGATGCCGAAGTGTATTGTGATCGATGAATCCTTTGATTGGGGAGATGACAAACTACTGAGTAGGCCGTGGCACGAAACTATTATTTACGAAACTCACGTTAAAGGTTTTACTAAACTACACTCAGAAATTCCAGAAGAATTACGCGGTACTTATGCTGGACTGGCGCATCCTGCTGCAATTCAATATCTCCAACAACTAGGAATCACAGCTGTAGAGTTGATGCCAGTACATCAGTTTTTATCTCGTCCGGGATTTTTAGTAGATAAGGGACTGAAAAACTATTGGGGTTACGATTCCATCAATTATTTCACGCCCCACTCTGGTTATAGTGCTAGTGGAACTCTAGGGCAACAAGTAACTGAGTTCAAGCAGATGGTCAAAGATTTGCACCATGCTGGAATTGAGGTGATTTTAGATGTAGTCTACAACCATACTGGTGAAGGCAATCATTTAGGCCCCACACTATCACTGCGAGGCATTGACAATAGCGTCTACTACCGCCTGGTCAAGGACGATCCCCGCTACTACATGGATTTTACAGGCTGCGGTAATTCTCTTAACGTGAGCCATGCCCAAGTTCTGAAATTAATCATGGATAGCCTACGCTATTGGGTAACAGAAATGCATGTTGATGGCTTTCGCTTTGATTTGGCTTCAGCATTAGCACGAGAACTATATGAGGTTGATAATCTCGCAGCTTTCTTTGATATTATTCATCAAGACCCAGTATTAGCAGATGTCAAGCTAATTGCTGAACCTTGGGACTTGGGAGAGGGAGGGTATCAAGTAGGTAATTTTCCCTTACGCTGGTCTGAATGGAATGGCAGATATCGCGATACTGTGCGAGATTTTTGGCGTGGTGAAGATGATAGTCTCGGACAATTTGCTTACTGTTTTACTGGCAGTCCGGATCTGTATCAAACAAACGGACGCAATCCCCACGCAAGTATTAATTTTATCACTGCTCACGATGGTTTCACCCTCAACGATTTGGTCAGTTACAACCAAAAGCATAACGAGGCTAACGGAGAAGATAACCGAGATGGAGAAAGCCACAACAGATCTTGGAATTGCGGTGTCGAAGGTGAAACTGATGACTTAGAGGTGATAAAGTTGCGATCGCGCCAGCAACGAAACTTTTTAGCAACTCTCATGCTGTCTCAGGGTGTTCCCATGTTGCTAGGAGGGGATGAAATTGGCTGTACTCAGAAGGGCAACAATAATGTATACTGCCAAGACAATGAACTTTCCTGGCGTGACTGGGATTTACAAAAGTCAAATGGGGAACTTTTAGACTTTACTCGCGAACTGATCTATTTTCGCCATCAGCATCCAGTATTTAGACGGCGTAAGTGGTTTCAAGGTAGACCCATTCACGGTTTTGGCATCAGTGATATAGGTTGGTTCAATGCCGATGGTACTGAGATGACCGAAAAGCAGTGGCTAGTTAGTTATGCCAAAGTAATGCAAATCTTCTTGAATGGTGAGGGGATTGTCACTCCAGGCCCCCGTGGCGAACGTATTATTGATGAAAGTTTTCTGCTATTTTTTAACGCTCACTACGAGATGATTGAGTTTACCTTACCGAATGTTTTCAAGGATAGAGAATGGGAAATGGTGATTAACACTGACGAACCTCGCTTTATCAAACCAGGAAAGTTTATTATCGGCGAGCAAATTCTACCAGTTACAGAGCGCTCAATTGTAGTCTTACGCCGTCTAATGTAAAGGACTTCCAAAAAATAAAATATACAGTAGGGTGTGTTAGCGCAAAGAGTACGGCATCGCCAGGTATTTGGGTGCGTTACGGCTTTCGCCTAACACACCCTACAAAATTGGCTATTTTTTTTAATTGGAACTATGTGCGCGAAGCACAATTAATAATGAAAAAATTACCCACACTGTTATTCTGCTGAATATCAGAAATTTGCCACGAAGCGTTATACCATTTCACTAAAAGCCTGATACATATAGATTTCGCGTAGGGGCACGGCATTGCCCATTGGTGTCAACTTAACGTCAAACCCTTGTAAAGATGTGATATTCAGTACTCTGACTTAGGATCGAGATCCGCGTTACCCCACCCCGATTTTGTCTAAAGCCAAAATCGCCCCTCCCCTTGCCAAGGGGAGGGGTTAGGGGTGGGGTAAAAGACCTGTGGATTAAGCGTTTAAGCTTAAGTTGACACGTATGAGCATTGAGTGTTCGCGTAGCGTCTCCCTTTGGGAGAAGTCGAAATGCGTCTTCTAAATAATTGTGTCCACCTACTTAGAGCAATGCGATCGCGCTAGGCTACTTTTTCTATCCAAAATTGAGTTTTTAATTTAAAAAGCCCTGAGAAAACCCAGGGCTTTGTTTTTTATACGCGGTTTATTAAATGCCAGCTAAAAATCTTTGCCAGCGGTTTCTATACACATAATCATCGCTCAATGGTTTGCAAAAAAATAGCGGGTAACTACCCAATTTCTACCCATCTTCATCTGGGTATTTGTTTAATATTTTCTTTAGATTTGTACGCGCCTTTACCAAGAAATTACTATACGTAGCGCTCGTGGTAATTACAGGAGTTATGCCTGTTAAAATTTTTGTTTCAGGATATTTACTTATAATAATTCCAGCGATTGCAGTTATTCTCTACCCCATCATTTATGTCCATAGTTCAACTGATTGAACCAGTAGTCAAAGATTTAGGTGGTTTTTCTGTCCGCCGCAGTTTGCCATATCCCGATCGCCAAATGGTCGGGCCGTTTATTTTTTTCGATCATATTGGGCCGTCCGTTTTACCGCCTAACAAAGGCCTTGATGTCAGACCACATCCTCATATCAATCTCGCAACGCTCACTTATTTATTTGATGGTGCTATAATGCACCGCGATAGTTTAGGTATTGTACAGGAAATTCAACCGGGTGCAGTCAACTGGATGACAGCAGGAAAAGGGATTGTACATTCAGAACGCTCTCCGGACAGCGAGCGTCATAACGAAGCCATGATTCATGGTATTCAAACTTGGATTGCTTTGCCTGTTGAACACGAAGAAACCGATCCTTGGTTTATTCACTATCCTGCTCAAACCCTTCCTAGCTGGGAAGAGAATGGCGTTACCATCAAACTCATTGCTGGAGAAGCTTATGGCTACACCTCACCTGTGAAAGTTTTTTCACCCATCCTCTATTTAGATGTGGTGTTATCTGCCAATACTCACTTCACTATTCCTACTGGTTACTCAGAAACAGCAGTATACAGTGTTACAGAAGGATTGAGCATCAACGATCGATTGCTTGAGCCATATAGCCTTGCCATCCTAGAGCCAGGTAATGAGATCGAGCTTTCTGCTGCTGTTAGTGCTAGGTGTATTGTGATTGGTGGTGAACCATTGGGTACACGCTACAAATGGTGGAATTTTGTTTCTAGCCGACGGGAGCGAATAGAGCAAGCAAAAGCCGATTGGGGTGAGGGCCGTTTTGCTACTGTGCCAGATGAAACAGAGTTGGCTCCACTGCCAGAAGTGGTGACAGAGGCTAACCCCTTATAGCCCAATACGCTTGGTGTTAAGCATGAAAGTAGGTTGTGGGTTGAGGCTTTGCCAAACCCAACAAATCGCCAAGAACCTTGGGTTTCGCTTCACTCAACCCAACCTACTAATGCACTATTTTAGTCTAGAGACGCTAATACAAAATTGGCTATTTTTTTGGCGTTGCTGAATTTGAATATGAAATTCAACAATCAACTCTTCTCAACTCTTACTCTCTGTGACTCTGCGCCTCTGCGTGAGCTAAATTCATATTTTCAATCAGCAACGCCATTTTTTTAGTTGGAAGTCCCTAATTATAGGAGGCGATGTCTACGACGAGCGATGCCTACACAATCGATCGACCAACAGCAATTTCGTGCTAGTATACTTGCCTACTACGGCGCTAATGCCGAAGAGACACAAGAGCTGCTTGCCTACAATCAAAACATCTTTGACCGCACCTGTTTAAAACTTCCCCTCAAGTTTCCGCTTCCATCTAAACCCCACATAGCTGCTTGGGAGGAATATGCAATTGCTGGCAAGGATATAGGAACCTTTGAAGCACTCAGATGCGTATTGGTTCAGTTAAGGTTTCCCATACTCGAAGGTATTAGCCAGACTGAGGCATATCGTTCTGCTACCCGCAAAGGTCTATCGGTAGATGGTATGGCTGAAGCAACTGGTTTGCTTTTGAAGGAACCAGAAAAACTGCAATTAACAGTGCATCAAAGTCTAGCTGGAGCGATTCCAGTTTTGCAAACTGGAAACCGGGAAGATTTTGTTTCTTTGATACAGGCGCTAACAATGCGAAATGAACCAGGTTTAGTTCCTGCTTCTATGGGAGCTTGCATAGTTGCCGGTTTCAACAACTGGGATCGAATTCGCCGCTATCGCAAACAATGGGAACAGAATTTTCCTAATTGGTCTGAAGCTGAGTGGGCAGAAGAGTTTAAGCTGCTAATACCACAAAAGGAACTTT
The DNA here is from genome assembly GCF_002368035.1 of Nostoc linckia NIES-25. Lineage (GTDB taxonomy): Bacteria > Cyanobacteriota > Cyanobacteriia > Cyanobacteriales > Nostocaceae > Nostoc > Nostoc linckia_B. The sequence goes on along the minus strand of NZ_AP018223.1, from coordinate 308,955 downwards.
ATCAGGATCGGTTCATTATTTTGAGTGACGGTGATTATAGCAATGTTTCACCCAGCGATGTAGGAGTATCGGAACAGGAATGGCGGCGTCTATCGCTGACAATTCGGCTGGAACATGAATGTACTCACTACTTCACCTATTGCTTGTTTAATTCAATGCGTAACAACCTGCTTGATGAATTGATTGCCGACTACGGAGGCATTGTGGCGGCTATCGGACACTATCGCGCTGACTGGTTTTTGCGCTTTTTGGGGCTGGAGTCATTTCCAGATTATCGGCAGGGGGGTAGACTGCAAAATTATCGGGGTCAACCGCCGCTTTCAGATGGAGCTTTTGAGATATTAAAGATTTTAGTGAAGAATGCCGCAGAAAATTTGCAGTGTTTCGATGCTGAGTTTAATGGGGATTTAGGCCAAACCTACACAAATACTTCACATCAATTAACAGATAAATCCGATCGCCAAACTTTGATTTTAATCGCTCTCACCTGTTTGACATTGGAAGAATTGGCTTCAGGAGAGGCAAACTTGCGTATCCAAAAAAACATAGATCGATTTTATGACAGAAGTTCTACTCAAGGAATTAAGTAATAGCGATATTAATTGGATGATTACTACAGGTTTTCAGAGGGAGATAGCTGCTGGTACTGTACTCATCCAAGAGGGAAAAAGTAGCGATACTCTACATTTGGTACTCGATGGAACTTTGGTAATTAGTGGCTATTAGCAGGGGGACTGAGCTATTCCATGAGTACGGTAGGGCGTACCGAAACTTGGATAGATCCTGAGCGACTTCTACTCATGCTGGAGAAATCTTGTATGAGCAAGTTGGCTCTATGAATGAAGAATCTTCGTCCTTATAGGGTGGAGAGTATCAAGTTGAGAGAGCTGAATTCTTCTTCAAATGGAAACTCTCCGTATAATAAATAGTTGGTCTGCGTTTTTTATTTACATAGGTTTTGTGCGGAGTGAGGTACAACGCTATGTCTGAAATGCTTACATAGCATAGTCTCTGATGTACCTCATCCATGTCGGAACCTCTGTATTAGTTTCTCAATTTTTTGCAGGAGAGGAAAATGAAGAAGTTCGCCTGTTTGATGATTTTTGGGACAGTACTGTCGATTAGTGCGCCGGCGTTTGCTGAAAATCGTGCAGTTAATATCAGTATTGGCAGTACTGGTGGTTCCTTAGATAATGCCGCTTTGCGAACAATTCGCCAGGTTATCGGGTTTGCGATCGCCACTGGCACTGTCGATAAATTCATTGTATATAGTCCCAAGGCCGGTTCTCCTATTCCCATCGAAGGAGGTTTATCTGCTTGTGCTGAAGCTGGCTACCGGATAGGCAATACAAGATTTAATGCTTTTATCCAGGAGTTGGGTTCAATTAAACCCCAGCCAGGAACTTTCTACAATGTAGAACTTACCGCAAGCTGCAAACAGAAATGAGAATCTCCTTTGCACTCAAGCGCGATAGATTCTCTGATTCGTCTCAACAGGCGATCGCTAAATCCTTGTCGAGCCGGCCAAGTACAATCAAAGCAAAGGTCGTTTGTTGACGAAAAACAGTCCACTCACTTACCAATCTCAATTGGTGAAAAATCAAACCATCCAAACTACCTGCCAATTTAAATTATGTTCCGGATCGAAGCGATCGAAGGAGTGTATGTATAAAAAAGAGAACTACATTCCCAGATGATTAACCAAATTACCGCCTTAGAATCCTGTTGGCATATTTCTCCTGAATGGGGTCCGATCGTGCCTCCATTAGCACTAAAAATGTTAGAAAAAGTTTTGTTGCCAATCTCAGACTTGTCAGGCTACTGCTGTGGTGTTCAGTGGGAAAGACAGCAATGGATTTATGCAATTGTTTGTCAGGGTGAAACTCTCTACTTATCTGAGCAAGAATTTTACCGAACAAATGTAATCGAAAAGTCTACTGTTTCTGCTCCAGCTTTTAAATTGGGGGACATTGTTGAAGTTGATTTCGGCGAACAGCCGACACGCCGTATTATTCAAGGGATTTTTAGCCTCAAAGATAATTGGCTTTATGGAGTAGAGTGGCACTCCCCAATTTTAGAAGAAGTGTTTGCCCAAAGCAGAACAATATGGCTTGCTGATGCCGATTTAGTAAATGTTGGTGTATGACTATTATCAGTTAGTAATAAACAGCACCAAGTTAACTAGCAGCTTGGGCGACCAATCTAAGATTACTGAACTTTATAATTCATTAATGCGTACACCCATAGCGGCTTGTCCCAAACATCGCATTTGTTAAAAGTCCCCTATACTTTGAGCTTATCTCAATTTAGATCGTTGCCATTAGGTGTCGGCAATTGAAGGATCTCAGAAAAACGTGAATATTTAACCGCATCGGTAGGAGGATAATCTGCCGACACTGCAATTAACCCAATTTTTACATCCTCGAAATAAATCACACCCCCAATACGTCGTTCAGCTTGGAAAGGGCCATGAAATAAACGATACTTTGCAATGTAGATCGAGAAAAAGTCAGTAATTTTCATTGTCCTGCCAAACATTTGCTGACAAGTTTTGTGTAGGACACCATTTAGATACTCACTATATGTAGGCTCACCCAATTCAATAAATTCTGGACGCTCCGCAAAATTATCCATATAAAATGACCAGATATGGGACAAGTCTGCTTCATCAGTCAGTTTTTGCTTGAGTTCCTGCAATCGGTGGATTTTCATAGCGTGGATATTGGGGCGTGGAAACAACAAACCGCACTGTTAAAAATTTACCATGAGCATATCTTTAAATAAGAATTATAGGATTCATACAGCAGATTGCAAGTTGGTGAGGTACAGATCGTAGTAGGGGCTTTACAGCTGTCATTGGTATCAACTTAAGCTCTAAACTCTTGCCTCACAATCGTTTTACCCCACCGCAACCCCTCCTCGATGCCTTGGGGAGGGGAGGTTTTGGCTTTAGACAAAACCGGGGTGTGGTAATGCGGATCTTGATGGTAAGTGGGTAGAACTCGCTCATCACGTTTTCATCAGGGTTTGACGTTAAGTTGACACCAATGCATAGCTGTAAAGCCCCTACCCATGTACTTCATTTACTTGAAAAACGCTGTATTTGATTTTTGAAAGACACGTAGGGTGTGTTATTGCTGAGGGTAAGGCATCAAAGCCTTAAGATGATGCGTTAGACGTTCCGTCCAACACACCCTACATATACTACATATACTTAGATTTTTCAAAAATAAAATCGGATTTCTGTATTACATGGAGTTTCCTGTATAGGGATTGCTCTCGGTTATTTTGATGGAAAAATTACAAATGGTACTGTATAAGTAATTAATAATAAACTCAAGTTAATTAAAAGACTTAGGTATAGCTTTCGTAACTTTAACAATTTTTCATTACGCAGTTTATTAAATTAGTATTTTAGTATTAATCCTCCATAAATTACCCTAAGAACCGTTTTTTCTTATTGTGGCTAAATTGTATAAATAAATACCCCTATAAAATATAGGGGCATTTATTTATATCTTCTCAGTCCTCAAGTACGGAAACGTCTTTTACCCTGCTTTTGTAAGGCGAGTTTTTTGCGCTTGGATTTTTCAATAGGCGTTTCAAAGTGACGGTGCTTTCTCATATCTTGAAAAATCCCCGCCTTGGAAACTTCTCGCTTAAATCTGCGTAAGGCTGACTCAAGGTGTTCATTTTCACCTACTATTATTTGGGTCATTATCTCTCCTACTTAATTGAATTCATCAATGGACTAAAAATTCGCTCTCTCAAATTTCTGGTTTAAAATTTTAGTAGCGTCCACGTCCACCACCGCCACCATATCCGCCACGTCCCCCGCCAGAAGAACCTCTGTCTTCTTTGGGCTTGGCTTTGTTAACTTTCAAGTCACGACCCATCCATTCAGCACCATCAAGAGCTTCAATGGCAGCTGTTTCTTCGGCGTCTGTTCCCATTTCCACGAAAGCGAAGCCGCGTACACGGCCTGTTTCTCGGTCAGTGGGTAATTGAACCCGCTTTACCGTACCATACTCAGCAAAAACACCCTTAATATCATCTTCCGTAACTTGGTAAGAGAGGTTGCCTACATAAATTGACATTGATTATCTCCAAAATCATAAATGTGTAGAGACTTAAATTTCGGAGAAAAGTCTGTAAATACCAAAAGGGAAAAACCTGTCAATACTAAAAACAAAAATACTCACCGAATTAACTCTCATTTTCTAGGATGACATAGAAGCTAATTTTCTGCACCTAGTAAAAGGTTAATAGATGATTAACTGTTAATTTGACACTCACCGCCCTAAAACTGTTGTGATTCTTAGGCTGAATCCTGCTTTTACAAGCAATACTAATTTTGGTCTTATGGTTTCATGCCTAGCGCCAAACATATCTCCCGATAGCTCTACTTATCGACTAATCCCGAAAGCTACTACCAGTATTTCACAAAAGCTGTTGCTTTGGGCTGGAGCTTTAAACCAAAATTTTCGATAAATCTTCAACTGGCTGATTTTGCTTGATTTTCGTCGCCTATACATAAGCTATGCTTATTGTTTACCTAAAGCAATCAGCTTTTTACATTTCCACGAACTGTATCATACACTACTATTTTTTGGCGATCGCTACACATATGTGTCAACTTAACGCGAAAGACTAGTCTGATAAGCATTTCAAAATTTTTCGATGTGCTACCTAGATTTTCGATCCCTCCTAACCCCCCTTTCCAAGGGGGGAACTAGAGTCTTTTGCCCCCAATTTATGGGGGGTTGGGGGATCTAAAACCACGATAAATTGAGTATTTGAGCTTAAGTTGACACCAACGATCGCTACGCCCGCCGTACCTTGAGGGGAAATAAGCTACGCGTACCATCTCGCACAGAAGGCACAGGGCAGGAGGCGGGAGGGAAGAAAAAGTTTTAAGGTAAACCTTTTGCCTTGCCCAAACTGGGTTTCAGACCCTCACTAAATCTTAGATTTAGTGGTCTTCAAGGGGATCTGAATCCCTCTGATTGGCCTTGTGCCTCCTTCAATAACTAGCCAGCTTAAGTATTAGAGGTTAAGATTGTAGTCATAAAAAATACTGAATATTCATGAAAGCTTCAACTGAACGTTCTCAACAATACCTTAGTCTACCCAAGGCAGAAGTGGATAAATTGCTTCTGGAATGGCACGAAAATCCAGAAACTTACGTAAGTAGTGTATGTATCCATCAGTTGTTTGAATATCAAGTAGAAAAAACACCTGATCAAATTGCGGTGATTTATGAAGACAAACAGCTTTCTTACCAAGAACTTAACCAGCGAGCTAATCAACTAGCGCACTATCTACAGGCTCTAAATGTCAAACCTGAGGTTTTAGTTGGCATTTGCCTGGAGCGATCGCTGGAAACGATCGTTGGACTATTAGCGATTCTCAAAGCAGGCGGAGCTTATGTTCCTTTAGATCCGGCCTATCCCTCAGAGCGCCTAGCCTTGATGTTAGAGGACTCGCAGTTACCAATACTACTGACCCAACAAAATCTACTTTCAAAGCTTCCAGAGCATCAAGCCCATGTGGTTTGTCTAGATAGCGATGCAGAGGCAATTACTCAACAAAGCCAGGAAAATCTAACTTGCCTAGTGACAGATGAAAACCTGTCCTATGTCATTTACACCTCCGGTTCGACTGGTAAACCTAAGGGGGTAGCTATCGAACATCACAACACAGTGGCTTTGTTGCATTGGGCAAAAGAAGTTTTTACAACCGAGGATCTAGCCGGAGTTCTGGCTGCAACATCTATTTGCTTCGATCTTTCAGTTTTCGAGATATTTGTTCCCCTCTGTTGGGGTGGTAAGGTGATTTTGGCAGAAAACGCCTTGTATTTGCCTACCTTACCTGCCGCTCAACAAGTCACCCTGATTAATACAGTGCCATCTGCGATCGCGGAGTTACTTAGAATTCAAGGTATACCCGCTTCTGTTCGCACCGTTAATTTAGCAGGCGAACCTCTGCAAAATCGTTTGGTGCAGCAGATCTATGAGTTAGACAATATTCAAAAAGTCTTTAATCTATACGGCCCTACGGAAGATACGACCTATTCGACATTTGCCCTAGTGAAGAAAGGTGACACCATCGTGACTATCGGCCGTCCCATCGCCAAGACTACCTGTCTTATCTTGGACGAACACATGCAGGTGGTACCTACGGGTGTTGAGGGGGAACTCTACATTGCTGGTGAGGGAGTAGCTAGAGGCTATCTTAACCGTCCAGAACTGACAGATCGGCGATTCATCCCCAACCCATTTAACAATTCAAAATTATATAAAACTGGGGATTTAGCTCGCTACTTACCAGACGGCAACATTGAATATATTGGGCGCATAGACCAACAAGTAAAGATTCGCGGCTTCCGTATTGAGCTAGGAGAAATTGAAACTGCGCTGTGGGAACATCCTGACATGCAAGAAGCTGTGGTGATAGCTAGAGAATTTTCCCCTGGCGACAAACGCCTAGTAGCTTATGTAGTTCCCAAGCACGAATCATCAGACACGAATGTTGGTGATTTACGCCGTTTTCTCAAACAGAAATTGCCTGACCACGCGATCCCTTCTCGGTTTGTGCAATTGAGTGCTTTACCCTTAACAGCTAACGGAAAAGTCGATCGTAAAGCACTCCCAGCACCCACTCAAACTTTGAATGCAAATGAGAAGTTTGTTGCTCCTCGCACGCCTATTGAGGAACGAGTAGCAGAAATTTGGTCTGCTGTATTGGGTCTCAAAAACATTGGCGTTCATGACAATTTCTTAGCGTTGGGAGGACATTCTTTACTAGCCTTTCAGATCCTCTGCCGCATTCGCGATACCTTTCAAGTTGAGTTGCCAATGCGGCATTTGTTTGAAGCGGCCACCATCGCTGATATAGCCCAAAGCATTATACAAGCACAACAGGAAGACAAAGGATACTCTCTTGTGCCAATACAATCCATTGAGCGTGATGGGGATTTACCGCTTTCCTTTGGGCAAGAACGGTTGTGGTTTATTGACCAGTTGATGCCCAACCATGCTTTTTACAATGTTCCCGAAGCCTTTCGCCTCAGAGGTGTAGTCAACGCCACGATATTAGAGCAGAGCTTGAATGAAATTATCAAACGTCATGAAGTCCTGCGAACTACTTATTCCACCATCAACGGACAACCCATACAGGTCATCCACTCAACTTTTCCCATCCAACTCTTAGTAACAAACCTGCAAGGGCTGTCTCCAGACGAGCAAGAATCTCAAGTCCGCCAGATCGTACTTAAAGAAGCCCAACGTCCTTTCGATTTAGTTCAAGGGCCATTGCTGCGAACAACATTACTGCAATTGAGTTCAGAGGACCATATATTCCTCCTCAACCTGCACCACATTCTTTGTGATGATTGGTCTTTGAGTGTTTTCTTCGAGGAACTATCAGCCCTCTATCAAGGTTTCTCCACTGGTAATCCCTCTCCCCTTCCTGACTTAGCTATTCAGTATGCGGACTTTGCAGCTTGGCAACGTCAGTGGCTGCAAGGTGAAATTTTAGATAATAAGCTTGCTTATTGGCAGCAAAATTTGAGTGGCAGTCTACCTATATTAGAATTGCCCACCGACTATCCACGACCATTGGAGCCAACATATCAGGGGGCGCGTCAATCGGTCGTTATCCCCAAATCCCTAACTGATGCCCTCAATGCTCTTTCGCGCCAAGAAGGTACTACCTTATTTATGACCTTGTTAGCAGTGTTCCAGACACTCCTATTTCGCTACACAGGGCAAGAAGACATATTAGTAGGCGCTCCTATTAGCAACCGCCACCGTTCTGAGTTAGAAGGAGTAATTGGGTTTTTGCTCAATACTTTGATATTGCGAACCAACTTGTCTGGCTCCCCAAGTTTCCGGCAGTTGTTAGGCCGAGTCCGGGAAGTAGCTTTATCGGGTTATACCCACCAAGACTTACCATTTGAGAAACTAGTTGACGCCCTACACATCGAGCGGGGCTTGAACCAAAATCCACTGATTTCAGTGATGTTTCATCTTCAAAATACCCCAATGCCTAAGCTGACTGTTCCCGGATTGACAATGAACCGCCTGGGAATTGACAACGGGACATCCAAGTTCGATCTATACCTCGAACTGCGCGAGACAGCAGCAGGGATATCGGGCAACTTGGAATATAGTAGTGACTTATTTAAGGCTGAGACGATCGCTGTTATGGTGGAACATTTTTCTGTTCTATTACAGAGTATTGTCTCTAACCCAGACCAGACAATTTCTAACTTACCTGTGTTAACATTTCCTGGCAAGACGGGAGCAAGCGATCGCCAAACTCAGCGAATATCCAAAGGCAATGTAGACCTTCTGGGCTTACAAGAGCCTGACATGGATAAAAGCGATTTAAAAGCAGCATTTGTCGCACCTCGTACCCCAATTGAGCAACAAATGACTGAAATTTGGAGCCGAGTTCTGGCGATCGCCGAAGTTCGGATTCACGATAATTTCTTTGAGCTTGGTGGTAATTCCCTGCTAGCATCTCAGTTGATTTTTTATGTGAGAGAAACCTTTCAAGTAGATTTACCCCTAAAAATCCTGTTTGAGAAATCCACTATCAGAGCACTGGCTCAGGTAATAGAGACAGTACGTCGAGATGGCGTTTCTACTTTAACCAGTGCGATCGATCTCAAATCTGAGGTAGTACTCGATGTAGCGATCGATGCTCAAGGAAAGACTATTGCTCAGGTCGATGAACTGCGTCATATTTTTCTCACAGGAGCTACAGGCTTTTTAGGGGCTTTTTTACTTGATGAACTGCTACATCAAACTCAAGCAAAAATATACTGCCTGGTGCGCTCCCAAAACGAGCATGAAGGGTTGAAAAAGATTCAACAAAACCTAGAAAAATATTCCCTTCATCACCTAAATTTTAGCTCTCATGTAATTGCGATTCCGGGAGACTTAGAACAGCCATATTTGGGTCTTCCTATTGAACAGTTTGAAAGATTGGGTCTGCAAATTGATGCCATTTATCACAGTGCAGCCCAAGTCAATTTTGCTAAACCATACTCTGTAATCAAGGCATCCAATGTCCTCGGAACTCAAGAAGTTCTCAGATTAGCTTGTATGGGCAAAGTCAAACCAATGCATTACATTTCTACCATTGCTGTTTTTGGTGCAATCAGCCATTTTACAGGACAAAAAGTAGTTTACGAAAATGACGACATCGAGTCTTGTAAAGACTATGTTGCTCTAGATCTTGGCTACGCTCAAACCAAATGGGTAGCCGAAAATATTGTATGGGTTGCCAAGTCTAGGGGAATACCTGTTAGCGTCTTCAGAACAGGATTTCTCATGGGACATAGCGATACCGGCATTGCTCATACACAAGATGCTTTTGTGCCTAGAGTTATTAAAGGATGCATACAGCTTGGTAGTTTTCCAGAACTGATAGATCAAAAAGAAGAATTGATTCCTGTGGATTACGCCTCCAGAGCAATTGTCCATTTATCCAAAAAGCAAGAATCTCTAGGAAAAGCTTTCCATATAGTACCCCCGCCAGACTACAATCTAGGCATCATCGAGCTTTTTGATTTTATTTGTTCTTATGGTTATCAACTGAAGAAGTTACCATATACTCAGTGGAAAGATGAGCTAATTGCAAATTTCAGAGACTCTCAGGAAAATGTTTTACATCCGCTTTTACCGATGATGTCTGAAAAGGTCTATCAAAATGTTTTGACAATCATGGAGTTGTATCAAAATATAGTTGATTATGACTATCAAAATACCCTGAATGGATTAGCAGATTCTGGAATTGTTTGTCCGCCAATGGATGCTAAGCTGCTGGATAAGTACTTCTCATATTTCATTAGTAGTGGTTTCTTAAATTCACCACCCTCAAGATAGCAGTAACCTTTCACGCTATGATTTTGAGCTTAATATTCCTCGATCTAACTCACTCAAAGGAGCAAAGGTTTATCAAATTATATTAAGCTCATTAGACTTCTTGCAGAAGTCGGGAAAAGGCGAAGGGGAAAGGTTTGGTATTTTCCCTTTCCCCAATAAAGATGAGTCCCTTTGACCACAAAAGTGCAAAAAGCACGATAGTACATCAGTTTCGCTCCCAGCCAGTAGCGATCGTATTGAAAGAGTAAGAATCGGTATGAGAATAATTGGCTATCCGCCATGCTTGCAATAGATGATAGTCCAAACAAAGCCAAGTTACACTACTGGTAAACCTGCCTCTATTACCCTTTATATAACAGTGTCTTCCGGTAATCTGGTATTGTTCTTGTTTGCTGGATGGCTCTATGATTATTTAATTGCTCGTTTAAGAAAGCTCAGGTGGTCTAAGGTTCGTAAAGTTAGCAGCACCATAGTGGTTGTCAATCATTTAAAGAAAAGGAAGCGCACATAGTGGGTGTTCATGGTCAATAAAGCAAAAACCCCTTGAAATCGTTGGATTTCAAGGGGTCTGATTGTATGCCAGGAACCAGACTTGAACTGGTGACACGAGGATTTTCAGTCCTATCTCTTAAAAGCTAAAAACGGTTGTTTTATAAAGGTTTTAAACTAATTTAAAAATAGGTATACCCCATTGGATGCAAGTTTACTGCGATAATAGACTCAGTAAGCAGTATAACGGGGGTAAGTATGAGAGAAATTACACCAAGGGATAACAAGGGTTCTATTATTATTCGGTTCACTTATTCGGGTAAGGAGTACTGCTTTAGTCCTCTACCTGGCAGTAAATACGCCGACAAGCTAGCACTCACCAAGGCAACAGAGATTGCTAACCGTATCCGTCAAGACTGTATAGCAGGGTATTTTGACCCCACCTTGACAAAGTACAAACCTAACGCATTAGGAAAGAGAAGCGCCAAGGATGCCTTACAGGACTTAGAGGAGGCGAAAATCGTTCTTGCTGAAAGAGAATCAGTCAATGCCGTCAATCTGCTGAATCTATTTGACGATTACACAAAATTCAAAAGTAAAACTTTAAAAGCTAACAGCATGATTGATTACGACCGCATCAAAAATAAGCTCAAAAAATGTCCATACAAGCTAGCAAAGGAAGCAATGAATATCATGCAATGGCTAGTGAGCGACCATAAGGGAAGTTCTACTAGTAGTCTTGAGAAGCAATGGAAACTAATTAATGCTTGTTGTAAATGGGGTGTAGCTTGTCAGAAATTACAAAGCAATCCATTTGAAGGGATAAAAAATTTAATTCCTGCTACAAAGAACTCAGGAACGAAGGAAGAAATTAACCCTTTCACTGTAGAAGAACGCGACCGGATAATCACTGCTTTCAGGTTAAATCAACATTACAGTTATTATGCCCCTTTAGTAGAGTTTTTGTTTATCACTGGCTGTCGCCCAGAGGAAGCACTCGCCTTACAGTGGAAACATATCAAAGGTGTAAAAATCACATTTTCTCAAAAATTGACAGCTAATGGTGAGATTGAGCTAGGTACTAAAACTGAAGAAAAACGTTCTATAACAATGAACACAAGGATTAAAGAAATTGCTGACTCTATCAAACCAGAGAATTTTTCTTCTCAAGATTTCGTCTTTCCTGCAAAAAAAGGAGGGTTGATTGATTGGCATAACTTTGCTAATAGAGCATGGAGAAATGTCCTTGAATCCTTGCCGGATATTGACTATCGAAACCCTTACCAGATGCGTCACACCTGCATAACCTTGATGGTTAAGGCTGGCGTTGATAGCACAATAATAGCCAGATGGGTAGGCAATTCACCCAATATGATTGCTAAGCGATATTTAGGTGATGTCAGTGATGTTATGATGCCAATCGTTTAAGCTAGTAACTCCTCTTTTATTCCTCTTCCCTCTAGTTGTCCAACAACTTGTTCAACAAATAATAAACCCTCTAAGAATCAACATCCTAGAGGGTATTTTTTATGTGCCAGTTTTCGCGTCTATGCTTTTATATTCCTCTTACCCCAATTACTTGAAGTATTACTTGAAGTAATTTCAACTACTAGGAAATATCCAACTTGATGCTTTCATGGATGCGGATGGTAATTATTTCCTCAGTCAATCACAGGTAGCTGAAGCAGTTGGAAAAAGTGAAGTATACACCCGTCAATTTTTGCAGTCAGAACAGGCGAAAGCTTTACTGGGCGAGGGTTATACGCCCGAAAAAACCGAGATAGAAAAAGACAATCCTGGGCATCGTGGTAGAAGTCGAATTAATATCATCCCCATTCAACTCGCTGCTTTGTTCTGGATGGTACAGGCACACAAAGGCAACGCCAAAGCTCAAGCTCTAAATTACGCTTGCACTGTGGAAGCATTAGAGCGTAGGTGTGATAAAGCATTCGGTGAGGTCAAGAGTGAAGACAAGCGAAACCTGTTGTTAGCTGAACGCGCTACATGGGGCGATGCTAGGGGATATTGCAACAGTGAGGTGAAGCGAATCTCAGTGAGTGCTTTATCTAGCTACCTACCTTCATAACCCTTGCCCTGTAAGCTCGTCAAGCCTCTTGTAGAAAACAATTTTGATACAGGTTAACCCGTTACAAAAATGTTTTCTACTCAACGCTACAAAAGGGGCATTGCGGAACTTAGGAAGAACAAATAGGGAACCGTGTAGTAGGCTCCCTAGAGTAAGGTATGTGTAATTTCAGACAATTATAGCAACCTACTGAGACGAATGGAATGTACCTTACATACAATGGAACCCAAGGTACATTTTTAGGTATGTGTGTATGCAAGCTATTCATCAATCAATGCAATTAAATCAAATTTTTAATTATTTCAATAGGGAGTTATTTGACAAAAAATTAGAGGAAAATCTAGTTTTAGGATTAGCTTATAAGCTTCAGGCTGGAGGTTCATTTTTACATGATAAGTGGGATGATTCAAAACTAAAAAGTTATCATGAAATCTTGATTGATGAAAATTTATTAAATGAAGAGAAAGAATACTGGTTAGCAGTACTTGTGCATCAAATGGTTCATTTATGGCAACACCAGTATGGAAGTAATAAACCTCGAAAGCATTATCATAATGAAGAGTTTGCAAGTAAAATGCAAAGTATTGGGTTAATAATCCATACTGGTTATCCTAATGAACAATCAATTAATCCTGATGGTAAATTTATGCAAGTGGTACAAGGATTGATTAATAGTCAGCAAGAGTTAGTCTCATTAAGACCTAGAAATGCCTCAGCACAATTAGGAAATAATCAAAGCAAGAATGGGAAGAAATTTAAATACTCTTGCCCTGAATGTAATGCGAGTGTTTGGGGTAAGTTTGGTTTATCTATTAATTGCGGTATTTGTGATAAATCCCTGGAATTACAAGAATAAAGCTTGTGAATATTTTTGGTAAAAATAATCCTCTAGATATCAGTTCTAGAGGTATTTTATTTATTCAAATTAATAATTAAACAATTAATTGCTATTTCTGTTTCTTCTCATCGAGTGCTTTTTGAATAGCTTCTCTGCAAAACTCTGGTGGGTTCTCTTGTGCTTTTACCTCGTCTTTCATCCTTTCTGTGACTCGAAAATTAAGGTTTTGCGTTAATGGTTCTTCTCTATCAGATTTAATAGGCTTTAAACTTTCTGGGTTACCCTTGGGATTAGGCATTGTTGAGAAATATGAAGAACGTCTGAAACATTAGTGAACAAATGTTTAATGGTTAATTGGCAGGTAATTCACCCTGAGAAAGTTGTTACCTACCAATATCCACTTAACAATGGACAATTCTATGTTTACACGTTCTGAGCTTGAGATAAAGACTGTACCCGAATTACGGCGGTTATGTCAGCGATACGGCATCCGCCCAACTGGGAATGCAGGGTACAAAACCAGTTACATCACCTCTCTGATGTCATTCTCGATAATCGCAGTTAACCAGATAGAACAAGGAAAAGGATTAAGACCGCCCTCGCTTGCTTCTATTCAGGTGATAGGGTCAGCGATAGATGAGATGAGAACACCTACTGATGAGCAAGGGGCATTGATTAGGGTAACGATGGAGGGTAGGCGAATGACTTACCCAGATAGGTACAAGCAAGAGGATTTATATAACTGGCACATGGCGAAAATGAAACTGGAGGAGGTAGCAGCGCTGCTAGCTAGGTAGTCAGTTCACGGCATCCTATCACTCAGTCCCCGGCATCACAGCTAGGGGACTTTTTTATGTGTATGTTGTTCAAATACTTGGAGTATTACTTAGAGTAATTTGGGTAGGAGGAATAGATAGAAACTATGGGGACATGGATAGAAATGGAATGTACCTTCCATTCACCAGCATTCAATAATGTAATGTACCTTACACCAGTTCCTTTCCAGTCACCTGCATAGCCTGTTTCAAATCAGCTAACAGTTGAGCGACATACTTGTACCTCTCGCTCGGTTGATTGCTTGCTGACTTTCCCCTACTCTCATCTACCCTTGATTCCCAAGTTTCAAGGATATGCCGTACCATCTCCAATTCCCCTGCTATTTCCTCTGCATTCTCACCAAGGGAAGGAGGTAAACGGTAAACCTGAGTCTTCACACCCCATTTCGCAGTTCTACCAGCACCGCTACGCTTCCCACCGTGGCTATGCTTCACTTTGAGAATGTCCCAGGTAGGGTATCTCACCTTTGCTTCCTTGGTAGCCTCATCCAGAGAGTCAGCATCTAGCTGTAATAGTTCTCTCTCCCCAGTGGTAGGCTCTACCATCTCAATGAGATATTTAGTCATAACCCTTATTCTGTATAGCTTTCATACTTTAATTTGAATGTGTAACGAAATCAAGACGAATAAAAAAGGTTGATAGATGGCGATCGCAATACTCTAATTTGATTATGTAACAAATTCAAGTAAGGGTAGTTGTGATTGGAAGGTACATTACATTCGTGCTTACCCTTGTTGGTGAAAGTTGTTAAACAAGTTGTCTAATAACTTTAGGGAAGAGGTAATAGGTGAGCATAATACGTTTAAGAGCGTAAACTCGATTGCAGAAAAAAACCCACACTCGCAGTGAAATTGCATCGTCGTTACCCTATGCCCATATAGTTAAGTGGCGTGAGGCTTGCGCTTATACCACCTTCGTGTCTTGCTGGCAACGGTAGTAATGATGGCTATCACTGCCACCAAGGCTACCAATGATGTATTTACGATGGATGCAAGTTTACTGCGAGTGGATGCAGGATGCAAGTTGTGTTTTTTCTTGTAATGTATGCCAGGAACCAGACTTGAACTGGTGACACGAGGATTTTCAGTCCTCTGCTCTACCGACTGAGCTATCCCGGCTGGGGCTTTTTTTTGAGCCACGATTAATAAATGTAGCAAAGATAAAATCAATTTGCAAGAGGTTGCAGAAAAATATTTATGCAGCTTTCAAGGTCAATTTAAACCAGATGACAACAGCTAAAAAGAGTAGAAACTGGACAAGAACAATACTAGGGCCAGAAGCTATGCTGAAAAGGCCTGAGACAATGATTCCAGTAATACTGGTGGTGGAACCGACTATTACGGAAATCGCTAGAAAGCCGCTAAAGTGGTGACTCACTAGTTTTGCAGTGGAGGCGGGAATCACCAAAAAGGCATTTACTAGTAAAACGCCAACAGCTTTAATTGCTACAGCGACGGCGAGTGAAAGCAAGACCACAAAGGCGTAGCGGTACAATTGCACGGGAATACCTTGAACCTGCGCCACATCTGGGTTAAGTGTCAATAAAATTTGCTGTTGCAGAGTTGATAGTAAAAATATGGAACCCCCCACAAGTACCAGCAGCGTCAAAATCAAATCTGTGGTATCGAGCGCTAGAATATCGCCAAACAGTACTTGCATCAAGTTGCCACGATATCCTTTGATTAGACTAGTGAGAAGTAGCCCGATCGCCAATGCCCCAGATAGCACTATACTAAGTACGCTATCGCTACCTAAGTCGGTTTTATCGATAAAGTAGAGGACAACAACACCAAAAATTAAGGTAAAAGGTAACAGCATCCAAGTAGGATTTACCTGTAACAGCACACCCAAGGCTACACCCACCAATGCTGCATGACCAACGGCGTGACTGAAAAAAGATAGTTGGCGCAAGGTAACAAAACTGCCCAACATTCCGCCAAGTATTCCCATCAGTACAGCTTCTACGATCGCCCGCTGCATAAAGGGGTATTGTAATAAGCTGGCTAAGTTATTACCGTTGGCGATCGCTAGCCAAGCTATCTGGTAGTTGTTGAATAAATCCATGATTCTGGGGACTGGTGACTGGTGACTGGGGAGGTGTGAGAAGAGAGGGAGGAGATGAGGAAGTGTGGGGAGAGGTGGGAAAGATTTCTTCCCCATCCTCTCCCACACCCCCAATCCCCCATACCCAACTTAATCGTGATTGTGCTGGTAGCGGCTGAACCCTGGGCCATAGGTTGCTAAGAGATTTTGCGGTGAAAGGGCAATTTCTGGTTTTCCTGTGCAAACAATCGTTTGATTGAGACAAAGCACGCGATCGCAATGACGGCTTACCATATCAATATCATGGGAAACTTGCAATACTGTCCAACCCTCTTGCCGCTTTAATTCATTTAGCAAAGCGTAAAAATCTGCGGCGCCTTGTACATCAACCCCAGCAAAGGCTTCATCTAGTACCAACAATTTCCGTGGCTTCACCAGACAATAAGCCAACAACACGCGCTTCAACTGACCGCCGCTAAGAGTACCAATAGCTTGATGCTGTAAATGATAAGCATCGGTTCGCCGCAAAGCTTCTGTTACTGCTAGCAATTTATCCTGGTCTTGTCTCCACAATTTTGAGAAAAATGAATCTTCTCTTTTGCCTTTTGCCTTTTGCCTTTTGCCTTCGCTTGTCCATCCTAGTCCTACCAATTCCCTGACAGAAATCGGAAAGCTGCGGTCAAAGAAGAAATTTTGCGGCATATACCCCAACAAGTGACGCAAATGCCCCAGCTTTGCAATTGGGCGATCCAATATTTCAATCGTACCAGCACTTCGAGGTATCAAATCTAAAACGGCTTTTATCAGAGTACTTTTACCAGCACCGTTGGGGCCAACTATAGCTGTATCTGTTCCTGGAAACAATTCAAAGGAAACATCTCGGATAGCTAGATAACTGCCTTGATAGACTGTTAATCCTTCTACTTTTAAAATAGCAATGTTATTAGTCATTAGTCATTGGTCATTGGTTATTGGTCATTGGTTATTGGTCATTGGTCATTGGTAATTTGTAAAGGACGAGAGGCAAAGGACTAAGGACAAATGACTGATACCAAATCTATTTACATGCACTTTCTAAAGTTTGTAAGTTAGCTTTCATTGCTTGTAAATAATACTGCGGATTTGTTTCACCAGCTTCCAGAGAATCTAAAGTACGCAAATTTAACTTCAAGTCTTTTGAGAGACTAGTCAGCAATTTATTATCTACTCCTGGTTCGCTAAATAAGGCTTTAACTTTATACTTTTTCACGGCGTCGATCGCATTTTGCACATCTATTGGCGAAAGTTGATCTTCGGGAATTTCTACCACAGCGACTTGCTTGAGCTTGTAGCGTTTGGCTAAGTATGGAAAGGCATCATGAAAGGTCACGAAAGTGCAATTAGGAGTTTTTTGTAATGTCTCTTGAAATTCGCTGTTTAATGTTTCTAATTCTTTAATATAAGCCGCAGCATTAGCCTCGTAAATAGCTTGATTTCCTGGATCGGCAGCTATTAAACCATCACGAATATTGCTGACTTGCTGTTTTGCCAAAACTGGATCTAACCAAACGTGAGGATTACCTTTACCATGTTCGTGGTCGCGATCTTCTTCGCTTTTGGCTGTTTTCTCAACAGGTGAAATTTCATTTGAGGGTTTAATATCTTTACTGGCATCAATTTCTATTAATTTAGAATTTTGGGCATTTTTGACAGTATCTGACAAAAATTCTTCTAACCCTAAACCATTTTTTACTAATACATTAGCTGTGGCGATCGCTTTCACATTTTCCGGTGTCGCTTGGTATTCATGTACCTCCGTACCAGGTGGCACTAAAATTTCGACATCGGCGACATTTCCAGCCACTGCCTTGGTAAACAAATATATGGGCAAAAATGTGGTCACTACTTTAGTTTTTCTGGGCTGTGCTGTTGGAGTAGATGCAGCTTCCTGTGCTTGTGGGGACTGTTGGACAGCTGTTCCTTGATTCTGATTCGATTCGCTACAGCCAGCAGCGATCGACAATATTAGCAGAGCAATTAATGATACGATGCCGTTTCGTCGTCTGTATGTTCTGAATTTTCTCCAATTCCCCACCACGTTGTTTCCTCCGCAAAACCAATGGTTGTTGTACTTTAACCACAATTTTTGTTGACAATGATACTTATTCTACATCCGATATTATAATAATTCTCATTCTCAAAAAATACATTTTTGAGTATAAAAATTGACAACTATTTCTTTGGTAACGATCCATTTGCAATTAAAGTTTCCTAAAAAAATTAGGATTTATTGACATATTTTGTTAAAAAGCTTGCAGACTTCTGATAAAATTACTGACGAGTTTTTAATAAAAAGTCCGGTGTGAGCGCGAATTGTAGATCGGTGTGAGGAGAAAATGCAAAAAGTTTGTCAATATCTGCTAGTTAATCCAGCTGTGTGCAGTGCAATGGTATTTCTAAGTACTGCTGCATTTGCAGGTGAAACATCTGGTACTTCCCAAATCAATCAACCGCAAGTTTTAGCTAGTCCAAACACCAAGGTTGAGAACATATCTGAAAATAAAACAATGGCACAAGTTACTTCAGTGTCTCAGTTGTCAGATGTGCAAACTACAGACTGGGCTTTCCAAGCATTGCAATCGCTGGTAGAACGGTATGGTTGTATTGCAGGATATCCAAATAGCACTTATCGTGGTAATCGGGCACTGACGCGGTATGAGTTTGCTGCTGGTTTGAATGCTTGTCTAGATCGCGTTAATGAATTAATTGCCACAGCCACAGGCGATTTAGTTAGCAAACAAGATTTAGCCGCATTACAAAAACTGCAAGAAGAATTTTCCGCCGAACTAGCGACACTCCGGGGTCGTGTGGATGCAGTAGAAGCACGCACAGCTGAATTGGAAGCCAATCAGTTTTCTACTACAACTAAACTGCAAGGACAAGTTGTTGCCGTCGTTAGCGATGTTTTGTCAGGAAATACAGTCAACGGCGCAGAAATTACAGACGAAAATACCACTTTAGGGGTACGGGCACGGATAGAACTTGTCACCAGCTTCACAGGACAAGACACGCTGTTCACTAGAATCCAGGCGAATAATATTCTCAGCCCTGACATTGGTACGCCAGAGGGCAATTTATTCTTTGCTGGTGAGGATGGTACCACTACTGCTGCGATCGATGCACTATTTTACAGATTTCCCTTGGGCAAGAAGACAGAGGTGGTTGCTATTGCCAATGCAGGTGCAGCCGATGACCTAACTAGTACTGTCAATATCTTTGATGGTGATGGCGCTTTTGGTGCTTTGTCTACCTTTGGTACGCGTAACCCAATTTATAACCAGATAAACGGCGCGGGATTAGGATTAACATACGAATTTAGCGAACAATTATCGCTAAGTCTAGGGTATTTGAGTGGTACAGCTAATAACCCTACACCTAATAATGGTTTGTTCAATGGTTCTTATGGTGCCCTGGCACAGTTGACAGTTCAACCAAACGATCGCATTTCTCTTGGTTTAACTTACATCAATTCTTACAACCAACCACTACTCACAGGCAGCAATGCAGCAACCTTCCAAGATATAGCAGCTATCCAAGGTTTACCAGAAGAAGAAGTCGGATTTTCCAGTAATTCTTACGGCGTGCAAGCATCCATTGGCATTACTGACAACATAGTTTTAGGTGGTTGGGTTGGATACACTAACACTCGAAGCTTGAGAGGAAACCGTGGAGACGTTGACATTTGGAACTATGCTGTTACCCTTGGGTTCCCCGACCTCGGTACAAAAGGTAGTTTAGCAGGTATTATTGCGGGTGTGGAGCCTAAAGTTACAAGTTCTAGCCTCGTAGGATTAGCTACAGATGAGGACACATCTTATCATTTGGAAGCATTCTACCAATATAAGCTCAGCGATAATATCACCATTACCCCAGGAGTCATTTGGCTAACATCGCCAGATCATAACAATGATAATGATGATGTTGTTATTGGCGCCCTGAGAACTACATTCAGTTTCTAATTTTGAAAATCTCAAAATCAAGACGCAAACTTATCTTTTGCGTCTTGATTTTCTGTGCTATTTAAAAATTACTCCCTTACCACTGTAAGAGTACTTAATTTTTGAACTAATCCCGAAGAACGCAAAGCCATAAAATTAAGTAATTTTATGGCAATAAATGAGTAAAAAATTTAATATTTTCCTTGAAGGCACACGTAATACTATTTCATAAAATACCCGATCCATAAGTTGGAGGGTACAGTTGTACGCCTTTAGAGCCAATTTATTATGTCGTTAAATGTGAGGATCTGATGACATTAAAGTTAATTTTAAGCCATCTTTGATTTGTGTTTGATGTTTGATAAGCGATCGAGTAGTTCATCTCACCAAAATCCAAGAAAAAGTTTGGTGATAATAACAAAAAGACCAGCCTCCCACAGCTGGTCTAAAAAATGTTTTTTTCGCGTTGTCTTCTCAAGAGAGTTAAAACCCAATTGCGCGTTCCCAAAATGCAACGGGCAACTTTTCTTAACAATATTGTAACAGCCAACACAGATTTTTCAGAAAATTTCATCAAAAAAAGATATAAGCAAAATTTAAAAACTTCTATCTATGAGGAGAATTGGCTACAACGTAGGGTAGAAGAGGCAAGGGGCAAAGGGGAAAGGGGAAGGGGCAAAGGGGAAAGGAAAGATCCCAATACTTGTCGGGTTTAGGGGAAAAGGAAAAGAAAAAACCTTTAACCTTTAACCTTTCCCCTTTACCCTTTACCCTTTCCCCTTTCCCCTACCCGAAGGGTTTTGCCCTATGCCCAACGACTAATTGTGGTTTTCCCCAGAGGATGGTTTCTTGCTTGTAAATGGCAATTCCGGGTTTTGCGCCTTTGGGTTTGTAGACGTGTTTTAGCTGAGTGTATACCACTGGTACTTGGTCACTCTGACGGGCGCGACTGTAGTAAGCTGCAAGATTAGCAACAAATTGCAAATCAGCCTCTTCTGCAACAGCACCGGGTTCAAGGCGTAGTAGTACATGACTACCCGGAATTTCTTGAGCGTGGAACCAGAGGTCATAATCCCCAGCTACACGAAAAGTTAATTGGTCATTTTGGCGATTATTGCGACCGATTAATACTTCAAAGCCGTTGGGAGTACGGTAATGATAAAAGTTGCTGATGGAGTTTTCATTGCTGGCGCGATCGCGGTACTCTGGATCTTGTAAATACTTTTGCCCAATCAATTCTTCGCGAATTTCTTCTAAAGCTTGCAAATCTTCTGCTGTTTGGTAGTTATCTATCTGATCGATCGCAGCCTGCACTTGCTCTAAATAATTAATTTCTGTCTGCACTTCTAAAAGTAGCGGTTCCACAGCAGAACGAGCGCGTTTGAGTTTTTGGTGCTGTTTGTAAAGACTTTGGGCATTTTGGACGGCGTTTTTATCCGGTTGCAGAGCGATCGCTACTGGCTGATTATTCTCAAAATCTGGGATAATTATCTCTTTCATCCCTGGTTCCCAGTTTTGCAGGTGAGCCATTAATAAATCAGCTTTTTGG
The DNA here is from genome assembly GCF_002368035.1 of Nostoc linckia NIES-25. GTDB lineage: Bacteria > Cyanobacteriota > Cyanobacteriia > Cyanobacteriales > Nostocaceae > Nostoc > Nostoc linckia_B. The sequence continues at coordinate 287,240 of NZ_AP018223.1, read as the reverse complement.
CGATATTCATCGGCTCGATCTGATTGCTGCAAGCGTGTCTTAAAAGTTTGAGCTTTGTTGTGTAATTTCTCCAAAATATTATTTAATTTCTGACTCAACTGATGCCGCAATTGGGAAAATAACTGTTGATTGAGTTGGTCAGTGTAATAACGGTTGAGTAATTCTTGGGTGTCTTTAGCGGTTTTCACTCCGCCCCAACCCATTACTGTGTAACCGTCTTTTGTCCAAGCGGGTTGAAATTTACTTGCAACTAAGGCTTGCAGCCATTCTTGCCAACGCTCAAACAACCTTTGCCAATCTTCAGGTTTAAGGGTATCGGTTGATGTTTCTGGTGGGATATTTGCTGCTAACAACATTGATTCTAGCAGCGCAGCACTTAAACCACTATAACTTTTGAGTAATTGCCGCTTGATTGCTCCTGGTACTAAACTTACCCGTTCTTGCCAGCGTTCTTGAGATTCGCTCAAATTCGGGAGAGTCCCAGTCAGTTTAGGTGGTGTTTCGTAAGGTTGTCCGGTTTGAATGGGACGGACGCTAGATTGTTGCTGACTGACTTGATGTGCAGGAGCGATGGTTATATTGCTGGCATCGGTAAGAATGACATTGCTATACTTGCCCATAATTTCTACATACACATGATATAGGGCACTTTCACCAGGACGCCGAGCAAATTGTAGATCGATAACGCGTTCCCAAGGAGCGATCGCTTCAATTGCCACTAAGGCCAAACCACCCAATTGGTGTATCAGTTGTTGGCTGAAGGTAAAAGTATCCGGAATTCGTGGTGGCGGATCGCCGATGCAAATATGTGCAGCTTGAGGATGCCAAGAAATCTCTAGCCAACCCCGCTGTTTCAAGGTGCGTAATGCTATGGCAATAGTATAGCGATCGCGCTGGTAAACTTGCTCTGTCCTTGAGGGTAGCCAGTTCGTGCGTAGTTCGCTACAAGCAGCTTTTAGGGTGGTAAAGTCAACTGGTTGCACAAAAATTAATTATTAACTTTCAAATATCGATGCCCAGTATATGCTATCGCGTCTAGTTCATACTGGCATAACATCAAAAAGCGGTCAGCATTAATCAACCTAACTGCATTTGTCCTGCTATTAATATTATTTACGTTGTCTAACTGGTGAAAAACAATGTAGAGACGTAGCAGTGCTACGTCTCTACTGAAAACTGATGTAATATTTCGTGATTAATTTCAAACCCACATACGTACTTAATCTCTAGCGATCGATCTAACCTCTACAACCCTGGTTATGCTTGCAATGCTTTTACCACCATTAGGTATAAGCCAATACAGTTCAGTTAGCGCCAAAAACCTTTCAGGACTTGTGCGAAAACTCTCTCTTGCTCTTATTCCTTCGTGTTCTTTGCGCCCTTTGCGGTTCGTTATTTCTTAATTTTGGCTAAGTCCTGTCCTTAACTGAACCGTATTGAGGTATGAGCGGCTCTTAGTACTCATACCTAACTTCATATTCGCTAGCTTCATTAATGCTGCCTACTTGTTGATTGATATCGCTTTGACTCAAGTAGATATCTTGTTGTTCTTCAACAGAAGATTCCAGCTTATGAAAATGTAAGCGTATTTCTTTATTGGCTGGGTTGAAAACTGTTTCTAAGTATTTCAATCTCCAGGAGACTCGAAAATTCTCGATATTTGCAAACTCATAAATCTTATTTGGCTCAAAAATTAGTTCACTCATGACAACTCTGATACAGTTTTCAGTTTATTTTACGCTGACGAAAATTCTCCAGACCCTATCTATATGGAGAGGTTTAACTTTCTTCAGCGATTTCTCTAGTTCCAAGCTTGAGCTTTTTCACTTTGAAGCGCCTCTTGTCAAGATGCAGGAGGCAAAAGTCTTACTATGCCTGGCATTCAAGTTTTTAAAATCTCCTAACCTATGTGACTACCGTTATACCACCAAAAATCACCAATACAGAGAATGTTGAGAACTTCAAGGGGCAAAATTCAATTCTCAGAACACGCATACAACATTGGGGTAGCACATGTGTGCTACCCCAATATTGATGATTATGTATTGGTTATTGCCAATTACCTGTTACTAAGAAGGTTATTTGGTAAGCAATGCTGGTTTTAGTTCTTTGGCTGTTTCTCCCAAAATCTCGTTGTAGAGTTCGCCCAGTTGATTTGCGACGCCATCCCAACTAAACTTAGTTTCGACGCGCTTTCTACCAGCTTTACCTAACTCATCTCGCCATTCTCTATTCAACAGAATTCTGTCGATCGCATTTGCAAAAGCAGCTACATCTTGCGCTGGTGCTAATAAACCGGTTTGTTCGTTAACTACAGTAAACTGAAGTCCGCCAACATCGCTTGCTACCACTGGTGTACCGCTGGCCATCGCTTCAATTGCCACCAATCCAAAGGGTTCGTAGTGACTGGGAACAACGCAAACATCAGCTGCTGCGTAATAAGTTGGCAAAATATCTTGACTCAAACGGCCGGGAAGAATGGTTACGTCACTCATCCCTAATTCGTTAATAATTTGTTCAATGCGATCGCGCTCGATTCCATCGCTGTTACCCGGAGTGCTACCACCACCAATAATTAGCTTGAGGTTGTTGGACTCCCGTAATTGAGACTCATTTAGTGCACGCACTAAGGTTTCTATACCTTTGCGTGGATCGAAACGACCGACATACAATACAATTTTGGCATCTGGAGCGATTCCTAATTCTAATCTCGCTGCGTCTCGTCCAATCGAACCAAATCGCTGAATATCTGTACCGCAGGGAATGATATCGATATTACCCTTGGTGGAAACGAGCGATCGCATATGTTCGTTTTCCTGCGGACTCGTTGCTACAATTCGTTCTGCTGTCTCCAGCACTTGTTTTTCCACAGCCAATCGCTGGCTGGCAATCAACGGAATATTATCTATGGTGTTATATTTTACTGCTCCTAAAGAGTGGTAGGTGTGAACCTGTTTAACTCCTTGGATTTTCTTCAATTCCATCCCTACCCAGCTAGAAAGCCAGTAGTTAGTGTGAACTAGCTGGTACTTTATATCATTTTTTATTTGGAATTTGAGGAAATTTTCCACAAATTCTGGTAAATATCCAAAAATATCATCTCTGGGCACAAACTCCAAGGGGCCTGCTTTTAAACGAATAGTTCGACAATTCTCGCTATGTTGAACGATTGAGTCTTGCTCCAGACTAACCTTGCGGGTAAACATATCAACTTCCCATCCAAGTTGCGCTAGCGCTTCACCCACATGGCGCACGTAAACATTTTGTCCCCCAGCTTCTTCTTTCCCTATTTCAATCGCTGGGTCTCCGTGGACGGAAATCAAGGCGATGCGTTTTTCGGTGGTAGAGTTCATAGTTTGTGTGTTGCGGATTGTAACAAAGTTTTAGTCGATTCCAAGTAGGCGTTTCCGATAGCACGCTTTCCTGAGTTATTTAAGAACTTTGATTATTGTTGACTTTAATTTAATATCTCTAATAATTTTTTACATCTTCTGCCAGAAGTATACTTTTAGATTAAGTATATGTATTTAATTCTTTTATATATAAATGGCTACATTTATATCTAATCCTTCTGATAGATGAAATTCTATTCTTTGTCGTGTTTGGAAAATGCTAATTTCATAGATAAATTTATTAAAGAAGTGATTACCTTGATTATATGGGTGCAACTAACAAACAAGCTATTTTTTATACTTCAGTAATAATTGCTTTATTTAATTGTGCTATAGCAATAACACTGTTTTTACAAGATTTTTAGATATAGCCTCATTCAGATGAAAATCATACAAGCATTTTCTAGTATTTTTTTATACTTTTTAACGAATTTATATAATCTGCTTAAATTTAAAAATTTCCAGACTTAGGAGATATTCTAAATATCCAATTATGGTTTTTAATTCCTTTGAATTGAGTGTATTTAACTTTAATCTAAATTAGAACATAAGCTTAGGTTATGTATTTTCTATAACCAGTAATACTTGCTCTCGATCAAAAATAAAACTTGATTCTAGATTGAAAATATCTCGAAGTTGCAAGCAAAAATATCCAAGGATTAGAATTCACACACCTGTTGCTACGCTTTTCCTAGCCTCGACGCTGAGTCGCGATTTAGTAAGTAAAAAAGTGCCAAAAATTTAACTCCCTCAGTTTTACCCACTGAAAGAGTTTCCGTGTATGCCTTTTGCTTTGTGAAAGATAGAGGTGAGGAGCTATCTAAAATCTAATACTTTTGGGTTGTAGCAAGATATCTTAGGATACAAAGGCAAATCTAATATTAAGCGTTAATTGTTGGGTTACGCTAAGCAGTCTCAGGTTCTTCTGTCTAAGAGTATACCAAGCCAAATTGAAAATCCTTGTGACGTTAGCATCTAATTTTTTAGCAAGCTTTAAAATTAGGAAAATAGTAGCTATATTTTCGGTCTGCTTTAGCACTATCCGATGGATACTAAAAAAACAGACCCTTAATTTAACTTCTATAGGACTCATATTTGATATTTGAAATATACTGGCGTGACAAGGCTAAAATGTTGTATTAGATTTTGTAGGTTGGGGAGCCACTGCGTTGGACGGGTTTCCCGGCTTAAAGCAAGTGGCGTTTGAGGAACGTAGACGCCCTTTAGGCGGCTTCCCGTAGGGTAACCCAACACCGATATCCACGTTGGGTTTCGCTCCACTCAACCGAACCTACTAATGCACTATTTTAGCTGTGTCAGTCCACTACACATAATAAAAAAACAGACCCTTACTTTAACTTGTAGTTTCAGTAAGGGTGGGCAAGCGGCTTCTCAGTAATGACTATAGGTAAATCTAATATCTAAAAGGCAACCTGAAAGTAGGCTTTGCACTATAAGAATTACAAAAATAGCTGCAACCAGCTTTTAACTAAGCAGCTAGATAACAATTAAAAATTAAAAATCAAAAAAGTAATTCTGATTTTTAATTTTTAATCTTTCCCCTTAAGGATTAATTCGTAGTTTGTGCAGCTAGCATTTGCTTGAGCTTTTCTAATTCCGAAGCCCAACGGGGATCTGGACGAATAGCGTCTGATTCCGTAGTCGTGGTGCTCTCACGAGAAGTGCCACCACCACTGCCACGACGAGGCTTCTTGGAACCTTTCTCACGACGACTACCTTCTTTGTTAGTGTTAGGAGTAGGATTGCTACTAGCAACACTGGCTGCTTTAGGAGCTTGCTCCTCGCCCTCGTCACCCTTTGTACGAGGTAATGCCTTTTCTAACTTAATGGGAGTGTCTTTAAACATCTGACCATTATACTTTTCAATTATTTGGTCAGCTTGTTCGTCATTGTTGACCGTCAGAAAACCAAAACCACGGCATTTGCCGGTTTTCCGGTCTTTAATTAATTTAGTAGTTACAGCATCACCTTCAGCTGCGAATACTGCTTGTAGATCTTGACGATCGATTTCTTCTTTGGGCAAATTACCTATATATAGGCGAACGGACATGAACTATACCTCCAGAAATGAATGAACATGGCAAGGTGAGAAAACCATTACTTGGCTTTGGCTTTTAAAATAGATGCTATTGAGAAAGACTGCCACCAACCAATTTTTTTGCTCCAAACTATCAACTTATACAATACAGTTTTTCGTTGGGATCGAGCTTATGTAATCCAAAGGCCCACACTACGATGAGCTAATAACACCTTAATTCTAAGAATTGTAAATTTAATAGTCTACTGTCTGCCAAAGTACGCGCTTTCTTTAAATGCTCTTTTTAGCAGAATAAAATACCATCCTTTACATTACCACGGTATTTTCTACCTAGCTAGTTTAGCGCACATATTTTCGACTTTAGTATTACCGCATCGTAGCATAAAATACATTTTTTATTCAAGGCAAGATTTTTGGAAACAAAAACCAGCCAGTGGCTGGTTGATTTGCTGCTGTGTTGGGAGGATGAATATGTTATAGAGGGGGAAAAAGCATCCGAATTCATCACAAAGCTATGAAGCTGAGTTATTTCGGTTGCTATTGTTTGTGTAAATAAATGTAACACTTGTGAATAAAACCTGCAACTTTTGTTTACATTTCGGTTTGTCTTTTGTCCTTTGTCGTTTGTCCAAAGCAAATGACTAATGACCAATGACCAATGACTAATGATTAACCACTGAGAAAAACGTATGCACCCCAAGCCTGCGCTGCAACTGCTAAAGCAGTAGACCAAATGGGATGAGGACTATGAATGGTTTTACCACTTTGAGTTTCTAGGGTTTGGATATCGATCCAAGGTGTTGCTCCTCGTCGGAACCAACCTGTGACGATAATTTGCCTACCAATCAAATCTTGGTGATTGACTGATTGTCCTAGCCAAGAAACATGATGTAATTTCACTAGGCCCGCGCTTGATTGTAATATTAAATCTTGGGCTAGGGAGTTGCCAGTGCCTTGACGACCTAATAATTTGCCCACAAGACGCACGCTGATGCTGTCAATGGGTAAGGTAGACGGGTCAGCTAACAAGTTAGGCAGGCAGTCATCAGTTTGCAAAGTGGCCGGCTTAATATCGGGAAAGAAAGAATTAATCCGGATCACTGTACCGATGCTAAAACCAATCAAAAGGCAGCCTGTAATGAAAGACCAATCCTCATAAATCCACTTGAGATTTAAAAATTTAAGTGCGAATGCTAATTGCCACGCTAGCCACACCAAACCTGCAAACAGAACTCCGAGAGGAATTCCTAACCAAGGAGCGATTTGTAATAAGAAAGACTGACGCTTAACTTTTGATGGTTGTTCGCTAGGAAAATGTAATTCGGTGTCTAGATGCCAGTGACGGGCTATTTGGCAGAGGCGTTGGATGCGATCGCCCACTAGAGGATGGCTATTATTAATCGTAAACCATCGGCGATAGGGATTGACAACATCCCATTTCAAAAAAGATTCAAAAGAAAGATGACTAGCAATTGTGCCTAGAGAAATACTCTGTTGGTAGGCGATTGGTGCGACGATATTTAAGCTTTCTAACTGCCAACTGGTTTGTTCTTGTTTTTCAATATCAGTTGCAATTCCAATGGCAATTTTCAGCAACGCACGAATTAAAGCATTGGGATTACCAGTAATTTCAGCTGCGGTGCGATCGCTATAATAAAGCCGCAACCGCGACAACCACAATGCAGTCCCAGTCAGCAAACACCAAACTCCATAAATCAAAGTAGCCACAATTGTCACAGGAGTGCGCCAAATTTTTCCTGATATGTTGTCACCCAACTTCGATACCTGCTCGTATACCTTATAAGTTGGTAGTGTCACCAATAACACTAAAGACATGACAACAAAATCCCAGTGAGCAATATGCCCTAGCTGGGTGGCATAAATAACGGCAATTTCATCATCTGTTAGTTGTTCTAACAGTCCTTTACTGACTACAATTCTCGCGTTCCGTGGTAAGCTACCGTAGGTGAGAATAATTGGCGCAGCCATTGGCAAAATTCGCAGTTTGGGTAAAGGCCAATGCCGTTGTTGACAGCAACGTTGTAATACCCGGACAGCTTCTCGACTATGGCCGTTCAATACATCTTTAGCTAGTTCTCGTTGACCGTACAAGTTTGCCAGTAGCAAATCCAGTAACCAAGGTGATGCGGCGATTAAAATTACCAACGCTACGAGCAAAAATCTTGTCGGGTCATTGTATAAAACCTGTAATGGTTCTACATAGGGAAGCTTGACTAAAGCGTGGTTGATGGCTCCCAATACTAACTTGAGGATTTCTCGCATCACCCAAAACAGGGCGATGAATGTTCCGGCAGCCAGCAGCCGCAAGGGAATTAATTTCGGTTTGCGTAGGGGTTGCCATGCCTTAGCGCGTTGTGCTTGTCGCCAATAAATAACACCGAATAGTTTGGCTTGGGTGCGGGTAACGGAACCCATGAAACCATTAAGGGGCGGCGGCGGAGGTGGTGGTATGACAGTAGCTTTGGGTTTAGCTAATGGCACCATTTGGGGGATATTCTGGTTGTTGGTTTGTGTTACTTCATCTTTTGGCTTCTCCTCCGATTTGGGAGTATCTGGGGATGAATTTTCAAAAGCAACAAATCCAGTTTCGACATTTTTTGATTCTGGTTCAGGTTTTTGACGTTTTGTCAAATGTTCGAGAGCGCGTTTTGCCCACTCTTGAACTTGAGGATTGTTGCTCTCAATGAGATTTTCGCAAAAGGCGATCGCTTTAGAGACTTCGCCAGTACGGGCATAAGCCATCACTAAACCAACCCTTGCTTGTAAGTTAGCAGTGGCATTACTTTCGCTACTAGCAAGAGGTTCTAACTGAGCGATCGCTGTTTGGTAATTTCCCTGCTTGAGGGCAACTAAACCAGCCTCCAAAGACGATTTGGCATGTGAAGGCATACAGATTCTGGCACTCCAATCTCTTCTAAACGATCCACGTCTGGGCAAAAGCGCGACCCTCAGATGCCGTGGAAATCAACTGTGCCCAGCTAAGTCTAACTGTAAAGGAATTCAGAATTCTTCTTCATTCCTCCACTGGTTGTTGACTAGAAAATACTGGGGCGATCGCGCTTAATTTCAACTCTGGATGGTCGCCCTCTAATTGTTGGCAATTCCATTCATTCCGGAATAGCAACACTGGGCGTCCCATACTGTCTTTGACTGTAGTGGTATTGAATAAACGTCCCACTTTATTTAATGCTTCCCAACCACCTTCAACCCAACGGGCGACACTGTAGGGTAATAAATCTAGTATGGTTTCTACGCCATACTCATTTTGTAAGCGAAACTGCACCACTTCAAATTGCAACTGACCCACCGCTGCTAAAATTGGATCGCGCTTGGCTTCATCAGTTGAATACATAATTTGCACGGCACCTTCTTCGCGCAATTCCGCAACGCCTTTTTGGAATTGCTTAAACTTCGAGGGGTTGGGGTTCCTGAGAGTTGCAAACAGTTCCGGCGAAAAATACGGAATCCCTTCATATTCGAGCTTTTGCCCCGTGTAAATTGTATCCCCGATCGCAAAAACACCGGGATTGTTCAAACCGATCACATCGCCAGGATAAGCTTCATCAATCGATTCTCTCTCCTGAGCAAAGAGTTTTTGCGGACGGGAGAGACGGACGAGTTTACCAGTGCGAGCGTGATTCACCATCATATCTTTTTCAAACTTACCAGTGCAGACCCGGACAAACGCGACGCGATCGCGGTGTTTCGGATCCATGTTTGCTTGCAGTTTGAATACAAACCCAGAAAACTCTGGATATGTGGGAGGAACTTCGCCAACACTGCTGAGATGAGAACCGGGTTTAAGGGCATAGTCTAGGAAGTATTTGAGGAATAACTCTACCCCAAAGTTTGTCATGGCGCTACCAAAGAACACTGGCGTCATTTTGCCTTCGTGTACCAACTGCAAATCTAGCTCCGGGCCAACTCCTTCCAACAGTTCTAGATCGTTTTTCAGTTGATAGTACAGGTCTTGTTCTAGCAGCTGTTCTATTCTCCGATCGCCTAATTCCACTATCGTATCACGGGCTTCTCGACTACCGTGGGCGCTGCGCTCAAACAGGTGGATTTGTTGCTTGTGTCGGTCAAAAACACCTTTAAAGCGATCGCCCATGCCAATCGGCCAGTTTACTGCATAGGTTTGCAACTTCAATTCTTGCTCGATTTCATCCAAAAGTTCTAAAGGTTCTCTTCCTGGGCGATCGAGTTTGTTGACAAATGTAAAAATCGGGATACCCCGCAATTTACACACTTCAAATAACTTCCGAGTTTGGGGTTCCAAACCTTTTGCGGCATCAATCAGCATCACTGCATTATCGGCGGCGGCAAGGGTGCGATAAGTATCTTCACTGAAATCTTGGTGTCCGGGTGTGTCTAATAAATTTATTTGACAGTCCCGGTATGAAAACTGCAATACCGTAGAAGTAATGGAAATACCCCGTTGTTGTTCCATTGCCATCCAGTCTGACGTAGCCTTGCGTTGTGCCCGTCGTGCCTTGACTGCCCCAGCTTCGTGGATTGCACCTCCGTATAGCAGTAGCTTCTCTGTCAGCGTCGTTTTACCCGCATCGGGGTGAGATATAATTGCAAAGTTGCGACGAAGTTCAACTGCGCGATCGAGTTCAGACTCAAGTTCGATTGACATAACTGTATTTGTTTGTAATTTAACTTAATTTTTTTCGACTTTGGCAAGTCTTTTAATCTTAAGACAACGATGCTCGCGATCGGATCGTAATATAATCAATAATTCTGACTGAATTAGGAGAAAGGAATGTACGACACAGACAAGCGAAAGCTTTTATCTGCCTTGTCTCATGGAGCCATTTTTTTCAGCACAGCTGTTGTATCTATCGGTATACCTATTGCTGTACTGTTCGTATCTGACGATCCTGTTGTTAAAGAAAACGCCAAAGAATCCATCAATTTCCACTTTAATGTCTGGTTCTATGGAGCGATTCTAGGAGCGTTGTTTTTTCTATTCGGTTGGCTGGTCTTACCACTATTATTACTGGGTCCACTAGCAGGTATTGGCTATTTGTTGCATTGGGGACTAACGATTTGGGCAATTACTAAGATTTTTAGCAATCCTGATACACCCTTTCGCTATCCCTTTATTTTCCGAGTGTTTTAGCATAAAAAATGGGTATGGGGGAGCCAGTGCGATCCTGTCGCCTTGCGTCGGAAAGCAACTGGCGTCATGGGGCATGGGGCGTTAATAATTGTGGTTTATTTTTATTTTGCTCTTGTGCCTTTAGTTTCTAAACAATTAATAGCCAGCATTTTGCCCTAGAGGGTCTTAGAATTTTCAACTGTGAATTTTTTATTGTTTATAGATATATAGATACAATGCCCAATGCCCCATGCCCATTTTTGATATTGTTTTTCTAACTCGTCGGATAGATGTCAATCAAGCTGTAAAATACAAAATTGCCCTACAGCTTGATTCAGGTAGGGCAAATGTCAGTTAAGCACTTTTTGTAGTCTGTCTGATGGCAGGAAACTTTTCCCCTGCTTTTGTGACGCTTTGTTTTGTGTCCATTGCGTTGTTTTTCTTCATAAAATTTTATGTTTCCTACACATCGCCCCCGCCGTTTGCGTACCCATCCCCAACTGCGCCGGATGGTTCGTGAGACTGTTTTGACAACAAGCGATTTTATTTACCCATTATTTGCCGTACCGGGTGACGGAATCGCTAATGAGGTAAAATCGATGCCCGGAGTCTATCAGCTTTCGGTAGATAAAATCGTCGAAGAAGCGAAAGAAGTTTATGACTTAGGAATTCCTGCCATCATTCTATTTGGTATTCCGGCTGATAAGGATGTAGATGCTACTGGCGCTTGGCATGATTGCGGTATTGTCCAAAAAGCTGCGACTGCTGTAAAAGCAGCAGTACCAGATTTGATTGTGGTTGCTGATACTTGTTTGTGTGAGTATACCAGTCACGGACACTGCGGTTATCTACAAGTTGGCGATTTGACAGGACGGGTTTTAAATGACCCAACTTTGGAATTGTTGAAAAAAACAGCAGTTTCCCAAGCAAATGCCGGTGCGGATATCATCGCGCCTTCTGGGATGATGGATGGCTTTGTGCAAGCAATTCGTCAGGGTTTGGATGAAGCTGGATTCCAAGACACACCGATTTTGTCTTATGCTGCTAAGTATGCTTCGGCTTATTACGGCCCATTTCGGGATGCAGCAGACTCAACGCCGCAATTTGGAGACAGAAGAACTTACCAAATGGACCCAGGTAATAGTCGCGAAGCAATTAAAGAAATTGAATTGGATATTGCCGAAGGTGCTGATATGCTGATGGTTAAGCCAGCCTTGGCATATATGGACATTATCTGGCGGGTGAAGGAAGCAAGTAATTTACCAGTTGCAGCTTACAATGTTTCTGGTGAATATTCGATGATTAAAGCTGCGGCTCTGAATGGTTGGGTTGATGAGGAGCGTGTGGTTTTGGAAACTTTAACTGGTTTTAAACGCGCTGGGGCAGATTTGATTTTGACTTATCATGCTAAAGATGCCGCGCGATGGTTAAAGTAGGGTGAGCAATTGAGTAAGAGTTGAGAATCTCACGCAGAGAGAAGTTTGAGCGGCGGCTTCCGCCGTTGGCGTAGCCCGCCGCAGGCATCAAAACTTCGGTGGGCGCAAAGGCACAAGAACTGTGTTTTGGTGTCTGGGTGTGAGATTTTTGTATTTTGGCTATGATTTATTGAGATTTGTGGAAAAAGTTTTTTGAGCATGTTGGAGAAGCCTTAAGCTTGGTTTCGTAGTCTTTCTAAGTTCTGTTGATGTAACTCTGGGAAATTTTCTAAATCATCTATTGACTGCGGTGCAGGGAAGATTACAGAATCTTCAGAGGTGAATCTATCTAAATAAATTTGAAAGGCTTCATCATCTTCTCTGTAGTCAAGGATATATTGGCGTAATTGGCCACGGGGCATTGTTAGAAAATCTTGTTTGCTCATAGATATCTCGACTTTCCGTCTAGGTAAATTAGAATTTCATTTTCTTCACCAGCGAGAATTACAATATTTTTCGTTGGTTAATCTATTCGTAATAAAAACACAGGGAAATACATTTTAGTAGCCCAAAAACTTAAGATAAACAACGTTTTCAATTGTTCTACAGTAGGCAGATTGAAATTATTACTACAATAGGTTTTTTACTCTGACCTAATTTGAGTCAAATTAACATCTTTCAACTGTGAAGTGTTTAAACATATTTTATGCATATTGCCCCCGTGATAATACATAAACACGGGATTCTCGTGTTTGCAATAGGGGGACGCGATCGCTTATAAAAGAAGATAGTTAATAAATTTTCCTCAATTGCCATTTAATGTCAATTGATTTAATAAAAGGTTTCAATATTTTCAAGGGGAACATGAAATATGGATATGCAAGTCCTGAGAGAACGTGCTGGTCTTAGCCGTGCGGAGGTCGCCTTCAGGCTTGCAATCAGCGAAACTAGTGTTCGCAACTGGGAGGCTGGGCGTACTGAACCTACAATGACGCCAAAAAAATATTTAGATGCTTTGCGCCTGTTCAAATGTACACCTGAAGAGTTGGCAGCGGCAAGTGAAAAGTCAATTAATCAGCGACATAAACGCAAACCAGGTAGGCCGAGACGCTTTCCAGATACTCCAGTACCTCAAGTAACTGATTCGCCTGTTTGTAGCTGAGAATTCAGGAGTCGGAATTCAGAATTCAGAACTCAGAATTCAGGAGTCAGAATTCTGAATGCATAACTAGAAAATGTTCGGTTTTACAGCAAGGTTCACAGGGTCGCAGGCTCATTAGGGCTGCGCTCAGTAGGTAGACATAATTAAATGTAAAATACAAAAGTTTAAAAGCGTGATAGCAACTGACTTTTCTCTTCTGCATTCTGTTTTCTGCCTCTTGCCTTCTACTTATCGCCCAGTCATACTGAATTCTGAATTCTGAGTCCTGAATTCTAGATTCTTGTTGATAAAATCTAACTTAGGAATGTAGATTTTTTGATTTACAACTCCTAGTCTAAGGTGCGTTAGCTGTCTTGGTAACTTGATGTTTTTCAGGTATTGGCATTTTAAGCTAATGGGAAGGCAGCATAAGTCAGGCATTTGACCATCAGCGACTAATTGTGCCTCTATTTTGGAGTTAAAATTTGATCTTTGATTTTGCTCCAGTGAAGATTCCGCTTCTACCACTACTGGAAAGATAAAGTTTCGATCTTGATTGATAAACGTTCTCACACCTGATGAGCAAAAAATCAGCACTTCCTTGGTCTGTTAAATAGTTCGTTTTCAAGACATCTGCTACCGTATATTTACCTAAAATATTGAGTTGGGTAACAATTTTGATATATTTGTCTGGGCGATTAGTTTCTGCTTAGAGGGAAAATAGCAATTAAACAGACAGCATAGGAGATGAGAAATCAGAAACAATCAACAAAGAAACTTTTTAGCAATTCTTAGGGCTTATGCCTGGGGCGGTTCGTTTAAATAACCTAAACTCTAACCAGTGCGATCGCTCACGGTATTTGCCACAACCACACGATAAAATTCTAAAACCATAATCGTACTAAAGGGCTAAATGGCAGAAACACTTTTCTTCAACGCCTTGCGTGAAGCCATTGATGAAGAAATGGCGCGTGACTCCAGCGTATTTGTTCTTGGTGAAGACGTAGGACATTACGGCGGTTCCTATAAAGTTACCAAAGACCTGTACCAAAAGTATGGCGAACTCCGAGTTCTAGACACCCCCATCGCTGAAAACAGCTTTACCGGCTTGGCAGTGGGAGCAGCTATGACTGGGTTGCGCCCCATCATCGAAGGTATGAATATGGGCTTTTTACTCCTAGCGTTCAATCAAATATCCAATAACGCTGGGATGCTGCGCTATACTTCTGGCGGAAACTTCAAAATTCCGATGGTAATTCGCGGCCCCGGAGGCGTGGGACGGCAGCTAGGCGCTGAACATTCCCAGCGACTAGAAACCTACTTCCAAGCGGTGCCAGGGTTGAAGATTGTTGCCTGTTCCACACCCAGAAACGCTAAAGGACTGCTAAAATCCGCTATCCGCGATGATAATCCGGTATTGTTCTTTGAACACGTTCTACTTTACAACTTGAAAGAAGACTTACCAGAAGAAGAATACCTGCTCCCCCTGGATAAAGCAGAACTTGTGCGTCAAGGTAAAGATGTCACAATTATTACTTATTCTCGGATGCGCCATCACGTGCTACAAGCAGTAAAAACACTTGAAAAACAAGGATACGATCCAGAAGTTATCGATTTAATATCCCTCAAACCATTAGATTTTGATACTATTGGTGCATCAGTAAGAAAAACCCATAAAGTCATTGTTGTGGAAGAATCCATGCGAACTGCGGGTATAGGAGCAGAAGTCATCGCTTCAATTAACGATCGCTTATTTGATGAGTTGGATGCACCAGTACTGCGGCTTTCTTCCCAAGATATCCCCACACCTTACAACGGCAATCTGGAAAGACTAACAATTGTCCAACCAGAGCAAATAGTGGAAGCTGTAGAAAAAATGGTAGCTTTGCGGGTGTAGGGACTGGGGACTGGGGACTGGGGACTAGGGACTAGGAAATAAATTCAGAATACTTTCTCAATACCCAATCGTTCAATCCCTAATTCCCAGTACCCAATCCCCAATCCCCAATCCCCATTCATAACTCCATAAAAGAGCGCTATTATAGCCTTTGTCAGTTGCGAGTTATGGTATGCAAAGACAGCGATCGCTATTAATTTTGATTTTAGTTCTAGTAATCGCCGCGATAACGGTGATTGCTACGATTCCGATACCTCTTGGACTTGATTTGCGGGGAGGTTCACAGCTCACAATTCAGGTGAAACCATCAGCGGAAATTCCCCAAATCAGTGACCGTGAATTGGAAGGTGTGAAGAAAGTTGTCGAAGGTCGGATTAATGGTTTGGGTGTTTCTGAGCCAGTGATCCAAACAGTCGGCGCAGATAAGATACTGGTGCAATTACCAGGGGTCAACGACCCAGAGCAAGCTGAACGGGTGCTAGGAGGTACGGCGCAGTTAGAATTTCGCACGCAAAAGCCGAATACAGAAACTCAACTTTTAGCTTTCCAAACATCACGAGCTGAATTGAAGATAAAGCAAGAAGAATTGAGAAAAAGCAATGATAAAGCAGCAATAGCCAAAAATCAAGAAGATTTACAGAAAAATAATGAAGCGATCGTTGAATTGTTTGAAAGCACCAACCCGCCGCTAATCGGTAAATACCTCAAAGATGCCTATGGCGAACCCACTCAAGGTAACAATTGGAATGTTGCCATTCGCTTCGACCAAAAGGGTGGTGAACTTTTCGCTCAGCTGACGAAAAGCCTTGCTGGGACTGGGCGTAGTATTGGTGTATTTCTGGATAATGAACTAATCAGCGCTCCTACTGTCGGTATTGAATTTGCCTCTACTGGAATTACCGGAGGTTCTGCCGTAATTACCGGTCGGTTTACCGCACAACAAGCTAATGATTTGGGCGTACAGCTACGCGGTGGCGCATTACCCGTACCAGTAGAAATTGCAGAGATTCGTACTGTTGGGGCAACTTTAGGTAAAGACAGCATCACTAGCAGTATCTATGCTGGTATTGGTGGTCTGGTTTTAGTATTAATATTTATGGTGGTGTACTATAGACTACCAGGAGTTATTGCCGATTTAGCATTATTAATCTACTCCTTGTTGACGTGGGCTAGTTTTGCCCTGTTGGGTATCACCTTGACCCTGCCAGGAATTGCCGGTTTTATTCTCAGTATTGGTATGGCGGTGGATGCAAACGTACTCATTTTTGAGCGGACGCGGGAAGAATTGCAAGCAGGCAAATCCCTATATCGTTCTATAGAATCTGGCTTTTACCGTGCTTTTTCGAGTATTTTAGACGGCAACGTGACCACAGTCATCGCCTGTGCTGCGCTATTCTGGCTAGGGGCTGGCTTGGTAAAAGGCTTCGCTCTGACTTTGGCTTTGGGCGTAGCTGTGAGTATGTTTAGTGCAATTACTTGTACTCGCACCTTGATGTTTTTAGCATATACAATTCCCGCACTGCGGAAACCAGAATATTTTTCTCCCAACCTGCCAACATCTAATAAGGCAGAGGTGTCTCAATGAAACTGAGTATTAACAAATCGCGATCGCTTTGGTGGGCTATTTCTCTTGCCATCATCTTGGCTGGTATCATCTCAATGGTGATTTCTTGGCAAAACCCCAACATTAAAGCACCCCTTCGTCCTAGTTTGGATTTCGTCGGTGGTACGCGATTACAGTTTGAACGGGATTGTACCAAACCCGGTAACTGCGATCGCCCCATTGATATCAACGTCGTTCGAGAAGTCGCTAAAGCTCAGGGACTCGGCGATAGCAGCATCCAAATTGTTGCTGACAAAAACACTCGTGCAGAAAATGGTATATTAATTCGCACAAAAAATTTGGATCGCGAGCAGCGTACTAACTTGCAAAATGCCTTAAGCGAAAAAATCGGTGCTTTTGACGGCCAAAAAAATCAATTTGATACCGTTGGCCCGACTCTGGGAGGAGAACTGTTTAGATCTGGGGTAATAGCTCTGATCGTTTCCTTTGCAGGTATCGTTGTTTACTTGAGTTTTCGGTTTCAGTTAGATTATGCGGTGTTTGCTGTAGTTGCTCTATTTCATGATGTCTTGGTCACGGTAGGGATTTTTTCGATTTTAGGTTTAGTATTTGGTACTGAAGTCGATAGCTTATTTATCGTTGCTCTACTGACGATTACAGGTTTTTCAGTCAACGATACAGTGGTGATTTACGATCGCATTCGAGAAACCCTAACAATCAATCCCAACAGAGCGATCGCTGACATTGTTGATGATGCTGTCAACCAAACCCTAGCAAGGTCTATCAACACAACTTTAACAACATTGCTAACATTATTTGCAATCTTTCTATTTGGTGGAGAAACACTCAAGAATTTTGCCCTAGCTTTAATTATTGGCTTTACAATGGGGGCTTATTCAAGTATTTTCATCGCCAGTACTCTCTTAACTTTGTGGCGAGAACGCACGGATAGATCTCAGGCGTTAGTTAATGCTGAAATTGATACATCTGCGGGTAATTAGTCATTAGTCATTAGTCATTAGTCATTAGTGAATAAAAAGGACAAAGGACAACTGACAAATGACAAAACACAAAGAACAAATGACAAATGACAAAGAACAAATGACCAATGACAAAGAACAAATGACAACTGACCCAGCATTTGCTCAACAAGTAGAGAGGCTGTACCAGCTAACAGTATATGGTAGATGGTTGTTTGTGAGCTGTTTATGGCTCACCATTGCGCCTGTTTCCTTATGGGGCCTGCGTTCAGAAATTTCTCTGTGGCAACAATATTTTACTTGGGTAGCAGTGCGATATGGACTTTTCTATCATCCACTGCCTACCTTCGGTTTAGCTTTTTGTATTGGGATGACTGCTGCTGTTTTAGTTTGGCAAAGTCGCAATATCTTACTGGGATTACCAGAGCAAGAAAAACAACGTTTAGAAAAACAAGTTTATCGAATACGTCAGCAGGGGCCAACTCATCCTTTATGGAAGTGGGTTTGTTACTGAATATTGACCTGGCTAACTAAATTTTGTCTCTCGTTGCATATAGATATACACATTGAACAATTTCCAGCAAAATATGACTTAGCAATAGCTAATACCGTTTCACTTTAAGGTTGATACATTTAGGCAAGCAGGGGAGCAGAGGGAAAAAATTTGTATCAGGATTTTAGTGAAATGGTATAAGATACAGCCAAAGTGAGTGCAATACATGAACAATCCTCAAATTCAATTTAGCGATCGCAAATCTGAAATTGATCTTTATCAACTCCAAGAACTGTTAAACATTTCAGCTTTCTGGGCAAAAGGCCGCAGTATTGAGGATTTAAGTATAGCCATTGCCAACAGTGAGCCAGTGATTTCCGCTTGGGACACTCAGCGACTCATTGGCTTTGCTAGAGCAACATCTGATGGCATATATCGCGCTACGATTTGGGATGTTGTGATTCATCCAGAGTATCGAAATAACGGTCTGGGAAGCAATTTAGTGGAAACTGTTTTGAGCCATCCCCGCATGAGATGGGTTGAGCGCGTTTATCTGATGACTACTCATCAACAGGAATTCTACAAAAAGATTGGTTTTCAGCCCAACACGACTACTACGATGGTGTTGCATAACTTAGCTAACCTGAGTTTGCTTTCTGATACAGAAGTTGAGCTTGAGCAATCACCGAAATAGTGGTGTGCGTTGACTGTTGACTATCGCTTCTCTACGAGACGCTCTTGCTAGCTTGCTTCTTTGCAGGGGTATCCTCGAATTCAAAATTAATTAAATAATACCAATTCAAATAATGTTTGTGACACATCAATTATCCGTAAGGGCACAACATTGTTCATTGGTGTCAACTTAACGTGAAACCCTGATAGAAAGGCGATCGGCGAGTTCTACTCATTTACCATCAAGATCCGCGTTACCCCACCCCGGCTTTGCTGACGCAAAACCTCCCCTCCCCTTGCCAAGGGGAGGGGTTGGGGGTGGGGTAAAACGCTTTTGGGGCAACAGTTTGAGCTTAAGTTGACACCAATGAACACCCTACCCATCTGTCGCATTCTTTTTTCAAATTGGTAGAATTTTTTAATTTTTCAACTTTGAATTAAGTAGAAACACTAAATTAAACTAAAAAAGAGGTTGCCGGGTTTCGACTCCGCGGAAGTTGAGCGTAGTCGAAACTCAACCCCCGCCTTCTCAGCGATCGAGTATTGAGCGTTCGCCTAGCGTCTCCCCTTGAGAGAAGTCGAAATGCGTCTTCTAATAGTTGTGTCCACCTACTTATCTGAATTTTGAACTTGAAATTGAATTTGAGCGATGCTTCTAAGCCTTTTTATATCATCCATTTAAAGACTTATTATTTAAAGGGGATTTATTAGCAGGGCGAAAAGGCTTTTGTGATTTCCAACCGCTTTGAATCAGCGCTCAGCACTACCAGATACAGGAATAGAAATTTGTAGTCTGCTGTGCTGCTGCGGTAATTCCTTGAGAATTAGAGAAGGTAAAATTTCTAGTTTTCCTCCCATAACTTCAACCAGAATTTGATTAATTAATAGCCTCATTCCTGGAGAAAGATTAACGCCCTCTAAATTAACTTGACTCAGCTGATTTTCAGATTTAATCGAGTCAATTGCCTCGCTCGAAGGTATGGTATTTATTGGTATATCTAGCCAAATATTCACAAAATTATTTGTAGAGACATTGCTGCTAGAAATATAAATGCTGCCTTCTTCCATCTGACTGATGGCAGTATCTATTAAACTGATTAATATTTGGCGGAGCCAGAGATGATCTGCCAAAACATAAATTTCTGGGTCGGCGGGTAACAATTGCAACGGAAAATTGCGATTTGCTGCCAGCATGTAAGTTAAGTTATAAACTTCCTCCAAAATGTTAGCTAAGGATCTCGGTTGAATATCTAGTTTATTTGTACCATGCTCGGTTCTGGCAACATTGAGAATTTCATCCATTAGCTTTAGCAATTTCAGGGTTCGCTCATGAGCTTGGACAATAAATTCTCGTTCTTCAGCCGGACTTTCACACAAATCTGACAAAATTAACTGATGTAAACCAATTAAACCATTTAAAGGCGATCGCAATTCGTGGGTTGTCCGTGCCAAAAAACCAGCTTTAAACTGGCTCATTTCTCTTGCCATCAGGTATGCTAGCTGGGTTTGCTGTATTTGTTGTGATATTGATGGCATATCCTGTTGGTCTAATGGCGCTACCGGGGATAAGCTAGATGAATTTGGCAATCGCTTAAATAATCGACGAAAACCTAGACCTAGTGCTATTCCTGCTCCTAAATATATCCAGTTACTCCAATTCATATTTTGGCAATTATTAACTTGTTAATTGACCACAACAACCCAAATTAAAGTTCCGTATTTTTGGGTTGTAAAAACTAGGGAAACAACATTATAGCTATCTCTAGCAGTTTTAAATGATTGGCGAAATTTTGCTGC
This sequence comes from Nostoc linckia NIES-25, assembly GCF_002368035.1. GTDB lineage: Bacteria > Cyanobacteriota > Cyanobacteriia > Cyanobacteriales > Nostocaceae > Nostoc > Nostoc linckia_B. Next base: position 266,702 of record NZ_AP018223.1, on the reverse strand, counting down.
TGTTGACTGTTAACAGTCAACAGCTACCAATAACATTTTTTACAACTCAAATACGATTGCTATATATTTATTTATCATTCGATAAATCTAACTTTATTGCACCTTGCCGGAGAATCTGCCAATTAATTCCTGTCCATTTGGCAACGGTGGAAGGTATACCCAATCCCGGTATTTCATCTTGGGGTTCTGTCGTTGCAAGAGTCAGAACATCGGAAAACTGAGCCGTAATTTCAGCCATCGTTTGCAAAGGTGGCTGACCGGAGAAATTAGCACTAGTGGTGGCAAGAGGGCCTGTTTGCGCCAAAATAGTTTGAGCGATCGCGCTGTTAGGTACTCGAATACCAATTGTTGTCGGGTCAGTAGGATTCATCACTTTTGGCAGAAGCTGACTTGCTGGTAACACTAATGTCAGCCCTCCCGGCCAATATTTATCTGTTAATTCTTGCCAAATTTTATACTCGTTTTCGCTACCTTTGACATAAGGCCACAAATCCCCAGCACTAGCAGCCATGAGAATCAAAGGTTTGTCTTGACTGCGTTGCTTTGCCGCAAAAATTAATTCGGCTTTTTCTGGCATCGTTGCCAGCGCCGGAACTGTATCTGTGGGAAAACTCACCAATAAACCAGCGCGTGCGCCAGCTATGAGCTTTTCTAGAGAAACTTGGGTCATGTTTACGAAACACTTAGAAGTTAAGAATTAAGGTCAGCTCTACCAAATCAAAAAATCGCAATCAGTAAATTTGGCAAGTCCTTGGATAAATCTTAAAGGATAGAATTTTACTTTTCTTACTTTTCTTACTTTTCTTACTTTTTCAAAAGTAAGATATCGCGAAAATTTTACACATTATTGCAAAGAATTTACAGATTTTTTAACTTGAATATGCTTGGTATATCTGAGGCATTCTCTAAGTCTGTAATTTTACTTAAAAAATCTTGCTTTATAAGTTAAATAATTATAGTCTTGAATGTAACTTTAGCTCTAGTACTTAGACAACAACATATCAAAAATTTAAAAAATGATTCTTCTTTGAAGAAAACCATAAATATAGCAGTCCGATTTGATTTCTAAAAAAATATAAGTGTATGTAGGGGAGCCAGTGCGCCCTTGGAGGTTCCCTCGTTAAATGCAACTGGCGTTGTGTTATGGCGTAGCCTCAGGCACCAAAACATTTAGCTGGTGCCGTAGCCTCAGGCATAACACAACGCCAGTCCGCTCAAGTTGGGAAACCCGCCCATGCGGCTGGCTCCCCTACGTATATTTCACGCAATCAAATATGAGTCCTACATACAACAATTTCAACTCAAAATTTTGATTTTTTACTAATTAAAATTAATACCTGATGACTGAAAAAACTACATTTTTGAAACGTTTACGAGGAGTTATTGTATCTGATTCTGGTTGGCAACGCTTACAAGCAGCGAAGCAGGAAGCAGTATGTCAAAACACAACTGGACAAATTGATTCGTTGGAAGAAATTAGCCAACGAACAGGATTGAGCTACAACACTTTGATTAAAGTTCATCGCCGAGAAATTGCTGTCGATCGCAGTACGCTTGAGGCTTACTTCCGCAGCTTTGGTCTGATTTTGCAACCGAGTGATTATCTTAGAGATGTGGTTCATACCGAGCCTACGGAACCAACAAATCTAGAACCAATTAATTTCCAAGGGCCATTACCACTCAATTCGCCATTTTACGTCAAGCGGTTGTCCATTGAACCTCAATGTGATGAAGCAATTTTGAAACCTGGTGCGCTTATCCGTATCAAAGCACCTTGGCAGATGGGTAAAACATCATTGATTACTCGGATATTGAATCGAGCTAGAGAAACAGGTTTACAAACGCTACTGCTGAGTATGCGGTTAGCAGATACTTCGTTGTTTGGCAATCTAGACCGACTGTTGTATTGGTATTGTGCAGTCATAACTCGCGATTTAGGATTGCCCAATCGTTTAAAGGACGAGTGGGACGATCTGTTTGGCGCAAACTACAACTGCACTCGTTATTTTGAGAAGTATATATTAGCAAACAGCAATCGCCCAATAGTAATCGCGGTGGATGACGTGGACATACTATTTCAGTATCCCGCGATCGCCAATGACTTTTTTGGTTTGTTGCGCGTCTGGTACGAAAAAGCAAAATATGGAGATAGCAGCAGTCATCTTTGGCAAAAGCTACGCTTGGTTGTAGGTCACTCAACCGAAGTTTACATCCCACTCAATATTAACCAGTCACCTTTTAGCGTCGGATTATCAATTAAGTTACCAGAGTTGACAACAGAACAGGTTTATGAATTAGCTCAACGGCATGGACTAAATTGGAATTCTCAGCAAGCCAATGAACTGATTGCACTAGTTGGGGGAAATCCTTATTTATTGCAAGTCGCATTAGTCCAAATCAAAGCTCATGGCATCACTTTAGAACAATTGGCGCAGCAGGCGATCGCTCCAGAGGGAATTTACACCGATCATCTCCAGCGACAATTGGGGTATCTGCAACAATATCCTAACCTGATGAGAGCATTAACCCAGGTCATGACATCATCTACACCAGTCGAGTTAGAGCTAGTGCAGGCGTTCAAATTACAAAGTATGGGGCTAGTAAAAATACACAATCAACAGGTTACACCCAGTTGCGAACTGTATCGGCAATATTTTGGCACAATTTTGCCGCCAATAGAGCGATTGCTCAACTCCAACAAATCTTATTAGTCCCTAATCTCATGCTGAGTGCTGAAAGTCCTGCTTATGAATATCAGGTTGGTGGCAGTCTGCCGAAGAACGCTGCCAGCTATGTGAAGCGTCAAGCAGATGAGGAACTTTATCAAGCACTGTTAAACGGTGACTTTTGTTACGTACTCAATGCTCGTCAAATGGGTAAATCTAGTTTGCGGGTGCAAAGTATGTCCCGTTTGCAAGCAGCAGGAATTCGCTGTGGTGTATTAGATATTAGCGGAATTGGCACCCAACAGGTAACGCCGGAGCAATGGTATATCAGTGCAATCGGTAGTTTATTTGATAGCTTTCAGCTGGATTTGAACTTACGAACTTGGTGGCGCGATCGCACTGATTTATCATTAGTTAGTCGTTTTGGTCAATTTCTGGAAACGCTACTATTAATAGTTGACTGCCAGCCGATTGTGATTTTTATCGACGAAATCGATAGCGTTCTCGGCTTAAAGTTTCCCATAGATGATTTTTTTGCCTTAATTCGAGCTTGTTACAACAAGCGAGCAGAAAAGGCAGCATATCGTCGTCTCACTTTTGCTTTATTGGGAGTTGCCACACCAGCGGATCTGATTGCTGATAAAAGCCGTACTCCCTTCAATATTGGACGGGCAATTCAACTGCAAGGATTTTCTTTGTCTGAGGCAATGCCTTTGTTGCCCGGACTCAATCACGTTACCAGTAATCCTCAAGCCCTGCTGCGCGAGATTTTAAGTTGGACTGGAGGACAACCATTTTTGACGCAAAAAGTTTGTCAGTTAGTGGTGCAAGGGAAATCGTGGGAAGTCTGTGAATCAGAAATTGGCCAGTGGGTTGAGGGTTTGGTGAGAAAATCGATTATAGAGAATTGGGAGGCTAACGACGAACCAGAACACTTGAAGACGATTCGCGATCGCCTATTGCACAACGAACAACGGGCAGGCCGTTTGCTAGGACTTTATCAACAAATTCTACTGCACTCTCCTTTTGGTACCGATGGAGAACTGGACGCAGGCATTCCAGTCAACAATAGCTTTGAGCAAACACAACTGCTGCTATCAGGTTTAGTTGAGAAACACGACAGTAGACTGCGAGTTAAGAATGCCATCTACCAAGCAGTGTTTAATCTCGATTGGGTTGGCAAACAATTAAGTTACTTGCGTCCTTATTCCCAAGCTTTAAATGCTTGGGCTGTTTCTGGCTATGAAGATGAATCCTGGTTACTCAGGGGGCGATCGCTTCAAGATGTTTTAAATTGGGCACAGGGTAAAAGTCTGGGTGACCTAGACTATCAATTTCTCACCGCCAGCCAAGAACTCGATCGCCAAGAAATCCAAAAAAACCTAGAAGCAGAAAGGACTAGAGAGGCAGAAGCCCGACTGGCAGCAGAACATAAACAGTTGACACAAGAGAGAAAAAGTGCTAAACAACAACGCTTGCTGTTGATATTAGTTAGCATTGCACTGCTGGTTTCTGTGCTTCTAGGAACCATCACCTGGTTTCAATATCGGCAGGCGAGTATTAGTGAAATTAGGGCGATCGCCACTTCCTCAGAATCTCTTTTTGGCTCAAACCAAAAGTTAAATGCCTTAGTTGCCGCCCTTGCTGCCAAACACAAGCTACAACAGCTTGGTGGAGGCGATGCAGACACAAGCAATCAGGTTGAAACTGCCCTGAAGCGAACCGTGTATGGAGCGATCGAGTACAACCGTCTATCTGGGCATAGTGGAGAAGTTCGCGGCGTCGTTTTTAGTCCCGACAATACACTAATTGCTACGACTTCAGCAGACAAAACCATCAAACTCTGGAAAAGCAACGGCCAGTTACTCAAGACTCTTACCGGGCATAGTGGCGAGGTTTGGGGCATTGATATCAGCCGAGATAGTCAACTTATCGCTTCTGCCTCCTGGGATAAAACTGCTAGACTTTGGCGACGAGATGGCACTTTATTAACTAACTTTACCAAACACAATAACAGAGTTAATAATGTAGCCATTAGTCCCGATCGCCAAATTATTGCCTCGGTTTCTGCCGATCGCACCATCAAACTCTGGCAGCCAAACGGCACAGTAATTCGCACTCTCGAAGGGCATAGCGATGAAGTTTGGGGAATTGCCTTTAGCCCCGATGGGCAAACATTGGCATCCGGCAGTTGGGACGGTAGCATCAAACTGTGGCAACTCGATGGCACGTTGATTCGGACAATCCAAGCACATAGCGATCGCGTTAATGCTATTGCTTTTAGTCCCAATGGGAAAATCCTGGCTTCTGCCTCTGCTGACAACACGATCGAACTATGGCAACTCGACGGCACAGAAATTGCCACACTTAGAGGACATACAGATTGGGTATGGAATATTGCCTTTAGCCCTGACGGTGAATTTTTGGCATCAGGCAGTTGGGATAAAACCGTGAAACTGTGGAGAGTAGACGGAACCTTAGTTTTAACCCTATTAGGACATGGCGATCGCGTGCGGGAAGTTGCATTTAGCCCCGATGGTAAAATACTGGCATCAGGAAGCCTCGACGAAACCGTGAAACTTTGGCGATTACAAAATCCTCTACTCACTTCCTTAAGGGGACACAGAGGCCCTGTGATTCGGGTAGCTGTAAGCCGCGATGATCAAAGTATTGTCTCAGCCAGCGAAGATAAAACGATCCGCTTGTGGAGTCGGGATGGCAAATTGCTAAAAACTTTGAGTGGGCATCGTTCTTCAGTCATCGGCATTGCCATTAGCCCCGATGGCCAAACCCTGGTATCAGGGAGTGGCGATCGCACTATCAAGTTGTGGAAGCCCGATGGTACGCTGATTAAGACAATTGCAGCCCACGACAGCGAAGTATACGAGATTCAATTTAGCCCGGATGGTAGCAAATTTGCCTCTGCCAGTGCAGATAATACCGCAAAGCTTTGGAGTTTAGACGGTAAGCTGTTGCACACCTTTCAAGGACACCAGGAACCCGTTTGGGGAGTTGCCTTTAGCCCCGATGGTCAAACCATCGCCACATCGAGTATTGACAGCACGATTAAACTGTGGACATTAGAAGGGCAATTGCTCAAGACCTTAAAAGGGCATCGCGGCGCGATTTGGGGCATTACCTTTAGTCCCGATAGTCAAACCCTGGCGTCTGCCAGTGCAGATAGCACCGTCAAACTCTGGAACCGGGATGGAACGCTGTTAAAGACCCTCAAGGGGCACCAGGGAATGGCGACGTATGTTGCCTTTAGCCCGGATGGAAAACGATTTGCCTCCGCAGGCACTGATGCCACGGTACGGCTTTGGCAGCGAGACGGAACACCACTTGCAACCCTAGAAGCACATCAAAGTGGTGTTACCGCATTGGCATATACTCCTGGGGGCGATCGCTTAATTTCGGCATCACTAGACAAGACTTTAATTATTTGGGATTTAGAGCGCGATCTGAATCTTAATACTGTGGTGAAGGCGGGTTGTGAGTGGGTGCAAGACTATCTCAGAACTAAGGGAACTCCAAGAAATAAATTATCCAATATTGTGGGGTGGGCATCTTGCCCGCCCTATGGACTGGGCGGGCGAGACGCCCACCCCACAAGAATTAATTGAATATTTCTTTATTTGTCAGTCCCTAATGTTGAGGTGCGAGAAAGAAACTTGTGCAAATAGTAGCGGCGGTTAAATTTGTTAATCAACGTGAGTTCGACCAACGTCTCCCAGCCTTGAAGTAAAGTTTAAGTCTGTCCCTTTGTAATACCAATTTGAAAAAAGAATGCGACAGATGGGTAGGGGCTTTAGCATTGTTGTGCCCTTATGGATAATTGATGTGTCGCAAACATTATTTGAATTGGTATAAGTTGGCTGGTGGTGTACACAAATTTCTTGACCTGCACCTTTGATGCATCGACCTGCACCTTTGTTGCATCGACTTGCACCTTTGATGCATCGACCTGCACCTTTGATGCATCGACCCGCACCTTTGATGCATCGACCTGCACCTTTGATGCATCGACCTGCACCTTTAATGCATCGACCTGCATTGTTTAAGTTGAAACAATATTTGCTTAAGTTGAAATTTCAACCCTTAAGTTGAAATTGCGCCTCCTTAACTTGAGAAAAGCTGCCTTAAGTTGGACTAGCGTCTAAAAGTGAACAATGAGATAATCCTGAAAACACTCACAGTTACGAAAAAAACAGAAGCATTGCCCTGGCAACAAATCTGATTTTACTAAGAGCTAACTAAACCCGTAAAGCTCAAAAACAACATACTCATTGCCCACACCCTGGAGAGACCAGTTCATAAAATCTGCATTGAACCGCTAGTCAGGCTGGTTTGTGTCTTGGGAAGGCAAACTCAATTGTCATGTAGTTCTACTGGCAACGAATTTCGTTGTCATGTGGGATTCCCATGGCCAAAATTTGCAGATTCCCTCTAGTGTTTTTTTCACTTAGAAATTATCCAAAATGCGCCATGACACCAAAAACTCCCAGCAGGCAGATAATTCTTGTCATCTGCCGCAACTGATAGAAGGAGACAGTGGTACTGCTGTCGAAACTCTACAACGCCTGTTGGTTTTCTACAAATATTTAACTGCCGAAGACGTGACAGGCAGATTTGACAGAGAAACAGCGATCGCTGTTGAAAAATTCCAGCATAGCTTCCATCTACTACCCGACGGCCTTGTGGGGCAAAAAACTTGGCACGCGCTCAATTATGCCTTGCTGGGCATAGAACAACATTATTAGCACTCAAAATAAAGACGAAATGGTTAGTTTTCTTCATTCGCCCTTGGTGTCGGTTGTCATGCCTGTTTATAACCGCGATCGCTATTTAGCAGTGGCGATGGAAAGCGTTCTCATCAAAAGATTCACTCTCCTTGAGATGACGGCAAAAAGCGATCGCACTCATACTGCCTGGCTTTGTGCCTTGAAATTTGTTTCGCGCAGGCTGTAAGGCTTTCCGTCTTCCCTGTAAGGCTTTCTGCCTTGAGATTTGCGTGTTTCGCGCAGGCTGTAAGGCTTTCCGTCTTCCCTGTAAGGCTTTCTGCCTTGAGATTTACGTGTTTCGCGCAGGCTGTAAGGCTTTCCGTCTTCCCTGTAAGGCTTTCTGCCTTGAGATTTACGTGTTTCGCGCAGGCTGTAAGGCTTTTGCTTTAGCGATCGACGTGCAAATGGCTGTTGGCATCCAGTATCGCTGACACCAGCAACATATATATATTGATGTACTGAAATTTACATACAAGATTCAATGGTTAATTCTTCTGATTCGCCCTTGGTGTCGGTTGTCATACCTGTTTATAACCGCGATCGCTATTTAGCAGTGGCGATCGAAAGCGTTCTCATCCAGACATACACCAATTTTGAACTGATAATTTGGGACGACGGCTCAAGCGATCGCTCCTTAGAAATTGCCAATCGCTATGCTCAAAAAGATTCGCGTATCCGGGTGATAGCGGCTGCTCATCACGGTGCCGCTCATGCCCTCAAAGGCGCTTATGCTGCGGCGAAAGGCACTTACATCGGTCAAGTTGATAGCGATGATGCCCTAGACTTCCGGGCACTGGAACTCACAGTTAAGGTGCTGGAATCCTACCCCGAAGTGGGCATGGTCTACACCGACCATTGGCAGATGAACGCAGGTGGAAAGGTGCAAGGCTTGGGGCATCGCTGCCAAATTCCCTATAGCCCAGACAGATTGCTGATTGACTTCATGACGTTTCACTTCCGGCTGTTGCGGCGCTCGATCTATGAGCAGATCGGCGGCATCCGGGAAGCGTTTGAATCCATCGAAGATTACGACCTGTGTTTGCGGCTATCAGAAGTAACTGATGTTTGGCATCTTAATCAGCCGCTTTACTACTACCGTCTGCATCCTACCAGTGTCAGCAGCACTCGCAAAATTGAACAATTGCTGAAATCACAACTGGCAATTAACGAGGCTCTCATTCGACGCAAATTGAGCGATCGCTATCAACTGCGAGTAGAAGTGCAAGCGAGATTTTTTATTGATGAAAAGCCAACAGATGTTCGTGCAGCACCTACTACCTCGCGATCGCAGCAGTTCGATTCTACACCTAATCAGGAGCGCGATCGTGCTTTTTACTCTCATGCTGCCTGAACTATTTTCTGGTAACCGTTCTCCTCCCAAGTCAGGGAGCGAACATTCCAATAGGAACGGTTTTACTTGACCAGCAGCTTAACCGATTAATTCATAGATAACTTAGGAGATTTTCATCATGGCAAATATCATTGTTAACACCACCAATGACAACATCGACAGTAACGATGGCGTTCTCTCGCTGCGGGAGGCGATTTTGCAAGCCAATAGCACCAGTGAAGCCGACACCATTACCTTTGGTGGCAGCAGTTTCATTGACACCACGCCCGACACGATTACGCTCACCAGTATGTTGCCCATCATCAACAGCAACATCACGATTCAGGGCAGTGGCGCTAGTAACTTGACTATCAGCGGCGATAACAAGTACCGCGCCTTGTTTATCAATCAAGGCACTGTCAACATTTCTGGCTTAACCATTGCTAACGGTCTTGGCAAAGGCGGTGATAGTGGTAGTGGTGGCGGCGGGGGCGGGGCTGCTGGTATGGGAGGTGCGCTGTTCATTAATGGTTTGTATGATGGTAACTTGGTTGAGACCAACGTTACCTTGACCAATGTTAACTTCACTAATAACCAGGCGATCGGGGGGAACAGTGTAAGTGGTTCTGGTGGTGGCGGCGGTGGCTTTGGTGGCAACGGCGGTCTTGGTAGTGGCCCAACAAGCGGTGGCGGCGGCGGCGGCGGCTTCAGCGGTGACGGCGGTAATGGTGGTGGCTTCAGGGGTGGTGGTGGCGGCGGCGGCTTCAGCGGTGACGGCGGCAATGGTAGTGAGTTGAGTAATGGTGGCGGCACGGCTGGCGGAACTGGCGGGGCTGGCGGCAACATCTTTGGTGGCGATCCTGCTGGTGACGGCATTGGCGGTGGTGGCATTGGCGGTAACATTGGCGGT